>JAZDGM010000123.1:0-35520 GCA_043806915.1 Pseudomonadota bacterium | reverse complement strand
CCTTCACCGCCGCGCTAGGACTACAAAATGGAAACGCCGCGTTGATTCCCCGTGGTTGCTTTCCGGATAAAGTGGGGAAGCTAGAGCTTCCCCTTCCCGGGTTCCCAAGCTAGAGCTTGGGAACCAGCGGATATTGGGGGTCTTTTTGAAAGTCTCCGCCGAACCATTTGGCCATCGTATTAATTTGGACATCCAAATTTTTAAACGATTTTTTGACTGTCAAATACACAAATACTATATTTGGATGTCCTTAAGAAAAATTGAATGAACACAGTTAAATCCAGCGCTGACGGCTTAGAAAACAGCGTTTGAATAGAGAAAACGCCAGGCGGCCAGGCCAAACGCGCCGCCGCAAATCATCCAGGCCCGCCGATCGGCAACGGTTTTTCCCGACCAGAGCTTCAGCGGTTTCAGGGAAACGGACATAAGGCTGTCCAGGACCAGATGGGACAATACTCCGGCCAAGCCCACTAGGGCCGGTCCGACGAGAGGTCCGAAGGCGGCGGCCAGGGCCGCGGCATAGGTCAACGCGGCCGGCAAGGAGTGAAACATGCCCCGGTGGGTGGTCAGCCGCTTGAACAAATACACCCCCAGGGTATTAAAAACCAACAACAACCCCAGAATCAATTCCGCCGTCAATTTCGGAGGCGTTCCCAGGTCTTCCAGAAAATAAAGGGCGCCAAGGGCCGCGGCCAGGCTCACGGCCCCGGCCGCCAGGCGAACGGGGCGTCCCGCGGCGGCGTCCAAATCCGGAACCAATCCTCCGGCCCAGCCAGCCAGCCCGGCGGCCAAGGCGGCGTCCGGACCCCAATTGAGGGCGGACATCCCCCACAAGGCCCCGGTCATGCCCACTACTCCCGAAACGCCGGTATGAACCCTGAAAGACGGCATGGTCTGGAAGTTTACCAGAAAATGGGGCATTGACAATTCATTTCCTCTTGGGCGACTATCGTCCAGTCAGTCAGCAGAGGGAAAAAAATGGACGCCAGGCGCGAGGTAGAAGAGTTTATCCGCGGGGCCGGGCTTCATGTCCTGGAAGCCGCCGGCGAAAATATTTTTATAACCGACGTGGAAGGGCGAATAGTTTTCCTAAATTCCGCCGCCAGGGAAACGACCGGGTATGAGTTGCGGGACCTGGCCGGGAAAAACATCGACATCTTCTACCAGGATCAGTGCCTGCCCAATCGTTTCGCCCAGGAAATAAAGGAAAAGGGTCAGGCCAAGACCTACGAGGCGATCATCGTCGACCGGCAGGGTCGGCGGCACATTTTTTCCATAAAAAAGGCGCCCCTGGTCGATCCCCGGGGGGTCCTGATCGGTTTTTTGGCCGTGAGCCGGGACGTCACCAGGGAGCGGCTGCACGAGGAGGAGTTACGGGCTATAAAGGAATTCAACGAGGCGGTCCTGAACTCGGCCATGGACATGATCACCGTCACGGACGTGGAGGGCATGGTCATGTATTTCAACCCGGCCGCCGAAAAGATCACCGGGTTCGCCAAGGAGGAAATCCTGGGGAAACCCATTTCCATGTTCTATCGCGACCGCGAGTTCGCCTTCAACCAACTGGCCGAGATCGGCGCGTCGCGCAAGCCGGCGGAATATGAAGCGGTCATAGTCGACAAGACGGGCCTGGAACACCTCTTTTCCATCCGCAAGGCCCCTCTGTTCGACGACGAGGGCGAGTTGATAGGCTTTACCGCCACCAGCCGGGACGTCACGGAACTCCGCCGCCAGGAACAGGAAATCAAGCGCCTCCAGGACTTCAATGAAGCGATTCTCAACTCGGCCCACGACTTGATCGTGGTGACGGACCCGGACGGACTGATCACCTATTTCAACCCCATGGCCGAAAACACCCTGGGCTACGGACTGGATGAACTTAAAGGGAAACCCATCGGCGGAATCTACAAGGACCCGACCCTGTCCGAACAAAAGCTGACCTATATTCGCTCCTCCGGCCGCCCCAACTCCTACCAGGCCGAAATATCGTCCAAGGACGGCCGCGAACTGACCCTCGAGGTGAACAAGGCGCCCTTGTTCACGCCCCAGGGGGAATTATTCGGGTTCGCCTCCATAAGTCGCGACATCACCCGCCGCCTCCTGGCCGAGGAAAGGGTCTGCGAACTGGAAAACCTGCTTTCCGAAAACAGCCCCGTCCAGGTGGAGAGCGAACTGATTCAAACCCGGGTCTCGGACCTTTCCCTGGGCGAGGCGCAGTCCTGCGGGCCGGACGACACCGTGTCCGAGACGGCCTTGCGGTTGATACAACTTGACCTTCCCGGCCTGCCCGTGGTCGGCGCCGGCGGGGAAATCCTGGGCCTGGTCACCCTTAAGGACCTGGCGGAAAAAGGCCTCTTTCACGACGCGGACATGCAGGCGCCGGTCCGAATGTTGATGCGGCCCAACCCGCCGACCATACATCCCGAGGACTTCTATTTCGACGCCCTGACCGCCATGGTCAAAAGCAAGGCCCCCATGCTGGCGGTCGCCGAAGGCGGGCATTTTCGAGGAATATTGACCATGAACGACCTGATGCGTTCCCGGGGCGCGGCCATAATCACGGTCCTGGAAGGCATCGAGGAACAGGAAACCATCGCCGGCCTGGCCGGGTTCCGGGGGGAAGTCGACCGGATACTGTCATCCCTGGTCACGGAAGGCGCCCTGGCATCACAAGTAACAGGCATTATTACTGAATTCAACGACCGCATCACCAGGCGCGTCATCGCCCTGAGCTTGGCCGCCCTCGGTCCGCCCCCGGTAAATTTCGCCTGGCTGGGCCTGGGCAGCGAGGGCCGCAAGGAGCAAACCCTCACCACCGACCAGGACAACGCCCTGGTCTTCGAGGACGTCCCGCCCGGGGACGAACAGGCCCCGGCCTATTTCCGGACCCTGGCGGAAAACATCGTGACAGGCCTGGCCGCCTGCGGTTTCAAGCCTTGCCGCGGCCGGATCATGGCCGACAACCCCAAGTGGTTCGGCGGTCTGTCCCAATGGAGGGACAGAATTCAGTCCTGGGTGAATGAACCCGCCCCCCGGCAAACCCGGGACGCCATGACCTTTCTGGATTTCCGGGGGGTTTTCGGCGCCATGGATTTGGTTGAAAAACTCCGCGCCGACGCCAACGCCATTTTCACGAAAAGCCCGAATTTTCTTACGCCCATGGCCGAGGATTCCTTGAGCAAGGCGCCTCCCCTGGGTCTATTTAAACGGTTCGTGGTGGAAAAATCAGGGCCGAACAAGGGGATGATCAATCTTAAGGTCCAGGGGACGCTGGTCCTGATCGACTGCTTGCGCCTGTTGGCGGTCAAGGAAGGTCTGTTCGAAACGAACAGCCTGGAGCGGCTGGCCGGCCTGAAGTCTCGCGGCATCTTTTCCCAGGCCGCGGCCGATTCGATCAAGGAAGCCTACCAGACGCTCATGGGACTAAGATTGCTCAATAATATCAAATCTATCCAGGAAAGCCGGGAACCATCCAACCATATCAACCCCGAGACCCTGAACCGCTGGCGGCGGCAACGCCTCCGGGACGCCTTTATGATCGCCGAGGACCTCCAGAAAAAAGTGAGGAAACAATTCTGGTGGTTGAAATAAAAGTCCGCCTCCGGCCCGACGGCCCCGGGAATAAAAACATTGACAATAATCCTAGACCGAAAATATTATAAGCGCTTGAATTTTCCAAAATAACCATTTACCCACCCCCGACGGAGGAGATATGAGCGGCACAGGGATTGTGAGGGATGATCTGTTTATCCAACACAACATGGGATCATGGCACCCGGAATCGCCCGAACGGCTCAAGTCGATCTACCGCATGATCGATTTCGGCCGGCACCCGAACCTGGTCACCTTGGAGCAAAGAATGGCCTCCAGGGAAGAAATCACGCTGGTCCATCGTCCTCACCATTTCGATAAAATCGCCCAGACCGAGGGCCAGCCCCACACCGTCCTGGACGCGGACACCTCCACCTGCGGGGAATCCCATCCCGCCGCACTGGCCGCGGCGGGAGGCCTGATCTCCCTTACGGAAAAAGTCCTGGCCGGGGAATTGGAAAACGGCTTCGCCCTGGTCCGCCCTCCGGGACACCACGCCGAAGCCGGACGGGCCATGGGTTTCTGTCTCTTCAACAACGTGGCCGTGGCCGCCGCCAACGCGGTCCAGGTCAAGGGCCTGAACAGGGTCATGATCGTGGACTGGGACCTGCACCATGGAAACGGCACCCAGCACTCCTTTTACGACGACCCCAGGGTCCTCTATATCTCCACCCACCAATATCCCCATTATCCGGGCACCGGCAACCTGGGGGAACAGGGCCGCGGCCAGGGACTGGGATACAACATCAACGTCCCCCTGGCCTGGGGGCATAACGACTCGGATTTCATCTCCATTTTTCAAAAAATCGTCCTGCCGGTCGGCCGGATGTTCCGACCGGAATTGATTCTGGTTTCCGCCGGGTTCGACATTCACAAGAACGACCCCCTGGGCGACATGCTTGTTTCCAACCAGGGTTTCGGGGCCATGGCCAGGCTGCTCAAGGACCTGGCCAAGGAAGTGTGTGGAGGCCGCCTGGTCTTCACCCTGGAGGGCGGATATTTTGTCGAGGGTCAGACCGAGGGCGTGGCGAACGTGCTCGACGTTCTGACCGGCATTGACAATATCAGTCGGGACCTCGCTTACCAGGACCTTCCCGAGCCGGAGATCGTCCAAAAGGTCAGGCGCATGTTCGCCAATTTCTGGTTGCTTTAGCCGATCCCGTCCGGTCGGGGTTCGCCCCGTGACTTCAATAGGCGACCAACGACTTCCCCGCGGCCGGCCCCGGGGAAGTTCCATCCCGAAAGCCTGTCCCGCCCTCTCCCGGGTCGCGTTTTTCCCAACCGCTCCCTGTCCGGCGCAAAAACCTTGTCAAGACCGGCCGGGGTGTGGTACCTCAAGAGGAAGTTAATTCTTATGATGATCCCAAAGGACTAGCAGCATGAACGAAGGCAAGGAAAAAATAGGCCGCCGGGAGATCGAGGGGATCGCCAAGCTGGCGCGCCTGCGGATACACGAGCAGGATATCGGCAAAATGGCCGAACAGCTCAACAGCGTTCTGAACTATATGGACAAACTGGGAGAACTGGACGCGGGGAATATCGAACCCCTGGCTCACCCCCTGAACCTTCCCACCCCCTACCGGGACGATGAAGCCAAGCCGGGCCTGGCCCCGGAAAAATCCCTGGAAAACGCCCCGAGCCGCGAAGGCGATTTCTTCAAGGCCCCCAAGGTCTTTTAAGGTGACCCATGGACATATTCAACCTGACCATTACGCAATTATCCGACCTTTACGCCCGCGGGGAAATATCGCCGGTTGAAGTCGCCAGGGCGTATCTGGAAAGAATCGACGCCCTGAACCCCAAGCTCAACGCCTTCATCGCCGTGACCGCCGACCTGGCCCTCGCCCAGGCCCGGACTGCGGAGGAAATGTTGCGCCAGGGCCGCGGGACTCCCTTGACCGGCGCGCCCCTGGCCCTGAAGGACCTGCTCTGCACCAAGGACGCTCCCACCACCTGCGCCTCGAACATTCTCAAGGGCTTCACGCCGCCCTACGACGCTTTCGTGGTGGACGCCCTGCGCCGGGCCGGCGCGGTCTTCGTGGGCAAGACCAACATGGACGAATTCGCCATGGGGTCGTCCAACGAACATTCGGCTTTCGGCCCCTGTCGGAACCCCTGGAACCTGGAACACATACCGGGAGGATCGAGCGGCGGTTCGGCCGCCGCGACAGCGGCCCGGCTTTGCGTTGGCGCCTTGGGCTCCGACACGGGCGGTTCCATTCGCCAGCCCGCCTGCCATTGCGGAGTCGTGGGCTTGAAGCCCACGTACGGGAGGGTCTCTAGATTCGGGTTGGTGGCCTTCGCCAGCTCCCTCGACCAGATCGGCCCCATCGCTTCGTGCGTGTCCGATTGCGCCCTGTTGCTTCAGGCCATCGCCGGTCATGATCCAGCCGATTCCACCAGCGCGCCCCTTCCCGTTCCCGACTATTCCGCCGCCCTGGGCCAAGGGCTAAAGGGCCTAAAAGTCGGCCTGCCCCGCGAATATTTTCTCGAGGGCCTGGACCCGGAAGTTGAAAGCGCGGTCCGGGGCGCCGTGGCGACGCTGGCCGATTTAGGCGCCGAAATCAAGGAAGTGAGCCTGCCCCACACCGAATACGGCGTGGCCGCCTATTATGTGGTGGCGCCGGCGGAAGCCAGCAGCAACCTGGCCAGGTACGACGGAGTCAAATACGGCCTCAGGGTGGAGCAAGGGCGGGACCTGATGGACATGTACCTCGACACCAGGTCCCAGGGTTTCGGACCGGAGGTCATCAGGCGGATCATGATCGGGACCTACGTTCTCTCGGCCGGATATTACGACGCCTACTACCGCAAGGCCACCCAGGTCCGGGCCCTGATCCGCCGGGACTTCGAGGAGGCGTTTTCCCAGGTCGACGTTCTCGCCTGCCCGGTGTCGCCCATCCCGGCCTTCAAGATCGGCCGGATGACCGACGACCCCCTGACCATGTATTTGACCGACGCCTTCACCCTGTGCATCAACATGGCCGGAGTCCCCGGCCTCTCGGTCCCCTGCGGTCGGACCGCGGCCGGACTGCCCATCGGCCTGCAACTGATCGGCGGTCTGTTCCAGGAAGAAACAATCCTCAAAACGGCCTACAATTACGAGCAGGCCGCCGGTTGCGTCCTGGGGGCGCCCAGGCCGGATTTAACATGAAAAAACTAACGTCATTGGAAAACAGGTTCGAGGCCGATTTCATTTCCGAGGCCCTGTCCCGGGAAGGAATCAGGCATGTGGTGCGGACGTTCGAGGATTCGGCCTACGACGGCCTTTTCGTGACTCAAAAAGGCTTCGGCCTCATCCTGGTGGAGGAAGAAGACCTCGGCCAGGCCGAAGAGATCGTCAAGGACATCAGGGCCGCGGTGGAAGCGTTTCCGCCCGAGCCCCTTGATGACGAACCCGAGGAGACCGACAAGCCCGACGAGCCCGAGGAACCCTCGCCCGAATCATAAGACGACGGCCGGACTCGTGGGGGAGAACAGGCGCGGTGGTCCGCCGCCGTCGCTTACTCGCCTTGTGGTCCGGCCTTGACCTCCGCGTGGACCTGATATTTCTTCAACAGTTCGTGAAGCCTCTGCCGGGAAACCTTGGCCATTCGCGCCGCCTCGGTGACGTTCCCCCCGGCCGCGGCCATCAAGTCGCCCAGATATTGCCGTTCAAACCCGGCCACCATGGCTTCCCGGGCTTCACCCAGGGGCGGCAGGGTCGTGACTCGCGGTCCCGGGGCCGGGGCGTTCCCTGCTTCTTCTTCCACCACTCGATGCGAAACGACCTCCTCCATCTGGGCCCTGGCGGCCCTGGTCCTGATGCCGGTCGGCAGGTGGGTGGCGAAAAGAGTGGGGGCGTCGTAGGCCGCGGAGATCGCCCTTTCCAGGGTATTCACCAGCTCCCGGACGTTCCCCGGCCATTCGTACCGTTCCACGGCGTCCCAGAAATCGGGGGAAATGCCCTTGGTGTCGGTCCCGTATCTCTCGCACAGCTTGGCGACATAATGGATGATCAACTCCCGCATGTCCCCTTTTCTGTTCCTGAGGGCCGGCAGTTCGATTAAATGCGACCTGATGCGGAACAGGAGGTCCTGTCGAAAGGACCCCGTTTTAACCATCTCGTCCAGGTCCCGGTTAGTGGCGGCGATCAACCGGAAATCACTGTCTGTTTCCTTCAGGCTACCCACGGGCCGGAACCGGTTTTCCTGGAGGACCCGCAAAAAGGCCTTTTGGATGTTCAAGGGCAATTCCCCCACCTCGTCCAGAAACAGGGTCCCCTCGTCGGCCTGCTTGATCACCCCTTGCCTGGACTTGTCCGCTCCGGTGAAAGCCCCCTTTTCGTGACCGAACAGCGTGCTTTCCACCAGATTCTCGGGCAAGGCGGCGCAATCGACCACCACCAGTTGTTTTTCCGCCCGACTGCTGTTGCCGTGAATCGCCTTGGCGAAAATTTCCTTTCCGGTGCCGGTTTCCCCGGTGATGAGCACGGGAGAATCGCTGGACGCGGCTTGGGCCAGCAAATCCAGGCACTCATTGACCCTGGGGCTGTTGCCGATAATCCCTTCCCTTTTCAGGGCGGCCAGGGGCCGGCGGGCTTTCTTTTCCTGACGGTATTGCAAGGCCCGAATCAGGGGCAGGGTCATCTCCTTGATGGACGTCCTCTTGGGCATGTAATCCCAGGCGCCGTTGGAAATAGCCAGTTCGGCCCCGTCCGGGTCCCCGACCGCGGTGATAATAATGACCTCGGGAGAACTGGGGGCCTTTTTTATTATCGGAAGAAAGTGCAAACCGTTGCCGTCCGGCATGCGCACATCCAGAAAGACGACGTCGAAGTCGCCGGCCTCGGCCGCCGCGGCCCCTTGTTTAAGAGTATGCACATACTCGGGTTCATGCCCCATTTTTTTTATGACCCGACTCAGCATGCCGCAAACGGCCGGGTCGTCGTCGACAATCAGCACCTTAGCCATGCCGGCTCCATTTCCTTTTCATGATTCCTCGACTCCCCCATCCAGTACTTCCCTGATCAACCTGGCGATTTGACTCATGACCAAGGGCTTGAAGGTCAAGGCCCGAACCCCGACTTCATCAACCACGTCTCCCAGGGATGACTTGGAATAACCAGTACACAAAATAATGGGCAAATCCGGTCTCCGGGCCATTATTCTCCGACTCAACTCCACTCCGGTCAGGCCGGGCATGGTCTGGTCGGTGATCACCAGATCGAATTTGTCCGAGTCCGCCTCGAAGGCCTCCCAGGCTTTCAGGCTGGAAGAAAAACCAGCCACCTCGTATCCCAGCCGCCCGAGCATCCTGGCGGCCATATCCACCAGAACACTTTCATCGTCGACCAGCAAAATTCTTTCGTCGCCCAGGGGTATTTCCTCGATTTCCTCTTCCTCTTCCCTTAACCGGCCGATAACCCTGGGTAAATAAACCCGAAAGACCGCGCCTTGCCCCGGCTCGCTATCCACCGTGGCGACCCCGCCGTGGCTTTTCAGTATCCCGTGCACGGCGGCCAGTCCCATGCCCGTTCCTTCCACCGGGTTCTTGGTGGTGAAAAACGGCTCGAAAATCCTTTCCATCAGCCACCGGTCCATGCCATGGCCGGTGTCGGCCACGGTCAACATGACGTAGGGGCCGGCGGACATATCCGTATGCGGCGAGGTTTCGCCGGTCTCCACGGTCATGGCGGATATGGAGACGGTCAGGACCCCCCCCTTTTCGCGCATGGCATGGCCGGCGTTGGAGCAGAGGTTCATCAATACCTGGTGGATTTGGGTGGCGTTCGCCCAGACCATCAGGTCCTCGTCCGGGATGACCTGCCTTATTTCAATGGTTGTCGGCAACGAGGCCCGGATCAGTTTCAGGGCTTCCCGGACCAAGGGCCCGAAAACCAGGGTCTCTTTTTCCTGGCCGCTTTGCCGGCTGAAAACGAGTATCTGTTCCACCAAGTCCTTGGCCCGGCTCACGGCCTTCAGGAGTTGAACCAGATTGTCCTGTATCTCCCCGCCGGGCGGCGCCTCTTCCAGCGACATCTCGGCGAATCCGGTGATGGCCCAGAGAATGTTATTGAAGTCATGGGCTATGCCCCCGGCCAACACGCCGATGGCCTCCATTTTTTGCGATTGTTGCAGTTGCCGTTCCAAAACCGATTCCCGGGTCACATCCCGGCCGATGGAAAGAATATTGATGACCCGGCCGGACATGTCCCGGACGGGAGAGAGCGTTGTCTCCACGTCGAAATGATTGCCGTCCTTGCGGTGACTCTCGGTCCGGCCGGACCAAGGCCGTCCCTGGGAAATCGCCTCGTAAATTTTTCGATAAAAGGAACCGTCCTTGTTCCGCCCCAGGATCAAATTGAGGCCGGCGCCGATGGCCTCCCCGCGGGGATATCCGGTCAGGCGCTCGAAGGCCGGATTCACGTACTGGATAATCCGCCCGCTTGAATCGAAGATGACGATGCTTTCGGAAGCTTGATCAACCGCGGCGGCCAAGCGGGCTCGTTCTTCCTCGGCCAGTTTCTTTTCGGTGACGTCCACGCAGACGACCGCGACGCCCAATCCTTCCAGGGGCAAGGGGGCGGCGGTCACATCCAGCCAGATTACGCGGCCGTCCGGCCCGACGATCCCCTGGCCGGCCCCGGCGATGACCTGACCTTCCCGAAGGGCTTTTATCTCCGCCCGCTCCCCCAACGGCATGATGGCCCCGTCAGCCCGCACCACCAACCAGTCGGCGAGGTCCCCGGACGTCCCCATGAAGCCGAATGGCTTGATATTCAATATTTCCTCGGCGGCGGGGTTGACCTCGATCACCCGCCCCCGGTCGTCGGTTATGGCCAGGCCCATGGGCAGTATTTCAAACAACACCCGTTTGAATTCAGCGCTCTCCTCCAAGGCGGTCCGGCTGACCTTCCTTTCGATCACCAGGCCCAACCGTTCGGCCACGGCGTCGATAAGATTCCTTTCCTCCAACAGAAAAGGCCCTTCATGGCTGACCGGCCGCTCTTCCAGATAGAAAACTTCCAACCACCCCTTGACTTCCCCCCCGGCCCAAACCCGGGCCGTCAGCTTCCAGGGCGATTCCTGAAAATCCCGGGAAAGAAAAACCTTTTCGTCCAGAACCAAGCGGGCCCGGGCTATCTCGGGGAAAAGCCAGGCTGGCGGTAAAATATCCACGATTTTCGACAGCAGGCTTTCAAACGATAACCCTTCCCGTTCCACGAGCTTGGAAATTTCGAAAAGGCAGTTCAACTCCTTGACCCTCAAGGCCAATTCCTTGGTTCGTTTGATCAGGTTCTCCTCGGCTTCCTTTCTCTCCGTGATATCGTGAATGATGGAATACAGAAGCCGCCGACCGCCCACGGTTATGGGACCGCTGAACGCCTCGACATCCCTGATTTCGCCGCTGGATAGCCTATGCCGGAAAAGAAACTGCCTTTTCCTTTCCGTCTTGGCCAAGGTCATGGCCGAAAAGACCTCTTTCTTGGATTGAGTCCCCAACTCGCTAAATTCCTTGGAAATCAAGGTCTCTTTGTCAAACCCGTAAAAACCGCAGGCCGCCGGGTTGGCGTCGACTATCCGTCCGGTTTCCGGATTGATCAAAAACATCACCGAGTGATTGTTGTCGAACAAGGCGTGATACTGTTGCTCCCGCTCCAGCAGGGCTTCCTCGGCCTTCTTGCGCTCGGTGATATCCGTGATCATGCACAGGACCCCTTGATAGCGACGGTCCTCGGAAAAAATCGGGCTGGCCGAGACGATGGCCCATAAATCCCTTCCATCCTTGGTCTTGAACCTAAAATCGTATTTATCCACCAGGCCCTGCTTGCGGCGCTCTATCCTGGCCATGGCTTGCGGACCCGCGTCCTCGTCCATGAAATCCAAAACAGGACGCCCCAACGCTTCCTCCGGTTCGTACCCGAACATGGTGGACATGGCGGGGTTGACAAAGGCCACCCTGGCGTTCGAATCCACGACGCAGACGCCCTCGTGAGCGGTTTCCACAATCTTGCGAAAACGATCCTCGCTGTCACGCAAGGCTTCTTCCGCCCTTTTCAGCTCGGTAACCTCGGTGGCTATGCCGCAAATTCCGGTCACGTCGCCCTCGGGGGAAAAAATTGGAAACTTGGTGGTGACAAAGGTCCGGTTCTCGTCCTTGATCATTATGGTTTCGTAACCGGTTATCGGTTTTTTTCGTTCGAGGACCTCCTCGTCCCCTCCAAAAATTTTTTCCGCCGCCGACGACGAAAACAACTCGGTAGGAGTACGACCCCGCGCCTCCTCGGCGGTCCGGCCCCAAAGCTCCTCGAATTTTTTATTGACCAACCGGTAGCGTCCCCGCACGTCCTTCAAAAAAATCACGGATGAAGAATTGCTCAAGATGCCCTGAAGTTGCTGATTGGCGGCCACCAGTTCGGCCTCGGTCCCTTGACGGGCCGCCACTTCCTCCTTCAACCGCGAATTCGCCTCGGACAGTTGCGCGGTGCGGGCCTCGACCCGCCGTTCCAACTCCTCCCCGGCCGCCCGCAGGTCGACTTCGATGTCTTTTCTTCTGGTGATGTCCAGGGCCACCCCGGCCAATCGGGAAATTCCCCCCTTTTCGTCAAAAACAGGAAACGTCCGGGAATGAATCCACCGCGTTTCACCGTCGGGACGGATTATTCTGTATTCGTATCTCTCGCGCTTCCCCTCGCGTCGCTCCTTGAATAGCCGACGGACCACCGTCAGATCGTCCGGATGCACCAATTCGATCCAACCTTGGGGGTTCTGATAGAGCGAACGGACGGACAGGCCGAAAATTTTTTCATAGGCGTTGGACACGTAGAGCACCGTGCCATCGTCAGGCGAATTGACCCAGAACACGGCCTCGATGTTGTCCGCCATCTGGCGAAATCTTCTCTCGCTTTCCATCAAGGCGTCCCTGGCCAACCGAGCCTGCCCCGCCTCCTCCTTGACTCTAGCCAGGGAAGACCGGAGCAGCCTGACTTCCTCGATCAATTCTTCCTTGGACTTGTCCTGGTCGCGCTCTATCATGTTTTCTCCGAAATGACCCCCCACGGCGCTAATCCCGGCGCCGGCCTTTTTCCAAAAAAAAGAACCGCCGGCGGGGTCGCCCCAAGGAAGTCCCGACTAAAAACCTTCAGACCTTTTTCCACTGCCTATAATATCGCCCTAAAACCCGTTTTCCGTCAACGCCTCCGCGACGACTGTTCCGCCCCGGCCCCGCGGATTAGGCCTAGATCGACGGGCTTTCAGGGAGTGGGCAAGCGACCAAGCCTGGAATATCGTGGTCGTATCACCATAAAGAGAAAAAATTCAGCAGAAAAAATTTCCAATAAAAAAATATTTGACACTTTTTTTACAGTATTGTAAAAATAACGAAAATATCGCCCAGGATGCCGCTTTATGGATGCTCTCGACAAAAAATTGGTCAAACGCTTGTCCGAGGATGGCCGGGCTCCGATCGGAACCTTGGCCGCCCAGTTGGAAGTGACCCCGCCCACGGTCCGTAATCGGATCAAAAGCCTGACCGAAGCCGGAGACCTGAAAATTTCCGGAATGATAGACCCGGAAAGGCGCCCGGAATTGACCACGGCCCTGGTGGGCCTGAGAATCCAGTCCCACGGCAAGCTGGAGCAGGAACTGGAACACCTGGCCGAGTTGGAAGGAGTGCAATGGGCGGCGGTGGTCACGGGCCAATACGACGTCATCATGGAAGTGGTTGTCAGCGGCGGCATGAGCGACTTGTACCAGATGATGACCCAGGTCGTCCCCAAAATCGGGCAGGTCATCCAGACGGAAACGTTTGTGGTCATGAAGTCGCGACGAAAATGGATATCCCCGCCCCGGGAGGGGGAAGGATGGTGATTTTTTTTCCGGACTTCCCGGAAAACGCCGCCGTCCCCCTGGACCGTTCTATTTATTAAGCTCCCCTTGGCGAGCAGGAAGGGAAAAATGAAAATAATCGTCTTAGGCGGATTTGGACTTCAAGGCAAGGCGGCCCTGGTCGATTTGGCCCGGAGTCGTGATGTTGACGAAATAGTCTGCGCGGACCAGGGGCCGGACAGGTTGCAAGGCCTTCGCGCGCAAAAGGGAATGGACAAGGTCCGGACCGTGAACATTGACTGCTCTTCCCGGGAAGCCCTGGCGAGCCTTTTGGGACAAGGGTTTGACGCGGCCATAGACCTTTTGCCCCTGCCCCTGATGTCCGGGGCCTTTGAAGCGGCCATCCAAACCCGGACGCCCTTGGTCAGCACCAATTACGCCTCCACCCTCGGCCACCTGGACGGGCCGGCGCGGGAAGCAGGAGTGGCCCTTCTTCCCGAATGCGGGCTTGATCCCGGGATAGACTTGGTTTTGATCGGGCATGGCGTCAGGCAATTCGACCGCCTCGAAATCCTCAACTCCTATTGCGGAGGGATTCCCGAGCCCCAGGCCGTTGATAACCCACTGAAATATAAGATAAGCTGGAACTGGGACATGGTCCTGACCAGCCAGAAAAGGCCGTCCCTGGCGATTCGGGATGGAAAGCGGATCGAGGTCTCGGTTGAGGAACAGCACGAATCGGACCTGATTCACACGATCAATTTTCCCGGGCTGGGGGACTTGGAAGCCCTGCCCAATGGTAACGCGGTCAAATACACCGACCTTTTGAACCTGACTTCCCACATAAAAAACACGGGCCGGTATTCCCTGCGTTGGCCCGGTTGGTGCGCCTTCTGGGCGCCGCTCAAGCGCCTCGGATTCCTGGATGAAACCCCTGTCCCGGGCCTGCCCGGCCAGGTTTCCCCCAAGCAGTTCATGGCCAGGCACCTCGAGCCGAAACTGCAATATGGGGAAAAGGAAAAGGATTTGGCGGTGATGTACAACTATTTCGAGGGGATCAAGGACGGCCGGCGCAAGGCGGTCGCCAATTATTTACTGATTGAGCGGGACCTGGCCACGGGACTTCTGGCCATGAGCCTTGGAGTAGGGTATACTGCGAGCATCGCGGCTCAAATGATCGCCGGCGGTCTAATAAAACAAACAGGATTGCTTTCTCCGGCCGCCCACGTGCCGTACGAACCTTTTCTAAAGGCGTTGTCGGACCGGGGCATTATGGTTCGGACGGAGGAGTCCTGGGTGGATTAGTATTTACCATGGCGGCTTCGTCCGCCGGGAACAACCCGAACAAGGAGGGAATTAGATGAAAAAAGGCAAGTGGTTTTTGTTGGCGGCGGTTGTGACGACGATACTGGGATTCGCCGCGGTCTCGAGCGCCGGGACCCTGGACGATATCGCCCAGCGGGGGGAACTCCGGATAGCCTGCCAAACCCAGGGACCGCCCTTCAGCTTTGTGGACAAGAACGGCGAACGGACCGGCAGTTCCATTGAGTTCTGCAAGCTCATGGCCGAGGAAATGGGCGTCAAGGCCGTGTTCCTCGACTTCGACTGGGACGGTCTTATCCCGGCCCTGCTTTCGAAAAAAGCCGACATCCTGGCCGCCGACATGACCCCCACCTTGAAGCGGGCCATGAAGATCGCCTTCACCGACCCCTTCATGTACACCGGGAGCGTCGTTTTCACCAAAAAAGACGGCAAGATTAAATCCATCGAGGATTGCCGGGCCGCCGGCGACAAGTTGACCATCGCGGTCCTTCTGGGCTCCACCGGCGAAACCGACGCCAAGAAAGCCTTTCCCCAGGCTCAACTCAAATCCTACAAGGGCGGCGGTCCCCTCCTGATCGACGCGGTCCTCAAGGGCCATGCCGACATCGGCGTCAATGACGATTCCGCCGTGACCGGGCAAATGGCCAACTTCCCTCCGGACAGCCTGGACATCTTCCCGGACCGGCTCTCGAAGTCGCCCCTGGCTTTCGCGGTCAGATACGATTCCGAGGACCTCAAGAACTGGATCAACCTGTTCTTCCTTCATACCACCCTGGACGGCCGGCACGAGGCCAACATGAACTATTGGGTCAAGTCCCTGGACTGGAAAAAGGACCACTAAACAACCGGTTGAATTTCAAGATCAAAACACGGGAGGGGGTCGACGCCCCCTCCATTCGTAAGCCCTGTTGCCGGATCGACCCGGTTTCTCCTCCAAGCGCGGACTAGTCAAGGCTTGTGCGACATCGGAAAACCCCGAACTCGGCGGTTGCATCCGGCTTCCGTTTTTTCCCCTTGCGGACGAACGCTCCAGACGGGAAAAACCCGACCGGAACCGACGCCGCGGCCGACCGGACCGGGGAGCGGGGCCCAACCGCGACATTCGGAGAAGTAGAGCGCGGATATGCTGGAAACATTTAACTTTAGAGTAATTTGGGAATACATTCCCCTGTATCTCAAATGCCTGGCCGCGACCGGGTGGCTGTCCACCCTGTCCCTGCTTGGGGCCTTGCTCGTGGGCCTTGTCGCCTGCACCCTGCGCATAAGCGACTCGAAAATCGCTTCGAAACTGTCCGGAGCGTACATTGAAACAATTCGCTCGACCCCTCTCCTGGCTCAACTGTATTTCCTCTATTTCGGACTTCCCAGCCTGGGTCTGCGACTCAGCGAGGAAACCACGGGCGTTCTGGCCCTGACTCTAAACTCGGGCGCCTACATGGCCGAAATCATCAGGGCCGGGGTCCAAGCCATTCCCCACGGCCAAGTCGAGGCCGGAATGTCCTCGGGCTTGACTTATCTGCAACGCCTCCGCTACATAATAATGCCCCAGGCCCTGGGGATCACCATCCCTCCCCTTCTGGGACAAGCCATCGTCCTGGTGAAGGATTCATCGCTTCTCTCCCTGATTTCCATCATGGAACTCACCCGGGCGGGACAGATCATGACTTCCGAAAGATTCATGCCCGCCGAGGGCTTTCTGACCACGGCGGTTTTTTATCTCCTTTTATACTATATCTTAAAGGGACTTTCTTCCTTCAGCCGGAAAAAACTGATTTTCCGCGAAGGACGCTAGGGCGGGTTAAAACGATGTGGGGCTGGTATTTTCAACAACTGATCGATTCCCTGCCTTTTTTCCTCAAGGGGCTGTGGATGACCGCCCTGATTTCGGGCCTGAGCCTGATCGGGGGGACTCTTTTTGGCTTCGTCCTGGGGATTGCCCGGGCCGGGAGCCTGAAATGGATTTCCCGCGCCATCGGGCTGTGGGTGGATATTATCCGGGGCACTCCGGTCCTGGTCCAAATATTCCTGGTCTTCTTCATCCTGCCCGAGGCCGGCATTCAGTTGGAAGCGTTCCCCGCCGCCATAATCGCCCTGACCAACATGTCCACCTGCTTCATTTGCGAGATCGTGGCGGGAGGCATACAGGCAGTGCCCCAGGGACAGGTGGAAGCGGCGGCCGCCTCGGGGCTGTCGTCCTTTCAACGCCTGAGGTTCATTATTCTTCCCCAGGCCATGACCATGATTCTTCCGCCCCTGGTCGGGCAGTATGTCTTGATCATCAAGGATTCTTCCATTGTTTCAGCCATCGGCCTCATGGACGTCACCCGGGTCGGTTGGCTCACCGTCCAGCGCATCCCCGAAGGCATCATGGTGTTCGGCCTGGTCGGAATCCTTTACTTCGTCATCTGCTACCCTCTCATCAGGGCGGCCAATTACCTGGAAAAAAAGATGACGGTTCAGCAAATCAAGCTCTAGGCAGGCTCAGGGAGGCAATGATTAATGATCGCCTTTGAAGGTGTGAATAAATGGTTCGGCCAGTTTCAGGTCCTAAGGGACATCAATCTGGCGATATCCTCGGGGGAAGTCCTAGTGGTCTGCGGGCCCAGCGGGTCCGGAAAAAGCACTCTGATCCGGTGCATCAACCGTCTCGAAAAAATACAGAAAGGCCGTCTCACCGTGGACGGCATGGCCGTGCACGACAACAAATTGAACATGACCAAGCTCCGCGCCGAAATAGGCTTCGTCTTCCAGCAGTTCAACCTCTATCCGCACATGACCGCCCTCCAGAACGTCATTCTGGCCCCGATCAAGGTTAGAAACACGCCCCGCCGGCAGGCGGAGGAATTGGGCCGGGCCATCCTGGCGCGGGTCGGACTCGGCGACAAGGCCGACTCCTATCCGATTCAACTGTCCGGAGGACAACAGCAGCGGGTCGCCATCGCCCGGGGGTTGTGCATGAAACCGAAAATCATGCTCTTCGACGAACCGACCTCGGCCCTGGACCCGGAAATGATCAACGAAGTCCTGGACGTTATGAAATCCCTGGCCCATGAGGGCATGACCATGGTGGTCGTGACCCACGAAATGGGATTCGCCCGGGAGGTTTCGGACCGGGTGGCGTTCATGGATGGAGGATCGCTGCTCGAGATCGCCCCGCCGGAGGAATTTTTCCATAGCCCCAAAAGCGATAGGACCAGGCTGTTTTTGAGCAAGATTCTCACGCACTGATACGGGTCGACCAATTGGAACAGCCCGGGAACCGGTCCGTTTTACCAGCGGACCTCGGCCTAGGCGTCGAGCCCCCCAAGGAGAAAAAATGAAACCAGTGGATTTAAGCCCCATGGAAAAATACGCGCCCCGGAGACTGGACCTCGCCCGGACGCCCACGCCCCTCGAACCCCTGTCACGCTGGGGGAAAAAACTCGGGGTCAGGTTGCTGGTGAAAAGGGATGACCTCACCGGAATTGAACTTAGCGGCAACAAGGTCCGCAAGCTGGAATTCGTAATGGCCGAGGCCATGGCCCAGGGCGCCGACACTGTCATCACTTGCGGCGGCGCGCAGTCGAACCACTCCAGGGCCACGGCCATGGCCGCGGCCAGGCTGGGTTTGAAATCTAGGCTTATCCTGCGGACCCCCGACCCGCTGAACCCGCCGCCACTTGAAGGCAACAGCCTCCTGGATCGCTTGGTCGGGGCCGAGATCGTCTGGATTTCACCGGAACAATATGGCCGACGCGGCGAAATTTTCGAACGGGAAGCGGAACTCCTGCGAAAGGAAGGGCATCGTCCCTACCTCATCCCGGAAGGGGCCTCCGACGCCCTGGGCGCCTGGGGATATATCCGGGCCGTGGGCGAGTTGGCCCAAGACCTGGCCGCCCTCGAATCCGACGACGATTCGCCCTGGACCTTGGTCCATGCCGCCGGTTCCGGGGGAACGGCCGCCGGACTGATCCTGGGAGTCAAGCACCTGGGGCTGAACGCCAGGGTCGCCAGCGTCAACGTTTGCGACGACCGGGATTATTTCGCGCGGGTGATCGGAGGAATCTGTGAAACCGCCATCGACCGGTTCGGGTTGAACATCGAATTCTCCCGCGAAAAAGACATTGATATCATTGATGGGTACGTCGGCCGGGGCTACGCCCTCTCCAGCCCGCCGGAATTGGAATTGATTCGCGACGTGGCCCGGGCGGAAGGAATCGTCCTCGACCCCGTCTACACCGGCAAGGCTTTCTTCGGCCTGACCCGGGAACTTGCCGCCGGCCGAAAAAGCCTGGGCCGCAAGATAGTCTTTTTCCACACCGGCGGCATCTTCGGACTTTTTTCCAAAAGCGAGGAATTGTCCGCCCTCCTCTAAACCGGTCGCTTCCCTTGGAGGCGGGGTCGCTCCCGCCATCCCGACGGAAGCGCCGGCCCACGCCTAAAAGCTTGCCGGAACTCAAGTAATTAAAGTCGGGTAGACGAGGATCGCTGGTTCCCAAGCTCTAGCTTGGGAACCCAAGAAGAGGAAGCTCTAGCTTCCCCACTTTATCCGGAAAGCAAATAAGGGAATCAATGCGGCGTTTCCATTCCGTGGTCCTAGCGCGGCGGTGAAGGTATCGCTATTAGTCGGTTTGAAATTTGATCCGTCTCGTTGAACCCAGGCTTGAAGGCTCGCCGGACAAGGTCTATCCCCTGGCCGGCGATTATGGGCGGGGGCGGGGCGCTACATCTTTAGAGTGAGGAAGCCGGCGAAGCTTCGCCTCAAACCGTCAAGTAAAAACTTGATCTGTTTGTAAAGAAGTTGAAGCATATAGGTGTCTGGAGCTTCCCTGGATGAGGTTCCCAAGCTAGAGAGACCGTGAAATAATTGTCATTTTGTCCATTTTTTATTACGTAAGTAGTTGAAATCACAATGACGTTATTCTCGAATTTTTGAATACTTTCACGGTCTCTAGAGCTTGGGAACCAGCCGTACTCATTTTCATTTGGCCATTTTCCTTACATTTTCAACCGGCCGCTGAAACCGTAACCAAAGTATACAGTCCCGACTTCAGTGTCACCAAAAGTTACAATCGCTGTAACTGGCTTTTATTAAATATAAAATCGAGCCTATTCCCCCTCCGGCCCACCCGGGCGAAAACAATTGTAACCAAACGCCACGCGGCCCGGAAAGCGGCCCGGTTTTCAAAAACCCGGTAAAGACATGAATATCAGCGGACTAAGTCACTCGTCATCATTTTGGAACAATTATTGCTTATCTTAACGCACATCCAAATATCCAGGAAACCAAAGGGTCGCTCTTCCCCTGGAAGAGTCATGAACCCTGTCGGCGATTTGCGCCGAAAAATAGGCCCACGGCCAAGGAGGGACATTTATGCAAAGAAAGACGGTGTTTGGGGTTGTAGCGGTTTTCTTGTTTTTTTTCGCCATGTTTCCGGTGGTCAACGCCCAGGGGGCCGATAAAATCGTTATCGGCATGCCGACTTCCCTGACCTTCCTCGAAGGAAAGGAAGCCGCCAAGGCGGTGCAGATGGCCGTGGACGAGATCAACGGCCAGGGGGGGGTCAACGTCGGCGGGACCAAGATGGAGTTCACGGTCGAAGGTCTCGACATCAGGGACGCGGCCCCGGGCGTGCCGGTCCCGGAAGCCTTGCTGGGCATGGAAAAGTTGATCCTGGAAAAAAAGCCCACCGCCCTGGTGGTCGGTCCCTTCCGGTCCGAGGCCCTTACCGCCGGCATGGACATGCTGGCCAAGTATAAGACGCCCATGATCGGCACCATCGCCATGACTCCCAAGTCGGAGGAAATGGTGACCCAGGACCCCAAATACAAATATATCTTCAGGACCTGCCTCAACGCCAAGTACCTGGTCGGGTACCTGGCCGGCGGGATGAAGCACCTCAACGCCCAGTTCGGGTTCAACCGGGTGTTCATCATGAACCAGGACGTGGCCTGGGCCCGGGCCACCGCCGGCATCATGAAAGGCATTTTCGAAAAAATGGGCTGGGAGGTCGTGGGGGAGGCGGTCTTCCCCATCGGCGCCAGCGATTACTCGTCTTCCCTGACCAAGGCCAAGCTGAACAACGCCCAGGTGATTATGCCGATCTTCGACATGCCCCAGAGCGGCATCCTGGTCAAGCAATGGCGCGGCATGAGAATTCCCGCGGTCATGGCCGGTTTCGTCTCCCCCGTGGTCGGTTCCAACAGTTGGAAGGCCTTTGACGGCAAAATCGACGGGATGATCAACTCCGTCTTTGAAATCGGCAGCCTGCCCTCGACCAAGCTGCCGGCGGCCAAGGCTTTCTACGATGCGTACAAGGCCAAATACGGCGAGGAAATCCAGGCCGGTCACGGCGTGGCCCCGTCGTATGTGGCGGTTTACCTGCTCAAGGAAGCCATTGAAAAGGCCGGCAGCTTGGACGGCGACGCCATTGTGGCGGCCCTGGAAAAGATCGAAACCGACACCGCCATCGGCCACGTCACCTTCTCGCCCGGCCACCAGGTGGTGTATGGGGAAGACCCGGCCAAAACCGCCCTGGCCGCCCTGTTCCAGTGGACCGACAAGGGCGAGCGGATGATCGTTTATCCGGAATCCCTGGCCGAGGGGACCATCGCCCTGCCCGCCGGAATGAAGTCCGCCAAGTAACCATCAACCAAGACCGTTGTCCGGCGGCCCGCTGGTCGCGGCGCCGGACCGCGGTTCGGACGACGATTTTTTCGAAGCAAGGTTCGCGCCTCGGGCTTGGCAAGCCGGCGCGGCCCTTGCCGGCCGGGGAGGATACAACGTGTTCGAAATGACCCTTGTCTACGGTTTCATCAACAGCGCCATCCTGGTGGTGGCGGCCCTGGGTTTCAACATTACCTTCGGAATCAGCGGAGTGGCGAATTTCGCCTACGGCGCCCTGTACGTGACGTCCGGGTTCGCCGCCTTCATGATTCTCAGCAAGCTTCACCTGCCCTTCCTCGCGGCCGCGCCCCTGACCGTCTTGTTCACCGCCGGGCTGGCGGCCCTGGTCTACCGGTTCATAATCCTGCGGGTCCGGGGCTTGGTGGTCAGCGAGGTCATCGCCACCTTCGGCGTGGGCCTGGCTATTTTGGAATTGTTCCGTTTTTTCGGGTTCGTGGGCTTCGAGTACACCCTGCCTGTTTGGATCGACGCCTCGGTCCCCATCGGCGACGTCTACGTCGACGCCCAACGGCTGATTATCGTGGCCATGGGGATGCTTATGACCGGGTTTCTCTGGTTCTTCACCCGGTATTCCAAGATCGGCCTGGCCTTTAGGGGCATCGCCCAGGACGAGCGCACCGCCCTGACCCTGGGGATCAACGCCGACCGCACCGCCGCCCTGGCCATGGCCTTTGGCGGAGGGTACGCGGCCCTGGCGGCCCTGGCCATCATGCCCCTGGGCACCATCGCCGTCAACGAAGGCTACGACGTCCTGACCAACGCCCTGGCGGTCTGCATCGTCGGCGGGCTGGGCAGCACCGTGGGCGTGGTGGCGGCCGGATTCTTGATCGGATACGCCCAGATCATAACCGCGGCTTACCACGAACCGCACTGGATGATGATCGTCAGCCTGGCCGCGATCCTGATCGTGCTGGTTTTCAAGCCGTCCGGGCTTTTTGGAAAACAGAAAGAGTTGGAGGAGCGGATTTAGTGAAAACGAAACATTACCCCCCAAGCGACGAGCTTCCGGTCGTCCTTCCCGGAGGTGATCGATGAGCCGCAGACGAGAAAGACTGGACCGGGGCATCAAGGTCCGCAGCGACGACGTCTTCGTCCTGACTTCCTGGAGGGAAATGACCTACCTCCTGGTCCCGCGCATCGCGCCCGTGCTGTTGTTGATTTTCCTGGGCTTTTTCTCGGGAGTGTACTGGCAGCGGGTGCTGGTGTCGGCGGCGGCCTTTTCCCTCCTGGCCATGAGCTGGGACATTCTGGCCTCCACGGGCATGGTCTCCCTGGGACAGGCCCTGTTCTTCGGGGTGGGCGCGTACATCGCCGGCGCGTTGAATCATTACCTGGGGCTGAGCCCCTGGCTGACCATGCCCCTGGCCGCCCTGGGCGGTGGGCTCATCTGCACCATCACCCTGCTGCCGGTGCTCCGGCTCCGGGGCATCTACTTCGCCATGGTCACCCTGATCCTGCCCCTGATGATCGAACGGATCATCGAGGCGGCCAAGATTTTCGGCGGCACCGAGGGCCTGAGCGGCCTAGCCCCCCTACCCTCTCCCGCGATCGAGTTCTGGGGGATCATGATCGCGGTCGGGGCGGTGTTTTTCGCCTTCCGCCGCATGATGGCCTCGGATTACGGGCTGATCCTGAAAGGCATCAAGGACAACGACCGCTCGGTCATGTCTTCCGGACTGAACATCTATTTCTACAAGGCCCAGGCCATCTTCATATCCGGCGCCGTCGCGGCCTTCGCCGGAGCGTTCATGACCCACGCCTACCAGTTCGTGGGCATGCCGGTCCTGGCCCTGGATTATTCCATCATGCCCATCGCCGCCGCCGCGGTGGGAGGCATGGGCACCGTGGCCGGACCGCTGCTGGGGTCCTTCATCCTCATCCCGCTCTCGGAATTCCTACGCGGGCTGGGAGGCCTTAGGACCGTCATCTACGCCGTGCTGCTGGTGGTATTCACCGTGGGCCTGCCGGAAGGCGTCTTCCACTTCCTGCAAAGAAAATACTCGCAGTTCGAGCGCTGGAAGGAGATGGACCAATGAGTTCGGAAAACATTCTGACGGTCAACGGGCTGTCGCGGTCCTTCGGGGGGATCAAGGCCGTGGACGGGGTATCCTTTGACTTAAAAAGAAACCAAGTCCTGGGCGTGATCGGACCCAACGGCTCGGGCAAGACCACCCTGGTCAACCTCCTGACCGGCTTCGTCAAGCCCAACGCCGGGGAAGTCCGGTTCAAGGACCAGATAATTTCCGGACTGCCGCCCTTCAAGATCGCTGACCTGGGCGTGGCCCGCTCCTTTCAGATGGTCAAGCCCTTTTTCGGGCTGACGGCCTTCAAGAACCTGGTCATTCCCCTGCAAAGCCCCCGGGTCAAGAGGCTGTCCGGAGGCAAATACGGCGACCGGGACGCGGTCTCCAAGGACCTGTTGGAGGAAGTCGGCTTCGAGCGGGATTCGCCCGTGATCAACCAGACCGCCGGGTCCCTGCCCCACGGGTACCTGAAACGCCTGGAACTGGCCAAGTGCATGGCCCTGCGGGCCGAACTCTTCGTCCTGGACGAACTGTTTTCCGGGCTGTCCCTGGCCGAGGTCGCCAGCCTGGTCCCGGTCATCACCAAGCTGGTGGCCGCCGGGGCGACCATCGTCATGGTCGAGCACCGGCTCCGGGAATTGTTCCGGCTGGCCGACCGGGTGATCGTCCTCAACTTCGGACAAAAAATCGCGGAAGGCCCGCCCCGGGAAGTCATGGAAGACCCCGCCGTCAAAAGCGCGTACCTCGGGTCCGAGTCGGAGGAATAGAGATGCTGGAAGTTAAAAACCTAATGGTCTTCTACGAAAACGCCCTCGGCCTCAACGATTTTTCCATGAAGGTCCAGGCCGGGCAGATCGTGGGAGTGATCGGGTCCAACAGCGCGGGCAAGACGACCTTGATGAACACCCTGGCCGGCCTCATCCTGGACATCCAGGAAAAGGAAAGGCGCAAGGGCGGGGAACAGATCACCATCGTCGGCCAGGTCTGGTTCGAGGGCCGCGACATCAGCCAGATGCCGCCCCATGAAAGGGCCAAGAACGGCGTGGTGCTCTGCCGGGAACGGCACCCCATTTTCCCGGAAAGCACGGTGGTGGAAAACCTGCGCATCTCCGGGTACTTAAGGACCCGGGCCGAGGTCAAGAAGGGCATGGAGCTGGCCTTCGGGCTCTTCCCCAACCTGGCCCGCTGGAAACGCCGCAAGGCCGGGTTCCTGTCCGGCGGGGAACAACAGATGCTGGCCCTGGGCATGGCCCTGATGGTCGGTCCCAAGCTCCTGCTCCTGGACGAACCGCTCCTGGGGCTCAGCCCGGCCATGCAGACCCAACTGGTCACGGCCATCAAGGACGTCCGGAAGCACACGGGCGCCACCATGGTCATCGCGGAACAGTTCGCCCGACCGCTCCTGCCCATGCTGGATTTCGCCTACGTCATAGAAAACGGCATGCTCACCCTGGCGGGTCCGGGGCCGGAGCTGATGGAAAACCCGGAGATCAAATCCGCCTATTTCGGGGTGTAGAGGGAAGAACCATGGAATACGACATCAAAACAATGAGCATCCCCGAAGCCTATGAACGGACGGCGGCCCGCTTTCCCAATAAAACGGCGGTGGAATACCTGGGGACGAACTTCACCTACGCCGACCTGAGCCGGCTGTCCGACCGCTTCGCCGCCGGGCTGGAAAAACTGGGGCTGACCCAGGGGAGCAAGGTGGTCATTTACCTGCCCAACTCCATCCACTGGCTCATCGCCTGGCTGGGGGTCTTGAAGATCGGCGGGACCGCGGCGCCCATCACGCCCATTTACACGCCCTTCGACCTGGAATACGTGGCCAACGACGTCGAGGCCGCGGCCGTGGTCTGCACGGACCGCAACTACGGGTACGTGACCCGGGTCAAGGACAACACCAAGATCAAGCACATCATCGCCGTGAATATGGCGGACCTTTTGCCCGGCTACAAACGGCTCTTCGGCTGGCTCTTCGACCGGGTGCCCAAGGGCAAGGTGGCCCAGCGGGAAGACACCTTCCGACTGCCCCGCTTCCTGGCCGAGGCGCCCGACACCCGCCGCCCGGTCAAGACCGACCCGGACAGTCTCGCGGAATTGATCTATACCGGAGGCACAACCAAGCATCCCAAGGGCGTGCCCATCACCCACCGCCTGGTCCTGTCCTGCGCCCAGGAACAGATTTCCATATCCGGGGCCCTCTTTCCCCTGGAAGAAAACATCATCCTCGGGTCGGCCCCGCTCTTTCACATCCTGGGCCAGACCACCTTCCTGGGCAGCATCCTGCTCCATGGCGGGACCATGGTCCTGCAACCCAAGGTCAACGTGGACGCCATGATGGAAGCGGTGGAGCGGACCCGGGCCAAGACCCTGATCGGGGTCCCGACCCTGTTCCGCATGATCCTGGAACACGACCGGCTGGACCAGTACGACCTGGGGTCCCTGGTCTACTGCTTTTGCGGCGGCGACGTCCTGCCGTCCGACGTGGCCGAGAACTGGAAGAAAAAGTTCGGCCGGCCCATCTACATCGGTTACGGCGCCAGCGAAACCACGGGCGGCGTGTCCATGACCCCGCCGGAACGGGAAGTCCCGCCGGGGAGCATGGGGCTGGTGCTCCGGAGCAAGTGCATCCGCATCATGGACCCCTTTACCATGAAGGACGCCAAGATGGGCGATCCCGGGGAGTTATTGGTCCATTCCGACCCCATGGTCTGTTCGTACCTGAACAAGCCCGAGGAAACCGAAAAGGCCTTCACCACCCTGGACGGCAAGCTCTATTACCGCACCGCGGACGTGGTGCGCATCGACGAGCAGGGATTCCTCTATTTCGTGGACCGCACCGTGGACACGATCAAGCACAAGGGGTACCGGGTGTCCGCCTCGGAAATCGAAAGCGTGCTGCAAGACCACCCGGCCGTCATCGCGTCCTGCGTGGTCGGTATTCCGGACCCCAAGGTGGGGGAGCGCATCAAGGCCTTCGTGGTCTTGAAAAAGGACGTCAAGGGCGTGACCGGGTACGACCTGATCAACCATTGCCGCAAGCGCCTGGCCCATTACAAAATCCCGCAATACGTGGAATTCCGCGACATGCTGCCCAAGTCCAAGGTCGGGAAATTGCTCCGGCGGGAAATCAGGGACGAGGAGCGTTCCCGCCTGGGCTGATGGCGCCATGGAAATGGAAGATGTTGGACTGAACCGAAGGCGAAACCCAACATCTTCTTCCGTTATTCCTTGAACGGCGGGGAAGTCTTCCACGGGAAAAAGCCCGGCAGGTCCCGGTTGGGCTTCAGGGGAAACCGGGGCGGGCGTTTTTCCAGAAAGGAAAAGACCCCTTCCACCAGGTCCTGGGACTGGAACATGAAATGCAAGCTTTGGGATTCCACCCGGTGGGCTTCCATGGGGTGGCTCGCCCCCAGCATGTCCCAGATCATGCGCCGGGCGAAGGCCGCGGACAGGGCGGAGGTGTTGTCCCGAATCTCCCGCGCGATCCCCAGGGCCGCGGCCAAAACCTGATCCGCCGGGGCGATCCGGCTGACCAGGCCATAATCCAGGGCGTCCTTGCCGGAAATTATCCTACCCGAGAGCATCAGTTCGGCCGCCAGGCTGACGCCCACGATGCGGGGTAGAAACCAGGTGGAGCAACCTTCCGGGACCATGCCCCGGCGGTTGAAGACGAAGCCGATCTTGGACGTGTCCGCGGCCACGCGCACGTCCATGGGCAGGGTCATGGTGATGCCCACGCCGGTGGCGTGCCCGTTGATGGCGGCGATAATCGGCTTTTTCATCTCGTACACGGCCAGGGTGAAACGCCCGGCCGTGTCCCGGGGAATATCGTCGTCGGAAACGGCCTGGCTCGTCCGCTTGTCCCAATCCTCGGGGCTCAGGTCCGCTCCGGCGCAAAAGGCCCGGCCCGCGCCGGTGACGACCACGGCCCGCACGTCGTCGTCGTTATCGAGCAAGCCGACCGCGTCGATCAGCTCGGCCATCATGGTCGGGGTCCAGGCGTTCAGCCGGTCCGGCCGGTTCAGGGTGATCAGGCCGAGGCCGTCCTCGGGCCTGTCCAGCAAAATAGTGGTGTAGGTCATGTCATTCTCCCCGGACAATCAAGGTTAGTAAGCAACACTGGCTGTTACTGATACACCATTTGACCGAGGAATGGGAAGGGTTTTGTTAGAAAAAAACGGAAGGACAAGCTGGACGAGTGTAACATTTGGAATATTTTGCAAATCAAAGTTTCAATTAATTATTCTCTTTTTTCAAATCAGCTTCGAGCTGATCAACTTTCACTGCAAATTGACTTGGTAGAATGGATAGTATCTCGGTTATATTACCCACACCATCAAGGTCATCCAGAGACGGCGAACCTGGTAACTTTCCACAAGACAATCCTAATAATTCCAGCGCCTCTGATGGTTCACTTTTTTCCAAAAATGGGAGGTGTTCGGAACACCACTGATGATCAAATAAAACGTCAATATCCGTCTTTATCGGGATGGTTCCCCTGAACTCCCTACGCCCCAGTATGATGTCAATTAAATAATCAAGAATAGTTAAAATGTGGTTAAACTCACTCGGAAGCGAGGTGGGGAGGGAAACAGTGATGTTATCGCGACCTTTGAATATAAGCAGCAACGCTTTCAATCCTGGATTGGCAACAACTTTTTCTGAGTAAAATATTTCATCGTCATTTAAATACAGTTTAAGCTTATTAAGGTAAAAACCAAGATCACCAGCCATATGTCGGTATAGTGCCCGTTTCGGAGACTGGTAGAACGCCCTAGCCCTAGTTGGGTTTCTGACCCAGCCCATAGCATGAGTCATAGCTTGATCCAGAGTCAGAACCCAGGAAAGAAATTTATTAGCAGAGATATCTTGCAGTAGAAGAGCCTTGTAAAATGCAGTATAGATATCCATATAGAGAGCCTGATCCACAGCTTGAACAGCAGTATGCCCCAGATTGATAAGCGTAGACTGATCAAAGTTATTAATTCGACTCACAATAATTTTCCACGATAAGGCGTCACGAAGCCATGATAAATTTACACAAGACCAGAGGAACAACTCACGCTTATTTCCACTCTCCACGTCAGAATTGAAATCAAACAACTTTATTGGGTTAATTTCATGGAATGAATTAAACCAATGAGATATGGGCATCCGTCTAACTAATTCCGTGAAAATAAAAGTACGGCTTGCCAAGGTCAAAGGCTGAAGATAAACCAGAGAAGTTGCAGGTAATTTTGCCAATAATTGGCATGACAATTCATTTTCCAACTTATCCCAAGTCAAGTCGTTAAGACGTTGAAAAAACACCAAAATTTGAGAAGACAACACCTTGTCCTCATTTCTGGCATTGCTGAAAAATGAAAGAATTGTTGGATAAAAAATTTCATTCCAGGTTTCCTCGGGCAGAGAATTAATTTTATCAGTCAACTCGCTAAAATAACTAGTCTCTTGGCTGCGGATCAATTTTTCGGCGATCTTGACCCTATTCTCCCTGGAGAGACCGGATTGAAGGTCGCCCATGAGTTCCGTCAATAACAAAGGCGAACTCGTCCTCCACTCGCCTCCCTCGAAAAATAAATTTTCGAACAACCAGTCCGAGGCCCCGGGGTGCTGCTCCAACTTTTCAAATAAAAAAACCAGGGTTTCCCGCCAGGCGCTTTTCCCCGGGATGCCGCGTAATTCCTCAAGGGCCTGTTCCCGGCCATTAAAGCCGATCAGACGTTCATAAAGGTTAAGGGCGGCGAAATATTCCTGAAACGACAAATGCACGAAGCTGAAGAACCCGGGCTTTTTGGGAATTAAAAGCCCGGAGCGGCGGGCGATGTAAGAGAGTTCCTTTTCCAGGTCATGGTTGGCCCCCAGCACTCCCCTCATCTGGGCCGTCACCACCTCCTTGGGAATAAGAATCTCGGAAGCATCGGACCCTTCCTCGCCGCGATCTTCCTGCATTCCGTACCCCAAACCGGCCAGCCACAGCCGTTGCTTGGACAAGGGAATTTGGGTTTCGCGCAATCCGCGGACCTGATCGATCGATTCCAGATAGGCTTCAGTGATCTTGTCGTAAAGCAAGGCCCGGCCGGAAGGGAGCTTGGCGTAAACGCCCTGGACCAGGGCCATCAGTGTGAGTAGGTTGGGGGTGTGGGCCAAGCGTTTAATGCTGGGTGTGTTTTCCATGGCCCGCAACAGGGAGGCGACCATTTCCTTTCTACGGGTTTCGTCCTGAAAACGAAGGCTGTACCATTTTCGCAAAAATACTTTTATCTGATCATCTCCGAAGGGTAACAAAAAGTATCGGGCCACTCCAGGAGAAACGACCGTTTCGACCCGCGCTCCAGACGGTTGGGAACCGGGCGTTGTTTCATCCTTGAAAATTGGCGAGCTGTTTTCCCGATCAAAGGGAACATCTTCATGGCCCGCAATGCGACTGGTCAGCAACCAAGGGCATTGGGGATATTTACCCATTCCTTCATCGATAATCGCCCGCCTTAGGGCTTGCCGGCGGTCCACGGCGCCGATTTCATCTAGCCCGTCGAGCAAAAAGAGTATCTGCCCAGCCTCGGCCGCGCTTTCAAAATCCGTCCGGGGCAGTTCCGAAGGCCAAAAAGGTTGGTTGAAAAACTGTTCGAGCAGCCCGGAAAAAGTTATTCCCTTGGAAATGGAAAAATCCCGCAGGATAAAAGGCGCCGGGATCATGGCGCCCATTTCATCGGCGACGGCGTTTTTTTGCCTGGTGATGAGAGACAAGACGAGGTGGCTGACCAAGGTGGACTTACCGGCGCCGGGGTCGCCCAGCACGACCACGCGGCCGTCCCTGGTCAAAACCTCCTGGACCGTGTATTTCTTCAACGAACCCACATCGGCGGCGCCGCCATAATTCGGGCCGATATAAAGAGGTACATACAACCGTTCCAAGGGGACGTCCCCCAGGTCTTTCAGGACAGGCAGCCCCAGAAAATTGACATACATGAACCTCGAACGCAGGGCCGCGAAATACCGAAGCCACCCCTCGTGGTTGAACGGATTGATAAATCTGGACCTGTCAGGTCTACGGGTCGGTGGTCCGGAATACATGGATTCAGGCTGCATTGCCACCTCGCAAGAAATAAATGGACCATTCAAGGTCGCTCAACTCCCTGCCGCCCTGCCATTCCCTGATCAAACTTGCGGCGCGAAAAAGCCCTTCGTTGGCTGGGTCGATATAGGACGGTCCATATTTGAAATCCACTTCTCCGTCGGGAGATGTAACAACCTCGAGAGTGGGGATGTTTTCCAGGCTCGAATGTAATTTCTCGCGTCGTGGGTTGCGACAGAATTCCACAAGTAACGCCCAGTATGTTTGATCGCTCTCGAGAATTCGATATAAATCATTGGCCATTAGCTTTAAATATGTCAGAATCAGGACGAGATGGTGGTCCAATGTCCTATTGGCCTTTCCCAAAACCGGCTCAAGTTGAGTTAAAAAAAGAGACAATCCGTTGACGAAAAACTTAATCTTCCGAGGATTAGGCGGCAATAACTTATGTTCCCGGACTAATTCCTCCCATCGTGAATCGTTTTGTTCGGCTACATATTTTTTGACCAACTTGCCGAAATACCCGGCGGGATCGGTCAGGGCCGGAAGATAATACACGGATTGAAACAGCTTGCCCAGGTATGCCGCCGCGTGCAGGTCCGGTTTGATCTTTTCCTCATCGGGAATCAAGCCACGATTTGTCAATTCCTTGGCCACGGCCCGGCGAACATTTCTCACATCCAGGGCCAGGACAAAGACGCAATTGGTTAGCGACAGGTATACCTTGATGGCTTCCAGAAAGCTGAAAGCCACGTCGGCCCGACAGCGGTCCAGGTCGTCCACGAAAATGACCAGACGTTTTTTTTTGCGGCCATCGAGAAGTTTTTTCACGGCGTCGTCTAAAAGTTCCCGATAGAGCTTTGAAGGCACCGGGCCGAGCAGGTGGTCGTGCTCCCATTTTTCCCCGGCTGAAACAATATCCCGCGGACTAATTCCAATCTTTTTGGTGAGCTCGCCGACGGACATCAGGGCGGAATAAGTCAGCTTCGCCGCTTTACCGGTAAGTTTTCCCGTCCAGGTGAAATGGAAACGAATTTCATCCAGCAAGGCCGCCACCGGGTTGGCTTCGTACTGATATCGCCAAGCTTCGAACCACACGCTCTCAATAGGGTTACTATTACAAGAGGCATCGTCCCAAAGGCCTGTCCTTATTTCAGCCGCCTTGTTGTAATCACAGTCCTTTCCGGAAATGAACAAATGGAGCTTGCGGAGAAAGCTGGTCTTTCCCACCCCCCAGTCGCCATGGACGCCGATGACGTAGGGCGTTTGGCAGGTCCGCACCATTTCACCGAGGCGCCTGACATGCTCGGCGTGGCCCAGGTCGTCTTCCAGGGTCCATTCATCGTTTAAAAAACCGTGTTCCGCCATTAACGCCTCCTCACGGAACTTGAAGGAGCAACAAAAACCGCTTGGGTCGAAATGGGGGGGCGACCACAAGGCCAACAACCGCGACTACCCCGACTAATTGGTGTATTGTTATATATTTTTGAAAAAAAAAAGCAAGAAGCGCGGCTGATGAATTAAAGGGGCATCCTTAATTTATATGGCCCGCGGCGTTTCCGAAAATCTGGACGCCAAGAATTTGTACTAATTCACGAAATTTTATTCCGACACCCAGACTTAGCCGCGCCCACCGTGGGCATTCCTTTCCCCGCTTCCCGCGGCGCCTTGACCGTCCGGCCTTGACATAATATCGGCCCCGGCTCTATTATGGCATTGGTAACGTCTATAACCGAATCCGATGGGGGTGGGCATGGACATCAGGCGACTAGAAGTTTTTTGCAAGCTCATGGAAACGCGGAGTTTTTCCAAGACCGGCCAGGAATTGAACCTGACCCAGCCCACCATCAGCGGGCATATCAAGACCTTGGAACAGCAGCTCGGCCTGCGGCTCTTCGACCGGCATCGCCGCCAGGTCCAGCCCACCAGCGCGGCCGAGGTTCTGTTCGGATATGCCGTCAAGATACTGGATTTAAAGGAAGAAGCCGGGTTCGCCCTGGAACGCTTCCAGGGGCGGATCGGCGGCCCGCTGCGATTGGGCGGGAGCACCATTCCGGGAGCGTACGTGCTGCCCGGAGTCATGGGCCGGTTCCGGCGCAACTTCAAGGAAACCTACCTGACCCTGGTCCTGGGGGACACCCAGGAAATCACCCGGCAGGTCGGCGAGGGCGATATCGAACTGGGCGTGGTCGGGGCCAAGACCGAATCGGAGAATCTGCACTTCGAGCCGATCATGGAAGACCAGATGATCGTGGCCGTGCCATCCGAACATCCCTGGGCCGCTTCCGGGGCCCCGATAACCGTGGCGGAATTGACCAAGGAACCCTTTATCATCCGCGAACCCGGTTCCGGGACCAGGCTCGCCATGCTGGCGGCCCTGGAATCCCATGGAGTTAACCTGGTCGATCTGGAATTAGTCGCGGAAATGGGCGGGACCGAGGCGGTCCGGCAGGCGGTCAAGGCCGGCTTGGGCGTGTCCATCCTGAGCCGGGTGGCCATCGCCGACGAACTGAAATACGGCCTCTTGACCAACATCCCCGTGGAAGGGCTGGACCTTAGCCGCCGGTTCTATTTAGTTTACAATCGCCGCAAAACCAAGTCTCCGGTTTGCAACGCCTTTATCGAATTTTTGCGGCGCGACGAACAGATACCCCGCAACCTATAGGGAATTCCAATGACCGAGGAAATCAGACTGACCACAACCGTCCGCGCCTCCGGCTGAGCGTCCAAGCTGGGTCCGGGCGACCTAGGCGCATTGGTGGACCTCCTGCCTAGGGAGACCCACCCCGATCTTCTGGTCGGCTACGACTTGGCCGACGACGCCGGGGTATTTCGTCTGTCGGCCGACACGGCCCTGATTCAGACCCTGGATTTCTTCACTCCCATCGTGGACGACCCGTTCACTTTCGGCCTGGTCGCCGCGGCCAACGCCTTGTCCGACGTGTACGCCATGGGCGGCCGGCCCCTGACCGCCATGAATATCCTCTGCTTTCCCAAGGACAAGATGCCCCGGGAAACAGCCCTGGAAATACTGAAGGGCGGGTTCGAAAAGGTCCACGAGGCCGGGGCGGCCCTGGTGGGCGGCCACAGCGTGGACGACCTGGAACTGAAATACGGGCTTTCGGTCACGGGCCTGGTGCACCCGGACAAGATCATTACCAACGCCGGGGCCAAGCCCGGCCAGGTCCTGATTCTGACCAAGCCCCTCGGGACCGGCGTCATCGCCACGGCCATAAAGGCCGGACTGGCTTCCCCCGAAAGCCTGCAAGCCATGATCCGCAACATGGTCACGCTAAACAAGGCCGGCGGGGAAAACGCGGCCGCGTTCGGGGTCACCGGCGGCACGGACGTCACCGGGTTCGGCTTGCTGGGCCACGGCGGGGAAATGGCCCGGGCCGGCCGCGTCTGCCTGAAAATCGACAGCGCCAAGGTTCCGGCCCTGCCCGGCGCCCTGGAGTACGCGGCCATGGGCCTGGTTCCGGCCGGGACCTGGACCAACCAGAATTTCTGTTCCAAGTCGGTAACCGTCTCGCCCGGGGTGAAGCCCGAGGCGCTGAGCCTGCTAGCCGACGCCCAGACTTCCGGCGGGCTCCTCCTGGCCGTCCCCCCGGACCGGGTCGAGGACCTGTGCGCCCTGCTCCGGTCCCTGGACGCGCCCCTGACCGCCGTCATCGGGGAAGTCTTGGCCTGCCCGGCCGGAAGGCTGGAAGTGGTCTAGGGTTGTCCGCCGGGTCGCGAATAATATTAAGCATCGGACATTCCAACCATTCCCCGGAATTTTTCCTCGATTTGCTCCACGCCAACAGGGTCGAGGTCCTGGTCGACGTCAGGTCCCGGCCCTATTCCCGCCTCGCGCCCTGGTTTTCCAAGGCCGACCTGGCAAAAAATTGTTCCGGACAGGGAATCGAATACCTGTTTCTGGGGCGGGAATTGGGCGGCTTGAGGAGTGAGCCGGAACTGCTCGACGGCTCGGGCCGGGTGGATTATCACAAGGTCCGAAATCTGCCGTCCTTCCAAAAGGGCCTGGGTATTCTGGTCAACGCGGCCGGGCAAAAAAACACAGCCGTCATGTGCGCGGAAGAAGACCCGCGGCGCTGCCACCGGACCGCGCTGCTGGGCCCGGCCCTCCGGCCAAAGGGTTTCGACCTGGTCCATATCCGGGGAGACGGTCGGCTGGAAAACGACGACCAATCCGCCCGCGCAGGCGGGCAGGGAAAATTATTTGATTTCTAGGGAGACGACATGGCCGAGTAAAAAAAAACGTTTTACACGCCCCAAGCCCTGGCGGCGGTCCTGGACGCCTTGCCCACGCCCGTGACCGTGACCGAGGCGGAAGGCCGGATCATCTTTTTCAATAAGGCCGCGGCCCTGAACCCGCCCCTACAAGCCTTAAACAACCACCGCCGACGGCCCAACGTAGGGGCGCCTCCCCGTGGGCGCCCTCTTGGCAAGCGGAAGAGGGCAGGCGCGGGGACCCGCCCCGACAAGCCTTAAACAACCACCGCCGACGGCCCAACGTAGGGGCGCCTCCCCGTGGGCGCCCTCTTGGCAAGCGGAAGAGGGCAGGCACTGGGACCTGCCCCTACAAGCCTTATACAACCACCGCCGACGGTCCAACGTAGGGGCGCCTCCCCGTGGGCGCCCTCTTGGCAAGTTATTTGCCGACCCCCATTTTTATATCCGGCCGCAATCCCGGTCGCGCGGAAGAGGGCAGTAAGTAGGGTGCGCAACGCGCACCATCTTTTACTGTTTTGCGGGCCCGACCACGGTAAATTGGAGACGCTGGCCGGCGCCTTGCGGCGGGGCTGCTCCGCCCCCCGCGCGCCTAACGTTGGGCTTCGAGAGACTCCTTCCCGTCCCAGGGTCAGGGGCGCGCCGGAGCCAGCGCCCCTGACAACCCCCGGCTCTTTTTCCGGAGAACCCGCCTGGCGGCGGTTTCACGCCCCGAAACGTCCTGTTTCGAGGGCGGAAAGGGCGGGCGTCCATGCCCGCCCGAAGAAGTCCGGGGCGTTTGGAATTGCTTGG
>JAZDGM010000122.1:0-91965 GCA_043806915.1 Pseudomonadota bacterium | reverse complement strand
GTCTTGAGGTTTTCCAGGATCATTTGGGCGAAATCGTAGGCTTCTCCATATCCGGGCCTGTCTTCGGCCATGCCGTCGATCAGCCCGTCATCCTCATCCACGGTCAAAACCCGGTGCGGGGACAGGCTTTCCACGGTGAACGGCCCGGCCACCCGGACCTTCTTTTTGTCCTCGTACGGCTTGTCATACAGGTATTCGAAGTCGGCCTTGGCCGCGATGGAGGCGTCGACCTCCTTTTGCCGGGCGATGCGCAGGTTCCACCATTCGGCATGGGCTTTCTTGGCTTCGGCGGACCATTTGTCCCCGGCGTCTCGCGGGATTTCCCATTCCTCCCACTTCTTGCCCAGCGCCTTGTCCAAAGCCACCCGCAGAGGTTCCAGTTTCTCCTGGTATTTTTCCCAGATCACGTCGATTTCGGCGTTATTGGCGATGGATTTGAGGGTGATGTGCGGCACGCGCTCGTACACGAAGCCCTGGCGGAGGGAAGGTGGTTGGTGGTTAGTGGCTGGTGATTTGTGGTTTGTGTCGAACTCACTATCCACTGGCCGCTTCCCACTAATTTCCCCTTCCTTGATCCGGCCGTCATGGCTGTCGGCCAACAGGTAGTAGGGATACCGAGCGCCCATGATCCGAGCCCGGGCGAGAGCGAGCGCTACCCGGGAGGTATCGATGGTAATCCATCTCCGGCCCCATTGCTCCGCCACGTACGCCGTGGTGCCGGAGCCGCAAGTGGGGTCAAGGACGAGGTCGCCGGGGTCGGTGGACATGAGGATGCAGCGTTGGATAACCCGTGGATTCGTCTCCACAACATAACGTTTCTCAGATGCATCAAATCCCCAACGAACATCTGTCCAAAGATCAGCAACAGGCACAACAGGGAAATCTTGGAGGAATCGGACATACGAGATACTTTTTTTTCTTGGCAAAAGACGATCTGATTTTGCTAACCTTCTAAAACCTGTTTGATTAGTTTTCCAACCGCCATTTCCTGGTGTGTATTCTATCCTGTTATACAAAAATGAAAATTTTGTTGTTTCCCCACCTGATTGACTTGTTGTGGGTGAAGGACGAAAACGGGGAAGGTTTATTAATTCGCTCAGTTGCGCCTGTTTTTCTGTTAGAAAGTTACCCCACCCCTGCCAAAATAGTTTATATTCCCCACTTGCTGTAGACGGATCTAGTACATCCTTTATTATGTATTGGCTGCGATACTTGACTTGTTCAGAGTTTTTCGCGTACCATAATATGAAATTACAAGTTGAAGGCAACACTACGGATGTTTGAGAACTTGTTTTCCAGACAATTATTTCTGATAATGAATTCGAGGCACCAAAAATTTCATCGAGTAAAGATCGAATGCGATGAACATTTTCATCGCCGATCTGCACGAAAATCGATCCGGAATCCGTGAGCAAATCCCTGGCCACGGTCAATCGGTCCCGCAGATAGGTCAGGTACGAATGAATGCCGTCCCGCCAGGTGTCTCGAAAGGCCTTGACCTGCTCGGGTTCACGGGTGATATGGTCCACGTTGCCGTCCTTGACGTCCCGGCTGGTGGTGGACCATTGAAAGTTCGAGTTGAACTTGATGCCGTAGGGCGGGTCGAGGTAGATGCACTGGACCTTGCCCCGGAGGCCTTCCCTTTCGGCCAGGGAGGCCATGACCTGGAGGCTGTCGCCCAGGATCATGCGGTTGGACCAGTTGGCGTCGTGCTGGTAGAACTCGGTCTTGGCGCTTTCGCTGGGCAGGCCGTTGAAGTCGGCGAACAGGTTAAGCTGGGCCTGGGGAGGTTCCTTCCGGGCGCTTACCGCAAGCCTCTCGCCACTTCTCATCAGATCGTCGATCAACACCTTGGGATGGACCTTTTCCTGGATGTACAGGGGCGGGGCCTGCACTACCAGGTCGGACCAGTCCTTTTCGTCCTTGCCGCGCCAGACGAGTTGGGGATCGAGGTCCCGGTTGCGGCGTTCCTTTTCCTCCTCCAGCCCGGAGGCGCCACGCTGGTAGGAGACGGCGACAGGAGCCTTTTCATCCTGGCCCATGACCGACTGGTATTCGGCGGTGGGGATGTTCTTGCGCGAAGCGTCGGCGTGCTTCAGCGTTTCCACGGATTTCCTGGTCTGATTCTTGGCCATGCCTGTTCCTTTGCCTGTAACGCCCTGTGGTGCGGTGGCCAGGTGATCCCCTTGGCCCCTTTGCAACCCCATTGCCTATCATCATTCAGGGATAAGCAACGATACGATGTTCGTCGCAGTGTTCTTTCATTTCGGCTCGAAGATATGGCTTAATGGTAGCAATTACGACCTGAACCCCTTCCCGGCGGGCGAATTTCATGGCCGGAATGAAGTCCGAATCGTCCGTGCACAAGATAATCCGATCAACGATTTTTTTGGAGGACAACCAGGAGATATCCAGGCCGATCTTGATATCCACGCCCTTTTGACGGAGGTTTGGCCTGAGGTCCTCAGGGATTATGGCCCGGCCGCTTTGAAAATAGGCGGATACGGCCCGAGGACGGACTGAGAACCCCTGGCATTTAAGGTTTCCGGCTCGAAAGGCAAAAGCATCCCTGGTGGCCAATAGGGTATAGAATCGACTCCGGGCGGCAAATTCCGGTTGGGTGGAAAAGTCCTGGTATACACCCGTGGCCGGATTTTTGGCCTTTCCATCAAATGGCGGGCAGTCGTAGTAATAGATCCTAAACAGGTCTTCTTTTTGAGGATCGTAGCACTTATGGGCGAATTGCTCCATTTCGTCAACCGTGGGCTGGCGGAATCCAAGCCGCCCGTGGAGTTCGTGCAGCACATGTCCCCCGTCCAAAAGAACGGCCACTTTTTTCATGAAGCCCCCAAAAAAAGACCCTCTGCCCCCCGAAAGGGGAAGAGGGTCGTATTGGATGCCGGCCTACCGGCGTGACGGATTAGCTTTTTAACCGGCCGCAATCCATAGCCTATACCAGCATAATGATCATTCAGGTCCATTCTGTCAACCTTTTTCCCCGGGCCAGGAAAAATATTTGAAACAACGGCCGCACCGCCCCGGTCACCCCTGGCCTGTGACAACTTCCCTGATCATCTTATTGAACTCCGCTTCCACCTTGGCGGCAAAATCGGCCTGCATCTGGTACACGTCGGTGAATTCGGTAAAAGCCCAGCGGCCGTACCGGCCGTGGTTGTTCACTCCTGGAACCCAGTAGGTCTCCATGGCGGCTTTCTTTTCCTTGGCGTCTTCCCGGCGGTACCCCTTGATCTCGACGATCAGGTGGAGCGGGTCCTCCCGGCCGTCATCGACCAGGACGATGAAATCGGGCCGGTACAGGCGCGTTTCCGAGCCGTACCGGTACGGGACGTCCAGACCCAGGCCATGATTCTTGACGTACGCCTGGACCTGGGGATGGGCCTCGGCCACCCGGCAAAATTCGGCTTCCCAGTCGCTGTCCAGGATCACCCAGTTGACGTGGCAGCGCCGCGAGTCGGTTTCCCAGCGGTCTTTCTTGGACGTATTGAAATTTACGTAAAGGGTGGACCCGACCGGGTTGTACGGGTCCAGCACCGCCTTGATGGGCCGTTGGCCGACCAGGGTTCGGGTAATCCCGGCGGTGATGCGCTCGCAGGCCATGTCCGCCAATTCCTGATACATCAATTGCGCGGGATAGGCGTCGCCCTTGCAAACCAGGCAGTTATCAAGCCATTGCTTGGTGATCCGCTTGAGCTGGCCGAACAGGTGAAGCTTGGGGTCGTCTCCGGGATCGCGCCATTTGGTGTAAAGGAGGCGCTTGGCCACGTGGAAAAGCAGCGTGGACCGCCGCATGTCGTCGAGGTGTTTCAAGTCCAGGTCCACGCCCTCGCCGATGATTCCGGAGTTCCTGGTAATGGAAGGGCCAACCAGGTCCGGCGTCAACTCCAGGATGGAGTCCTCATTAAACTGGGCGGAAAGCCGTTCCTCGGGCAGTTCCACCCGGTAACCCAGGACGCGCGGGAACCGAATTTCGAGTTCATCCCGCTCGGGGCGAACGGCCTGGACTTGAATGGTCTCGCGGGGCGCCTGGGGCGGGGCGACCACCGGCTTGGCGGTGAAATCAAAGGGAATGCCCAGCACATCGGCGTATTCCACGTTAAACAGGCCTTCTTCGTTCAGGTCGTAGGATTGGCGACGTAGGGCCCGGCCGATGACCTGTTCGCACAGAAGCTGCGTGCCGAAAGCCCGCACGCCCAGGACATGGGTGACCGTGTTGGCGTCCCAGCCTTCGCTGAGCATGGACACCGACACCACGCAACGGATGGATTCCCCGAGGCGTCCTTCCTTGCCGACCGTGTTCATGACTTCGCGGAGTAGTTCCTGGTCGGAAATGTTCTCGGCTTGCCGGAGGTCGCCCGTCCGTTCAATGATTTCCCGGCGGAAACGCTCGATTTCGTCGGAAGCCATGTCCCGGAAGTTTTTATCCAGGGCGTCGCCGGATTCCAGTTGCTCGCTGTCGATGAGGAGCGTGTTGGGTCGGGCCAGTTGGTCGCCGTGTTCGTCGAAATTGCGGAACAAGGCCAACCGACCGTTTTCCAGCGTGGTGGAGCCGTCTTCGTTTTTTCGGTGAAAACCCGAAATATAGTCATAGACCAGCTTCGAGGTGGACGTGTTGTTGCAAACGATAATGAAACAGGGCGGAACGTGGATGCCGGCTTCCCGCCATGGATTGAAGGTCTTCTCGTAATGCCCGTATAGAGCGTCCAGGGCGGTTAGGAGAATCGTGGGCAGCTTGAGCGGGTCGAGATTCTTGGCCTTGCCCCGCCCTTTCTTGGGCATCTTATTTCGGATATGCTCCCAGAGGTTCCGAAACTTCGGCATATCCGCGCCGGGAATATTATCGGCCACCGGCACGCGAGGCAGTTTGACGATCCCGCATTCAATGGCGTCCATCAAGGAAAAGTCGCTCATGGCCCAGGGAAACAAGGCGCCTTCCGCGTACCCGGACCCCCTGAGGAAGAACGGCGTGGCCGAAAGGTCCAGCACCTGGGTGAGGCCTATTTTGCGGTTGACGGCTTCGAGCCCGGAAATCCACAGACGGGCCGCTTCGTTGTTTTTCTCGGCTTCCGTTTTTTCGTCGCCCTTAAGTTCGCCCGCGCCGCCTTCAGATGGTTTTTCCCGGTAGCAATGGTGGGCCTCGTCATTGATGGCCATGATATTCTTGAGGCCCATCAGGTCGGGCATGACCCGCTGGATCATCTGTCCCTCGGACTCCAGGGTATTCAAGGGTCCTCCCCGGCCCTGGAGCAGGGACCGCCCGCCCTTGGACAAATCCAGACGCTCGCGTGGTTTGAAGGCGTGGTAGTTGGTGATGACGATTTTGGCCCGTTCGAGGTCGCCCAGCATGTCGTTGGGGATGAGTTCCCGGCTCTGGTAGTAACTGTCCGGATCATTGGGCTGGAGCACGCGAAGACGGTCCCGGATGGTAATACCGGGGGTGACGACCAAAAAACCGCGCGTGAATTTTTTGCTATTCGGACGCCGGACGGAATTGATGGTCTGCCAGGCGATCAACATCGCCATGACCGTGGTTTTACCCGCACCGGTGGCCAGTTTCAGGGCGAGACGCGGGAGTTCCGGGTTGGCGTCCTTGTTGGCGTCGGCCAGGTGCGCAAGGAAGTCCTTGCCGGCCTTCCCTATCTTGGGAGCAACCTCGATCAGCCAGATGGCGGTCTCCACGGCCTCCACCTGACAGAAAAACGGCCGGATGTTGTTGAATCGATGATGCCGCCAGTGTTGAAGCAACCGGGCTGTTTCCGGGGTGACGCCCCAGTCGCTCGGATTGGGGATTCTTCGCCACTGGTCCACCTGACGGCGAAGTGCATTGATGACGGACGTGGCGTCATATTGCTGTTCCTTGGTGGAAAGTCCCTTGCCTTCATCAAAGACCATGTTTTGCTGGTCGGAAGCGCTTTTCTGTTTCCGGGGCTTGGGGATCGGCGTGATGAATTCCGCGATGCGGCGGCTTTCAATAATCTTTTGAGTCGGTTGACCCTGTTCGTCAAGTTCCCAGTGACGCGTCGGATACTCGTAGGGGGAGTTGAGAATGGGGCGCTCGAAGAATCGGTTGTCCATGGTCGCCTGATCTCCTGCTTGGCGCCGTAACGGGTCCGGACGCGCGGCCTCGGTTTTCGACAGCGCGGGACCGACGTCCGGCCGTTTCCCGAATGGCGGCCCGCACTGCCTGAAACGTGTTGGGCCGCGGTTGTGGATCACAAAAAATCGAATTATTTCGTCACGTTCAAGATTGGAGAGTTCGCAAGGGAGCAGAGCGGGCGGTCCTTAGTAAAGACCAAACGATCGCCGCCCCCGCGATTTTTTCGTTATCATACATAAAAAAATCAATATTATCAATTAACTTAAGAACACACGCCTACTAAACCATCGGAAGGCGATCGCGGCCTTCAGGTTGGATGTAACCCCTTAAATTGTCAAATCCGGACAATCTCCCGCCGTTTTTCGAAAATTTCGAATTTTCCAGCTTGCCCCGGCTAACGGTAAAACAAGCGTCCGAAGGGCAAATCTGAAAATGGAGAATGATATCGGCCAAATAAAATTGGTCGCTCCAGACGCCTTTTTTATACGACGCCCTATCCGCCTGACGGAAGCGACGGGACCTGGGCGAAGGAAATATCTCTTGGTTTCACTAGTCTCCAAGGATACTTTTTGGCTGAAAAGTATCCTTGGCCCGCATGATAGTGGAGTAAGGTATCCTTACGATTCAGCCATCTGATTTTACAGAGAATATGTGGGGTAGGCCTATAAAGGGGCCTGGGGACTATTGGGCCTTCGCGCCTGAACCCTTGCCGCCCAAAATCGAAAGCAATTGGGAATTGACACTGAAATTATCCGAAGCCGACAGGGCGTTGAGCGAGTTGGCCGGTATTGGCCGCGCGCTTCCCAATCCTCACTTGCTGATTAGTCCCTTCATGCGCCGGGAAGCGGTTTTATCCAGCCGAATTGAAGGAACCAGGACGGGGCTTTCCGACCTGTTCTTTTTTGAAGCGGCTGACTCTATGTCTCCAAATGAGGGCAGCCCTTCAATCGACGACGCCCGGGAAGTTTTCAACTACGTACGGGCGTTCGAATACGGGTTGCGGCGCATGGGGCTGGGTGGCGGCGAATAATTGCAGCAGCTTGACCAGATCGACGATATGTTCCCGGTCGTAGTCCTCCGAGTCGCCCTGGACGTATCCGGCCTCGTTGAGCAGCGATTGGACAATGAGGCTTTCCAGCCCTTTTTCCGTTTCTGTCGATTTTTCCAGACAGCGGTTGGATAATTTCTCGCACCGGCGGCGCGAATTTTTTTATTCCGGTGTGGGAATTATTCGTCGGCCGAGGTATTCCGCCGCTCCTCGACGACGCGGCCGTCCTTCCACACCGCCACGCCGGAGCCTACCTGTTTTGCCCTCTGCCGGGCCTTGGCCGCGGCCCGTTTCATGGCAATTTCCGCCGCCGCCAGATCGGGGTTGCGTTTTTTCGATTCCCTGCCGGAATCCATGGTTTGATCGCTCATACGTTCACTCCTTCTTCAATTAGAACAGGTTCGCTGCCGGAATTGTCATGGATCGCCCATTCATCGACTAACGGCTTGTAAAGGTTATCGAAATTGCGCAGGCCGGACGCGAAGCGCCTTCGAATGACAGGCTCGGGTATGTTGTGGCCGCCCTCGCGCACCCGCTGCCGGACCCGGGCAATGGCGAGTTCCGGAGAAACAAGCTGGAGGAAGAACAGCTTGACGATGTAGTTTGTAGGGTGCGCAACGCGCGCCATCTTTTACAATTTTCCGGGCCTTATCGCGGTAAATTGGAGACGTTGGCCACGCCGTGCGGGCGGGGTTGCTCCGCCCCTCGCTTTGAGTCATTAGGGCTGCGACCTTCTCTTTCCCGTCCCAGGGTCAGGAGCGCGCCGGAGCCGGCGCCCCCGGCGACCCCCGGCTCTTTTTTGGGAGAACCCGCCTGGCGGCGGTTTCACGCCCCGAAACGTCCTGTTTCAAGGGCGGAAAGGGCGGGCGTCCATGCCCGCTGACAGCCGCCGGACCGGGTGAGCCAAGGGCCCCCTCACCCCAGCCCTCTCCCCCCGTCGGGGGCAAGGGAGATAATTGGGTGGCCAAGCCCTCAAGTGGCGGAGAGAGAGGGATTCGAGCCCTCGGTGGAGCTTTACGCCCCACACTCGCTTAGCAGTTGGTCCGATTAGGAATAACAATAGAATTATTTAAATGATTTCAAGACGTTGCCAAACTCTTGCACATACCAAAACACTCATTTTGACTCAAAAACACACCATAAGTATGTGTAAAACTTCGCCCCTAACAGGCCCCCCAACAGGCCTCCTCATCGGGTCGGCAGCTCCGTTCCCTGGTTCATGATCTCAATGTATTTTCCGTAACCGAATACCCGATTCCGTTTTTGCGCGGTCAATTCCTTCAAGATTCCCAGACGCTCCAGATTGATTAACGCCTTGTTCACGGTGGCGGCGGTCAACCCCGTTTTTTCAACCAACCATCCGGATGTGGCCAACGGGCGCTCCAGCATGGCCTTATGAATTTTTTGTGCGGATTCAGCCGCTCTGCCCAAGGAACCAATCAACTCCCGGTCCTTGTCGGCCAATTGAATCACCTTTTGGGCTGTATCCACGGCCTGATTCGCCGTCTCAATCACCGCTTCAGCGAAAAAATCCAGCCAGGCTTCCCAATCGCCGGTGAGGCGCACTTTGTTGAGGAGCTCATAGTAGAAGCCGCGGTGGGTCTTGAAATACAGGCTTAAATACAACATCGGCTCATGGAGCGCTTTATGCTCGCATAAAATCAGGGTTATTAATAACCGCCCTAGCCTGCCGTTTCCATCCAGGAACGGGTGAATGGTCTCAAACTGAACGTGGGCCAACGCGGCCTTCAACAAAGCCGGGGTTTTCGTCGGCTGGTCATGGAGAAACAATTCCAGCTTCCCCATGCAATCCAATACCTTTTCCGGTGGCGGAGGCACAAAATACGCGTTTCCGGGCCTGGTTCCGCCAATCCAATTCTGGCTGCGGCGAAATTCTCCCGGCGTCCGGTCGCTGCCTCTCCCTTTTGACAACAAGATGGCGTGGATTTCCTTCAGCAGCCTGAGCGACAATGGAAAGCCGCCGCGCAATCGTTCGAGACCGTGGTTCAAGGCGTTGACGTAGTTGCTGACTTCCCGGACATCATCAAATGGTACGCCGGGCTCTTCGTCCAGCTCAAACAATAAAAGGTCGGACAAGGAAGACTGCGTTCCTTCGATCATGGAGGAAAGAACAGCCTCCTTGCGGACATACATATACAAAAGCAATGAGGCGTCCGGTATTAGGCTGGAGACGCTGTCCAGCCGACCCAGCGCCATAAGGGCCTGGTCGAAGCGATCCCGCAAACCGGGGGACCAATCAATCGGGGGGGCAGGTGGAAGCGGTTTAGGGACAAAGGCTTTGACCTGCTCGCCCACGGTCGATACGGTGATGTACTCGCCTTGCAGTTCCCTATTCATGGCCTTCTTCCTAAAATACCGCGGAATCTTATTTTAGTTTAACGGTATATCCTAAAATAAGGTGGCTTGGCGAAAAAGGCAAGACATTTCAGCATGAACAAATTGGGAAGCAGGTCCTCGGCTCTGATTTCAATCCTACTCGGCCCCTTTTTTGTCGTGAAGGATCATCTTGGCCGCATCCTCCAGATGCTTGATCGTCTCTACCGCCCCAACCGTTTCCTTATCCTCCCGCCTTCGGTCAGCGAACTGCTCATATTCCAATTTAGCATGGTGATCCGCGTCCTGTTTACTCACCTTGCCGGCGCCCTGGCCTTATCGCGGTAAATTGGAGACGTTGGCCACGCCGTGCGGGCGGGGGTGCTCCGCCCCTCGCTTTGAGTCATTAGGACTGCGACCTTCTCTTTCCAGTCCCAGGGTCAGGGGCGCGCCGGAGCCGGCGCCCCCGGCGACCCCCGGCTCTTTTTTGGGAGAACCCGCCTGGCGGCGGTTTCACGCCCCGAAACGTCCTGTTTCGAGGGCGGAAAGGGCGGGCGTCCATGCCCGCTTAAAGAGGTTCGGGGCGCTTCCGGCTGCCAGTGGGCCATGCCACCGCCCCGACCTTTCATAGCGGAAGAATTCTTTCCGGTCCTTAAGCGCCGGCTTGAGGACCAGGGCCGGGAATATATAGCTTCCCACTTTGTCGGGAGCCTTAAGGCGCTTTTGGTTGAATGAGGGATTTCCCTCGCCTCGGCGGGAAGGTCAGCCGCAATTAAAAAAGCCCCGACAAGGGGCTTGTATAAAGTGGCGGAGCGAGAGGGATTTCCCTCGCCCCAAAGGGCTCGGGACAAGCTCACGCCCCGGCGGGAAGGTTAGCCGCATTAAAAAAGCCCCGACAAGGGGCTTGTATAAAGTGGCGGAGAGAGAGGGATTCGAACCCTCGGTAGAGCTTTACACCCTACACTCGCTTAGCAGGCGAGCGCCTTCAGCCGACTCGGCCATCTCTCCGGTTTTAACTGACCATTCTGGCGGAGGGAGTAGGATTCGAACCCACGGAGCTTTCGCTCAGCGATTTTCAAGACCGCCGCCTTAAGCCTCTCGGCCATCCCTCCAGCTCGCGGTCTTTCTAACATGTTCCCAAACCCCTGTCAATATGATATAGTGGGGTTACTGGCAGCGATGACAAGATATAACTCTTCGAGGAGGCTCGAAAAAAAGCCATGAAGGTCCTGGCGGTCTCCGTGAGCCGGAAAAAAGGCGTCAAAAAAACCAACATCCCCTCGGGCCGGCTGCTTCGCAACCACGGCCTGGAAGGAGACGCCCACGCGGGCGACTGGCACAGGCAAGTCAGCCTCCTGGCCGCGGAAAGCATCGATAAAATGCGTGGGCTGGGCCTGGAAATAACGCCGGGCGATTTCGCGGAAAACGTCACCACCACGGGTCTCGACCTGACCGAACTGGAAGTGGGAACGCGCCTCCGCCTCGGCCCGACGGCCGTCCTCGAACTGACCCAGATCGGCAAGGAATGCCACCAAGGCTGCGCCATTATGAAGGCCGTGGGGAAATGCGTCATGCCCAAGGAAGGCGTGTTCTTTAGGGTCGTTACGGAAGGCGAGATAAAACCGGGAGATGAAATAGTCGTTTTAGGATCGTGCACATCAGAGTAGCAACAAACAACGGAGGGACTCTACAAATGAAGCGAAAATTGGTATTGGCGATTGTTGCGGCGGCCGTTCTGGCCCTGGGATGCGGCTTGGCTTTCGCGGCGGACTATCAAGGAATGATCGCCGCGGGCGACTCCCTTTACGCCCAAAGGGCCGACATGAATAAAGCCAAGGCCGCGGCCGAGGCTTACCGTCAGGCCATCGCGGCCGACCCCGCCAAGGCCGAGGGCTACTGGAAACTGACCCGGACCCTGTACTGGGTCGGCGACCACACCCCCGGCGATGATAATAAAGTCGTCATCTTCGAGGAAGCCATCAATTCAGCCAAGAAAGCCGCCGAACTCGCCCCCGGGGAAGTCCAGGGCCATTACTGGCTGGGCGTGGTCTACGGGTTGTACGGCCAAGCCAAGGGCATTCTCAAGAGCTTGTCCCTGGTCGATCCCATCAAGGCGGAAATGGCCAAGGTCATTGAAATCGATAAATCCTTCAACGACGGCGGCGCCTACCGCGTCCTGGGCCGCATGTATTTCAAACTCCCCTTCTTCAAGGGCGGGGATAATGAAAAATCCATCGAAAACCTGAAGGAAGCCCTGAAATACGGACCCAAAAGCTGGTTGACCCACGTCTATCTGTCCGAAACCTACCAGGCCGAAAGCATGTACAAGGAAGCCAAGGAAGTCCTGGACCAGGCCATCGCGGGCGGCTGCGCCCCGGACCAGGGCCCCGAATGCCCCGAATGGATCGCCAAGGCCAAGGACCAGCTCAAGGCCGTCGAGGCTAAACTCAAGTAGCCGCGCCGCCGGTTTTATGGGTCGGCCCCGCCCGGGGTCGGCCCTTTTTTATCAACGCCCCGGGGCCGCCCCTCAAAAATTCAAGGTCATCAGCAGGAACGACCTGTCCCCAGCGGTGGGGACGACCTCGTCGTCGCGACCGCCGAGCCGGGGACCGACCACGCCCTCGATCATTTTAATTCCCCGTTCCAGATGCCGGATGAACTCGTCGGGCGGAATCATTTCCCCATAGGTCCGGGTGAAGGAATAGATGCAGACGTCCGCCCCCTCCATGGACCTGGCCAGGCCGGCGGCGTGGTTGAGTATCCGAATGACTCGCCGGGCCAACCCCACCGTTCTGACCGGAAAAAAATCCCACCACGACACCGCGCTGCAAAAATAGGTGGTCGGCCGATAGGCTTCCAGGGATATCGAGGCGTCGTGGACCGCGGCGCTGCCTGTAAAAATTTGTTCCAATAGCTCGCGCCGCTCCCCGGGGGAAAGTTCCGGGCGAATGTACCCGAGCTGCCATTGCATATCCAGGGCCGGCCGCCGCACCACCTCAAAGGGGCCGTCGATGGGCCTGGCCGGGTCGAAAAAAATGGCCTCGTCGTTCTTCAAAACCGCCTTCAAAACCCTGACCCCGGTCCACAAATAGGCGGAGCGAATGCCCGAGGGCGACACCATCAAGCCCATTCCGAACAGCTCGTCGGCCCGGTCGAGCGCCGCGAAAACCAGGTCCCGCAGGGCCCGGGCCCCGTCCCCGACCCCGCCGGGAACAGCCCCCCGCCGCATGTACCCCAGGGCGGACATGGCCTTGGCCAGATGAACCACCGCGTACTCGCAGAAAAAATCTTCCCCCGGAAACTCACAGTTTTCCTTGATGTACCGGGCTTCCTGCTCCGCCTGGCCGAACAGGGAAGCCGCCGTCGAATAGGAGGGCGCTTCCAGGGCCAGGTTGCGGAAAAGCACCATCCGCAACGTCCGGGCGTTGAGGTGCGTGGGCTCCAGGCTCAGGATTATGCGCAGGATTTCTATGGCTTCCAGGAAGCGCCGCCGGTAATACAACGTCTTGGCGATTTCCAGCCCCAACATGGAATTATGCGGGTAATTCAAGAAGGTCGACACGGCGTTGGGTTCATCCCCGGCCCCGCCCGCCCCGACCTGGCCCGTGGGAGACGGAAGCGAGCGGCCCAGGGCTTCCCGGGACGACGGGCCGGTTTGCAACAGCTTGTCTTCCAACAGGTCCGGCACGAAATCGAAATAAATAATGCTCCAAAAACCGACCACCCACCAGATATTCAGGGTCTCGCCGTTGAAAAGCGTCGTTTCCAGGGGCCGGTCGCACAGGATCGCCCTGATGTCGTTGATTAAAAGGCACTGGCGGGCGTAGTCGGTCAGGCGAATCACCGGGTCCCCCGGCAGCCGGGCGTTCAAGGCCGGGGGGAGGTAATTGTCCAGGGACGAAAAATCCCCGGCCGCGATCCCGATGGATAGAAACCTTTTTCTGGTGTAATACCGGGACAGGCTCCAGCGAATCGCCAGCCGGTGCGCCAGGGCCACCGCCTGGCGCAGGCACTGCCGGTAGGACGACGGGTCGCCGCTCTCCTCCTCCTTGGGAAAATCCACATACAAGGTCGTCACGTCATGGGACCGGACCTTGCCCCACCGGCCCGAAAAATACCGGTCCAGGGACTGCTCGATATAGTCGTTGACGTCCTTTTTCAGCCAGTTGATCACTTCCTGGCCGATCACGTCCCCCCGGCCCGACAGGGCGAACCCGATCCTGACCCCTTCCCGGTAGTGAACCGATTGCCGGGCGTCCCGGCAGAGCCTCGACAATGTTTCGTAATTCCAGTGCGACCCGAGCTCCGCCCGCTCGAACCCCAGCCAAAAGGCCATGCTCCGCAATACGTTCTGCTTGTGAAGCGTATCCGCCGGCTCCCGCTTCAACCGGGTCAGCATCGAATTGCTCACCTTGGGCAGGTCGATCTTGTGGTCGGCCAGCAGGGCGTTGATCCGGCCGGCCAAGGCCCGGGCCGACAGGTTGAACGACAAAAACTCGTCCTTTTTGTCGAACAGTTCCTCGAAGGTCAGATGACCGGGCAAGGCCGTCCCCACCGGCCCGCCCGCGTGGCGCAGTATCAGTTCCCGGAAGCCTTCCTCGTCCCGGGTCTCGATAAGGCCCTTTTCGAACGCGCAGGCGATGAACGACCGAATCGTCCCGGCGCTGTCCTCGCTTCGGGAAAAATGCGCGAACGCGGCCCCGGACGGAAAGACCGCCACCATGGCCGACCGGAGTTTTTCTTTATAATTCATATTATTATCGCCGAGTATTTTAAGGCCTTTTCGCGGCCCGGTTTTTTTGCCGCGTTTTATATCATACTGGAAATAAAATGTGAAGCGTTTCAGGCCAAAACGAAATTTTTCATGAAACAAGATGATTGTTTGACTAACTTTTTAATACAGGATAACTTTACGGAATCAAGCCAGTTGATTCGGCGAACCTCGCGGCCCGGGTTCTCGCTCCCGCGTCCCCGACCATTGCCCGGGGACCGCCCCCCGGCGGGGAGGCGCGGTCCCGGGTTGGCCTCGCCGTCCCGGATTACGGCCGGGAAGTGAATAACGAATAATCGGACGGACCTTCATTCGCGCAAGAAAACTTGACGCATAAGGAGACTTGACCATGGAGCGCTACAAGCTGTTTATCGACGGCGAGTTCGTTGACGCCGCCGACGGCCGGACCTTTGAAACCGTTGATCCGGGCACGGAACTTCCCTTCGCCGAGGTGGCCCAGGCCGGCCCGGCCGAGGCCGAGGCGGCCATCATGGCGGCGCGGCGGGCCTTTGACCGGGGGGACTGGAGCCAACTTACGCCCGCGGCCAGAATGGCCGTGGTCAACGATTTCGCCGACCAGGTGACCCAGCAGACCCTGCGCCTGGCCCTGACCGAATCCATGGACGCCGGTCAGGTCATCCGGCTGACCAAGTACTGGGCCATGCTGGGCTCCCAGATGCTCCGGAACATGGCGTACTACGCCGCCAAGGACTTCCCCTGGGAGGAGGACATCCATTTTTCGGGGAACATCTTCGCTCCCGGGCGGGACTTCATCCGCCGGGAACCCATCGGCGTGTGCGTGGGCATCATTCCCTGGAACTTCCCGGCCAGCATGGCTTTCTGGAAAATAACCCAGGCCATTGTCATGGGCAATTCCGTGGTTCTCAAGCCGGCGACGGCCACGCCCCTCTCGGCCCTGATCATCGCCGAGGCGGCCCGGGCGGCCGGCCTGCCCAAGGGCGTGCTCAACGTCATCGCCGGTCCGGGCGGGGAACTAGGGAAAATCCTGTGCACCCACCCCGACGTGGACAAGATCGCCTTTACCGGCAGCACTTCCGTGGGCCGCCAGATCATGAAGATGGCTTCCGACTCGGTCAAGAAAGTCACCCTGGAACTTGGCGGCAAATCGGCCAACATCATCCTGGACGACGCGGACCTCAACCTGGCCGTGGACGGCGCGGCCTTCGGGACCTTCTTCCACCAGGGGCAGGTGTGCGAGTCCGGGACCAGGGTCCTGGTTTCATCCAAAATTTACGACGAATTCGTGGAAAAATTCCAAAAGCGGGCGGAAAAACTGCGGGTGGGCTACCAGCTCGACCCGACGTCCCAGCTCGGCCCCCTGGTCAACGGGGTCCAACTGGCGACGGTGGACGGGTACGTCAAGCTGGGCCGGGAAGAAGGCGCCCGTCTTCTCACCGGCGGCAAGCGGGTGGAAGTTCCCGGCATCACCGGCGGCTTCTATTACGCGCCCACGGTGTTCGTGGACGTCAAAAACGACATGCGCATCGCCCAGGAAGAAATTTTCGGCCCGGTGGTCTCGGTCATCAAGTATGACGACGACGACGAAGCAGCGGCCATCGCCAACGATTCCATCTACGGACTGGGCGGCGGCGTCTTTTCCAGCAACACCGCCCGGGCCGAAAGACTGGCCCGCCGGATGCGGACCGGGACGGTCTGGATCAACAACTACCACGCCCTCGGCGATTTCTGCCCCTTCGGCGGGTACAAGCAGTCCGGCGTGGGCCGGGAACTGGGCGCGGCGGGCCTGGCCGAGTACACCCAGATCAAGAGAATCCACGTCAGCTCCTTCGCCGCTTCCGAGAGCAACCTGACCATGGCCATTCTGGCCGACGAAACAAAGATCGCCTTTGTCCAGTATAACTGCCCCACCAACGTCATTTCCGGGCACGGCTGCCTGCCGGCCATCTACAAGGAAATGGTCAACCTGGGCTGCCGTCGGGCCTTGATCATGACCGACCCGGGGGTCCGTAAGGCCGGCCTCGCCCAGTTGGTCGAGGACGCCCTGGTTGATTTCTGCGTGGGAGTGTTCGACGACATCGCCCAGGACACGGACCTCGACACCGTGGACGCGGCCGTGGACCTGGCCCGCCGGCTTGGCGCGGACTGCATCGTCAGCGTGGGCGGCGGCAGCGTCATCGACACGGCCAAGGCGGTCTGCGTCACCCTGAAAAACGGCGGCAAGGCCAACGATCATATCGCCAACTACCGCTTGCAGGAACCCCAAACGCCGCACATCGTCATTCCCACGACTTCCGGCACCGGCAGCGAAGTCACCAGCGCGGCGGTCATCAAGAGCAAGACCGCGGGCCGCAAGGTCTATATCATGGACCCGCGCATCATTCCCAACACCGCCATCCTCGACCCGCGCTTCACCATGACCCTGCCGCCGTCCCTGACCGCGAGCACGGCCATGGACGCCATGACCCACGCCGTGGAAGCCCTGACCAGCACCATGGCCCAGCCCATCTGCGACGGCCAGGCCTTGCAGGCCATTCGCCTGATCCGCCAAAACCTGCCCCTGGCCGTGACCGACGGTCGGAACGAAAAGGCCCGGACCAACCTCCAGCTCGCGGCCACCATGGCCGGCTGGGCCTTTACCGTCGCCCAGGTCGGGCTGGCCCACGCCATGGCCCACACCGTGGGCATTCTCCACAATGCGCCCCATGGCGCCGCCTGCGGCATCATGCTGCCCAAGGTCATGCGGTTCAACGTCGACTTCGCGGCGGACAAGCTGGCCCTCGCCGCCCAGGCCCTGGGACTGGAAATCGGAGGAATGGACCAGCGGACCGCGGCCCTCGCCGCCGCCGACGAAATCGAAAACCTGATGAAAATCACCGGACACCCGCTCCGGCTGAGGGACATTGGCGTTCCGGAAGAGAACCTGCCCCTCTGCGCCTTCCACGCCCTCGCCGACGCCGCCACCCTGTTCAACGCCAGGCCGGTGGCTGATCCCCAGGAAGTCCTGGACCTTTTCAAGGAAGTCTACTAGAAAGACCGGGGCGGCCTTCCCGACGGAACGCCGCCCCCACGCCCCTTGGGCCGCCGTCGCCGGCGATACAATGTCGGGGCGCCTCCCCGTGGGCGCCCTCTTTTTCCGGAAGCGCAACAAAGGCTGGTTCCCAAGCCCTAGCTTGGGGGCCCCGCCCCCACGCCCCTTGGGCCGCCGCAGCCGGCGGTACAATGTAGGGGCGCCTCCCCGTGGGCGCCCTCTTTTTCCGGAAGCGCAACCAAGGCTGATTCCCAAGCCCTAGCTTGGAGGCCCCGCCCGGGCCTAAGTGCGCGGGCGCCGGGACCCGCCCCCACGCCCCTTGGGCCGCCGTCGCCGGCGATACAATGTAGGGGCGCCTCCCCGTGGGCGCCCTCTTTTTCCGGAAGCGCAACCAAGGCTGGTTCCCAAGCCCTAGCTTGGGGCCCCGCCCGGGCAAACTCCTGCTTCCTCAAAAAAAAGAGTTGGTAACCAGCGTATCGGGCCTGCCGCCTGGGAACGCTTTTATTGGCTTTTCCTAGCCCAAAATGGCTTTCAGGTCCTCGTCGGCCGTGGTTATCGGCTTGATATCGAAGGTTTTCACCAGGGTGTCCAGGATATTCGGGGTGAAGAAGGCCGGCAGGGACGGACCCAGGCGGATGCCCTTGAGACCCAGGTGGAGCAAGGCCAGGAGGACGCAGACGGCCTTTTGTTCGTACCAGGAAATAATCAAGGACAAGGGCAGGTCGTTCACCGGGAGGTTGAAGGCCGAGGACAGGGCCGAGGCGATCTGCACGGCCGAATAGGCGTCGTTGCATTGGCCCAGGTCCAGCAGCCGGGGGATGCCGCCGATGTCGCCGAGTTTTTTATCGAAGAAACGGTACTTGCCGCAAGCCAGGGTCAGGACCAGGCAGTCCCGGGGGACTTTTTCCACGAATTCCGTGTAATAGTTCCGGCCCGGCTTGGCGCCGTCGCAGCCGGCGACCAGGAAGAAATGCCTGACCGCCCCGGACTTGACCGCCTCGATCACCTTATCCGCCACGCCCAGGACCGCGTTCCGGGCGAACCCGACCATGACTTCCCCGCCGTCAAGGTCGTCCGGGAAACCGGGCAGGGCCAGGGCCCGGTCGATGACCGGCCGGAAATCGTGGTCCAGGATATGGGGGACCCCGGGCCAGCCCACCAGGCCGCTGGTGAAAATATTGTCCTTATACGCCGCCGCGGGCCGCTGGATGCAGTTGGTGGTCATCAGGACCGCGCCCGGGAACTCGGCGAATTCCTTGGCCTGTTTCTGCCAGGCGGTGCCGAATTGACCGTAAAAATGCTTGTATTTTTTCAGCCCGGGGTACCCGTGGGTCGGCAGCATCTCGCCGTGTGTGTAAATGTTGATTCCCAACCCCTCGGTCTGTTTCAGCAGTTCTTCCAGGTCCAACAGGTCGTGGCCGGAAACCAGGATGGCCGGACCTTTTTTATGTCCCAGGGGGACCAGGGTGGGGACCGGGTGGCCGTAGCGGCCGGTGTTGCCCGCGTCCAGGATTTCCATGGCCTTGAAGGCCGCTTCCCCGCAGCGGAGGGTGATATTGACCCAGTCGTTCAGGTCCAGGTCCGACCGCTGAATCGCGGCCAGGGCTTCATGAACGTAGGCGTAGACGCCTTCATCTTCCCGCCCCAGTATCCCGGCGTGGTCCGCGTACGCGCTCACCCCCTTGATGCCGTAAAGGACCGTGTGCTTCAAGGACAGGATATCGGGGTTGGCGGCGGGGTAGGTTTTGATGCCGACCTGTTCCCCCTGCTTGATCAAATCTTCCAGGGAAGCCTGGGGACTGAACAGGGCCGGACCATCCGGCCAGGAAACCTCGCCTCCGGCGGCCGCGACCTTGGCCTTCAATCTCTCGCGATGTCCCGCGGCTTGGTTGATCAGGTCCCGGAAACGCTCGGGGTCGAAATCCACGTTGGTCAAGGTGGAAAAGGCGGCCTTGACCGTGAAGACATTGGCTTCCCCATCGGACACGCCCTTCTTCCGGGCTTCCACGGCGACCTGGGACAGCCCCATGAGGGTGTAAATCAGCAAATCCTGTAGGGCCGCCACTTCGGGCTGCTTGCCGCAAACGCCCAGGACCGTGCAACCCGTCCCCTTGGCCGTCTGTTCGCACTGATAACAGAACATGGAGCTACTCCTTCCGAATTGATGCGTGTTGGTTGGTGGTTATTAATGACACTTAAAAGGTAAGCCCAGGGGCGGGGATTCTCAACCGGCGAGGCGCGAAAAATTCGCGGGCCTCTTTCCGCGCTCGGCCGCCAAAATGACATCTTCCCGCCTTCAGGCGGACCCCCTGGCCGGTTTATAATCAATATATAGACTGGTCAGGAGGGTTTCCCACAATAAATTGAACAACGCCCCCGTGCCAAAATGAAAAAGGTCAAGCCGGCGAGGTCCAGCGTCCGATGAACCAGGCCTCGAGGTTCTTGTCGTCCAACCAACCCGGCGGTCTTCCCCGCCCTCGGGTCATGAATCCTATTTCAATGCGTTCCCAGGTCAACCATTCCGGCGCGGCGCCGGCGCCGATAACCGCGGCCGCGCCGGGTGGTCCTCGTTTCGCGGTCCAACCGATCGAAACAACGGAGGTCCCGTCACTATGAAAACCTTTGTACTAGACACCAGCATTCTGTTGCACAATCCGCGATCAATTTATGTTTTTGAAGAAAATCAGGTAATTATTCCACTCGCGGTCATCGAGGAAATCGATAACCAAAAAAAACGCCAGGATGAAATCGGCCGCAACGCCCGGGAAGTCTGCCGGCTTCTGGACCAGCTACGGACCAGCGGCCCCCTGGCCGAAGGCGTTCCCCTACCCGGCGGGGGCGGCCTTAGGGTGGAAGTCAATCATTGTAATTTTGATCAATTGCCCGACGCTCCAAACCTTTTGGACGCCCGAAAACCGGATAACAGGATTCTGGCCGTGGCCTTGAACCTGGCCCGGGAAAATAAAACCGAGCGGGTGGTCCTCGTGTCCAAGGACCTCAACCTGCGGGTCAAGGCCGACGTCTTGGGGTTGACGGCCGAAGACTTGGTCAATGATAAGGTGGATTTCCGGCGCCTTTATTCCGGCCAAGCGGATGTCGCTCTCGGCGAGGATGAATTGAACCATTTTTACTTGAAAAAGGAACTCCCCCTCAACGGGCATGGCCTCCATCCGCACCAGTTCGCCGTCCTGAAATGCGCGGCCAACCCCTCGCTTTCGGGCTTGGCCCGAAACGTCAATTCCGTCTTGTCTCCCCTGGCGGCCCAGTCCCTGCCGGATTGTTTCGGGCTGAAGCCGCGGAACAAGGAACAAATGTTCGCCTTGGACCTGTTATTGGACGAGCGCGTGCGGGTCGTCACCCTGGCCGGGGGCGCCGGGACCGGGAAAACCTTATTGGCCCTGGCCGCCGGCCTGGAACTTGTTCTCGAAAAAAACGCCTATGCCAAACTATTGATCACCAGGCCCGTGATCCCCTTGGACGGCCAGGATATCGGCTTCCTCCCGGGCGACAAGAAGGAAAAAATCCGCCCCTGGATGCAGCCGATTTTCGATAACATGGACTACCTCTTCCGCTTTTCGCCCTTACGGGGAATTCAAGGGAAAGGCGCGTCCAAGCCGGGCCAGGGCCGGGACAATATCGTGGAAATTGAAAACTACCTGACCTTCGCCGGGTGCATCGAGTTGGAAGCCCTTTCCTACATCAGGGGACGCAGCCTGGCCCGGCAGTTTATCCTGGTCGACGAGGCCCAGAATTGTACGGCCCACACCATCAAGACCCTTCTCACCCGCGTCGGGGAAGGCTCGAAAATAGTTTTCACCGGCGACATCCACCAGATCGATCATCCCTATCTCGATTCGGCCAGTAACGGTTTTACGATCATGATCGAGAAAATCAAGGAATCGACCCTGTCCGGACACGTGAACCTGTTAAAGGGAGAACGGTCCCAGGTCGCCGAGCTAGGGGCGAACTTGCTTTGATCCGCATGGCCTGGCCTCGAGGCCGATTGCTTATTGGAGGGGCATGCAGGCCAGATCGTGCCGCTTGAAGCTCCCCGCGGCACGCTATGGGGAATGCGTTCGCGTGCATGTCAATAACGTTGGAACAACCGACCACGGCGATTTCAAGGAGTGATATCAATGACCTTTTACAATTATGGATTCGATTTGTCGATCAGAATCGATAAAGAAATTCGGGAATAAACGACATCAAAAAGCAATTGTCGTTATTGAGTATTTCGACATTGGCAAAAGTGATAAAATGGACACTTTCCTGGTGCTGTCTATTTAATTAATTTAAAACCGGTCCCATGTAAACGCTCGACTCGCGGCGGCCAAAGGCCTTCTCTTTCAGCTCTCCTTTTCACGACTTGATCAGAAACGCCAAATGGTTTACATAGTGCTGGACTCAAACGTGAAAGCGCCGCGTCAGGGTCACGAAGAAGATAATCCAAAACACCCTGTTCTTCAATTTGTGTCAAACATTTATTGATCTCATCCCTCAACCGATCCACGGGTACAAGAAGCCTCCCGGCAAATTCATTAGCTTGATATTCCACAAATTTGTATTCTCTCTCAGGGATTTGGCAAGTAAATGTTTTCCAGTCGTCAAGCGCATCGATTCGGTAGCTAGCATAGAGGTCTTTATGCAAAACAAGATGGCCGATCTCATGTGCAAAAGAAAATCTCATTCTGTTGCTAAAGCGTTCATCCATGTATTGTTTGTAATCAACAACGAAACCAGTGCCATCTCTCCTAAACCACGCGTCGATGTCATAGTCTTCCCGCAAGTTATGTTCCGGCTCGATATTTAGTTTGAGGCGAGACTCAACAATTTTTTCCATATCGACCGGGACCACGCCCTCCGGCCAGTAGATCGCGCGGAAAACATCAGCCTCATGCCAAATTTTTTCCTTGTCAATAAATGGACACTTAAAATGGTTGACGTCCTCCATCACCTACTTCCTCTGACTTTATGTATTAATTTTTCAACTTCCTGGTTTGTCGGCTTTTCACTCCGGATGGTTCTAAAGAACATTGGAAGAGCGTTAAGCGTTTCGGCGTCGGATAAAATATCCTTGGGGATCATGCCGGCATCGATAGCCGCCTTGTCCATCAATTCGCGGTAAGAGTCGGAAGCGGGCGCTAGTCCCAGCACGGCGGCTACTTCCGAGATTTTTTCCTCGTTTTGTGGTGGAGGGACCAACCCTCTCTCAATCTTACTCCAGTTGCTTGCGTCGTGGGATAAGCGCCTACAAAAATCTCGAAGCCCAATCCCCTTTTCTATTCTAAGTTGCTTGACATACTCTCCAAACATGCGCCGCCTCCTTATTTGTTAGGCCCCAAGCCCGCCCCCCGACATATTCCGGAATATTGTGGTTTTAATTGAACCACGTGGTAATAATACCACCACACCGGCGTGCTGTCAATATTTAGCCGTTGGAACCCGCCGGCCGCGCCCCAAAATATTTGTTCAATTAAAATAATTCATTGATTCTTTTAGAAAAACTAATGACGCGCCAAGGCGCCCCAGATTGGAAAAAATTCGCCAAGCATCGTGAAGGTCACGGCGTTCCAGGCCGGAATACTTTCCGGGTAGCAACCTGGACAATCTTGGGGTCGGAGCCGCGAGAAACCGCGCGCTCGCCATGTGCCGGCGCCCCTTCGCGGTCGCGGTCAAGCCGCGCGGGGGGGGAAGGCGTTCAATCATTCGTGGCAAGGGACCTGGCCCTACCCGAAAAAAACGGAATTGGGCCAAGCATGTTTTATATGCCGGCCGTTTATTTTTACGGACCCTTTGAAAAACCCCGCGGAGGAATGTACATTTCAAAAAATCGGCGGGGTCGGAAACATGGCGTTGACATCCAACACGTTCGGACAACGAGGACCGGAACTGTCCCGGGTGGGACTGGGGGGCGAGGGCGTTCTGCGGACCTTCGGCCGGGAAGTCGAGGCCGAGGCGGTTATCCGGGAGGCCTTGAACCTGGGGGTGACCTATTTCGACACCGCGGCCGCGTACGCCGGCAGCCAAGCCTACCTGGGCCGCGTCTGGAGCAGGGACCCAAGTCTTCGGGACAAAATTTTCCAGGCCGGCAAATCGGCGGAACGGACCGCCGCCGCGGCCCTCAAGGACCTGGACCGGTCCCTGGCCGCGCTTCACACCACCCATCTCGACCTGTGGCAGATTCACGACCTGCGCACGGAAGACGAATTTCGATTGATTTCCGGCCCCGGCGGGGCGCTCGAGGGCTTCCTGGCGGCCCAAAAAGCCGGAAAAGTCCGGTTTATCGGCGTAACCGGCCATCATGACCCGGTCCTCCTGGCCAGGGCGGTCCGGGAATGGCCGGTGGACGCGGTCTTGTTGCCCGTGAACCCGGTGGAAGCCTGCCTGGGCGGCTTTGTGGACGAGACCATCCAGGAAGCCCGCGAGAAAGGCCTGGCCGTGATCGGGATGAAAGTGCTGGGCGGCGGCCGGTATCTGGTCCCCGACGCGGGCCTGACCGCCGGGCTCCTCGTCAGGTACGCGTTGTCCCAACCGGTCACGCAGGTGATCGTCGGTTGCCGGACTCCGGCCGAGGTCGGGGAATTGGTCCGGGCCGGCCAGGCCCCGCCCCTGACGCCTTCGGAACAAAGCGAGCTGGCGGGGTTGTTCCGGCCCCAGGCCCGGAAAATGGCCTTTTACCGGGGGTGGTGACTCGGCTCGGAGTGGATGTGAAACTTTTATCGACGCGGCTAGTTGGGACCCATCCTTGTGTTCGGGGCCGCGGGACCGATCACTTAACGACCTTTCTTTTTTCAAGTTTCAGGAGTTAACCGGCGCCCTTGCCGCCCTCGGCCGGACTGCTTGCCTCCACCGCCCGGCCCCGCCGTCATTTCCCGGGGCTCGGCCCATATTGACCATTGGAAACCGATGAGATAAGCTAGAAGCAAAGGCCGCGAGCCTTGCGACAACTGAACGTAATTGCACCTGGTTTATACCGAACCCGGCGCGTCTTGGCCTTTGTGCGCCCTATCTTTGGGGCTCGCCCCAAAGGGGGAATAATAATTATTCCGGAGGCTAAAATGGAATACCAAGGATTCAATCACCTTCAGTTTCACTTACAGGCCGTAAAAGAGGGCGAGCGGACTTTCTTCAACGCTTTCCAGGGCGTCACCAAAATGATTCTTGAAGGGGGAATCGAAAAGGTCGTGGCCAACGGCCGGCCCACCTTTGACTTCAAAATCTTCCGGACCGGCGAAAAACATATCGTCGGCATGTACGACGAACTCAACAGTTTCGTTTCCTACGTCAAGGACGCCGCCGAGGGGGGGTCGTCCAAGGAAATGGCCTTCGTCCTGGTGGGGGAGCCCGGAAACGGCAAAACCTTCTTCGTGGATTACCTGTGCGCCAAGTACCGGGCCTATCTATCGCTTCCCCACAACAAAAAATACACCTTCAAGTTCCTCGACGTCGACAAGATCGGGTCGTACGGCCGGATTTCCACCATTGAGTCCCAGACCTACGAAGACCCCATGATCTTGGCCATGAATCTTCTGGACGACCTGGAAGAAAACAAGGCCTATCTGGCCGCCAATTTCGGTTTCACCGACAAGGAAATCGATGCCTTCTACCACAACTATCGCCCCCTGGGGGCCTGCACCGGCTATATCTGGAACGACATTCGCAATCACGCCGGCGGCGATGTCGAGGCCATGCTCAAATTCACGCAGGTGGTCCCCGTGCCCCTGACGGAAAGCCTCGGCACCATTACCGGCAAATACCCGGCCAAGGACAAGATCACTTCCTCGGCGGTGGACCTGTTGGGCGAGGAATCGATTCAACGGCTTCTCCACATCGCCGACACGAACAACCCCTATCGTTTCGACCTGCGGCGCGGCGCCCTGGCCCGGGTGGCCGGCGGCGGCATCCATTTTTCCGACGAAATCTACAAAAACAAAAAAGACTTGGTCCAGGTCTACCTGGGGGTCATCCAGAACCGCAACATCGAGATCGACGGGTACAAATGGCCCATTGACACTCTGATCATCGCCACCAGCAACAACTCGGAATTTCACCGTTTCCTGGCCGAAAAAGAGGAAGCGCCCATCGTGGACCGCTGCCGCGTCTGCTACGTTTCCCACAACACCAACTACAAATTGCAGCGGGAACTGACCGCCTATTCCATCGGCTCGGAAAAACGGACCACCCTGACCAACGAGAGCCTGCATCAGGACCCGAACCTGAATTACGCGGCCTCCGTGGCCGCGGTCCTGACCCGGCTCCCCCGCTCGGAAAAGCTGACCCCCATCGAAACCATGAAGCTGGCCGCGGGCGAAGTGGCCGGGGAAAAGAGCGTCAAGGCCCTGGCCGAGGTCATTGACGGGCTCAACCAGGACCCCAACATCATCAACCGGTTCGGACAGAAGGGCTTCGGACAGCGCAACCTGGGCCGTTCCATCCAGTTGCTGGTGGAAAGCTCCGAAACCAACGAAGGCCGCTGCATGTTCGCCTACGACGTGTTCAAGGCCGTCGAGCGGGTCATTCTGGACTACGTGACCGAGGCCAACGATCGGAGCAAGTACCTGGAAGACCTCAAGACCGCCAAGGGCCTGTACCGGGAACGGGTGATGACCGAAATGTTCAACGCCTACATGGACGAACCCCTGGCCATCCGCAAGGACGTCATGAACTACGTCAACATGATCATCGGCGTGGACGCGGACAACCTCGGCCCGGACAAGATGTGGAAATACAGGGACCCCCAGACGGGCGAACTCAAGGCCCTCAAGATCGACGAACGCTACATCAACAGCGTGGAGGAACGCCTGGGGCTCAAAACCAACGAACAGCGCGAGACCTTCCGGACCACCATTAGAAAAATATACGGGCAGAAGGCCTCCCTGGACCCCAATTACGATTTCATGGACAACCTGGAACTGGTCAAGGCCGTCACGGATGTCAGGTTGAAGTCCGATATCGCCGGCGCCGGCAGCCTGATCGGCGCCCTGGCCAACCGCACCAACGACGAAAATAAGAAGCTGTACGACCGCATGGTGGACACCATGCTCAATAAACTCAGTTACTGCCCCACTTGCGCCCAAAAGACCATCGAATATTTCTGCAGCCAGGAAGACGAAAACTAGCCGCGGCCGGGTCCCGCGACCCGGACGCCGGATGGGTGACCCCGATGGATGACATGGAACGCAAGATTTTGGAAAACATGGACGAGCCGCGGGAACAAGACTCGACTCCCGACGGCGGCCAAGGCGGCCGCGATCAACGCGAAAGCGACCAGCGGCCGGACCTTCTCCGTCCCCGCCGCGGCCCTTTCGAAACCAGACTCCATGACTTCAACGACCCCCTGGTTTTACAGGACCAAGCCCCGCCCGCCGCGGGAAGCCACGCCAACATCCGGTCCCTGGACGAACTGCTGGCCCGGGACAAGCAACGGGAAAAGGACGGCTTTCCCCGGAAAATCCGGGTGGGACGGCTGGTCAAGCCCGGCAAGGGCGGCAAGGACAAGATCGTGGTGGTGCCCACCACGGTGGAAGAAAAATTCATGCACGACAAGGTCCGCCAGACCGAGGAAGACCAAGCCGGCGGATCGGGGGCGGGGGAGGAAGGCGAGGTCATCGGCGAAACTCCGGTGCGGCCGGAGCAGGGCGGCAGCGGGGCCGGTCCCGGCCAGGGCGAGGACGCGCCCCACGAGATGGAATCCAATGTCTACGACCTGGGTCGACTTCTGACCGAGCAGTTCGAACTGCCCAACCTCAAGGACAAGGGCAAGAAAAGGTCCCTGACCCATTATTCCTACGAAATGACCGACCGCAACCGCGGGTTCGGACAGTTCCTGGATAAAAAAGCCACCTTGCGCCGCATCGTGGAAACGAATATCACCCTGGGCAATCTCCCGGACGTGAACGACATCGACCCGTCTCGCTTCCTGATCGCCCCGGACGACATGGTGTACCGGGTCCTGTCGCGGGAAGTCGATTACGAATCCCAGGCCATGGTTTTCTTCCTCCGGGACTATTCCGGGTCCATGTCCGGACGCCCCACCGAACTGGTGGTCAGCCAGCACCTGATGATCTATAGTTGGCTTTACTACCAGTATGAAAAACGGGTGGAATCGCGGTTCATCCTCCACGATTCCCAGGCCAAGGAAGCGCCCGACTTCCATACCTACTACAACGCCCAGGTGGCGGGAGGCACCAAGGTGTCGACGGCCTACCGCCTGGTCAACGAGATCGTGGCCAAGGATAACCTGGCCGCGGACTACAACATCTATGTCTTTCACGGCACCGACGGTGACGATTGGGACGCCGGCGGCAAGGAAGCCGTGCCCGAGCTCAAAAAGATGATGACCTTTTCCAACCGGATCGGGATCACCATCACTTCCCGGCTGGCGACGGGTTACCAGACCGAGGTGGAAAAATACCTGGCGAATTCCCGGCTGTTGATGGAAAAGCCCGAACTGATCCGCTTGGACGTGCTGGACCAAAACGCCGATGAACCCCGTTTGATTCAGGGCATAAAAAAACTTATTTCCTGACAGGCCCGTCCCCGGAGGGAAAGCCCTGGAAACGAAAAGGCCGACCGACCCTGACGCTGAAACAAAAGAGCCTCCCCGGGCGGGCCGAACGCGGCCGATCCCGCTCCTCCCGGCGCCGGAGATCGAGGTGGTAAATGCAACTGATCGATCAACATACCAAAAAAATCATGGAAGGGTGCAAGGAACGGGCCCGGGATTTCGGCCTCCGCTTCCAGGACGAAACCCTGGAATACATCGTCACCAACCGGGACCTGTTGGAATTGTCGCCCAAGGTGATGATCCCGACCCTGTACGACTACTGGGTCCACGACGTGGAAGTGCTCAAGGAAAAGGGCAAATACGAACTCTACCCGTCCAATCCCTACGAAACGGTCATCAACACCAGGCCGCCCATTTCCTTTTACAACGACAACAACCCGGACTGGCTCAATGTGATGATCTTTTACCACGTGCTGGGCCATATCGACTTTTTCCAGAACAACATCTTTTTCCGCCACACCTGGGATTACGATTTCAACGGCCAGGCCCTGTCCGATAAACGGCTGATCGCCCGGCTGCGGACGGAAAAGGGCCGCTTCGTGGATTACGTGATTGAATTCGCCCGGGGCCTGGACAACATCGTCGGCTTCTTCAAGGAACTTTCCCGGTTCCACCAGCCGACCGCGGGGGGCTTTTCCAAGAGAATCGATTACTACTTCGACGTCTTCCTGCAGCAACACCTCCAGGTCAAGGTCAACGAATATATCAAGGAAGTCGAGTTGTTCAACCAGAGCCGCGCCAATTTCGGCGCCGCCGGCGAGGACGCCTTTTTCGTGGAAGTCGACCGCCGCTTTCCCGAATTCGAGGCGTTGTTCCGCAAGCATCTGGAACAAATATCCAAGCCGACCAACGACATCCTGCAATACCTGCTCGAACATTCCGAATTCCTGGGCAAGGAAGCCAATAAGTGGATGAAGATGGTCATCCATGTGGTCAGGAACACTTCCCTCTTTTTCCAGCCCCAGATTCGGACCAAGATCATGAACGAAGGCTGGGCCAGCTACTGGCACGAAAAACTGTTTTTCCAGGACGACCGCATCAAGGGGCATGAAATCGAATTCGCCCGGGTCAACGCCGGAGTGACCGCCATGCCCCGGGTCGGCCTCAATCCCTACGCGCTGGGCATGAGGCTGTTCGAATTCATCCGGGAACTGGCCGACAAGGGCCGTTATTCCCTGGAGTTCCGGAAACTCCGGGACTCCCGGGCCCGGGACGGCTTCGATTCCGGCCGGGGCGACGGGGACGGCTTCATCTTTCAAATACGGGAAAACCTGTGCGACTTTTCCTTTGTCAACACCTTTGTCGACCAGGACTTCATCAATAAAAACAAACTGTTCGTCGCCGGCAGAAGATTGGACCAGGCCCGGATGGTCTGGCAGTATTACGTCAAGAGTCGCAAGGCCGAGGATTACCGCCGGATGATCATGGACATGCTCTACCATCCGCCCCTGATCACCGTCAAGGAAGGCGGGGCGACCAACGGCGATCTCGACTTGGTCCACCATTTCGAGGGCAAGCCCCTGGTGCGGGACTTCATCGCCAATACCATGCTGGGGTTGGAGTATCTGTGGGGCCGGCCGGTGAACCTGGAAACGAACGAGCCGGCGCCCGAAACCCAAATGAAGGAGCTGCCCTACTCGCCCACGCGGGTCACGCCGTCGCCGACCAAGGAGGCGGCGGAGGAAGACGTCAAATGGGAACGGGTGCTTTACACCATGAAGGATCGGAAGCTTACCCGCAAAACCCTCTAGCGGCCGGCCTCTTTTCACGGGCCCCGGCCTCGGTCCCGCCGACCCCGGGCCCGACCGGAACGGAAAGCGAGCGATATGGAAAACATCGGCAAGGCCATGAGCGTTCTGGAACTGAGCCGGGGAGGACGGGAAACCGACCAGCCCGTCAACTTTTCCCGCCTGTTGTCGCTGGTCGTGGAAAAACCGGAAAAAATCCTGCGTAACGTATTTCAGGTATTCCACGACATGATCAAGTCCTACGTGGGGGCCGGGGTCGACGAATACCCGGATGATTCCGAGACCGTCGGTTTCCTGCACTACGACTTCACTTCGCTTCTGGTTGACCAGGTCGACCACCCGTTCTTCGCGGACCGAATTTTCGCCAACCGGTTCGTGAACCTGGCCGAAGCCATGAAAAGCGGGGCCCAGCAAAATAAGATTTATATTTTCGACGGGCCGCCAGGCTGCGGAAAAAGCACCTTTCTAAACAACCTGCTCGGCCGCCTCGAGGAATATTCCAACACCGAGGACGGGTTCAGATACGAGGCGGTCTGGATGCTCGACTGGGACGCGCTCCGGGGCTCCCGGGCGCCCAAGGCCGACATGCTGCTGGGACGCCTGGCCGACCTGATCATGGACCGCCGGCGTGGGGGCGGCCCGGACGGGGAGCGGGATGAATTCAAGAATCAATCCCAGGCGGCGGAAAAATTCATCGGTGAATGGAGCTTCCCGCCGACCAAGCAGAACTTCCTGGAAGTGGGGTGCCCCAGCCACGATCACCCCCTGCTGATCATCCCCAAGGATATCAGGGTCCAATTCTTCGAGGAACTGTTCAAGGCGAGCGACTTTCGCGACAAGCTGTTTAATCTCAAGGAATACGAATGGATACTGCACGACCAACCCTGCACCATCTGTTCGGCCATGTACGACGCCCTGCTCAACAAGCTGGGCAGCCCCCCCAAGGTCATGGAAATGCTGTACGCCCGGCCCTACAAGTTTAACCGACGGCTGGGTGAGGGCGTCAGCGTCTTCAATCCGGGGGACAAGCCGCTCCGCCAAACCAGTCTCGGCAACCCCATGATCCAGGACCGGATCAATGAATTATTCGGGGACAGCAACCAGGTGCAATACCTGTTTTCCCGCTTCGCCAAAACCAACAACGGCGTTTACGCCCTCATGGACATCAAGGCCCACAACACTGATCGAATGCTCGAACTCCACAACATCATCAGCGAGGGCGTTCACAAGGTCGAATATATCGAGGAAAACGTCAACTCCCTTTTCCTGGCCGTCATGAACCCCGAGGACAAGGCCAATCTCCGCGACTTTCCTTCCTTCTCCGACCGCATCCAATATATCGAGGTCCCGTACGTGCTCGATTACAAAACCGAGGTCGAAATCTACCGCCATATCTTCGGCCGGCGCATCGACCAGAAGTTTTTGCCCCGGGTCCTGGAAAACTTCGCCCGGGTTATCGTCTCCACCAGGGTGGAGGAACGGTCCCCGGCCCTCCAGGACTGGATCAAGGAACCGCGAAAGTACCAGCTTTACTGCGACGAAAACCTGCAACTCCTCAAGATGGACCTCTATACCGGGTATATCCCCCGCTGGTTGTCCGAGGAAGACCGCAAGAGCTTTAACGTCAAAAGGCGGCGCGCGGTGCTCGAGGAATCGAAAAAGGAAGGGAAAAAGGGTTTTTCCGGCCGGGACTCCATCAAGATTTTCGGTGATTTCTACGCCAAGTTTGTCAAGGACGACGTCCCGGTGAATATGTCCATGCTGACCGGGTATTTCACCAAGCCCGCGGACGATTCCAAGAAAATCTCCCAATCCCTGCTCGATTCCCTGGTCAAGATGTACGACTACCTGGTGCTCCAGGAAGTCAAGGAATCCCTCTACTATTACAACGAGGAACAGATCGCCCGGGATATCCAGCATTACATCTTCGCCGTCAATTTCGAGCCCGGCGTGGTCGAAAAATGTTCCTTCACCGGCGAAAGGTTGGAAATAACCGAGGAATTCCTTAGGAATATCGAAAATCGGATACTTGGTTCCAATCCCGACCAGGGCGCCCGCAACAGATTTCGGAAGGACATCCTCCGGGAATACACTTCCCACGCCCTCACCCAGGAAATCATGCTGGAAGGGTTGTCCCTCACCCAAACCAAGCTGTTCAATTCCCTGCGGGAAAGGTACGTCCACAATCTCAAGCAGAAGGTCCTGGACCCCTTCCTGAGCAACGAAAATTTCCGAAGGGGCCTTACGGACTTCGGCAAGGAGGAATTCAAGACCTACGACACCCGCATCAAGGAAGACATAACCTTCCTGATCGGCAATCTCGTCTCCCGGTTCGGGTACACCGCGCGGGGCGCCCAGTCGGTCTGCCTGTACGTCATCGACCGGGATTTGGCCAAGAAATTTCAGGTTCGCTAAAAAACGGGTCCGGCCCGGCGCGGTCCGACATCCCGGCTTCCCGCCGGCCCGGGTGAACCAAGGTCCTCCCGCCCCTCCGAGTTTGTATGGTGCGCAAGGCGCACCATTTTTTACTATTTTCCGGGCCTGACCCCGGTAAATTGGAGACGTTGGCCGCGCCTTGCGGGCGGGGCTGCTCCGCCCCACGCGCGGCAGTGGTAAGGCTTCGAGGGACTCCTTCCCGCCCCAGGGTCAGGGGCGCGCCGGAGCCGGCGCCCCTGACGACCCCCGGCTCTTTTAAGAGAACCCGCCCGGAGGCGGTTTCACGCCCCGAAACGTCCTGTTTCGAAGGCGGAAAGGGCGGGCGTCCCTGCCCGCCCGAAGAGATTCGGGGCGCTTGGAGTTGCTTGGCCCGGATCGGTTTTTCTTGACAGCGGACCTGTCCCACGTCTATTATTCATCATCACCATCATATTTTCCTGGGTTTCACCAAGGCGCCCGCGCGCCGCGAGATATTGATTTCATTCTGTCCGGGTTTTGGCGGTCGTTGTCCGGAACGGCCTTGGCAATCATTTTTTCATCGTAATCTTAACAAATGGAGGAAAGCGCATGAAGTCTCTCAAGGCGATGACAGGCATTGTGGCGGCGGCGGCCCTGTTGTTGGTTTTTTCCGGGGCGGCCCTGGCTGGAGAAACCTTGGACGCGGTCAAGGCTCGGGGCTTTGTAATCGTCGGGGCCAACGGCAGCGTTTTCGGCTTTGGCATGCCGGACGACAAGGGCGAATGGAAGGGCCTGGACGTGGACACCGGGCGGGCCATCGCCGCGGCTGTTTTCGGCGACGCGACCAAGATAAAATTCGTGCCCATGACGGCCCAGCAGCGCCTGACCGCCTTGCAGTCCAAGGAGATCGACGTGTTGTGCCGCAACACCACCCAGACCCTGACTCGCGAGACCGCCAACGGCCTCAATTTCGTGCATGTCAATTTCTACGACGGCCAGGGCTTTTTGGCTCACAAGAAGCTGGGCGTCAAGAGCGCCAAGGAACTCAACGGCGCCACGGTCTGCGTCCTTCCCGGCACCACCACCGAACTCAACGCGGCCGACTTTTTCCGTAAAAACAACATGGAATGGAAACCCGTGGTCATCGAGCAGACCGACCAGCTCAACAAGGCCTTCTTCGCCGGACGGTGCGACGTCCTGACGTCCGACGCTTCCCAGTTGGCCGGTCATCGGGCCGTGGCCCCCAATCCCGACGACTACATCCTGCTGCCCGAAATAGTGTCCAAGGAACCCCTGGCCCCCGTGGTCCGCCACGGCGACGATCAGTGGTTCGACATCGTCAACTGGACGGTGGGCGCCTTGATCGAGGCCGAGGAAATGGGCATCGACAGCCAAAACGTCGACGAGATGCTGAAAAGCCAGGACCCGTCCATTCAGCGGTTCCTCGGCGTCAGCCCGGGCCTGGGCAAGGACATGGGCCTGGACGACAAATTCGCCTATAACATCATCAAGCAGGTCGGCAATTACGCTGAAATTTTCGACCGCAACGTCGGCCCCAAGACCCCCTTGGGCATCCCCCGCGGGGTTAACGCCCTCTGGACCAACGGGGGCCTGATGTACTCCCCTCCGTTCCGTTAGGAACCTCGCGGACGCCCCTGAAGGGGCGTCCGTTTTTTTAAGCCGAACGAAACCGGTTCTCCCGGCGGGAGGGTCATTGCTCCCAAAAATCGGAAAAACAAAAATATAAATGAACGATCAACAAGTTAAACTGGAACCGCCGGCCGTCGGAACACCGGCCCAGCCGCCGTTTTGGCGCGACCCGGACAAACGCAACCTGATTTTCCAGATTTTCGTCCTGCTGGCGGTCGGCGCCCTGGGCTATTACCTGTTCTCGAACACCCAGGCCAACCTGCAACGACAAGCCATCGCCACGGGGTTCAGGTTCCTGGCCAAGGAAGCGTCCTTTGAGGTCGGGCAGTCCCTGATTCCCTATTCCGCCGCCGACACCTACGCCAAGGCGCTTTTCGTCGGAGCGCTCAACACGGTGGAAGTGGCTTTCTTCGGCATTATCCTGACGGTCGCCTTGGGGACCTTCATCGGGATCGCCCGAATGTCCCGAAACTGGCTGGTCGCCAAGCTGGCCGGGGCCTACATCGAGGTCATGCAGAACATTCCGGTTTTGTTGCAACTTTTCTTTTGGTACGCCTTTTTTTATGAAAACCTCCCCAGCCCGCGCCAGGCCCTCAACCCCCTGGCTGGTTTTTTCCTCACCAACAGGGGCTTTTTCTTTCCAACGCCCGAATACCAAGCCATTCACGCCTGGATGGCCCTGACCTTTATTCTAGGCGGCCTGGCGGCCTGGCTAGTGAAGCGCTGGGCCAAGAAAAGACAGGACGCCACCGGCCGGCCCTTTCCAGTTTTCCCGGCGTCGATCCTGCTGATTGTCGGCCTGCCCCTGCTGGTCTGGCTGGCTGGAGGTTCTCCCACCGCCATGAGCACGCCCAAGTTGGCCGGGTTCAACTTCAAGGGGGGAATGACCGTCAGTCCCGAGTTCGCCGCCCTGCTGCTGGGCCTGGTCCTCTATACCGCCGCGTTCGTGGCGGAAATCGTCCGGGCGGGCATACAAGCGGTGAGCAAGGGCCAGACCGAGGCGGCCATGGCCCTGGGGCTCAAGCCCCGGCTCGTTCTTACCCTGGTGATCATGCCCCAGGCCTTGCGGGTGATAATCCCGCCCCTGATAAGCCAGATGCTCAACCTGACCAAAAACAGCTCCCTGGCCGTGGCCATAGGGTTCCCGGATTTCGTGTCCGTGGCCAACACCACCATCAATCAGACCGGGCAGGCCATTGAGGGGGTTTTTTTGATAATGGCGGTTTACCTGTTTTTCAGCCTGACCACTTCCCTGGTCATGAACTGGTACAACAAAAAAGTCGCCCTGGTGGAAAGGTGATCCGAACATGACCGCCGCCGTTCAAACCACGCCTGTCGCGGAAATGAAGCCTCCGGCCTCCCGGGTCGGGGCGATCGGGTGGCTGAGGGCCAATCTTTTCAACAGCGTCTTCAATTCGATCATCACCCTGGCGGTCTTCTATGGCCTGCTCCGGACGGTCCCGGCCTTTATCCAGTGGGCCGTCATCGACAGCGTGTTCATGACTTCCGGCCAGGAATGCAAGACCGTTTCCGGCGCCTGCTGGTCCGTGGTGGTCCAGAACATACGATTCATCATTTTCGGCTTCTACCCCTACGATCAGCAGTGGCGGCCCCTGGCGGCCATGGCCCTTTTGGTCGGCCTCCTTTTTTACAGCAAGGACAGGCGCCATTGGAAAAAAAGCCTGGCCTGGCTCTGGCTGGCCGGGCTGTTCCTAATGGGACTGCTGATGAAAGGCGGCCTCTTCGGCCTGAAGTCGGTGGAAAGCAGCCAGTGGAGCGGCCTGCCCCTAACGCTGCTGCTGTCCGTCTTCGGCTTGACCGCGGCCTACCCCCTGGGCGTTATCCTGGCCCTGGGACGTCAATCGAAGCTGCCGATGGTCAAGGCCCTGTGCGTGATCTACATCGAACTGATTCGCGGCGTCCCGCTGATCAGCCTCCTGTTCATGTCCTCGGTCATGTTTCCCCTGTTCCTGCCCGAGGGCGTCACGATCAATAAAATCCTCCGGGCCCAGGTCGCCATCATCATCTTTACGGCGGCCTATATCGCGGAGGTCGTCCGGGGCGGGCTGCAAGCCATGCCCCGGGGACAGTACGAGGCGGCGGAATCCCTGGGCCTCAATTATTTTCTCAAGATGAGGCTGATAATCCTGCCCCAGGCCTTGAAAATCGTAATCCCGCCCACGGTCAGCGTCTTGATCTCGGCTTTCAAGGACACGTCCCTGGTGGTGATCATCGCCCTGTTCGACCTGTTGAAGACCACCCAGTCGACCCTGTCCAATCCGGAATGGATGGGATATTCAAAGGAAGCCTATTTTTTCATCGCCCTGATATACTTCCTGGGGTGTTTTTCCATGTCCAGCTTCAGCCGCAAGCTGGAACGGGACCTGGACTCCCGCTGAACGGGCGGGCCGCCCGGCGGGTCGCGGGAAAACAGTCGGCCCGGGTTGAAATAAAATGTTCCGAAAAGAGACTAGTAGCGATGCCTAGCCGGATTGAAAAAAACGTTGAAGTCGACGCGGACCAAGACCATATCATCCGCATAATCGGCATGCACAAATGGTTCGGGGAATTCCATGTGCTGCGCGACATAAACCTTGACGTCAAGCGCGGGGAACGGATCGTCATCTGCGGGCCCTCGGGTTCGGGCAAATCCACCTTGATACGCTGCCTCAACCGCCTGGAAGAACACCAGCGGGGACGCATTATCGTGGACAACATCGAGTTGACCAACGATATCAAGAACATCGAGCTGATCCGGGCGGAAGTGGGCATGGTTTTCCAGCATTTCAACCTCTTTCCCCACCTGACGATCCTGGAAAACCTCACTCTCGGCCAGATTTGGGTGCGCAAGACCCCCAAGGCCGCGGCCGAGGAAACGGCCATGCACTACCTGGAAAAAGTCCACATCGCCGAGCAGGCCAAAAAATACCCGGGCCAGCTTTCCGGAGGCCAGCAGCAACGAGTGGCCATTGCCCGCAGCCTGTGCATGAAGCCCAAGGTCATGCTGTTCGACGAACCCACCTCGGCCCTGGACCCGGAAATGGTCAAGGAAGTCCTGGACGTCATGATCAGCCTGGCCCAGGAAGGCATGACCATGATCGTGGTTTCCCACGAAATGGGCTTCGCCCGCGGCGTGGCCCACCGGGTCATGTTCATGGATTTCGGCCAAATAGTGGAACAGAACACGCCGGAGGAATTCTTCAACCATCCCCAGCACGACCGCACCAAGCTTTTCCTGAGCCAGATACTCCACTGAAAGGCCGCGTTATGCTTGTCCCGGACCAAGCGGGCGCGGCCCGGGACGATGAATCGGCGCGGAAACGCGCCGGCGGGGGACGATAGCGCTTTTCCGGCATTGGAAAAAAACCGGACAAGAGTTATAATAGCTCGATTGGCGAGGACATCGGAAGTCAATAGTACGCCTCAAGAGGTGGATATGAGGGTTTTCGCGGCGGGACTGACGCTTTTTTTTCTACTTTTCGGATGCTCGACCCTTTCCCGGGCCAAGGACATAACCGGCTTCAATACCTGGCTCGGGCCCACGGCCGACGACATGGCCAAGGACTATAACAGCGGGACCTTTTTTCCCAAGATGAAGGACTACGGCTGGTTCGGCCCCAACCAACAGCAAATGTCCGACGATTACCGCCAAGCCGCCCCGGGGCAAAGAGGCCGGGGTTACCAGCAACTGAACCGGCGGCCCGATTCGAGTCCTTTTCCGGCCTGGAAATAAGTCCTTTCCGGCCGGCGGCCCGGCCGGGCGGCCCCCGGCCGCGGGGGGCGCCCCGGGTCCAAGACCCAAGGATTCAGTCATGCATCTTAAAAAAATCCGTTTAAAGTCGGAACTTTTCCCCACGCGGGAAAGGTATCCCTTCAACCTCGGAATTTTCCGGAACGGGTTGGAGATAGAATTCACCCGGCCCGTGACTTTTCTGATGGGGGAAAATGGAACAGGCAAGTCGACCCTGCTGGAATCCCTGGCCAACCGCGCGGGCATTCATATCTGGCGGGACGATTCCCGGACGCACTACGAATACAACCCCCTGGAAAGGCAACTGTACCGGGCCGTGGAACTGGAATGGGCCGACGGCCCGGTCCCGGGCTCCTTTTTTTCCGCCGGGATATTTCAGACCTTCGTGACCAACCTGGATGAGTGGGCCGCCACGGACCCCGGGCAATTGAATTATTTCGGCGGAAAATCGCTCCGCACCCAATCCCACGGGCAGTCCCTGATGTCGTATTTTAGAAACAGGTACAAAATCAGGGGCCTGTATTTCCTGGACGAGCCCGAGACCGCCCTTTCCCCGAAAAGCCAGATCGAATTACTGCAAATACTGACTGAAACGAGCCGCTCCGGGCGCGCGCAGTTCATCACCGCGACTCACTCGCCCATACTCACGGCCTGCCCCGACGCCGCCATTTACAGTTTCGACCACGGCCGGGTCAGGAAAACAACCTACGAGGACACCGAACATTTCCGCCTGTACAAGGCCTTCATGACGGACCCGGGACAGTTCGTCTGATTCAGGCCGCGCGCGGGGCCGGGCCGGAGCGGCTAATCGCCCTTGGGTTTGAACAGGCCCGCCAGACGGCCCCATAAACCTTCCGACGGCTCATGGTCGCGCGGGACCACCTGAAATTCAACTAAAATCTCCGCCCGCCCCCCGTTGGTTTCAATGACCAGCCGGGCCGTCCGGGAAGCTTCCTGCTTGATCCACCAGGGAGGCTGGGCCGTGACATGGACCTTGGCGCGGGGCCCTTCCACCCGCGCCGGCGCGACGATCAACTCGGCGCCCGCCCCTTCCACCAGAACCCGCCCCCACAAATGCCCCCGACCCGGATTTTCCACGAAAAATTCCGCGTCCACGGTCGTTCCGGCCCTGACCACTCCCAGGTTTATCGCCGCTCGGTCCACCTGGACCCGGGGGGGCGGCAGGTCGGGGTCCAGGATGTGGAGCACGGCTTCCAGGGCCGCGTCTTCAGTGAACTTATCGCCAGTGGCGACCTGGTCGAACGCCGCGACGTCCCGCAACCTACCCGTCGCGATCAGCCAGGCCCGGAGCCAACCGGATTTCAGAAGCCTTTTGGCCCTCAGGCGCGCCTCGTCCCCCGCGTCGATCAGCGCGGCCAGGCGGCGAGGGTCGGCGACCAGCTCCCCGCCGAACTTGAAGGGAACAGTCGGCCGATACCGCCAGATCAGGGCCTGCAAGCCCAGAAGGCGGTCGTTGGCCAGTTCCTCCCGGCAAAATTTAAAAAAGCGCCGGTCTTCCTCGGCGTCGGAAAAGCACAATTCCAGCCACAACTCGAACCGGCCGCTGTAGAGATTGAACTGCACCGCGTCCTTGAGCGCGGGGTCTTTTTTGAGCAGGGTCGGGATGTCCCCCGGTTTTTCCAGGATCACGCCCGGGGCGAGGGTAAAGGGCCGGGCCGGGTCCAGCAAATACAGGAGCGGCGAGGCTCCCAGCCTGGGGGCGTCGCTTCTCCGCCGCTCAATGAATTTACGCATTTTTTCGACCAGTTCCCGGGCCCTGTCGCCGCCGAAGGCCGTTTCGATCCAGCAGTCGATAAAACCGTCCCACCAGGCCGCCGCCAGCTCATGCCCCAAGGCCCGGTCAGCGGTCGCGACGGCCTCCACCAGCCCGACCAGGTCGAAAATCTCGGTCTCCATGATTTTCAACGGCAGGTTGGGGTCGAGGGTGTATTTTAATTTGAAGACCCCCAACTCGGGCCGCTCGGCGTACGCCTCCTCGATCTCCACCACCTTGGCGGCCAAGTGGGGATCGAACAGCTCCACCCACAGACTGATCCGGCCGCGAAACAGCTCGGCGGCCGCGTCGAAGGCGTCCAGGCGGCCGGCCATGCGAACGGGGTTGCGCACTTCCGGCAATTGCGGATAGGGGATTTCCAGGTCGTAATGGGCTTCCTCCGCCATCGGCTCCCCGGATAGCCAGGCCATGACCTTTTCGTAACCCCACCGGGCCTCGGGGGAGCGGCGGAGCAGTCCTTCCAGGAGCAGTAGGCGCCAGTCGGACAGGCCATCCGGGCGGGGGATGTCGCCGCGCAGGTGCGCGTCCACGATTTCGTGATATACCAGGTCATGAAAAGGCGGCCGGCCCGACAGGAGATGGATCAGCGTAACCCCCAGTGAATAGAAGTCGGCGGCCGGCCCGACTTTTCTCAGGCGAAGCTGCTCCGGGGCGGCGTAATCAAGGGTGAAAAACATGAAGGTTTGCGTGACCTGCTCGCTTTTCCCCTCGGGCAGAATGGAACTGATGCCGAAATCGCCGATGGCGACCTGGGTCCGGTCCTGGTCCCGGAACAACAGGTTTTGGGGCTTGATGTCGCGGTGAATCACGCCCTGGTCGTGACAAAACTTGAGGCCGGCGACGATTTGGCGGAGAAAGCCGTCGAGGGACTTTTCCGGCAAGGGCATGACGGCGGTCAGGTCCCCGCCCCAACAGAACTCCTGGACCTCGAAGAACCGGTTGTCCCACCACCCGTATGATCTCAAGCCGACCAGGCCGGGGTGATCGAGGTTGACCAGGCTGGCCAACACGTCTTCCTTGGGCTTGATGTGGTCCCGATACAGCTTGACCGCCACGGTCTCCCCGGAATGAAGGTCGCGGCAGCGAAAGACCTGGGCTTCCCCGGTTTCCCGGCCCAAGGGACCGTCTTCCACCAGGAACCGGCCGTTGATCAACTGACGGGGAGGAATCGAAGCAGGCCCGGGACCGGCGCCGGGCTTTTCCAGGCGCGTGGTGACCCGTTCCCCATCCGGGCGCGCGGCGTCGGCCCCGGGCAGGCGATCAGTAACCCGGACGTCGCAGTCGCTCGGCGCGGCGGGCCCCCGCCGGGGTAGGCGGTCGGTGACCCCGCGGTCCTTGTCTTCCCCCGCCAAGCCGGGCCTCAGGCCAGGGCCTGGACCAGGATGGCGGAGATATTGTCATCCCCGCCGCCCTGCTCCGCCGCCTCGAAAAGCTCGTCCAGCATGGAATCGAGGTCCCGGCCCGACCCGATTATCCGTTCCAGGTTTTCATGGGAAACCAAGTCATGAAGTCCGTCGGACGAGATCAAAATAATGTCGCCGTCCCTGAATTCAGGCCCCGGGCGGAAGGTCAGGCGGTATTCCCGGGAACCGACGCAGTTGGTGAGCATGTGCCTGGTGGGGGCGACGCGGGACTCTTCCAGGGTGGTCAGCCCCGATTTCAGGGCCAGGGCCGCTACCGTGTCGTCCTCGGTCAGCGGCTTGAGGAAGCCGGACCTGAACCGGTAAACCCGGCTGTCTCCGGAATGAAAAACATAAAAACCCTTCCAGGTCAGGACGACCCCGGCCAGGGTCGTGCCCATGTTGGCCAGTTCGGGCCGCTGTTCGGCTTCCGCGAGTATGCGTTCGTTGGCCGCTTCCACGGCCCGGCCGATGTTTTTTATGAGGTCCGTGGGATTTTGGCGCTGGAATTCCGAATCCAGGGTGGTCAGGGCCATCCGGCTGGCCAGGGCGCCGCCGGCCTCGCCGCCGACCCCATCGGCCGCCGCCGCCAACAAGCCCCACCCGGACATCAGGTCGGAATCCAGGCCGACCCGGAGGGCGGCCCGGCCCCGGTTGAGAACGAGCCGTCCCAATAAGATGTGGTCCTGATTGTCCGGCCGGACCAATCCCCGGGACGTTTGTCCGATCATTACAATTGAATCCATCAGGCGTAAATCCTTATGATAAAGGGGACGTTGGCCAGTTCCAGCCGGTCGCCGTCCCTGGCCGGGGCCCGGCCCCCCGGCGCCAGTTGGTTTCCGCGCAAGGTCAGGCCGTTCAGGGCCGCGGGCAGGCAGGTGACAGACCACCCGCCCTCCTCGAAATCGAAACGGCAATGATGCCGCGACACATAGTTCAGATCGGGAACGCCGGACATCTGGACTTCCGCCCGGCTGGTGGGATGGGCCTGCCCCACGGTCTGGCCGGAAAGGACCTGGAAAGTCCGGCCGTTGGCCAGGCTTTCCAGGACAAGGCGGGGTTCGGCCGGTCCCGGCGCCGGCCCCGGGCCCGCGGCGGCGGATCGATCATCCCCCGGCGGCCCGGCGTCCGGGGCCGGGTGATTGTCCGGCGCGGCCGCGACTTCCCGTTCCAGCACAACGGGCCGCACCAAGCCCAGAAATTGACCGCATTGGGGGCAGACGTCCTCGTGCTCCGGGTTCCGGAGGCCGCACTGGGGGCATGGTTTTACGTATTCGGGCGGCATTGTTCCCTCTTCTCCAGAAAGGCGAGGCATTGAAAGCGCCACGAGGCGTTTCCCACGCCGATCAACCGGGCCCGGCCCCGTGGTCCCAGCCCGAATTCCAGTTCCCCGGCGTCTTCCCCCGCCCGGGACAGCATGTCCCGACCTTCCGGCGTCAGGGCGTGCAGCCCCTGGTTGCCGGAACCGGCCCAGGGGTTCGCGGCCGGCCTATCCCGGTCGTACGGCCCGTCGACCAGCAGGTCGACCCAGTCCAGGACCGCGGGGCCGGCGGCGGTCCGCCGGATTTCTTCCCGGGAAAACCCGGAATACAGCATAATATTCCAACCGGGCTTCAAGGCCTTGACCTCCATCAAAAATTCCGACACGGCCGGTCCCTGGTCCAAGGGCTCCCCGCCGGACAAGGTCAGGCCGTCCAAGGGCAAGGCGAGCGCCGCCACCCGTCGGGCCAGCTTGCCGGTGGGAATGGGACGACCGGACGACGCCGCTTGCATATCCGGGCTGAGGCAGCCGGGGCAGTTCTTGCGGCAACCCGCGGTCCAGACCGCCACCCGGCGGCCCGGACCCAGGGTCCCGACCGGGTAGGCCAGGCTATGAAAAATCAAGTTCATCGCGCCAACTCGGCCGACAGTTGAAAACGATAGGGCGCGTCAGGCCCCAGGTCGTCCAATCCGACCACCCGCAAGGTCGCGCCCTGGAACTTGTCCGCCCCCGGTCCGCCGGGGTCCAGGTGATCGAACAAATACCGGGTCAGGGGGTTGACCAGGGCGGAATCGACCACGTTCCGGACTCCTCGTCCGCCGTGGTGCAACTCCCTGGAACATAGTCCCGCCAGGACCCCCCTGACCTCGGACGAAAACTCCGCCCGCAACCCCCACTTGGACTTGACGGCTTCCACCAGCCGGGCCAGCAGCATATCCAGGATAAGCTGGTCCACGGGCGGCTTGATGAAGTCGAACACCACGAAGTTGTCTCCAAACCTGTTCAGGATTTCCGGCCGCCCCAGGTCGAAATTGAAATGGTCGCGAATGGCTTGCAGAATCATGGCCTGCATCTTTTCAAAGGGCATGGACGGGTCGACCAGGGTCCGTTCTTGCCCGGGCGAGGCTTGGCGCGAGACAGTCCCCAGGTTGCTGGTGAAAATGATGATGGATTCGGAAAAATAGATGGTTTCGCCCTTGCCGTCGGTGAGGCGGCCGTCGTCCAGAATCTGCAGGAATTTATCGAAAATGCCGGGATGGGCCTTTTCGATTTCATCAAACAATAATATGGAAAACGGCTTTTCCTTCAGGGCGTTGGTCAGTTGCCCGCCTTCCTCGTACCCCACGTACCCGGGAGGAGCGCCCAGCAGCCGTTGGTCCGAGGCCTGGGTCGAATATTCGCTCATGTCGAACCTTAGACAGCGGTCCTCGCGGCCGAAAAGGACTTCGGCCAGGGATTTGGCCATCTCCGTTTTGCCCACTCCGGTGGGGCCGGCGAAAAACAGGACCCCCCGGGGCCGGCTGGACGCGCCCTTGCTTCCGGCGGCCAAACCCAGGCGGGCCCTTTTCACGATATCCAGAACCCGGGCCACGGCCCGGTCCTGTCCCTTGATCCGGGAACGGATCAAGTCCTCGGCGCCGGCCAGGCGCGCCTTCCCCAGTTTGTCCCATTCGCTTTCGGCCACGCCGTATTTATAGCGCTGGCACAGGTTCTCGATGTTGCCGACGGGGATTTTCTCGAGGCGGGAAAGCTGGACCAGGCTCAGCAGTTCGTAATTGGTCAACCCTTCGGTCAACGCGGCGAACCGGCCCCGCAGTTCCTCGCTAGGCTCGCCCTCGGACCCGCCGAAAAAAGCCCGAAAGGTCCGGCCGATAAACCGGGAACGTTCCAGGTTGTCGGGCCGGTCGACCATGATCGACCTGGCCCTTGGGTTGTTCACGTATAAATAGGGGGGGAGGTCGTTCTGTTTGTCGCAGACCAGGATAATGATATTTTTCAGGAACGTCCCGTTCGGTCCGATGACGTCCGCGCTCTCGAGGGAGGCCTTGAGCAGGGTGGTCATCAGGCCCCTCTCTTCCCGGGCCACTCTTCCGGGCGAATCTATGAGCCGGGAAGCGAGGTTGAAAACAAACGCCGCCGGCGTTTCCCGATTGGCCATGACCGTCCGGATTCGGCCCACGGCCTCCACCGGCTCGCCGGGCCGACGCGCCTGGCCCGGGACCGCCGCGGCTCGGGCGGGCGCCAGGGCTTGGAATTTTTCCTCCATGCCCGGCTCGGGAAAGACGAGCCCATCCACCGGGTCGAAAAAGCCGATCAGTTGGTACCCCAGGTCCCGGAGGTACCGCTCAAAAAAGCGGGGCAGGATGTCCTCGGCCCAGAAAACACGACCGTCCTGGTTTTGTATCGGGAACGACGCTAGGTCCAGCACGTTGCCATGGACGAAAAAAAGGCTCTTGAGCGGCAGGAAGCGGGCTAATTCCCTCAACCAACGCGGTGAATTCTCGTTTACCAGTATCATATTCGCGTTCCACCACCAGGATCAATCATCCCGGCCCCGGCGCCGGGGAGCGTCCCCGTCCCAAAATTCGTCGTCCTCGTCGACCAGTTCCTCGGCTTCCACCACGGCGACCACGGGTAGGGATGAAGCGGGCCGGGTTCTTTCCAGTTCAATGCGAAAAGAGAAGCCGTCGCCGGTCAGCCGGCGCAGAAGCTCCTGAAAATCGCGGCACCATTTTTCTTCCCCGCGACGGAACGAATCGACCGCGGCGGGCGTCGCCCCAGCGGCTTTCCCGGGGTCCAGCCTGAAATCCATCCGGCCGTCGGACTGGATAGCCGCCCGCAGGCGGCCTCCACCGGGACATTTAAACGAAGCCGCGGAACGGTCATGCCCTTCGAAGTCCGCGAAAGAGCCGGCAGCCTCGTACCCTAACTCGCCTAGTTTGTGGGAAAGACTCTCGGCCAGGGTCCCGAGGTACGCCCTTTTTTCCGTCTCGACGTCAATTTCCCCGGCCAGGTCGTCGAGCCTGGCCGCCAGCCGGTCCAGGTCTTTTTCCTCGGCCCGGCCTGAAACAAGGAATGTCGTAATCGCTTCCAACTCGGTCCGGAGCGCTTCCCGACGGGTCAGAAAGCCCAGATAGGAGGCCCGCTCAAAAAGTCCGGCGCATTTTTCCAGGACCAGCGGACTGGTCTGTTTCGCGGCTTCGACCTGCTTCCGATACCGGTCCAGGGTCCGGGAAATAGTCTCGCCGAATGCCAGCAATTCCTCCCGGCCGGGACCGCGCCCCTCCGCAAACAGGGTCTCATATTTGCGCCGCTGTTCCTGAAACCTTTCATGGGGCCAGGCCCGATCATCCTTGAATTCGGTTGGAAGATGGTCGAGTATGTGAACCAATTCTTGAAACAAGGGCCGCGACGGCTCCGGGGCCCGGGTCTTTTTGTGGCCGACGTCCAGGAACCCCCGACCGGAAGCGTCGCTTTTTTTCGAGGGAACGGAAAAGTCGCCGGCGGCTTTCAACCCCTGAAGAGCGGTCAATATCTCCGACTGAAGGCCCAGGGTCCCCTCGACTTCTCGCCGGGCGTCATCCTGCCCCTGCCGCCACTTTTCAAAAAAAGCCTGTTCCTTCTTTTTAAGTTCCAGGGCCCGGGCCCGGTCTTCCCTGATTTTCGCCAGCGCGGCCGCGGCCGCCACCCCCAGCAACAGGGGAACCGATACGGGGCTGAACAGGGCCGCCACAACCACTATCTCGCTGCTCATGGCTTCCTTCCGCGAATAAAAAAGGAAAGGGCTTTTTTTGACAGATTTTTGAACGCTTTTCCGGCCAGGGCGGCCAATTGGCCCCTCGCCCCGCTCCCGCCCCGGAAAGAAGGGCGGGCCGGCCTTGGTCCAGACAATTAACCCCTCGCCCCGCCAAGAAGGGTCGGAGCGAGGGGAGCAAAAAGGTGAACCAGGAAAAACAGTCGTGAATCAATTTATATTATCCGATTGCGGGCCCGGCTTGTCAACTCCCGGCCCAGGACCCGGCCCCCTGAAAACCAAAGCCGCCCCCGAGGGCGGCTTTTTTAAATGGTCGGGGCGGAGGGATTTGAACCCACGACTTCCTGCTCCCAAAGCAGGCGCGCTAACCAGGCTGCGCCACGCCCCGAATTAGTGAAACTCCCGGAGGCAAGCCGCGGGGACTGCGCTCGCCTTCCGTTCAATACCCCAGCGGACTGCCCAGGGAGCGCCGCCAGGACTCGATCCCCCGAGCCAACCCCCTGACCAGGGCTTCCCGGTATTCCGGCGAAGCCAAGCGGGCTTCGTCCGCGGGATCGGTCAATGCTCCGACCTCGATCAGGACCGCCGGCTGGGCCGCTCCGGCCAGGACCGCCAAAGGCAATCCGATGGGACCCGACGTTTTTTTCCTCAGGACCTCCCCCAGGGCCAGATCGATCTCGACGGCGGCCTTGCGGGAAAGGTCGAGAAAACCGGCCTGATTGAGAATCCATTCGCCCAGGCCCGGCCGGCCTGAATCGGGGAGGATCATTTTTCCGGACAGCCCTTCCTGACGGCCGTAATCCTGGTAATAAACCTTGAACCCGGCGCCGCCCCTTTCCAGGGACGATCCCGCATGGAGGGACGCGAAGAAATCGGCTTTAACCCGGTTGGCCAAGGCCGTTCTCTCCGCCAGGGAAGGGTTTTTTTCATTATCCCGCCTGGCGAGCTGAACATTAAATCCCGGCTCGTTCTCCAGGACCGCCTTCAATCGTCCGGCCAGCTCCAGGGTCAACCAACTTTCCGTCAATCCGGAAGGGCCGACAATACCAACATCCCGGCCGCCGTGCCCGGGGTCCAGCACCACTCGCCAGGGGTCGGCGCCGACCCACGCCGGGGCCGCCAGGACCAGCGCCCCAAGCAAAAAAACACAGCACAACTTCCCGGGGCGGATCACGAAAACGCTCCGTATAGAACCACGAGCCCCCGGCCCCTGTCAAGATTATTGTCGCCCCGACCGCTCACCCCGTCAATCACCCCGTCAAGCATCTCGTCAATAAATGGAACAGCCCTCTAATTGTCGTTGGCCGCCCGAAGCGCCCGAAGCGCCCGGACCGACCGGCCCCGCCGCTTGCCGGCAGTATACCCGAAACCGGGGGCAATTCCAGGACCAAATTCCTTGGTTTTCGACAAAAATGGCGGGACGATTCCCGTGGAACAACAATAATGGCGGAAAAGACGCCGGACGCGAACCAGGCCCGGCCGGTCCGGCGCGGCCGGGAGCAGGCGCCGGAAAAATCAATCAACCATTATACCAATAAAATCAAGGCAGTATAAATACCAGGCAGCCTTTTTATTGTTTTTTGGCCCTGGCTGTTGAAAATGGCAAAATCCTTGCTCTCATTAACGCTAAACCGGTTCTTGGGGGTCCACGCCTAGGAACGGACTGCGGCGGCTCATGGAAACCCAAATGAAACCCAAGCAAGCCGCGGGCGCCTGACGGCCCTTTCAGGAACCGGGAGGATTCCGGCAAAAGTTGAAACCCAAAAACCCAATTAGGCAACGAAGCAATCCCTTAAACTAAACCCTCGACAGCCGGGCCAAGCGCCCGGCTTTTTTTTCGCTCCCGGCCCGGTTCTGTTACCTTCGGGCGCCGAACAGGTAAATCTTGGTTGACGAAAACCAGGGGCATGGTCCATTGTATCCATATATTAACCGGCCGCTGGGGCCGGCTGGGAGCGTGGAACATGAATCGTCCCCGTATTTATGCGCTTGGCCTTCTTTTGGCCTTGTTTCTTTTATGCGGGCTTTCATCCGCCCGGGCCGCCGGCGAGGACATCCTGGCCCAAGCGGATTCCCTGTACGCCCAAAGAATTAAAACGGAAAAAGCCGAGGCGGCCCTGGCCCTGTATCGCCAGGCTCAGGCCCTTTCCCCCGACTCCGCCCCCGCGGCCCTGGGGTTGGGGCGCTGCCTGGTCTGGCTTGCCGTGGTCCAGGAAAATGAAAAATCATCAACCCTGGTCAAGGAAGCGGTGGATGTGCTGTCGGGGTCCCTCAAGAAGGACCCGGACAACCCCGGGCTCCATTACTGGCTGGGGACCGCCCAGGGGCTTCAGGCCAACGAGGGCCCCTTAACCGCCGTCACGGTCATGGGGGCCATGCGGAAACACCTCAACCGGGTTATCGAACTCGAGCCCGGCTATGAATACGGCGGCGCGTACCGGGTCCTGGGCCGACTGGACGCCAAGGCGCCAGGCCTTTTGGGCGGGGACAAGGTCGAGGCCGAGGAACTCTTGAAAAAAGCGATTTCCCTGGCGCCCGCCTATTGGCATAACCACCTTTTCCTGGCCGACCTGTACTACAAGACCGACAGGAAAAAGGAAGCGGAAGCCCTTTTGAACAAGGTCCTGGCCAGCCGCCCCCAACCCGGACTGGAAGCGGAGCATCAAATCTGGCTGAAGGAAGCCGAACTGCTGCTGGCCCGCCTCCAGGGGCGGGCTTCGGTCGACCGGGATTGACGCCGGACCGGCAGTAAGGAAAATCGGCCGCCGACAAGCTCCACCCTATTCATATTTTTTTCCGCTGACTTATTCGAGCTAAAAGCTTATTTAACCACCGGCCGGGCCCCGGACCGAGAATTCGGGGCCTCGGCCGGCGGCCGACCGGAATTCACCGGGCGATGAACATATCCGCGTTCAGACTTCGATCATGGCCCACGGGGTTGAAGATGTAACAATGTTTCCATGATGCCGGACAATGTTCACGCCGCGGGGCGACGCCGGTCCAATTGGCGCATCGGCCTTGTAAAAGGCCTGGATGCGACCGTGAACCTCCTTTCTTTTCCCCGGCTCCACCGTTCGGGAACCCTCGACGAAAAACCCGGCCATCTCCCGGTTCCGAGGGTCCCGACTTTTCCGCCGACCGGCCCTCCCCAAGCCAGAAGATGAAAAACCAAGTCGGATAGCCCCGGGTCGACCGCCGGCCGAAACAGCGACTTGCCGCGGGGAGCTTCCATCGCAGCCGGGGGAATGCGAAAAAGAAAACGGCCGCGACGCCCCGGAAAAATATTATTTTTTCCTCGTGGGGCCTTCGTGGCCGTTATTCAATATATTAAAGCGATATTTCGCTGAAAAAGGGGTTCATCCCCTGTAAAGCGAGGCCGAACCTACCAGATGGACCGGGTCGTGTCAAATGAAAAATTCACGGACAAGTGGATTTCGCAACGGATTCGGGACCGGGGTTGCCGAAAGCGCGGTGGAGGAATAGAATCGAAAATTGAAAATACGGTCTAACCGACCATGACGTGAAAGGTTGAATAACCCTTGAAAAACAAAAGGGAAAAAATAAAGCTGGGGATCGATCTGGGAACGACCCACACCATGCTGGTTCGGGCCGACGCTCCGGACTATCCGGTCCTGTCCCTGCCCTTCGAATACCGGGGAAAAAGGCTGGTCGTGGACAGGGTCCCCACCGCGATCACGCTTTACCAAGGAAAATACTACTTCGGGCCGGCCGCCGAGGCCTGCTTCCTCGACCGCTTCGACGAGGGCGCGCTTTTGCGCGGGTCCCTCAAAAGACTCCTCCACAATTGGCGGGAGGGCCAAACTGTTGAATTCGATAACGCCTCCCCGCTGGTCGACGACCTGTTGACCGCCTTCCTCCAGGAACTGCGCGCGGCCGCGCTGCGGTCCCTGAAAATAAAAAACGCCGACATCGAGGCCGTCATCGCCGTCCCGGCCAACGCTTCCAGCTCGCAACGGTTCGTCACCCTCGACTGTTTCAAAAGGGCCGGGTTCGACGTGCTCCACATCCTGGACGAACCCAGCGCCTCCGGAATCCAGTTCATCCACGAAAGATATAAACGCTGGGACCGGGTGGAGACCGAGGCGGTCATCTACGACCTGGGGGGAGGCACCTTCGACGCCTGCCTGCTTTCAATTGAAAAAGGTCGCCGCCGACCGGTCCTGTCCCTGGGAATCAACAGGCTCGGGGGAGACGATTTCGACGAGGCGCTCCTGGAGCTTGGCCGGGAAAAACTGGGCCGGGAATTGGGGGGCCGGGAAAAGGCGCGCCTGCTGCGACGGGCCCGGGAAGTCAAGGAGTCCATCGGCCCCTACACTCAAAAGCTGGAACTCGATTTCGGCGACCAAATAGTATCCCTGACGGTCAAGGAATATTATGAAGCCCTGGCGCCCTGGTTGGATCGGACCGCCGACCTGGTGGAACGCCTGTCGCTCGCGTCCCGGGGGACCGGGGACGGCCCGAGCCGGGTGGTGATGGTGGGCGGGGGAAGCCTCCTGCCCCTCGCCGCGAAAAAACTGCGGGACCGCTTCGGCCGGGCCCGCGTCCACCTGGGGTCCAGGCCCTTCGCTTCCGTGGCCCTGGGCTGCGCCATCCAGGCCGGCCGGCCCGACATCCGGACCCCGGACCGCCTGCACAACCATTTCGGAGTGATGCGCGTCCGGGAAGACCGCGGAGAATACATCGATATTATCTTTGAAAAGGGGACCGTCCTGCCGCCCCGGGGGGAAACGGTCCGGGTGGAAAAAGGGCCGTACCCGCCCTGGCATGACATCGGGCGGTTCCGCTACCTGGAATTCAACGACTGGGACGACGAAACGAGAAATATTCGGGGAGACCGCGTGGACTGGAACGAGATTATTTTCCCTTTCGACCGGGACTTGACCCCGGACGACGGTCCGTCGGTCGATCTGGAAGTCAAGCCGGTGGTCTCGACCCTCAAGCTGGAAACGGAAAAAATCCTGGAAGAGTATTTCCTCGATTCCCACGGGATAATCACCGTTCGTCTGTCCCGGACGGTGCAGGACGATTTTTCCAACTGCTACAATCTTTTCAGGAAGCCGTAATTATTTCGGGCCGGATCGGCCGGCCCCATGCCGAAAATATTGCAATTTTAGTTGGTTGTGTTGAGACGGTGTAACCAAACCTTTATTCCCGCAACCGGGAAGACGTCACTGGCGCCGGGTGGGCGGGGCTGCTCCACCCCACGCGCGGCAGGGGTAGGGCTTCGAGGGACTCCTTCCCGCCCCAGGGTCAGGGGCGCGCCGGAGCCGGCGCCCCTGACGACCCCCGGCTCTTTTAGGAGAACCCGCCTGGCGGTGTTAGCGGCCGGTTGAAAATGTAAGGAAAATGGCCAAATGAAAATGAGCAAGTAGGGTGCGCAACGCGCACCATCTTTTACTGTTTTGCGGGCCCGACCACGGTAAATGGGAGACGTTGGCCGGCGCCTTGCGGCGGGGCTGCTCCGCCCCACGCGCGGCAGGAGTAGGGCTTCGAGGGGCTCCTTCCCGCCCCAGGGTCAGGGGCGCGCCGGAGCCGGCGCCCCTGACGACCCCCGGCTCTTGTAAGAGAACCCGCCTGGCGGCGGTTTCACGCCCCGAAACGTCCTGTTTCGAGGGCGGAAAGGGCGGGCGTCCATGCCCGCCCAAAGAGGTTCGGGGCGTTTGGAGTTGTTTGGCCGGGCTCGTCTCAGCGTGCCAAAAAATAATGTAATTTCTTGAATTTACGTAGGTTGGGATAGCGAAGCGTAACCCAGCATCTTGGCTCGCCCCAACCTTTGTTCACGTAACCGGGAAGACGTCACTGGTGTTAGCGGCCGGTTGAAAATGTTAGAAAAATGGCCAAATGAATAAGGCTGGTTCCCAAGCTCTAGCTTGGGAACCTCGGCCAGGGAAGCTCCAGCTTCCTCACTCTAGGGATGTAGCGCCCCGCCCACGCCAATAATCGCCGGCCAGGGGATAGACTTTGCCCGGCGAGCCTTCAGGCATGGGTTCAACGAGACGGATGAAATTTCAAACCGACTAATATCGATGCCTTTACCGCCGCGCCAAGACTGCGGAATGGAAACGCCGCGTTGATTCCCTCTGGTTGCTTTCCGGATAAGTGGGGAAGCTAGAGCTTCCCCTTCCCGGGTTCCCAAGCTAGAGCTTGGGAACCAGCAACTAATGGAAAAATGAGATAAAATCAAACAAGAATGAATGTCTTTGAAAAACGCTTGGACTCATTCGGCCCGGCTCGCCTCCGCGTGTCAACAAATAATATGATTTCGTGGGTTGGGCCCGATGGCCCGGGTGAACCACGGCCCCCGTCGGGGGTGAAGGGCGTCTTGCGGAATAAAAGGAACATGCCCGGGGCCATCTTTCCCCCTCTCCACCCATTCATGGGGGGAGAGGGCGGGGTGAGGGGGGCTTATTCCCTTCCGCCGCCGTTTTCCACGAAATCCTTGAAAGTCATCTTTTTGTAGGCCTGGGTCCCGATGAATTTCAAAATCGGCATCAGATTATCGGGCGGCGCGAACCCGGGCAGGGGGGCGATCTTCTCGCCCTCCGAGTCCACGAACCAGAGGTTGGGCAGCCCCCTGACATAATAGGCGGCGGACAACTCCTTGGAAACGTCAGCGTTGACCTTCACCAGCACGAATTTTTCGGACAGATATTGGGAGACGCCCTCGTCGGTGAAGGTCTCGCTGTCCATTTTACGGCAATAACCGCACCAATCGGCGTAAAAGTTGATCATCAGCGGCTTTTTTTGTTCCTTGGCCAGCTTCAGCCCCTTGGTGTAGGAATGCCAGGTCAATTCCACGGCCTGGGCCGGCGGTGAAAAAAAGAAAAAGACGGCCAGGGCCGATAAAGCGAACAGGGTTATTCTTGCCGGTTTCATTAAAAAAAGCCTCCTCAACCAATGATTCTCAAGTTATCGGTGATCAAAAGGACGCCGACGAGCGCCAACAGGGCCCCGGCCGCGGGGTTGGCGTATTTCAAAAACCTTCGTCCCCGTTGCAGGAATTTCAGAATGGAATGAATGGACAGGGACAGCGCCAGGAAAGGCAGGGCCAACCCGAACGAATAGATCGAAAGCAGTAACATGCCCTCGGAAACCCGTTCCCGGCTGCCGGCGATGATCAGGATTCCGCCCAGCAGGGGTCCCACGCAAGGACTCCAGCCGGCGCCGAAAGCCATGCCCACCAGGAACGTCCCCAGGAAATGGACCGGTTTTTTATTGAGGCGCAGCCTTTTTTCCACGTCCAGGAATTTGAACCTGGTCAGTCCGGCCAGGTGCGCCCCCAGCAGGATTAAAACCAGCCCGCCGGCGATGCGGACTTCATCCTGGTAACTGGCGATCAGGCCGCCCAGGAAGGACGCCGAGGCGCCCAGCAGGATGAACACCAGGGAAAAGCCCAAGACAAAGGAAACCGTGCTGACAAAGACCTTGCCCCTGATGCCGCGGGGATCGTCCGCGGTGAGACGGTCCAGGGAAAACCCGGTGATGAAAGTGAAATAGGCCGGTATCAAGGGCAGGATGCAGGGGGAAAAAAAAGACAAGACCCCGGCGACGAACGCGGCGGAATACGAAATGCTCTCCCCGAACATCCTCAAATCCTTCCCGGGCCCGAACAGGTCGGCCCGTTGACTTTGTTTTTCGTCATGATAACCACAAGGATGGTCCCTACCTGAATTTTTTCGCCCAGGCCGAGGCGGCTAGTCCGGCCACGCAGCCCTCGCCCACGGCCTTGGCCACCTGCCAGGGCGGCCCGCAGATATCGCCGCAGGCGAAAATGCCGGGCGTGTTGGTGGCCTGGTTCTTATCGGTCACGATGAACTTGAAGGACTCCTGGTCCAAGGCCACGCCCAGCCCGGCGGCCAATTCCACGGCGCCCTTGGCGCCCAGCTCGATAAAAACGCCCTCCACGGGGACCCGGTCCCCGTTTTCCAGGACCACGGCCTCGACCGCTCCCTGGCCCGCGATCTCCTTGACCCAGGTCCCTTCATGCACTATCACGGCGCTGTCGCGCACTTGCCCGGCCAGGGTCTCCCCGACCGCCAGCCCCCGGGTCACCAGATGGACCTCGTCGGCGTAAAAAAGCATGGTCATGGCCCCGTAAGAGGCCGCGCTTTCATCCCCGACCAGGGCCACCCTTTGGCCCCGATAGAAGCCGGCGTCGCAATCCACGCAGTAACTGACCCCGCGGCCGAACAGTTCCTTTTCGCCCGGGACCCCCAACTTGTTCCGGGAAACGCCCATGGCCAGGATCAGGGCCCGGGTCCGCAACTTCCGCCCGCTTTCGGTCCGGACCTCGATCCAGTCGTCCTTCCGGGCCGTTTCGACCACGTCCTCCTCCAGAATCCGGGCGCCGGACTTGATCGCCTGACCCAAGCCGGCCTCGAGCATCTCTCCGCCGCCGATCTTCTCGATGCAACAGAAATTTTCCACGTGAGCCCGGCTGATGCTGCTTTTGGCTCTTTTTCCCAAGAGCAGCACCGACGCCTTGCTCCTGGCGGCGTGAATGGCCGCCTGAAGTCCGGCCGGCCCGGTTCCCAGGATTATCACCTCGAATTCGGTCTCGTTCATTTTCATCCCCCTGGTCTAATTCCGGCCGCGCCGGTTTTTTTCCCGTTTAGCATAAGAGCGGGGACCGTAAGAAAGGTTACAGAAAAAATGATAAATCGTCCAGTCCCGGCCGCGCCTTTTTCCATATATTGTCCCGCCCGCCGCGGTCCCCGGGAACGGACGCCAAAACCAGGCTTGACTTAAAAGGCCTTCCGGGCGATTATCCGGCCATGATCAACGACGAAGCCAAAAAAGAATTTTCAAGAATCACCGGCCCGAAATTCTTTTCGGACCGGCCCGAAGACCTCGTGCTCTACGCCTCGGATGGGACCAACACCAAGGGATTAAAGCCCGGCGCCGTCATCAGGCCCGGGAACGTCCAGGAAATATCCGATATCATTAAAACCGCGCGGAAATATAAAATCCCCGTCACCGTGCGAGGCGCCGGCTCCGGCTTGACCGGAGGGGCCTTGCCCGTTCCGGGCGGCCTGATCCTGGTCATGACCAGGTTAAATCGCATCCTGATAGTTGACCAGGCCAACCTGACCGCCGTGGTGGAACCGGGCGTCGTCACGGCCGATTTCCAGGACAGGGTCTCGGCCCTAGGCCTTTTTTATCCGCCGGACCCGGCCAGTCGCGAATTTTCGACCCTGGGGGGCAACGCCGCCGAAAACGCCGGCGGCACCAGGGCGGTCAAATACGGAGTGACCCGGGACTACATTCTGGGCCTGCAAGCGGTCCTGGGGACCGGAGAAATAGTCGAAACCGGCGTAATAACCGCCAAGGGCGTGGTGGGGTACGACCTGACCAGACTTTTGGTCGGCTCCGAGGGGACCCTGGCCGTCATCACCCGGTTGAATATCCGCCTGGTCCCGCTCCCGGAAGCCAAGGAAACCGTGATCGCCTATTACGACACCCTGGCCGCCGCCGGAAAAACAGTGGCCGCCCTGACCGCGGCCCGGATTGTGCCGGCCACCATCGAATTCATGGACCGCGCCTCCATTAACTGCGTGGAAGAATACCTGCATCTTGGAATCGACCCCAATATCGGCGCCCTGCTGCTGATTGAAACCGACGGCCCGCCCCGGCAGGCCCTGGATGAAGCCGAGGCCGTGGTCCGGCTCTGCCGCGAAACCGGCGCCCTGGCCGTCCGACGGGCCGAAACCAGGGAGGAAGCCGAGACCATGTGGCAGGCCCGGCGGGCCCTCTCCCCCACCCTCTACCGGGTCGCCCCCGGTAAAATGAACGAGGACGTGGTGGTTCCCCGGGATAAAATCCCCCTCATGGTCGAACGCATCGAGGAAATAGGCCGACGCCTGGAAGTCGCGATCATTTGCTTCGGCCACGCCGGGGATGGCAACATCCACGTCAACGTCATGTACGACCCGGCCGTTCCGGGACAGCCCCAAAAAGCCGAGGAAGCCGTCAAGGAGCTGATGTCCCGGTGCCTCGAACTGGGCGGGACCATTTCCGGGGAGCACGGCATCGGGACGACCAAGCGGAATTTAATTCAAATGGAGTTGAAGCCGGCGGTCCTGGACCTCATGCACCGCATCAAGTCCGCCTTTGACCCGGACGAGATTATGAACCCCGGCAAGATGTTTCCGTCATGATCGCTCTAATTCCCTGGAATTCAACAACCGGACGGTTGCTACAATGACGCCCGGGGAGCTGAAAACCGCCCTGGACAAGTGCGTCAAGTGCGGTCGCTGCCTGGGGTCCTGCCCGATCTACAAGCTGACGGGCTGGGAAGGCTCGGTCGCGCGCGGCAAGCTGGCCCTGCTCAAGGCCGACCTGGACGGCGACGTGGACCTGGGCGGCCGCATGAAAGACCTTTTATCCCACTGCCTGCTGTGCGGGGCCTGCGCGGCCGGTTGCGCCAGCGGAGTCAAGGGCGACGAACTGATTCAAGCCGGCCGGGCCCTGGCCCTGGGAAACGGAGGCCTGGCCAAACTCCAAAGCCTGGCGACCCGGGACCTTCTCGCTCGAGGTCCCGCGGCCCGGACCCTGTGGAAAACACGCCGGCTGTTCCTGAAAAACGTCCCCCCGGAAAGCGGCCTGCATTTCCGCTTCCCCGTCCCGGGCCTGGATTCCAGGCGATGGCTGCCGGCCCTGGCGGAGAAATCCTTTTTGGAAGACCTCCCCCGCCTGAAACAAAGCCGCACCGGTCCCAGGGTCGGACTTTTTTTCGGCTGCACCGCCAACTTCATCCGGCCGCAATCCGCCCGGGCCGCCGTCAGACTCCTGGAATCCGTCGGCGCCCGGGTGGTCATTCCCAAGTCGCAGGTTTGCTGCGGCAAGCCGGCGGCCGGCGCCGGGGACCAGGCCGGCGCCCTGTACCTGGCCCGCCGCAACGTGAAGGCCTTCGCGGCGGAGGACCTTGACTTCATCATCGCCTTCTGCGCCACCTGCTCCGCGCAATTGCGGGAATACGAACAACTCCCGGGCGCGGCGGCCGAGGGGTTTTCCGGGCGGGTGATGGATATCTCGCGTTTTCTTGCCATGCAGTCCTGGAGACCGGACAAACCGGGGCCGCCGGAGGCCCGGGCCTTGAAGGTTTTCTACCACGACCCCTGCCACCTGCGCCGCAAGCAGGGCATTTTTCAGGAACCGCGGTCCTTGCTCAGGCTGTTGCCGGGAGTCGAGTTGGTCGGGGCGGACGAGCCGCCCGTCTGCTGCGGATATGGCGGGGTATTCAACCTCTGGCATTACGACCTCAGCCTCGACCTGTTTCAAATCCGGCATCGAACCATGGCCGCGTACTCCCCCGACCTGGCCGTCACGTCCTGCTCCGGCTGCTGGCTGCAACTGCAAGACGGCCTGAAAAAAACCGAGCGCCCCCTGGATGTTCTTCCCCTGGTCGAGCTGCTGGCGCAAAGAGGTCTGGGGCCGGACCCCGCCGACTAGCCCGGGAGCGAGCCGTGTTGTTGGACCTGCATATCCACACCACCAGGTATTCCAGCCGGTGCAGCCTGCTCGACCCCCGCCGCCTGGCGGGCCGCCTCCTGGACCTGGGGCTCGACGGCGGCGCGATCACCGAACACAACCACTTGTGGAGCCGCCGGGAACTAGACGACCTGACGGCCGATCCGGCCTCGGAAAAACTGGTGCTGGTCAGCGGCAAGGAAGTGGAAAGCGAAATCGGCCATCTGTTGATCTTCGGCGCCCCGGGAACCATCAAGCCATTTACGCCCCTGACCGAAATAACGGACTTCGTCCATCGCGCGGGAGGCGTGGTCATCTGGGCCCACCCCCTGCGCCACGGTCGCTGGGATTCCGCCCCGGACGAGGAAATCGTCCGGACCGCCCGGGCCTGCGACGCCGTGGAAGCCCTCACGCCCAGCCACTCCCCGGGCGAAAACGAACGGATGACGGCCCTGGCGAAAAAACATGGGCTCGCGGCCTCGGGCGGCAGCGACGCCCACGCGGTCGAAAGCCTCGGCCGTTGCGTCACCCGCTTTCACCGGCCAATCGCCGGCCTGGCCGACCTTTTGGCGGCCATCCGGGCGGGGGCCTGCTCGCCGGAACTAGGGCCGGCGGGGCTGGAGTATTAGGGGGCGGGTCCGGGCCGGCGTCGGATATTTCGAACGTTCGTTCTTTTTTTTCGCCAACCGCCTTGCCTTAATTCCCCAAGCGTTGTATAACCCAAAAAAATCAAGCCGAACAACCGGACCTTCCGGCGCTTCCGTCCCTCGCCCCCACGGCATCCCACCTGGCCGGGGACGGGAAAAAACACCCCAGGGGAACCAGGATAGAATAATGGATAACGCTCCCATCCTAACTCCGATAAAAGACGCGCACCGCTTCGACGAAAAACGGCTGGCCGAATATCTGGCCGACAACCTGGCGGAATTCAAGGGCCCCCTGGCCATAACCCAGTTCGAGGGCGGCCAGTCCAACCCCACCTTCCTTCTGGAAGCGGCGGGACGAAAATGGGTGCTGAGACGGAAACCGCCGGGCCAACTTCTCCCCTCGGCCCACCAAGTGGACCGGGAATACCGCGTCATGAAGGCCCTCGAGGGGACCAGGGTCCCGGTCCCGAAAATGCTGCTTCTCTGCCGGGACGAAACAGTGATGGGCAGCATGTTTTTCGTCATGGAACATATTCCCGGCCGAGTGCTGCGGGATTCCAAACTGCCGGGCTTTTCCCCGGAAGAGCGCCGGGCCGTTTATAGGGACATGAACCAAAACCTGGCCGAACTCCACAACCTGGACTACAAGAAACTGGGTCTCGAGGATTTCGGCAAGCCCGGAAACTACTACGCCCGCCAGATCAGCCGGTGGTCCAGGCAGTATCTGGCCGCCCGGACCGACGACATTCCGGAAATGGACGCCTTGATGGAGCACCTGCCCCGGGCCATCCCCGCGTCGGACGAAGCCGGCGTCATCCACGGGGACTTCCGGATGGAGAACCACCTGTTCCATCCCACGGCCGCCAAGTCGGTGGCGGTGCTGGACTGGGAACTGAGCACCCTGGGCCACCCCCTGGGAGACCTGGCCTACCACTGCATGCCGTACCACGCCGAAATGAAGGACGCGAGCGGGACCCTGTCCGATATCGCCGGTCCCCAAACCGGGCTGCCGACGGAAAAGGAATACCTGGCGTGGTACTGCGAAAGGACCGGACGCGCCGGCATAGAGCACTGGAATTTCTACCTGGCCTTCGCGCTCTTCCGCATGGCCGGGATACTGCAAGGCGTGTATAAACGAGGCCTGCTCGGCAACGCCAGCTCGGCCGCGGCCCTGGAACGAGGCAAGCACGCCCGCCTGGCCGCGGTCACCGGTTGGAAACTGCTCCAGGAAATGGAATAAAACCTCCCGGCCGGGTCAGGCGGGATCGAACCGGAGTTCTTCCGGCCATTCCCGAAAATGGCCGTCGGCCGGGCCCTTTTGGCCGGCGTCGATAACCAGCCGGGTCCGGTCCCAATGAAAATGACGCCCCGGGTCCACGTTATTAAGCAACTTCCACAACACCCGGGACCCGTCGGACAAGTCCACGTCCCGGTCCAGGGTGATCATGATCCCGAATTCCCTTAGGTCCGGGGAAGCCGACAGCGCCCCGGCCAGGTCCCGGCCGCTTTTCCCGCCCTTGTCCGCGGAAACCAGCAAGACCTTTTCGCCGACCCCGGGAACCGAGACCACCCGGACGTCGACCGGGCCTGGCCAGGCCTTGGCCGCCGCTTCCCCGACGCCGGCCGCCCGCTCGTCCGACAGGGGTTGGGAAGCGATCCGGTAGCGCCGCTTGGGCTCCCCGGCCATTTTTTCGGTCAGGTCGATCCCCAGCTTGGCCCCGAAAATCGCCGTGGGGGAAGAATGGTCCAACACGTCCAGGACCCCCTGGGCCAGGGTCAGGTCCACGGACAAGTCGATCCGTTCCAACAACCGCGTCAATACCTCCGCCGGTTTTTTCAGGTCCACGTCCGCGTCCACCACCAGGATGGCCTTGCAGAAACTCATCTGTCCCTGGCCCCACAAGCCGAACATGACTTTCTGGGCCTGCCCGGGATAGTCCTTTTTGATGGAAACCACGGCCAGGTTATGGAACACCCCTTCCCAGGGCAACAGCAGGTCGACGATTTCCGGGACCGCCGCTTGCAGGAGCGGCAGAAAAATCCGCTCCGTGGCCAGGCCCAAATAGCAGTCCTCCATGGGCGGCGGGCCGACCAGGGTGGCGCAGTAAACCGGGTCGCGCCGACGGGTGAGCGCGGTCACGCGGAAGACCGGGTAATAATCCGCCAGGGAATAATATCCGGTATGGTCCCCAAAGGGCCCCTCGAGACGCGACTCCCCGGGGTCCACATACCCTTCCAGAACGAATTCCGCCTCGGCCGGGACTTCCAGGTCCACGGTCAGGCACTTGGTCATGGTCACCGGCTTTTGACGCAGGAACCCGGCCAAAAGCAGTTCGTCCACGTCCCGGGGCAGCGGCGCGGTGGCGGCATAGATCACGGCCGGGTCCGCCCCGATGGCGACGGCGACCGGCATTTTCTTCCCGGCTTGGCGGTATTCCTGAAAAAAGTGCGACCCGTCCTTGTGGATATGCCAGTGCATGCCCGTGGTGTTCCGGTCAAAGACCTGCAACCGGTACATGCCCAGGTTGCGACGGCCGGACGAAAGGCTTTTGGTGAAGACCAAGGGCAGGGTTATGAAGGGTCCGGCGTCCCGGGGCCAGCACAACGGGACCGGCAGTCGGGACAGGTCGACCTCGTCGCCCAGGGCGACGACTTCCTGGCAGGGCGCGACCTTGGCCCTGGACCTTTTCGGGAACCACCGGCCGACGCCCAGGACGGTCGGCAGCAACCCCAGCATGTCGCCCAGCCCCTGGGGCGGCTTGGTCCGGATCAGGGCCCGGATGCGGTCCCCGGGCTCGTCCAGGTCCCTGACCCCCAGGGCGAGACGGATGCGCTTGTGGCTCCCGAAAAGATTGGCGGCGACCGGAAAAGGCGAGCCCTCGACCTTCTCGAACAGCAGGGCCCGACCTCCGCCGGGGCTTTTCGATTCGGCGTCGATCAGGCGACTCATCTCCAGGCGGGGGGAAACCGGGGTCTTGATGACCCGCAGTTCTCCCGTGGCTTTCAAAATTTCAATAAACTCCCGCAAGTTACGGTAATTTTTAATCACTTGTCCCTCCACCGGTCAACCGAGCCAGGCTAGGGCCCGGTCCCCTAGGACGCCCAGGAACAGGATAATGGAAATAGCGCTGTTGACATGAAAAAAGGCAATCTGTATTCGGGAAAGGTCATAGGGGTTCACCAGTTTATGTTCGATCACCAGCAGGCACCCGATGACGGCCACGGCCCCCAGGTACACCGGTCCCAGGTCAAAGACCAGGTGAATCAGGAAAAACGATAGAAAGGACAGCACGTGCAGGACCGTGGAAAAATGAAAGGCGGCCCTCGCGCCGAACCTCGCCGGAATGGAAAAAAGCCCCTTGGCCCGGTCATACTCCGCGTCCTGGCAGGCGTACAGAATGTCGAACCCGGCGATGTAGGTCAGCAGGGCCAGGGACATGGGCAGAATCCGCGCATCGAAGGTCCCGGTAATGGCGATCCAGGCCCCCAGGGGCGCCAGGGATATGGCGAACCCCAGGTAGATATGGGAAAAGGACGTGAACCGCTTGGTGAAGGAATAGGCGAACAACACCGCCAGCACCGGGACGGACAATAACAAGCAGAGGCGGCTGATCATGGCGGCGGACAAAACGAACACCCCGGAAAAAATCGCCACGAAAAGCACCGCCGCGGTCATGGACAGACGGCCCGCCGGGATTTCCCGGTCCGCGGTGCGCGGGTTTTCCGCGTCGATGCGGGCGTCGGCGATCCGGTTGAACCCCATGGCCGCGGACCTGGCCCCCACCATGGCCGTGAGTATCCAGAAAAACAACCCCAGGGACAAGGGATGGTCCTCGGACGCCAAGGCCGCCGCCGCCAGGGCGAAAGGCAAGGCGAAAACCGTGTGGCTGAACTTTATCATCCGCCCGAACAACAACAGCCGGGCGGACAGCGGAGGCGCCGGCCGGGAAGACGCCTGGCGGCCGCTTTCCAAAAACTTCCAGGCGCAGACGTTCTTTTCCAAATAATTACAGATTTCGTGCAACATAACCCCCAACAGGCTCAGGCCGATTATTCCGACAAACATCATCTCGGGGTCGGCCCGACCCCAGGAATCCATGATGAAAAACCCAAGGCCCGAATTCGTGGCAAAGGATTCCACGAAGAACAGGACGGCGATGCCCGTGCCCGAGCCGATCCGGAGGGCCGTGAAGGCGTTGGGCAGGGCCGCCGGGGCGATCACATGCCGAATAACCTGGAAGTGATTTCCGCCCATGGACCGGAGGGAATCGACATATTTCCGGTCCACTCCCAAAACGCTGTCCCGGGAAGCCACCAGAATCTGGAACCCCGCGATCAGGGCGATCATCAATATCTTGGGCGCGTCCCCCAAGCCGAAAAGCATAAGAAAAACAGGCAACAAAACAATCTTGGGTATGGGGTAGGCCAAAAACACCACCGGGGAAGCCAGGGTCTCCGCCGTCCGGTTGTACCCAATAAAAACGCCCAGCGGAAAAGCGACCGCGAAGGCCAGGATCATGGCCGACGCCACCCGGTAGGCGCTGCGGCCGAAATGGACCCAGAAAACCTTGGTTTTCACCGCCGCCACAAAGGCCGCGGACGCCGCTTCCGGGGAAGGCAGGACCGCCGGAGACAACATCGCCGCGGCGATCTTCCACAAAGCCAGGAGACAGGCCGCCGCGAACAGGTATCTGCCGACAACCTTCATCGGTCAGGCGCCGCCCGTCCCGCCGCCATCCCCCAGGATCAGGCGCAATTGCTTGACTTGTCGGAAGAAGTCGTCCTCCAGGCGAAACGATTTCCGGCCGAACCCGGGGTTGGGAATAACCGCCTTGATCCGGGCCGGGCGGTCGGTCAGGACCATGACCTTGCCCCCCAGGAAGACCGCTTCCTCCACGCTGTGAGTCACGATCACATAGGTCAGCACCCGCCGGGTCCACATTTCCAAAATGAGGTCCTGCAAATGCTCCCGGGTCAAGGCGTCCAGGGAGGAAAACGGTTCGTCCATCAGCAGAATGTCGGGCCTGGTCGCCAGGGCCCGGCCGATGGCCACCCGTTGTTTCTGGCCGCCGCTCAGTTGAATGGGATAACGCCCCCCCAGGTCCCGCAGCCCCAACTCCCTCATCAGGCCCTCCACCGCCGGCCCCCGCTCGAGGGGCGGGACCTTCTTTATCTTCAAGGCCAGATCGATGTTCCCAGCCACGGTCATCCAGGGAAACAGGCCGAAATCCTGCAAAATAAAGGCGGTGTTCCCGCCGGGCCGGGCCTGGTTCCGGCCGTTGATCGCCACCCGGCCGGAACTGGGCGCGCTCAAGCCGGCCAGGAGGTACAACAGGGTCGTCTTGCCGCAGCCGGAAGGCCCGATTATGGACATGGTTTCCCCGGGCCGCAGGGAAAAATGAATATCTTCCAGGACCGGCCCGGATTCTGGACCGAAATCCTTGCCTAGGCCGACGACCTCGATCATGCCGCCACCCCCCGGCGCCCACGCGGACCGCCGGCCGCCCCGGCCTTGTCACGACATCCCCGGTTCCTAGCCACGGCTGTTTACACTCCCACCCCTCGCCTCACGGGCCTAATCCATCACCACATCCGCGAGGCTCAACCGGGCCTTGATTATCCCGTTTCGAGCCAGCCAGTCCTGCACGTGGTCGACATCCCGGGCGGATGGCTGGGACCAGGCCGGAAAGATCGGCATTTCGTAGGTTTTTTCCAAGGGCTTGGGGAAGCTGGTCTTGGCGACCAGGAGCCCCAGGTATTTGTCCGGGGCCGCGTTGATCCTCCGCACCGCTTCTTTATAGGCGGCCGCGAACCTAGCCGTCACGTCCGGCGTCTTTTCCCTTAAGCTCCGATCCAGGGCGATGACGGTCAAGGTCATGTCCGCGAGACGGTCATCGGCCACCACCTTGGCCCCCTTCAGCTCGGCCAGGGATAACAGCGGCTCCGGCAGCAGGGCCGCGTCCACCTGGTTGGCCAGCAGCATCTGCAGGCGGATGGGGATTTTCTTGATCTCCTCCTTGACCACGTAGTCGGCGTCGAAGCCCTCGGCGGCCAAAATCGAATCCAGCACATATTCAATGACCGTGGCCCGGGAAATGGCCGTTTTTTTGCCCTTCATCCCCGCCAGGTCGGTTATGCCGGACTTTTCCGAAACAGCCAGGCCGAACATGCGACGCCGGGGATTGGTGTGATACGCCTGGGTCACGATCCCCAGTTTACGGCCGGAACCGATCAGCAGCAAGGTGTTGAGCAGGTCCCCGAAATATCCGTCCAACCTGTCGGCTTGCAGGGCCGCGTCCCGTTCCAGGGCGCTTTGAAAGGACACGAGCTCCAACTTGATCCCCTGCTCGGCGAAGAGCCCTTCTTCCTCCGCCGCCAGCAGCGGCAGGACGTCCACCACCGGCAGTATCCCCAGGCGGATGACCGTCTCGGCGCCGGCCGCGGCGATCCCCATCGACCAGGCCATGGCCAGGATGGTCAGCAAAAACAGGCTTTTTTTCAGACGTTTCATTTATTTTCTCCTTGCTCCGTTGGCTGGGACGGAAACCTGGGGGACCCGCGCCCGGCTCCCGTCGACCCCGGTCCGACGCTCCCGCAATTCCGTTTTTCCTTCCGCCCGGCGACGCCCGGGAGAAGGCGGTTTTTATATAACATGGAATTCCCCCCTTGACCAAGGGCGGCGGTTTAAAAAACCCGAAGCCAAGACGAGGGCCGGCGGAATCCGGTCATAATCCCCGCTCCCGGCCCGGCGGCGGTTCAACCTGGGCTCGCGGTGATATTTACCGGCATGGATGTTCCTCGTTGTGGTATAAGTGGATTTTAATATCCACCCCGGGCCTGGCCCTTGGCGGCCCCTGGATCGACTGGAGCGGAACATGTCCAAAATCGGGTTTAGGGAAGCCTTGAATCTTATCAAGACCCATACGCCCCTGATGCCGGTCGAGGAAGTCGTCCTCGACGACCTGTGCGGCCGGATACTGGGGCAAGACCTGACGGCCCGGGTCGATTCCCCTTCGGTGAACGCGGCCCTGAAGGACGGATACGCGGTTCATTCCGCGGACCTGGTCGGCGTCGACGAGGACCGCGCCGTAGTCCTGCTCCTTGGCGGCCATGTTTACGCGGGAAAGGTTTCCGGCGCCCCGCTGCCCCGGGGGACGGCCGCCCGGGTGGCCACGGGAGCGGCCCTGCCGCCGGGGGCGGACGCGGTCCTGGCCGGGGAATTCGCGGTCGAGGACGGCCAGGCCGTCAGGTGCATCCGCGACGCCGGACCCGGCCGCAACGTGCTGCCCCGAGGCGCCGACGTCCAATCCGGACGGACTATGGCTCGCCGGGGGGAAAAACTCCACCCGGCCCTGATCGGCCTCCTGGCGGCGGCCGGGCTGGATCGGGCCCCGGTTTTCCGTAAGCCCCGCGTCGTGGTCGTGGGGACCGGGGATGAAGTGGTGGCTCCCGGCCACGCCCTGGGGCCGGGCAAGCTCTACGCCAGCAACATGGTCGAAATAGCCGCCTGGCTGAGAAATTTCGGGATCGACGAGGTCCGGTCCGTGGTGGCGCCCGACCGGCGGGACGATATCAAGGCGGCCATCCTGTCCGACTGGGACCGAACCGACGCCTTTGTCTCCAGCGGCGGCGCCTGGGGCAGCGAAAAGGACTTGATGGAAGGCCTTCTGGCCGACCTGGGCTGGAAAAAAATTTTTCATCGCCTCCGCCTCGGCCCGGGCAAGGCCGCCGGGTTCGGCTTGATCGAGCACAAACCCTTTTTTATCCTGCCGGGAGGGCCCCCTTCCAGTGAAGCCGCCTTTCTTTTACTGGCCCTGCCGGGTCTTCTGGCCATGTCCGGCTGGAATGGGGAGGTTTTTCCCCGGATCAAGGCCAGGTTGACCGACGATGTTAGCGGTCAGGCGGGCTGGACCCAGGTTGTCCACGCCATTACAACCTACCAAGACGGCGCTTTTTGGGCCAAACCCGTGAAATCGGCCAGCCGCCTCTCTTCCATGGCCAGAAAAAACTCCCTGATCCTGATCTCCGAGGACGAAACCGGCTTTCCGGCGGGCGAGGAAGTGGAAGTTCGCCTGCTGTTCGGGGACTCCGGCCTGTTCTGAGGGCCGCCCGCCCCGCCGCGTCCCCCACCCCCCAATTTCCCAAACAATATTCACATAGACACCCATTTTTAATTTTTTAACTTCATACGGACATCCATTTTAATTGGACATTTGAGCAATATTTTCAAAGACACCCATTGCTACTTTATTAACTTCTTTCGGATATAACTTTTTCGACATCCATCTAATATTAGGATATTCGAGCGGCGGGCCAGCCTTGTTGCAGCCGTTTCATCCTTACTCCAACGGCAAGGGAAGACATCCCTTTTTTAAGCGGCGTGGCGGACGATACTTTTTTTAGCCTTGGAGGATTCCACGCCCCCCGTTATTAGCCAGTCTATCACCGGACCTTTATTATAAGCCGCACCCATTACCAGATTGGCCTTTTAACCGGCGAGCCCGCCAATTTGAAGCCCGTTTCATCCTCGCGTTCAAGGCGACCGAAGATGTCTCTCTTTTTTTCTTGAACGGCCCGGCTGACGGAGAAATATCGGCTTGACTGGGGGCGCCTGGTTGGATTACCATGCCCGGACGTGGAAAAATAAACCGTTTTTCAGGTAAGTTATCGAGAAATAGCCTCGCGGGGATGACACACAAATTCGGCGGTCGTCAAACCGTGCATTCATAAGGCTTGAAGCTCGGGGATGGAGTTTCTCGTCTCATGAACCCGGCTTCGACGAAGGGACGCGAGGTTGAATACAGTCTCCGGCGCCTCTGGATTCCACGTCGATTTTTTCCTTGTCGCATCCAGTTGCGACGCTTTTTCATATTCGGGCTTTTTGTTTTTAACAAGCTTGACGGGAATGAGATACGGATCGGGAAACCATGACCGGCTCCGGCCGGATCGCGGCGTTAACCGGCGTTTTTCGAACCCGGGACATGGGAAACCGCCCCAGCACAAGCTTTTCATTCGGCCAGCGGGTGAATCCGAATTTCGGCCCAAGGCTCGCCTGATCAAGGCCGGCCGGCGGATTAGATCAAGACCGTGGGAACAAGACCATTGCGACCGTCGGACGCTCACCTTGCCGCGCGCCGCCCGACCAGGCGTTCACGGCCTTACGAATGACCACGGCGGATCGAGTTTGCATTGAGATTGAAAAAACACAACGATTTACAAGACAGGCAGGTCTCCACCGCGCCAGAAAGAGAGCGACGAATGGGAATTGTTCGTGAAGTCAACGGAATGTTCGAGCTGACCGAGGAACTGCCCCGTAGCCAGTTCTACAACAAGGACCTCGCCCCGGTCAGGCTGGATAAACGGACCTGGGGATATTACGAGTATTTTTCAATGTGGGTGGGCATGAGCGTCTGCGTGCCGACCTGGATGCTCGCCGCCAGCATGATTTCGGCGGGTTTCTCTTGGTCCACCGCTGTTTTTACCATCTTCCTGGGCAATTTCATCGTGCTCATCCCCATGATTTTGGATTCCTTCGCCGGCGCCAAGTATGGCATCCCCTTCCCGGTCTTCCTGCGGTCATCCTTCGGCCTTTATGGGGCGAACATCCCGGCCCTGCTGCGCGGGATCATAGCCTGCGGGTGGTTCGGGATACAGACCATGATCATGGCCTTCGCCCTGGACGGCATCCTGATGGCGCTGAGTCCCGGGTGGGGCGCGCTGGAAGGATTAGTACCGTTCTTCTCCCTGCCGTTGCATACGGTCCTGGCCTTCGCCGTCTCCTGGTTGCTGACGGTGTCCATTTGCTACGCTTCCCCTCCCCATAAAGCCTCTCCCGGCATCAAATGGCTGAACGACCTGGCTTCTCCCATCCTGCTGATCATCGGCTTGGGCATGCTGTGGTGGGCGGTCGACAAGGCCGGCGGCTGGGGCCCGATCCTGAACCAGAAACAGACCGCTTCCTGGTCGCAGTGGCCGGCGTTCCTGACCGCGATGGTGGCTTATTGGTCGACCCTGGCCATCAACATCCCGGACCTGACCCGTTTCGCCAAGAATCAAAAAGTTCAATACCTGGGGCAGTCCCTAGGCCTTCCGCCGACCATGACCGCTTATTCGTTCATCGGCGTGGCCGTGACCTCCGCCACCGTGGTCATTTATGGGGAGGCCATTTGGGACCCCGTCCAACTGATGATAAAAACCGGATCGCCTTTCTTTATCTTCGTGGGCTTGGTGTTCGTGATTTTGGCCACCTTGACCACTAATATCACCGCCAACATGGTTTCGCCCATCAACGATTTCATGAACCTGGCGCCGAAGGTCCTGAACTGGGAGCGCACCACCATTCTCATCGGCCTGATCGGCATTCTGATGCAGCCCTGGAAGTTCCTGGCCGACCCCAAAGCCTACATCTGGACCTGGCTCCTCGGTTACGGCGCGTTCACCGGCGGCATCGCCGGGGTGATCATCTGCGACTACTGGGTCATCCGCAAGCAGTGGCTCAAGCTGGACGACCTGTATCGCCAGGAAGGCTATTACAACTTCGCCACCAGCAAGGTCAACCTCCTGGCGGTGATCTACGGTCTATTCCTGGCGGCGTGCACCATCTACTTGTGGACCCAGAAAGCCATTCTAGGCGAAGGTTGGCCCTCCACCCTGACCGCGGCGGTGCTGGTCCTGGGACTGTTGACTGGGATTTACTTTTACGTCAGCAAAATCAAGGGCGTGAATTTCGCGGGCGTCCTGGCCCTCTTCACCGGAGTGGTCGCCTCCCTGGCCCTGGCCATGGTTAGCACCACCCTCTCCCAATGGACTTGGTTCGTGGGGGCCTTCGGCGGCTTTATCGCCTACTTCGTGCTTTACACGGTCTGGTACGGCAAGCACCACCCCGCGAGTCAGTAACCCGCCCCCTGGCGACCTTGGTGAAAAGGCCGGAGAGTTTCCGTTCGAAACCCTCCGGCCGCCCTAATTCGGGCCGGATCAATCCGCCCCACGAACGAACCCGCCCGAGGTGACGATGTCTCCTTTTCTCGAACTATTTGCCGTCCTGGCCGCCTTCGCCGTCTTCCACCTTTCGACGAGCAGTCCTCAAACCGCCGCCGCCGTTCAGCGCAAAACGGGCTTATCCGCCGGGGCCTATGCCGGAGCGCGCGCCGCGTTGTCCCTCTCATTGCTGATTGGCTCCCTGGTCATTCTCCTCGGGGAAGCGCCGTCGACCACGCCTTTTTTCCAGCCGATCATGGGAGCGCCGGCCCTTTTCCCGTCCCTTTTCGCCTTCTGGCTGGCCGGCGGGGCCTTGACGCAAGTGGCCAAAGCCCGCAGATTGCCCCAATTCTTCGGGTTCCAGCCTTATCCGAAGCTCTTTATCTTCACCGGGGCCTACGCCGTCTGTCGTCACCCCATGTACACGGGCTGGCTGATCGCCGGCTGGGGGTTGATGATCAGCCAACCGTTCCTTCTGACCGCCTATTATAACGTCTTGGTCACTTGTTTCGTCGTGGCCTTGGCGCTGCTGGAAGAACGGCGCATGGTCGATCTTTTCGGCGACCGTTACCGCGCCTACCGGAACCACGTCCCGTTTCTACTGCCCTATGGTTTTCTTAAAGGGACAATTACCTGGGACGACGCCCCCCCCTTGAAATAAAACCCTTTTGGCGCCCCGACTCTAAATTTGATAATTAACAAAGACATCCATTTTTAATTTACAATCAGAAAGACATCCATTGTTGATTTGTTGAAAGTACACCTATGTTTAAAAATTGACTATTTGGGAATACAAGCAACTTGCCAAACACGGATATTCGGCCCAGATCAAGCCGGGAAATAATTTTAACTCGCGGACATGCTGAAATATTTCGGGGACATAAAATTAAGACTGCATCGAGTTGGATCAAAAGACGATATTCCGCCCCCAGCTCAAACATCAGAATCAATTGTGATTTCTCGAAGATAAGCCGCGTCTGGCTAGATGCCGCGGTTTCCGGCTTAAACGAGACCGTATAAAAACGGCGTAGAAAAAAATAAGCGGGGACAGGCCAAAACCATGACCTTTTGGAACCAGCGTGGTCTTTTTATCGCCGGACCGGCTTTTGTTGCGCGTGGTTCCCCCGCGCTCAAGCGGCGGTGAGTTTCATTACCGTGAAAACGCGGCGCTACGCCTCGGAATGAAAGGAAAACACCGCCTTGCTGGCGCCCAATCCCTGGAACCACCGAAGCCCCGCCCGTCGCGCCGCTGTCCGGAGCGAGCCGACATTGCCCACGGCCCGATGAAACAACCTTCCGTAATTTTCCATCAACGGCAACCAGTTGCCGTTTTCGACATTCAACCTTTCCAGAATGGGGTCCAGGTGGTCGGGGATGACCCCATCGGCCTTCTCCCGTATTTGCCGACCGGTCCAGTCAAGAAGCGACAAATATTCCCCGGTGGTCATGTCAAGAATTCCCCGGCGGAAACCAGAGACGTCGCCGCCCAGGGGACAAAGCCAGTCGGCGCGACTTGAATTCGTTGTTTCCCGACTGACCCTTTCCCGTCGCGGCGGGGTCTGCTCTCCGTTGTTTTCGGACGCCGCCTCGGCCAATCCCTGGGACGCGAAGGCGGATATCCGGTCGCGGGCGCTAGTGAAAAGACCGGTTTCGGGAGTGTCCGCGATCCCGGCCCTGATAGGGTTCAAATCCACATAAGCCATGCAGGCCAGCACGGCCGAGTCGTCCAGCAAGACCTGGCATTTGAAGCGACCTTCCCAAAACCTACCCTTGCAGCCGTCTTCCCTGTTGGCCCGGCGGGCGATCGCCTCATTCAAGCAACGCATGAGCCAACTGACGCTGCCGAGACGAACCCGTTTTTCCCCAATCCCGCCCTCGAGACTCAAGGCCTTGATCATCTCTTCCGTTACCTGAAGCTTTTTCCCTTTTTCGTCCCGGGGAGGAAACAGGGCCGCCCACCGCCGGGCCGTTTCCTCGTCGCTCCAGCCTTCCGCCCAATCGGGGCGGGTGCGAATAACCGCATGCAGATGATTGGACATAACCGCATAGGCGCAAACCTCGATGGCAAATAGGGAGGACAGGTATTTCAAGCGTTCCCGAACCCACCCTTTGCGGTGTTCAAAGGATTGGCCGGTATAGGGATCTTCCCCGCACAAAAAGGCGCGGCGGACGCACCTCGAAATGCAATGATACAACCCCTCCTCGCCTTCCACGATGGTTTCACTTCTGACCGAGGCCATGACGCCTTCCTCCCTTATGTTTTAGTTGTTCGAGTCTGCCACAAAAGTTCCTAAAAATCAAGATCAAGAATGGATGTCTTTATGAAAAGAATTCTTCAAGCCGGCGGTTTGATATTGTCTCGATCGGGATTATACTAGAGGGACGAAAAGGAGATTCAAGCCATGAACGAATCCGAAAAGAACCACCCCCGCCCCCTCGAGCCGCCAACCGGGTCCGGGGGCCTGGCCGGCGGAAAAAAGGAAGGCCTGCTGGCCAGGTTGCTCAAGTGGTTGGCCAAGGGGCCGGAACGGGACTTGTCTCGTCGGGAGGCCTGTTCTTCCTGACGGCCCAGGACCCGCTAGGCCGGTCCGGCCTTATAGATCACCGCGAGGAAAAAACGGGCTTTCGTTTCTCCCCAAAGGCCGCCAAACCCTCCCGGCCGTCCTGATGCTCCCCGCAGACGGACAGCCCGTACCGCTCCCTTTCCAGATGGGTTTCCAGGGAAGTATCGAAGGAATCCGTTAAAAGTTGCTTGGCCCAGGCCAGGGCATGCCGGGACCTGCCCGCCAATTCCCGGGCCAGGCCCACCGCTTCGTCCAATAAATTCGCGTCCGGGACCACCTTGGTGCATAGCCCCCATTCCAGGGCCTTGGCGGCGGGAATGGGACGGTCGAACGCGACGATTTCCAGGGCCCGGGCCAACCCCGCCAAACGGGGCAGGAAAAAAGTCCCCCCGCCGTCGGGGCAAAGACCGTTGGAGGTGTAAGCCTGCCGCAGGACCGCCGATTCGGCCATCACCCGAAAATCGCAGGCCAGGGCCAGGGAGAAGCCTCCCCCGGCCGCGGCGCCGTTAAGGGCCGCTATCACCGGCTTGGGCATCCGGCGGATTTCCAGGATAGCTTGATGGAAGCGGGCGGCCAACTCGTGAAAGGCGGCGCCCGGCCCCTTGGCGCCTCCGGCGACCCATTTCAAGTCTCCGCCGGCGCAAAAAGCCTGGCCCTGGCCCGCCAGGACCACGGCCCGGACCCCGTCGTCTCCGGCCAGGGTTATCAGCCGGTCCGCTAGGGCCGAAACCATTTCCAGATCAAAGGCGTTATAGGCCTTGGGCCTGGCCAGCCACACCAGGGCGATGGGGCCGTCCTGTTCCACCTTAACCGTCGCGCTCATCTTCGCCTCCTCCCGATCAGTCTTGGAAATTACATCATGCCTCGTCGCAAAATGGAAATCAAGAGCCAAAAGGCCATCAATCCGGCCACCACGTAACCCGCCAACCCAATAATCGGGATGCCGTGCCAGGTGGGGGGAATGCCGGACTGAATCACCACCGAGGACCCGATAACCAAGGCGGCCAGGACCACGGCGAACGCCAGCCGGTTGCTGTTGCGGTCCTGGGCCACCCTCATCTCCTCCAAACCCACGTGGCGGATTTCTATCTTCAACTTGCCCTGCTTGGCCATGCGTCCCAGGGTCCGGGCCTCGCCGGGAAAATCCTTGATAATATCAAGAAATTCAACTCCGAACGCCCAAAAGTCCCCGGCCACGCGCTTGGGACTCAACCTTTGGAGTTGCGCCTTCTTGACGAAGGGCGCGGCCTGTTTGATGACGTCGAAATCCGGGTCTAGTCGGCGGCCCAGGCCCTCGGTGGCGGTCAAGGCCTTTATCAAGAACAGCAGGTTGGCCGGCACGCGCAGGCGGTAGCCCTGGGCGATCCGGAATAGGTCTTGCAAGGCCTTGCCCAATTCCACGTCCTTGATCGCTCGAAAAAAATAATCGTCCATGAACTCGCCGGTCGCTCGTTCCAAGGCCCTCCGGTCCGGCTCCTCGTCCCAGTCGGTCACCTTCAACAGGGCTTCCACCAAGGACGCGGGGTCCTGGCGCGCCACGGCCAGGACTAGGTCCACGATCCGTTCCCGGGTTTCCCGGTCCAACCGCCCGACCATGCCCAGGTCCAGGAGACAAATCACCGGCCCTGGCAGGACCCGCAGGTTCCCGGGATGTGGGTCGGCGTGGAAAAAACCATGGACCAGGGTCTGCCGCATGATCAATTCCGCCCCCAGGCGGGCGATTTCGCCCAGGTCATACCCGGCTTCCCGGAGCCGTTCCAGGTTCCCGGCCGGTATCCCTTCCACGAAGTCCATGGTCAGCAGGCGCTCGCCGCTGGCTTGCCGAAAAACCCGGGGGATGAAATAGCGCGGGTCGTCCCGGTGTTGCTCGGCCATCCGCTCCATGTTGGACGCCTCGGCCCGGTAGTCCAACTCCCGTTCCAGGGTATGGCCGAACTCCTCCACCACCTCCGTGGGCCGGTGCAGCTCCCAGCCGAAAATATGCTTTTCCAGCAGGCTGGCCAGGTGGTATAGAATTTCCAGGTCCACCTCGATCATCCGTCGGATGTTGGGCCGCCGTATTTTTATGGCCACATCCTCCCCGGTAATCAGCGTGGCCCGGTGGACCTGACCGATGGACGCCGCGGCCAGGGGAGTCGGGTCGACCATCGAAAAAAAACGTTCCAGGGGGCCGTCCAGTTCCTGTTCGATGTTTTTTTGGGCCTCCTCGAAGGGAAAAGGCGGGACTTCGTCCTGAAGCTTCACCAGTTCCTGAAGGAATTCCTCGGGTAGAATGTCCGGCCTGGTGCTTAGGACCTGTCCGAGTTTGATAAAGGTCGGGCCCAGTTCCTCCAGGACCATCCTGACCCGCACGGCCCGGCTCAAGGTCTCGATCTTTTCCTTTTTCTGGCGAAAGATCATCTGCCGCCCGATGTCCAGGTACTGTTCCACCCGGAGGCTTATCACCAAATCCCCGAAGCCGAGCTTGAAAAGAGTCCCCAATATCTCTGAATACCGCTGAATATGGCGATAGGTCCGGCCGATCACGCCGATTCTGCGAATGAGCATCGCGCTGTAATCCCCCTTCTGCCGCGTCCTCGCCCCGCAAGGGGCGGTCATCCATCACTTATACCACAAACGGCCCGTATCATGAACTGGGTGATTGCGCGGCGAGGACGCGCCGCCCGGGGGCCCGGACGAGTCTGGAGCGGCGCCGCCGCGCGGATACAGCCTTTTCCGGATGATTTTTTGGCGCCTGCCCCTGGCCTGTAAAATATTCATCCGGACCGGGGGTCTGACTCGGCTTCAAGCCCAAGGCTGACTTTGCCCATAACATATTGATTCAATATCCAAATAGTTGCAAATATCAAGCCTTGGCGCCTATCTTGCCCTTTCTTGGCTCGGGCGATCGGGATTCGAAACCCGCTCACCCCAGGGCATACTGAATCATTTCGACAAGTTAACATTGAGACTGACGACGAATCGGGTCAAGGACCGAGGTAGTGCAAGCGGCGCCGTTGTTAAAATTTCATATTTCAGGATTGTCCCGACCTTAAGGAAGTATTATATAATAATTTGGAATGTTCATCCGGAACGCGGCGGAATAAAAGCCGCCCGGTCCGGGGACGCGCCTTTAACCATGGAAGGAAAGGACCTGTCATGAACGAAAAAATCGAACTAAAGGTAACCGGAATGAGCTGCGGGCATTGCGAAATGGCCGTGCGCAAGGCCCTTTTAGCCGTGGACGGCGTCAGGGAAGCCCTGGCCGACCATAAAGGCAATAAAGCCGTGGTGGAAGCGGACGCCAAGGTGGGCCGCGACGCCCTCGTCGCCGCGGTCAAAAAGGCGGGGTACGAGGCCAGTTAATTGCGGCATCCTCGCCCCAAGACGCTTTTTCTGCCGGTGGTGGGACTTTTGGCCGCGGTGTTGGTATTGCTGACCGTGGTGATAGCGACCACGTACTACAACCTGGACCGCGGCCAGGAACAGGCCCGTAAAATTCTTTCCGCCCAGGCCACGGCCATAATATCCGGCCTGACCGCCGGCTTGAGGACCGGCTGGCGCCACTGGACCTGGCGTCCGGAATCCTTGCAAGGCCTGATCGAGGAAATGGCCGGTTCCGGGAATGTGGCTTTCATTTCCCTGATCGACCACGAGGGGCGCATCCTGGCCGACTCGGACCCCAGCCGGGTGGATAAGTCGATCCGCCCCATCGCCGAATTGTCCTTTCACCTGGAACGCGAGGGGGCCGAGGGCTGGTTCGACCCGGCCCTGGACCTGTTCCTGGCCGGCCGCAACCTGAACCCGGAGGAATACGGACCGCCGCGCCGTCAGGGCGGCGGCCTGATGGGTCCGTGGATGATGCGGCGCGGGCTGCTCCAGGACCAGGCCCTCGCCCGGAAGCCGGAATTGATCCTGGTCGGCCTCCAGACCAAGAGTTTTCGGGAGGCCCGCAAGCGCCAGGCGCAGCACGCCCTGGTCATGGCGGCCATCCTTTTCGTCCTGGGTTCCGGCGCCATTTATTTCATCTTCGTGGTGCAGAATTATCGGACCATCGATCGGACCCTGTCCAACCTCAGCACCTACACCGCCGGCATTGTCGATAACATGCCCAACGGCCTCGTCAGCCTGGACAGCTCCGGCGGCCCGGTCATGGTCAACCAGGCCGCCCGCAAAATGTTCGGGTGGGGAGACGGACCCGAATCGTCCCTGGCCGGGGAGCCGGCCATAGCGGCCCTGTCCCGGGAATTCGGCCCGATCCTCAAGGACGGCGGGACCATTCTGGAACGGGAATGCGACGTTCCCCATCCCAGGGAATGGGCCTTGCCCCTGGCGGTCAGCGGGGCCGCGGTCCCGGCCCGCTGGTCGGGGGAAGAAGGACCCGGAATGGTCTTCATTCTCCGGGACCTTCGGCAAATCCGCGAGCTGGAGGGCCAGGTGCGGCAGAGCGAGAAACTGGCGGCCGTGGGCCGCCTGGCCGCCGGCATCGCCCACGAAATTCGCAACCCCTTGAGCTCCATGCGCGGACTGGCCAACTTTCTAGGGAGAAACCTGGACGAATCCAGCCGGGAGGCCGAGTATCTCAAGGTCATGATCGAGGAAATCGACCGGGTCAACAAGGTCATCACCGGACTGCTCGACTTCGCCCGCCCCCAAAAACCGGACTTGGCCCCGGTGGACCTCAACAAAACCGCCCGGCACACCACGGACCTGATCACCGACGACGTCCGGCACCACAAAATCAGCCTGCGGGAAGACATGACCCCGGAAAAGCCCTTCATCCTGGCGGACCGGGACCAGGCGGTGCAGGCCATGCTCAACATCCTCCTGAACGCCATCGAAGCCCTGCCCGAGGGCGGAAGAATGACCGTGAGCACCAAAACGATCGGAAACCAGGGCGTCTTCCTGGTGGAGGATTCCGGCCCCGGGATTCCGGCCGAACTCCGCTCCAAGCTGTTCGACCCCTTTTTCACCACCAAGAAAAAAGGCTCCGGCCTCGGCCTGGCCCAGGTGGCGACCATCATGGAAGCCCACGGCGGGACCGTGGACATAGGCGGCGAGCAGGGCCTGGGCGCCCGGGTCGCCCTGCGCTTCCCCCTGGCCCCGCCCCCGCCCCCGTCCCCGCCGGAAGACCCGCCCGCCCAAGCCGAGGAGCCGGCATGAGCGTCAAGACCCTGCTGGTGGTGGACGACGAAGCCTCCCACAGGTTGATGCTGCGCGCCCATCTCGAAAACGCCGGCTTTCGCGTGCTCGAGGCCGGGTCCGGGGAAGAGGCCCTGAAAACCGCCCGGCAAGCCCAACCGGACCTGGCCTTGCTGGATTTACAAATGCCCGGGTTGGACGGCATTGAAACCGCGGCGGCCCTGATGTCCGAGTTCGCCCCCCTGCCGATCGTCATCATGACCGCGTACAGCTCCATTGAAACCGCCCTCAAGGCCGGTCGGCTGGGAATAAAACACTACCTTTCCAAGCCCCTCGACACGGACGAACTGCTCCTGAAAATAGAGGAAATCCTTAAGTTAAAGGATTTAAAGGCCATCCGGGAACGGCGGGAAAAAGGGCTGGCCGAAAAATTCGATTTCAGCGAAATCCTGGGAAACAGCCGGGTCATGCTCGACCTCAAGGAAATGCTGGCCCTGGTGGCGCCGTCCGAGGCCACGGTCCTGATCACCGGCGAATCCGGGACCGGCAAGGAACTGGCGGCCCAGGCCATTCACCGCAACAGCCCCCGCCGGGACAAGCCCTTTATCGCGGTCAACTGCGCGGCCCTGCCGGAAACTCTTCTTGAAAGCGAACTGTTCGGGCACGAAAAAGGCTCCTTCACCGGAGCCCACCAACGCAAGGCCGGGCGGTTCGAACTGGCCGACGCCGGGACCCTCTTCCTGGACGAAATAGGGGAAATGGCCCTGACCACCCAGGCCAAGCTGCTCCGGGTGCTGGAAAGCAGGACCTTCGAGCGCGTCGGCGGGACCAAGACCATCAAGGCCGACGTCCGGGTCCTGGCCGCCACCAACCGGGACCTGGAAAGCGTGATCAAGGACGGCGGCTTTCGGGAAGACCTGTTTTATCGGCTCAACGTGGTCCAGATCACCGTGCCCGGCCTGCGGGAAAGGGGACCGGAAGACATCATGCTCCTGGCCGAGCATCTCCTGGAAAAGTCCGCCGCCCGGAACAAGAAAAACATCAAGGAATTTTCCCGGAAAGCCAAGAAAGCCCTGGGCTCCAATTCCTGGCCCGGCAACGTCAGGGAACTGGTCAACGCGGTGGAAAGGGCCGTGATCCTGGCCCGGGGGGATGTCATCGAACTGGAAGACCTGCCCCTGGCCGTGCAGGCCCTGCCCGGCGAGGCGCGACGCAAGGAACCAGGCGGACTGGAAGTCAGCGCCGGCATGACGCTCAAGGAAGTCGAGGCCGAACTGATACTTCGGACCCTGGAAGAGACCAACGGCAACCGGACCAAGGCCGCTTCCATGCTTGGAATCACCCGTCAGACCCTGCTGAACAAAATCAAGGAATACGGCCTGGAAAAGATCGGGGACTGATCCGGGCCCGGCGAATCAGTCTTCCCTGATTATCGACGGCAGGGACCTGATCACCGCCGCGCATTCCCGCGCCATGTTTCTGACGATCTCGCCCGCCGGGAGTATTTCCTCGGTCTGGGCCACGCTCCGCCCGGCGCTCCACAGGTCCAGCCATTTTTTCGATCCCAGTTCCGGGTGCACGTCGAATTTGGCCGCGCTCTCGGCCAGCCAGTTGGCCGGAGACCCGGTAATCCGGTCGGTCAGGACGATATCGTCGGGGTCGGCCTTGATCACCGCTTCCTTGTACGCCGGAAGGGCCCGGGCCTCGGGAGTGGCGATCAGCCTGGTCCCCACCACGGCCCCGCAGGCGCCCGCCGCCAGGACCGCGGCCAACTGGGCGCCCGTGGAAACCCCGCCGGCCGCCAGGACCGGCAGGCCGGTCTTGGCCCGGAGATAGGGGACCAGCACCAGGGACGGCGTGGTCCCGGCGTGCCCGCCCGCTCCGGCGGAAACCGCCGCCAGGCCGTCCACGCCCTTTTCCCTGGCGCCTTGGGCCTGGCGCAGGGAGACCACGTCGGCGAAGACATAGCCGCCCTGTTGATGGACCCGGTCCAATATTTGGCGCGGGTCCCCCAGGGAAGTGATAAAGAGCTTGACCCCGTGGTCCAGGCACACGTCCAACTGGGTCCGCCATTCGAACCGGCCGGAAAGGTGAATATTCACCCCAATGGGCCGGTCCGTCCGGGTCCGTATGTTTTTCAGGGCTTTTTCCAGGTCGGCCGGAGTGCGGTAATTGGGCGCCGGGAACGCGCCCAGGCCGCCGGCCTCGGAGACCGCCGCGGTCAGGTCCTCATAGGAAACCAAAAACATGGGCGCTCCGACAATCGGAAAATCAATGCCCATCATCTCGGTGAACTCGGTGCGAAGGGTCAGTCCGGGCATATGCCGCGTCTTTCCGGCGGCGACCGCCTGAATGGTAATTTTCCGGTCCCGCCGGGACCGCGCTGCCGGCCGATTATAACCCCATTTAGTCCCGGAGCGCGACCCGCAAATCGCGCTTCAAGACCTTTCCCACGGGGCTGCGGGGCAACGCCGCGACAATTTTCAATATTTCCGGCAGCTTATACTTGGCGACATCCTGGGTCTTGAGATACTCGACGATCTCTTCCAAGGTCACTGTCTCGCCGGGAGCCGGGACCACAAACACGCAGATTCTCTCGCCCAAGCGTTCATCCGGGCTCCCCACGGCCGCCGCCTCGGCCACCTTGGGATGCCCCGAAACCAGGGTCTCGATCTCCTCGGGGCTGATGTTCACCCCGCCCCGGATGATCAGGTCCTTGTGCCGTCCCTGGAACAGGTATTTTTCGTTATGGTCCCCGGCGATGGCGAACAGGTCGCCGGTCTTGAAATAGCCCTGGCCGTCAAAGGCCTTGGCCGTCAGCTCGGGCGCCTTGTAGTAGCCTGGAAACACGGTCGGACCGTCGTAGCGCAGCTCGCCGACCACTCCCGGCTCGGTGATCTCCCGCTCGGTGTGGGGGTCCACCAAGCGGCTTTTAACCCCCTTGGTCGACTCGCTCTTCCAGTTGAACCCCTCGACCCCGAACCGGGGGAAGAACCCGGCCCGGTCCTCGGGGTTCGGGAAATCCTTGGGGCTGCTGTACAGCCCCACGCCTTCGTTCGAGGCGAAAAAGTTGATGATGCCGATATTGAATTTTTCCTGGAAGGTTTTGACCATCCAGGCGGACAAGGGCGCGGACCCCGACCCGATGACGCTCAGGGCGCCCCGGTCCATGGCCGCCCACTGGGGGGATTTGGCCAGGGAATCCAGCAGGGCCGGCGGCGCCAGGGTGTAATGGACCTTTTCGGCGCCAAGCTGCCGGAGAAACACCCCCAGGTCGAAAGGATGATGAAAGACCATCTTGCCGCCGGTGATGACCCAGGGGATGAGCACCGCGCCCAGTCCGGCCATGTTTATGGTTGGAAAAAGCGACAGGTAGACGCATTCACCATCGGGCAGGAATGATTCCACCGCGGTCCGGCTGATGGACAGCCAGTGGTTGTGACTCCTGGGCACGGCCTTGGAAGCCGCTTCGGTGCCCGAAGTCCAGCACAGGGTGAAAATGTCGTTGGGGCCGCTCTGCTTCCCCGCCAACAGGGCCGGATCGACTTCCGGACCGGCCAGGATATCGGCCATTTGAATCGCGCCCTCGGCCGGACCGGCCCCGACGGTAATGAAGACGCCGACCGCGTCTCCGAGGATTTCCCGGGCCGGCTTCAGGTGATCGAACCCGAGGGCGTTGTGGGAAGTCACCATGGCCTTGGCGCCGGTCAGGGCCGCCGCGTGCCGGAGTTCATGACCCCGCCACTGCACGGGAATGGGGCTGACAATGGCCCCGGCCCGGGCCGCCGCGAAAATGGTCAGGGTCAGTTCGATGATATTGGGCAGTTGGACGATTACGACGTCGTCCCGCCCCAGGCCCAGCCGGAGGAATTCAGCCGCCAACTTGTCGATGGCCCGAACCATTTGCCCATAAGTCATCCGGGCCGGTTCCAGGCCCACCAGGGCCTGCTTGTTGTAGGGGTCCACCAAGGCTTCCGCGTCCGGCCGGACGGCCGCGCGGGCGTAAAGCAGGTCCAGAATAGTATCATCCCCCCACCACCCCTTGGCGGTGTATTCCTTGATCCGGGACTCAGGCGTGAGAATCATGTTCGGACTTCCTTTCCTTGTGCGATTTTTTTCCAAATTTCCCGCCGGACCGGGGCCGCTCCCCCCGCGCTACCTATGGTAGGGGGGCATGACCTTGGCCACGTACCCTCCCGAGGTCATGGCGTCCAGGCAGAGCAGGGCCGAATAGATCGCCGCGTCCATGCCGCTGCCCCAGGTGGCCGCGCCGTATCCGTCTCCGGCGAAGAACAGGCCCGCCAACCCCGGCTGGGTGGTGTCGGGACGTCTTTTTCCCGGAGGCGGCCAGTCCCCGAAGCCCTTGTCCGAACAGGTCCACAGCTCCCAGAGGGTGTCTTCCTTCATCCGGGGGAAGGTCTTATGGAATATGTCCCGGGAAACGTCGATCACGCGGTCCACCTTGGCCTTGTCGTGCAGCTCGTGCTCGGTCAAGGCGATGGAAAAGAAGAGCGAATGCTTGCCTTCCGGCGCCAGGCTGGGTTCGAAGGAACCGGGCATGATGGAAATGATGTCCACGTCCCCAATGAACCCTTCCTCGGACTTGAGCACGGCCGGGACCAGGAGCCAGGACTTGGGGCTGAGCCCGGCGTCGGCCAGGACATTGCTCTTCAACGCGACTATCCCGGTCAGCATGCCCACGCTGAAAAATTCCTCGTCGACCGATTTGACCAGGTCGGCGGGAAAAAGTTCCCGGGGCAGGAAATTCCAGATTTTCCGAATGGGGACCGTGCAGACCACTTGGTCCGCCGCGAAAAACTCTTCCCGGTCCCGGCTTCCGGCCTTCACGCCCACGACCCGGGAACCGTCGAACACCACTTCCCTCGCGCCGGTCCCGGTCATGATCACGCCGTTGTTTTCCCGGACCTTTTCCGCCAGCCGCTCCCCGATGTAGACAAAGCCGGGGCGGGGCACGATCCCGGTGGAACCGCTGATCAGGTTCATGCCGATATCCACGGCGGTGCGCATGAACCGGATGAAGTCCCCGGCCGGGATCATTTTCGGCTCGCCCATGACCATGTGAATGGAGGCCACCGCGGCCAGGTATTCGTAAACCTTGCGGTCGTCGGTCCGGTCGTCCAGCCACTGCCCGAACGATATCTTGTCCCATTCAGCGAGGACCCCGGGGCCGGCCGAGGCCATTTCCCGCAGCAGCTTCTTGGCCGCGCGGTTGGAGTCCTCGCTCATCCAGCCGTACCGCCCGCCCTTTTCCATGGGGTGGAGCTTGAACGTTTCCGGGTCCACCACGGCGAAACCCTCGTTGCCCGGCAGGGGCACCTTTTTGCCCAGGTAATCCAGGAGGAACCCGACCCGGCCCTTGGTCCCCCAGAACGTGGCGTGCCCTCCGGCCTCGAAGGTGAAGCCGTCGAGCATGTTTTCTGCGAAAATGGTTTCGAGGTCCGGTTCGGACCGGGCGGCCCAGGCGTATACCGAGGCCAGGCTTTTCTTGAAATCCTTGACGTCCAGGGCCCGGCCCTGGAGGGCCAGTTTGTCGCCCTGCCCGGCGAAGGACAGGAGTCGGCCGCCCACGTAGTCTTCCTTCTCCAAAACCAGGACCTTGCGGCCCTCCTCGGCGGCCAGCAAGGCCGCGACCGACAAGCCGGCCAAGCCGGCCCCGATGACAATGGCGTCGTATTTTTCGGACATTTTTCCCTCCCGGTTTACCGAAACCCCTGGTAAAAAATAACGGCCGCAGCGAGCCGCCGCCCGTTGGCCCAACAGCCTTTAAGATCGATTTCCTGTAAAAAAAACGACCACTTAAGGCGCCGAATAACCCCGCGTCAGACCGCCTCGGCCAGCTCCTCCACCAACCGCAGGCATTGGGCGATGGTCTTGCGGCCTTCCATGAATATGGTCATGCGCTCGGCCATGGGGGACCCCTCGCCATGCAGGCAGATGGTTTCCAACTCCGACGCGGTCAGTCTCCGGACCAGGTCGAACAGGCGCAGGCGCTTCTCCGCCCCGACCCCGGACTTGCCGCCCAGGTATTTGTCGATGTAGCCCTGGAGTTCCGGCAGTTGGTAATCCTTGTACGTGGGGGAAGTGACCAGGGCGCCTCCGGCCAGGTCCTGGATTGTTTTTATCATATCGTGGTAGCCGTGCGCGAAATGATATTTGGCGATATTGGTGACCGTGGGGTCGGGCACGGCCAGGCCCGCGTGCATCTTAAAATCCAGGCAGGCCGACCGGGCCAGGGACCGCAGGGTTTCCAGGTACACCAGGGCGTCGGTCAGTTTTTCCCGGACATGGGGCGCGTCCGAGACGCCGTTATACTCGGCCATGGCCGCAGCCAGGCCCACCAACTGCTCGGTCATGGGAATGCGGTACGCCACGCCGGTGCGGCGGTGCATGAGCGCGAAATTATAGACCATGGACGCCGCGTGCCGCCATTCCCCGCGCATGAACACCCGGTCCCAGGGGACCAGGACGTCGTCGAAAACGATCAGGGAATCGGTGTGGACCCGCAAGGGCCGGGAATTGGGGAAATCCAGGCCGCCGAGGCTCGACCGGAAGGGACGGCAAATCTGGGTCAAACCCTTGGCGTCGGCCGGGACCGCGAAAGCCAGGGCGTAATCCGCGTCCGCCTCGCTCATGGCCCGGCAAGGCAAAACCAATATCTCGTTACAATAGGCCGCGCCGGTGATGTGCATCTTGGCGCCCCGGACCACCACGCCCCGGCTGTTCTGTTCAATTACCCGCAAGTAATAATCCGGGTGGGCCTGCCGGGGGTCCGAGGGCCGCAGCATCCGGTCGCCCTTGACGTCCGTCACGGCCGCGCAGGTCGCCAGGTCGTTCTTTTTCAAGTGCGTCCGGAAAGCCTCGACCCGGTCGATGTAATCTTGGTTTCCGATCAGGTTGGCCGTGATGCTGAAGGCGTTGAGGGCGTCCGAGCCGATGTCGTGCGAAAAGGGTATGATCCCGTCTCCCAACCTGGTGGCGGCCATGATCAGTTCGTTGGCCTTGAGCAGGTCCTCGGCGCCGCGCGGCTGGAAATAATACCGGCTGATCGGCTCCCCCAGCGCCTCGTCGTAAACCGACGCCAAATCCTTGTACCGCGGGTCCTCGGCCAGTTCGAAGTCCAGGGCCATGGTCCGGGCGCAGACCCCCAGGTCCGGGTGCTCGGCCACCCTGGCGATTTTTTCGCCTTTATAATAAACGACTCGTCCGTCATCAAGACTACGCAGGTATTCCTCGGCTGACATCAAGCCCATGACAGTCTCCTTGGGTGACCATGAACAGGCCCGGCGGGCCTTTTCATGGGTTGTTATGACCGACCTGACCCGCGGCCGGGTCGGTTTGTTTCGGCCCGGGGTGGGCCCAGGCGCTTTTTTAAGAGCAAGGCGGGCGCCAAAGAGCGGCCCTTTTAATTTATTCAATATTTTTAATATGTTGCCGCCAAGTCCCATCCATCCGGAGTTTATAGTGACAACATATGGTTTCCATTTTTCGGAATTTGGCGACGAGACTTGACTTTTCCGGAAACCGGGTGCTATTTTTCCCTAGAATTTACAAGGGGCCGGGTCCCCGGGCCGGCTGGTCGCGGCCCGGGAACAGCGGCGACCCGCCGGCCGCGCCGGAAACCAACCAAGGATAAGAAATGATCGACCTGGGGCCTCCGGAAACATTAAGACAGAAGGTCATGGAGACGGCTTCGCTCTTCGAGGGCGACTTCACGGTCGATTGGCTGGTGGAGTTGACCGGGTTCAAGGCCCATCAAATCCTGACGGAGTTGCAGGAAGAAGTCGAAGCCAGGAACCTGCTTTCCCCCAAGCTGGGGATTTATTCCTTCCGGACCGGCGCCAAGAGGACCGAGTGGAAGAAAGGCCTGGCCCCGGACGAGGAAAAGGACCTGCACCGCCGCATTGTGCAACTGTTTCTCCGGGACCTGCCCGAGGACGGGGACCAGTATGGGCGGTTGGCCCGCCATCTGCTCAAGGTCGACAACGACCTGGAAGGCTGCCGCCTCCTGGGCCGGGCCGGCGACTTCCACCGCAAGGCCTTTCGCGCGGAACAGGCCTTCCAGTGCTACCACAAGGTCCTTCTGGACCTCAAAAACCGCAAAACCGGGGAGGCGGACCGTCTTTTCACGGAAACCGCCGTGAAATACTCGAAAATTTCCACGGCCCGCCACGATACGGTCCTAGTGCTGTCCACCTTGAACCAGGCCCTCGAGCGGGCCCGGGCCAGGGGGGACGTCTCCCACGAAGCCCTGTTGCGGATGCACATCGCCAAGAATGAATGGCTCCGGGCCGATTACGGCCACGCCCTGGCCCATTTCGAGGCCGGGTGGTCCCTGGTGGCCCAACTGGACGATCCCCAGTTGGTCGACGCGGTGATGGCCTTCGGCCCTTTTTTTCTTTACTGGCAGGGACGTTTTCGGGAAGCGGTCTCGAGTTACGAGCGGTCGGTCCGGGAAGTGGAAAAGTATCCGCAGTCCAGCTTCCCGCTGCTGGGGGCCATAACCGTGGGGTACTGCCACGCCCAGGTGGGAAACCACACCCAGGGGCTGGGCATGCTGGACGCCATCAGGACCCTGTGCCTGGAAAAGGGCGACTTTTACCTGGCTTCCTACGCCATCGGCAACATCGGCGAAATAATGCTGGACCTCCGGCGCCTCGACGACGCGCTCCATTACATGGTCCTGGCCGCCAAGTACGCCGAGGAAACGGACAACCGTTGGGTCTGGATGGTGGCCCAGGTCATCCTGGCCTTCGCCTATTACCTGAAGGGGGACGGCGGCCGGGCGACCAAGCATCTGAAGGATTTCCTGAAATACCGGGAAAAGGTCCGGGCCACGGTGCTGCCCTATCCCTATCTGCTGGCCCTTGGCTGGGCCATGGAACAGGGGCGGCTGGGGAGGATCAAGGACCTGTCCCTGGATAGGGAAATCAAAAGCATGACGTCCTCCAACAATATTTTCATGCGCGGCCTGGGGTCCAGGTTCCTGGCCCTGACCCTGGAAAAAAACAACGCCCCGCCGGAACGAATAATCGAGGCCCATGAAAATTCCCTGGCCCTGCTGGGGGAATCGGGCCATTTGATCTCCCTGGTCCGTTCCCGCCTGGAATTCGCCCGGTACCTGGACCAAAACGGGGACCGGGAAAAAGCCCGGCTCTTGACCGCGGAAGCGTCCCGGGCCCTCTCGGTCCTGGACGAAAAGCTCGCGCCCGACGACCTGCGGAGCCTGATCGAACGCGACAACGGGCCGGAACACCTGCTCAAGGAAATACTGGACCTGGGCCGGGAACTGGTTAAAATCCGCGATTCCCGGGACTTGCTCCAACGGATCATTTCCGCGGGCAACCGGGTGACCGGAGCGGAACGGGGGGCCATTTTCATGCTGGAAGACGACGAGTCGGGCCGGCCCGGGCCCCGGCTGCGGGCTTCCCGCAACCTGACCTCCGACCAGGCCCGCGGCCCCTATTTCGCGTCATCCCTGAGAATGATCGCCGCGGTGATGGAAACCGGCCGGGGCGTCATCGCCGGGCCGGACCCCGAGGAAGGCGAGCCGGGCTTGTCCTCGGAAAACCAGATTCGGTCAAAAATCTGCGTTCCCCTGCTCCTGCACGACCAGGTGGTGGGAGTGCTCTATCACGACAACCGCCTTCTTTCCAGCGCCTTCAAGGAAAAGGACCTGGGCGTGCTCTCCTATTTCTCGGCCCAGGCGGCCATCGCCCTGGACAACGCCCGGGCGTACGAGGAAATCAACCGCCTCAACGTCAAGCTGACCCAGGAAAAGCAGTATTTCGAGGAAGAACATCTCAGCCACCTGCACTTCCACGAAATCGTGGGCCAGAGTCGGCCCATCAAGCAGGTCACGGCCAAGATCGAGCAAGTGGCCCCCACCGAGGCCGCGGTGCTGATCACCGGGGAAACCGGGGTCGGCAAGGAACTGGTGGCCCGGGCCATCCACCGCCACGGCCCCCGCAAGGACCGCTCCTTCATCGGCCTGCACCTGGGCGCCTTGCCGGAAGGGTTGATGGCCGGCGAATTGATGGGGCACGAAAAAGGCGCCTTTACCGGCGCGGTCCGGCGCAAGGCTGGCCGTTTCGAACTCGCGGACGGCGGGACCCTCTTCCTGGATGAAATCGGGGAAATTTCCCGGGATATTCAGGTCCGGCTTCTCCGGGTGCTCCAGACCAGGCAGTTCGAGCGGGTTGGGGGCGTCGAAACCCTGCAATCCGATTTCCGGCTGATCGCCGCCACCAACCGGGACCTGAAAAAGGAAGTCCGGGAAGGCCGGTTCCGGGCCGACCTCTATTACCGGCTCAACGTCTTCCCCATCCACGTGCCGCCGCTTCGGGAAAGGAAGGAAGACATTCCTCCCCTGGCCGCCCATTTCCTGACCCTCCACGCCGGGAAGCTGAACAAGAACATCTCCTACATTCCCGAACGGGAAATGCGGAAACTGATGCGGTACGACTGGCCCGGCAACATCAGGGAACTCCAGAACGTGATCGAGCGCGGGGTGATCCTGAGCCTTGGCCCGGATTTTCGCATGCCCGAACTGGAAACCGACCTCCCCCCCGCGACCGGTCCGGACGACGAAGACACCCTGCCGGAAAACGAAAAACGTCATCTCATCCGGGTCTTGGAAAAGACCGGCTGGCAGGTGGCCGGGAAAAAGGGCGCGGCCGCCATCCTCGGGGTCCCGGCTTCCACCCTGGCCTTCAAAATGAAAAAGCTGGGCCTCGGCCGCCCCGAGAGGCCGTCTCCTCCTCCCCCGGACCGGGAATCGGACCCGGACGACGATCCCGGCCGCCTGTCCCTGCCGGAAAACGAACGGCGTCACATTATCCACATTTTGGAAAAGACCGGCTGGCAGGTGGCCGGAAAAAACGGCGCCGCCGCCGTCCTCGGGGTCCCGCCCTCCACCCTGGCCTTTCGCATGAAGAAACTGGGGATAAAAAGGCCGGGTTGAGGGGGGCTTGGCTCTCCCGGGCCGGTGGGGCGAGCCAAGATGTTGGGTTACGCCGCGGGCGGGGCCCAACCCACGAAATCACATTATTTGTTGACACGCGGAAGCGATCCAGGCCACGCAGCTACAAGCGCCCCGCGCCTCTTCGGGCGGGCATGGACGCCCGCCCTTACCGCCCTCGAAACAGGACGTTTCGGGGCGTGAAACCGCCGCCAGGCGGGTTCTCCTAAAAGAGCCGGGGGTCGTCAGGGGCGCCGGCTCCGGCGCGCCCCTGACCCTGGGGCGGGAAGGAGCCCTTCGAAGCCCTACCCCTGCCGCGCGTGGGGCGGAGCAGCCCCGCCCACCCGGCGCCGGCGACGTCTTCCCGGCCGCGGGAATAAAGGTTGGGACAAGCCACGGCGTCGGGTTTCGCCCGCGAACCTCAAAAACCCACGAAACTTCCTCTCGCGGGGAGCTTCAACAACAAAATGCGCTTGCAGCCCTTGGGGATGCCGAAATGAAAAAAACCAAGCGAAAAAAAACCGGACGTGAGGTCGAGGCGCCTTTCGGCTTTCACCTCATGGCCAAGCCGACCGGGCCGCGCTGCAATCTCCAGTGCCGCTACTGCTTCTACCTCGAGAAAAAAACCTTTTTTCCCAAGGATGACAACTTTCGCATGTCGGACGAGGTCCTCGAGGCGTACACCAGGCAATATATCGAATCCCAACCCGGGCCCGCGGTCGACTTCGCCTGGCAGGGGGGAGAGCCGACCTTGCCGGGAATAGGCTTTTACCGCCGCGCTCTGGAGCTGCAAAAAAAATACAATAATGGAAAACGGATAACCAATTCCCTGCAGACCAACGGGACCCTCATCGACGAGGCCTGGTGCGAGTTTTTCGCCCGGAACAACTTCCTTATCGGCCTGAGTCTGGACGGCCCCGAAGCGATTCACGACGCCTACCGCCTGGACAAGGCTGGAAACCCGACCTCCGCCCGGGTTCAAAACGCCCTGCGGATGATGCTGGATCACGGCGTGGAACTGAACGTCCTGGCCTCCATCAACAGCCAAAGCTCCCTGTACCCCTTGGAAGTCTATGGTTTTTTCAAGGAACGGGGCGTCCGGTTCATCCAGTTTATCCCCATCGTCGAAAGGACGGCCGATCCCCGGGCGAAGAGCATGAAACTCCCCCTGGCCGTTCCGCCGTCGCCTTCAGGGGAGGAACAATCGACCGTGGTGACGCCCTGGACCGTCGCCCCGGACAAATACGGGTTGTTTCTCGCCCGGATATTCGAGGACTGGGTGAAAAACGACGTGGGCCGGGTTTTCGTGATGAATTTCGAGTGGGCCCTAGGGTCCTGGTTCGGGGCGCCGCCCGGCGTGTGCCTGCTCGCTCCCCGTTGCGGGAAAAACCTCATTTTGGAACATAATGGGGATGTCTATTCCTGCGACCACTTTATGTACCCGGACTACCGGCTCGGCAACATCCTGCGCGACGAACTGACCGCCCTGGTCCGGTCCCACCGGCAGGCGGTCTTCGGCTCTCTAAAGGAAACGGGCCTGCCCGGACGCTGCCTCGCGTGCGATTTTCTTTTCGCGTGCCGGGGAGGCTGTCCCAAGCACCGTTTCATCAACTCCCCGGCCGGGGAGCCCGGGCTGAACTACCTCTGCCCGGGCTATGGGATTTTTTACAGCTACGTGAATCCCTATCTGACCTATCTGACGAACCTGATCCGCTCCGGCCTCCCGGCGACCAAAATAATGGCCGCGGCGAACCAGGGCCTCATCCCGGCTTGATCATCTCGATCTGGACGCAATCATTCTAGGCGACTTCGTTTCCAGGTTTCGTCCGGCCGCGAATCGCCTTTCCCTAGCGCTGACGACTCAATATTGACAGTCGAACGCGGTAGTGATAACCTGCCGTAATAGTTCGCCAAGATGATTTCATTTTTTCCCGGATCGCGGCTAGGCCCATTAAAAAACACCAGCGCCATGGTTGACGCCTCCTACCGGAAAGTGAGTCTGTAATGACATTAACCCGAAGAAAATTCCTCGGCCTCGCGCCCAAGTGTCTCGCGGCGTCTTTATTGAGCGGGACAGTGGGCTTCGGCGCGGGCGCCGGCTGCGGCGGTTCGTCTTCCGATTCGTCCTCGACCTCCCCGGCCCATCCAAACATTCTGCTGCTCATGGTGGACCAGTTCCAGACGCCGCCGGAAGGATATGGGGAAAACGAGGGCGTGCTCCGGGACCTGCGCGAAATTTTCAGCTTCCAGGATATTTCCCCGGATAACGCCTTCACCGGTTTCTTTCCCGCCCTGCTTCGCCTGCGGCAAAACGCCGTGGTCATGCAAAAGCACCACACCGCCTCCTCCGCCTGCGTCCCGAGCCGGACCTGCATCATGACCGGCCAGTACAACACCGGCGTGGAGCAGACCGACGGGATATTCAAGTCCGCCGAGGAAACGACCTGGCTGGACCCCGACGGGCCGCCGACCATCGGCGACTGGTTCCGGGCCTTCGGGTACACCACCCACTATTTCGGGAAATGGCATGTCTCGGACCTGGAGCCGCCTGATTACATGGACCCCTGGGGTTTCTCGGATTGGGAACTCTCATACCCCGAACCCCACGGCTCCAAGGCGTACAACCTGGGCGTCTTTCGGGACGTCGGCTTCGCGGACAACTTGGTCGACTTTCTCGCGAAGAAAGGGACAAGCGACTCCAGCCGGCCGTGGCTGGCCGTGGGGTCCCTGGTCAACCCCCATGACGTCGGGGCCTGGCCGGTTAGCTGGCAACTGCCGGGCAACCAAGGCGTGGTTCCCTGGACCGTCTATCCCCCTCCGCCGTCCATTCCCGCCGCGGGGGAAGAAAGCCTCCCGGATGACAAAGCCCGCGTGGTGGACCTGAATCCGGATGGTTTTCCCCAGGATAACTGCACGCTGCCCTCGACCTTCGACGAGACCCTGGCCGACAAGCCCCGGTGCCAGTATGATTATTCCCTGAAATACGGCTTGGCCATGAGGTCGAAATCGGCGCTTCTCTTCCCCTACCCCTTTCAGCTCCAGGAAGAAAACGCCGCGGCCTGGTCCCTGGCTTTCAACCAGTTCTATTTTTATTGTCACTACCTGGCCGACCTCCAGCTACGCCGGATGCTGCAAGCCCTCGACGACGCCGGCCTCGCGGAAAACACCATCGTCGTCTTCCTGTCCGATCACGGCGAAATGACCGGCGCCCACGGCGGCATGATCCAGAAGTGGCACAACGCCTACGAGGAAGCAGTCAGGGTCCCCCTGGTCATCTCCTCGCCCCTGGTCAACGGCAACAAGCTGGAACCGCGGTACATCACCCAGCCCACTAGTTCGATCGACCTGGCGCCCACGCTGCTGGGCCTGGCGGGGTTCCATGCGGTGCATCTGACCTCGGCGCAAGACGCCATGAAGGATCAAATCATTAACAACGACTTCGTCGGGACGGATTTGTCGCCGTTCATCATGGGTAAAACCGACGGCGACATACCGGGACCGGATGGACGTCCGCGTCCCGGCGTGTTTTTCCGGACCAACGATACGATCACGGAACTCGGCCCCAACCCCGACGCCGACGCCCAGGACCAGTACGACTCATTCCTGGCCAACGTGGAATTAGTGAAGACCCGGGGGTATCCCCTGGTTTCCGGGCCGGTGCGGCAGCCCAACGCCGTCCGGGCCCTCTGCACCGGCGACTGGAAGATCGTCCGCTACGTCGACCCCCATGGCATCGAGACGGATGAATGGGAACTCTATTACTTGACCGCCGACCCGGTCGAAAGGACCAACCTGGTTGATTTCCGCACCGGGGAAATACGCGACGACGTGACCGTGCCGGGTTGGACGGCGGCGGAACTGGCGGCCAAAAAAAATCAATTGCGGGTGCAACTGGCCGAACAGGAAAAGCTGATGATGCACGCCTGAGAAGGCGCCGGCGTGGTTTGAATGTCATATTCTTCTTCCAGGTTAACCACGGTGTGGAAGCCGAAGAGGTGAATGCCTTCAGAGCGCCTCGTGGTTTAATTATTGAAAGATTACAATTTATGTCTTTAAAAATCTATTAATTATATAACGCATTTTTCACAATTAGATTTTAAAGCGGCATGAAGCAATCAGTTTTCAGAGAATTTGAAAGATTAGACACAATAAAATTCGTGCGGAACGAGGCGGTCTAATGCATATTTTTCATCGCAAGTTACATATTTTAATCGTATCATTTACCGCTTTTAGTATTTTTTATTCATCAGCTTTTGCTTTTACACCCGAGCAGATTATCGCCCAGTTCAATAAAGGCGATAGAAAGTTTTTAAAATCGTTAGTATGTAATCGATCCAGTAACAATAAATATTGTAATTTTTTCGATGAACATTATAATGATATAGAAATTTTTGCCGATTTCAATGAATTTAAAATTCTTTTTCTACATTGTCCCGATGAAGTATATTTTGTATTTAATAAAAACATGATAGGTAAGGACGGCTGGAATTTAGTTTATACACTCGAGTTAGACAATCAAAAATCGCTTGTATCCGCGGAAATGATCGGATCGGATATATTGTTGACTACCCGTGATTTTAGTAGATCCGG
>JAZDGM010000121.1:0-14760 GCA_043806915.1 Pseudomonadota bacterium | reverse complement strand
CTTGGGAACCCGAAAAGGGGAAGCTCTAGCTTCCCCACTTTATCCAGAAAGCAACCACGGGGAATCAGCGCGGCGGTGAAGGTATCGATATTAGTCGGTTTGAAATATCATCCGTCCCGTTGAACCCATGCCTGAAGGCTCGCCGGGCAAGGTCTATCCCCTGGCCGGCGATTATGGGCGGGGGCGGGGCGCTACATCCCTAGAGTGAGGAAGCCGGCGAAGCTTCGCCTCAAACCGTCAAGTAAAAATTTGATCTGTTTGTAAAGAAGTTTAAGCATATAGGTGTCTGGAGCTTCCCTGGCCGAGGTTACCAAGCTAGAGCTTGGGAACCAGCCTAACTCATTTTTATTTGGCCCTTTTCCTTGCATTTTCAACCGGCCGCCGACAAGAAATCCCGGGGAGTTAAAAAAATCGAGGTGGACAGCGGAATGGATTCAGAATAAATTCAAAACAATTAAATTAGTCGGCCCAACCCGGGGCCGTGGAGGGGGAGAACAAAAAATGTGGAGACAAAACAGGGATATGGGAATAACAAGGGCCGTGAGTCGAAAACAGCGCCACGCCTACGGCCTGGGGCTGGGCGTACTGCTGCTCGATGAGGTCTACCCGGGTTTTCCCGGGGACGTCAGGAACGCCAGCGGCTTCCCCTACCCCATCCAGTATGAAATAGTGGAAGGAGTGGACATCCAGGCCCTGGTGTACCAGGAAGACAAATCCCCGTGCCTGGAACCGATCAAGAGGGCGGCCCAGAGGCTGGAACGCCTCGGTTGCCGGGCCATCGCGGCGGAATGCGGGTATTTTTCCTATTTCCAGAAGGACATCGCCGCCGGCGTGGACATCCCCGTGTTCATGTCCAGCCTGCTGCAGGCGCCGTGGGCCAGACAGTTAATCGGTCCGAGCAAGGTGGTGGGGATTCTCATGAGTTGCCGGGAAGCGTTGCGGGAAGAACACCTGGTGAACGTCGGCGCGCGGCTGGAGGACGGTTATGTAATCGGAGGGGTCATGGACAACGGGAACTGCCCGGAACTCCACCGCCTCTGGACCGAGGGCGTCCGCCCCGCCGTTCCCCAGGCCGTGTATGAAAAGGCCGAGCGGGAATTCATCGGGCAGGCCGTGAAATTTTTCGCGGCCCATCCGAACATGGGCGCCATGGTGTTGGAATGCACGGGGTTTCCGCCCTTCGCCCGGGCCCTGCAAAGGGAAATCGACATCCCGGTCTTCAGTTGGGGGACCCTGTTCGATTTCGCCTATTCCGTGGTGGCCCACCGCGACTACTACGGCCATATTTGACCGGTCCGACGGGGGGGGGCCGGGCTCCCGCTCTTCCCGGGACCGCCCGGGGTGTGCGCTAGGCCTATCCTATAGCATGGCCTGGAGCCGGGCCAGGGTTTCCGGGGGCAACGGTTCCACCGGCGGCCGGCTCGCCAGGTCCCGGGCCATGGCGTTGGCCCGTTCCCTTAAATCCCGGCTTCCCTTTTTTTCCCACTGGCCATGGCTGGAACGGTCCAGAAGCCCGGGCCGCCAGTCTTCCAGGTAATGCCGAAAAGTGTGTTCCGTGGTCAGGAAGTTGCACTCCGGGCCGGCTTGGTCAATGACCTCGAGGGCCAAGGACTCGTCATCGACCCGCAGGGGCCGCAGGAATCGTTTCAGCCAACCGATTATTTCGTGGCAAAACACGATCATCTCAAAGCTCCCGGTCATGGCTGAATCCAGGTATCCCAAATTCTGAATCAGGTTGGCGCCCCGCATGGTGGTGCTGAACAGGGTGAGGGCGGCTTCCGCCGCCGCCTGACCGTCAAATATCTTGGAATCCCCGGCCCCGGCGGAACAAAGGGCCGCCAACCCGTAATATTCGGCCAAGGCGCAGCCGTAAGCCCCGCCGTCCGGGCTGACGTACAGGTCCACCATGGTTTTCATGTCCATGGCGCCCACGCTGGGATTGTTCAGGATAAACGGGGAACCCTCCCGCGCCAGTTGCGAGAGCGCGAGCCCGACCAGTTGCCCGGCGTTTCCCAGAGCCAGCATGCCGGCCAGGGTCATGGGCGCGGTGGTCCCCCGGGAATTGCCCGGAGCGTAAATGGTGGGGATGTTCGCGGCGGCCGCGTCCAGGAGTCTTTGCAGGCTTTCGTGGTTGTGCTTGAGCGCGGTGACGGTGTTGACGTAATTGATAATGAAGGGCTTGCGGCTCAGTTCCGCGGGCCCGTGCACGGCCGCGGCCATGGCGACGGCCTCGGCGGCGCACTCGGACGCCAAGCCGGTAAAGACGATGGGTTTGATGTTTTCGTTGAGCATCACCAGCATCTGGCGCCGCCCGTAATCCTCGGCCGACACGTCCGAGGGGACGAACATCGACATGACGAAATGAACGTCGGGCAGATGGGAAACCAGGCGCATTCCGGTGGAAATATCGCCAAGGACCGCCCGGCGGCGGCGGCCGCCCTCAAGGTCGTAAACATTGATGCTGTCCGAACCCACGCCGTAGTGACTCGCGCGGCGGCCTCCCCCGATCGACATGGCCGGTTCCAGGTTTCGATTGTAGATGGTCAGTTCCTTGGGGACGGTTTTCAGGGCCCATTCCACCAGGCTCGGCTTGAGGCGCACGATGCGGCCGTCGACCTCCGCTCCGGCTTTTTTGAAAAGTTCCAGGGCTTGCGGGTGAAAAACGGCCGCCCCGGTCTTTTCCAGAATGCGCAAGGAAGCCTCGTGCAGTTTTTCGATATCCGACAAGGAAGCGGGGCGATAGTCGTTGGATGTTGTCTCGGAACCGGACAATTCGATCTCCTAAAAATTCTAGAGTTTTGGAATCAGCTCCGTCAGGCCGAGGGCCTCCTCGAGCGCCGCGGCGACATTCAATAACAGGGCCTCCGCGAAGGGCCGGCCGGCCAGTTGCAGGCCGATGGGGAGCCCGGCCCGGGAAAAGCCGCAGGGCAGGGTCAGGGCGGGATGCCCGGTCAGATTGAAGACCTCATTGTATTGCGTCATGGCCCGAACGACCCCGATCTCCCTATCGCCGGCCTTCACCATGGCTTGCCCCGGCGGACAGGCCGTGACGGGCATGGTCGGCCCGACAATCAGGTCGACTTGTTCGAAGAGCCGGTTGGCGTCGTCCAGGAGCAGTGTCCTGGCTTTCTGGGCCCGCAGGTAATCGGCCGCGGGAATTAAAAGGCCGGCTTCCAACCGCAATCGCAAGGCGGGCCAAAGCTCGTGGCCCCGCTGCTTCACCAATTTTTCATGGACCGAGGACGCTTCGCACAGCAGGATGATGTTGCTGATATTTTCGGCATAGGCCAGCATGGGCCAGGGCAGTTCCACGGTCTCGGCCCCGAGGTCCCGCAGCGTCGCCACGCCCTTCTCGACCCAAAACCCCACTTCCGGGTCCAGGGGAAGCCGCCAATAGTCAATCGGCAGGCCGATTTTCACGCCCCTGACGTTTTGATTCAAGAGGGCCGGGATATCCGGGGCGGCTGGGGCGGCGCCGGCTGGGTCCCGGGGATCGCGGCCGCTCAAGGCCCGCATGACCAAGGCGCAGTCCTCGACCCGCCGGGCGAGGACGCCCGGGTGATCCAGGCTCCAGGACAGGGCTTGGACGCCCTTCCGGCTGAGTCGCCCCTGGGTGGGCTTCAGGCCGACGACCCCGCACCACGACGCGGGGATGCGGACCGAGCCGCCGGTGTCGCTGCCGACGGAAAAGGGGCAAAAGCCCGCCGCCGTCGCCGCGCCGGAGCCGCCGCTGGAACCTCCGGAAAGCCGGGTCAAATCCCAGGGGTTGCGGGTCGGTCCATGGTCGTATCCCGGTTCCGGGGCAAAGGGCCCGTACGCCAGGGGGTTCAGGTTCTGCTTGCCCAGGAGTATGGCCCCGGCCCGCCGGAGGCCCGCCGCGATGGCGCTGTCCCGGGGCGAAACATTGTCGTGAAACAGCTTGGTCCCCAGGGTCAACGGCCGGTCCCGGACCATGAACAAGTCCTTCAATCCGAAAGGGAGGCCATGCAGCGGGCCGCGTCGGCGTCCCTTGACGATTTCCGCCTCGGCGGCCCGGGCCTCGGCCAGGGCCTCGTCGCGAAAAACATTGATAAAGGAATTGACTTGGGAGTCGTGGGCCTCGATGCGGTCCAGACAGGCCTGGGTCAGTTCGACCGGCGAAAGCCCGCCGGCGTCGAGCAGTTCGGATAGCTTTTTAACGCCCAGAAAACATGGATCGGTCGGAGGCATGGCGGCTCAATCCCCGGTCCGCGGTCGTGGGGAAAACAAGACCGCCGGCTCGACCTGATCGAGGTCCAGTTCCTCGATGGACTTGGTTTGACCGAAAACACGACTCACCCGGTCGTCCGTTTCCGCCGCGGCCCGATCTCGTTTCAAGGAAGGCTTCAAGGCGGCGAATAACCCGCGGGTGTATTCGTGAAGCTCTTGGGCCCGGCTCTCGGATAATTCCAGGCCGCAAAAAATAGTCAACGATAAAAAGGCCTCGGCGTTCATATCGGTAGTCCTCGCTAGACGCGGCAATCGTTTTCCCACACGATCTCGCCCTTTTTCACGATCAGGCCGGCCAAGCCGCCGCTGGGGTTGGCGCAAAGCCGCGCGTGATTGGGCGCGTCCCAAACCACCAAGTCGGCCTGTTTCCCGGGTTCCAGGGAGCCGAGGTCGTCTCCCCGGCCGATGGCGTGGGCGGCGTTGATGGTGGCCGCGGCCAGGGCTTCGGCCGGGCTCAGGCCGGCGGTGTAGCAGGCCAGGGAAATAACCAACGACATCGATTCCACCGGACAACCGGGGTTGAAATCCGTGCCCAGGGCCACGGCCAAGCCGGCCGCGATAAACCGCCGGGCGTCCACGAAGCGACCGAGACGGTGCACCAGGGGGACGGCCGGCAGCAGCACGGCGATAACGCCGGCCCGACGCATGGCCGCTAAATCGTCCGCGCTGGAGTTCAGGCAATGTTCCGCGCTCACGGCCCCGCACCTGGCGGCCAGGGCCGCGCCGCCCCGGTGGGCGAATTCGTCGGCGTGGACCTTGGGCCGGAGGCCGAATTTCTTGGCCGCGGCAAAAAGCCGTTCGGTTTTCTCGGGAGAAAAAGTCACGCCGCTGTCGTAAAACCGGGCCAGCCCCCGGGCCGCCGCAGCCGGGATCATTTCAGTGACGATAAGCTCCAAAAAGTCGTCCGGCCGGTCGACGAATTCCGGCGGCATGTCGTGGGCCCCGAACAAGGTCGGGACGATTTCCACCGGCCCTTCCCGGTCCAGCAGCCGCATGGCCTCGAGCAGCCTCATCTCGCCCTCGAGGTTCAGCGCGTAACCGCTCTTGGCCTCGATCGTGGTGGCGCCGTTCTTCATCATCCGTCGCAGGACCGGCCGGGCCTGGGCCAGCAGGTCGTCCATCCCGGCGGCCCTGGTCAGCCGCACGGACGCCGGCACTCCCCCGCCCCGGGCCTCGATTTCCTCGTATCCAAGGCCGTCCACGATCTTGAGACGAAATTCGTCGTCGCGGGCCCCGGCGAAAACCAGGTGGGTGTGGGCGTCCACCAGGCCGGGAGTGACCAGGCGGCCGCCGGCGTCGACCTGCCTGGTGGCGGGGCCGGGCGGGAAAAGAGCCGCGATCTCCCGATCGGGGCCCGCGGCGATTATCCGGCCCCCGGCCGCGACGACCGCGCCGTTGCTCACGGCGGCGATGTCATCGAGGTCCCGGCCCGCGCGGGGCCCCGGCCGCGGCGAAGCCAGGGTGGCCAGCTCGCCGATGTTGCGGATCAGGAGGTCCGGATATCGCCCGCCGGATTTCAATGCAACTCCCCGACCGCCTCGACCACGGCCCGGACCAATCCTTCCTCGGACACGAACTCCCTGACCGTTCTGATATCGTCGGAAAAAATCCGGGCCGCGTCCCCGTCAACCCACGGCATGCGGGTCCGGATGGCCTCGTGGGCCGCCCTGGTCCCCCGGCCGCACCGTTCCGGCCCGACAAAGGCCAGGGCCTGGGCCGCGCAGATGCATTCGATGGCCAGGACGTTTTCGAGGTTGTTGGAAATGTCATGGGCCTTGCGGGCGGCGTTGAGGCCCATGCTCACGTGATCTTCCTGGTTGGCGCTGGTGGGCACGCTGTCCACGCTGGCCGGATGAGCCAGGGTCTTGTTGTCCGAAACCAGGGAAGCCGTGACAATCTGCAAGATGCCGAAACAGTTGCCCTCGCTGGCGAAATTGGAAAGGCTGGGGGGGAGGTCGCTGCAATGGGGGTCGGTCAGGCGGGCGCAGCGTCGGTCGCTGATATTGGCCAGTTCGGACAGGGCGATGCCCATGAAATCGCCGATAAAGGCCAGGGGTTCCCCGTGAAAGTTGCCTCCGGATAAAAACACGCCGTCCTCGGGAAAAACCAGGGGGTTGTCCGTGGCCGAATTCAGTTCTATTTCGAGGATATACCGGGCGAACTTCAAGACTTCGCGCACGCTGCCATGCACCTGGGGCATGCAACGCAGGGAATAAGCGTCCTGGACCCTGGAATTGAGATGGGGGGGAGTGATCGAGCTGCCCTGGACGATCCGAAGGATGTTTTCCGCCGTTTCGCCCTGGCCGGGAATGGGACGAACCCGGTGAATCCTGGGGTCGAAGGCGGCCGCCGTGCCGCCCAGGGCTTCGAGGGACATCGCCCCGGCGATATCGGCCACCTTGACCAGGTGCAGCCCGCGAGCCAGGGTCAGGGCGCAGACCGCGGCCATGGCCTGGGTCCCGTTGACCAGGGCCAGGGCTTCCTTGGCCTCGAGTTCGGTCGGTTCCAGCCCGGCGACTTTAAGCCCCTCCGCGCCGGAAATCAGTTTTCCGTCCAGGCGGGCCTGGCCCCGGCCGGTCAGGAGCAGGGCCATGTGCGCCAGGGGGACGAGGTCGCCGCTGGCGCCCACCGACCCCTGCTTGTAAATCACGGGGGTGACGCCGGCGTTCAGCAAGGTCAGAAGCCCCTCGATGATTCCGGGGCGCACCCCGGAAAAGCCCTTGGCCAGGGCGTTGGCCCGGAGGAGCATCATGGCCCGGCATATATCCACCGGGAATTCATCGCCCACGCCGGAACAATGGCTGAGGATGAGGTTTTCCTGAAGCTTCTTGGTCCGTTCCCGGCTGATGCGCACCTCGCTCAGGTGGCCCAACCCGGTGGTCACGCCATAGACCTTGAGGTTCCGCTCAATGGCTTTTTCCACTTCCCGGTACGCGGCCATGATCCCGCCGAGGCTGTCGGGCCGCAATTTGACTTTTTGCCCCCGCAAGGCCACCCGAACCACGTCTTCCAGCGTCAGACCATTCCCGTCTATCTCCAAAACAACCATTACGTTATCTCCTCGGACCCAGGCCATGACCCGTCCGTTTTTTCTTTTTGGGGTCGACCGAGACCGGCGATCAGCTCGGCCAAAAGCAGGGTTCTCGGCAAGATGCTGTTGATGACCAGCCGTTCCCTACGGCTGCAATCGTCCAGGGCGATGGGGCCGAGACCATCCAGGGTCGGCGTCCCCCGCGCGGCGGTGAAACTTCCGTCCGAGCCGCCCTTGGTATGAATTTCCGGCAAGGGCAGCCCCAGTTGAGCGGCAATGGCCCGGGCCCGCCGGTACAGGTCCAGGACGCCCGGCGAGCGCGGAAATTCGGGCCGCGACTGCCGCCCTTCCAACTCCAGGGTAACCTTGGGGTTTTCCCGGGCCAGGGCCAGCCGGCGGATGTTTTCCGCCAGCCGGTCCGCTTCCGCCTGGCTGGGCGACCGATAATCGATTTCCAGTTCCGCCTTGGCCGGAATAACCTGGCGGGCCTCTCCGCCGCTGAACAAACCGACGTTGACCAGCAGGCCCCGGTCGATCACGGACAGGTCTTCCAGGGGAGCGACCTTGACGGCGAGTTCCCTGATGGCGCTGGCGCCCTCGCCCTTGTTCACGGCGCAGTGCGCACTCACGCCGCGGGCCGTGAGCTTGAACCGGCCCATGACCCCCCGTTGGGTGACCACGCCCCCGTTTTCCCGGCCGGGTTCCATGACCAGGGCCCAGTCGGACCGGTCCGCTTCGTCTTCAATCCAGGTCCGGGAAATGGGCGTGCCCATCTCCTCATCCGGGACCAGCATGAAGGTTATGGATTCCAAATGGTCGGCCGCGCCGACGGCGGTAAGGGCCTGCAAGGCGGTCAAGGCCGCGACCAGCCCGCCCTTCATGTCCCCGACGCCCGGTCCGACCGCGAAGCCGTCGTCGGTAACGGCGAAAGGCCAGTCGGCCAAGGTCCCCCTGGGCCAAACCGTGTCCAGGTGCCCCAGGATCAAGACCCGGCCTTGCCCGTGGAAGCGGCGGCGGGCCAGGACCTGGTCGCCGATGACCGCTTGGGGCCTTTTTTCGACGGTAAACCCTATAAGTTCCAGCTCGCGGGCCAGATAGGCGCCGACCCGGTCGACGCCTTCCTTGTCGTGGGACCCTGATTCGATATTCACCAGGGCCTCGATATGCCGAAGCGGCCCGTCCCCGAGGCTTTCCAAAAACTCCCTGATTTCACGCGTCATGCCAAACCTCTAATCCAGGCTCATGAACTTGCCGATGCCGATGAATTTTTCGATCAACAGGGCCAACAGCAGCGTAATGACGATCAACATGGTCGACATGGCCGCGATGGTGGGATCGTCCATGGTGCGCATATAGTTCATGGCCTCCAGGGCCAGGGTGTTGGTGTGCATGTCCACCAGGAAAATAACGATGGACACGTCTTCCAGCACCATGGTGAAGATGAAGATGCACCCGCTGAGAATCCCCGGCCCGATTTGGGGCAGAACGATCCTCCAGAACGTGGTCCAGCGCCCGGCGCCCATGTTGATGGCGGCTTCCTCCACATGGGGGCTCAACCCGTGGAGATTGGCGGTAATGGTCCGGATGGGGTAGGCGACAGTGCAGATGGTCATGGCGATGACCAGCTTGCCGAAGCTCCAATCGAGCCCGACAATGCTGAACAAGCTCAAGAGGGCCATGCCGGTGATGATTCCCGGGACCACGATGGGCGAGAGCACCAGGGTATTCAATAACGCCTTGCCCTTGAAATCGGCCCGCGCCAGGGCGTACGCCGCGCCCATGCCGAACAGGGTGGCCAGCGGCATGACGCAGGCGGCCAGGCCGAGGCTCACGACAAAGGCGTGCCGGAAGTAATCCAGCGAAAACAGGTTGAAATACCACCGCAGGGACAGGCGGTCGAGGGAAAACCCGAAATAGGCGCTGGGATTGAAGGAATAGACGACGGTAAAGACCACCGGCAGGGCGATGAAAACAACGATCGCCGCCGCGACGATGGACAGGCCGGGCCCGATCATGTTGAAGTCGTCGCGGTTCTGGAAAATCGTCTTCTTCATGGCTATAACTCATACTTTTGGCTAAAAAAGTTTTGCAGCCGGGCCAATCCCAGAACCGCGGCCAGGGAAGTGAGCAGCAGCATGACGGCCAGCACCGCGGCGAAGGGCAGGTCGTAGGAAACGGCGATCTTTTCATAAATGATGTTCGACATCATTTTCACCCGTCCTCCCCCCAGGAGCAACGGGAACAGAAAGGAGCTCAGGGCCAGGGCGAAAGTCAGGGACGCCGTCTCGATCAGTCCGGAGATGGTCAGGGGAAAAATCACCTTAACGAAAACCTTGATCTTGGTCGCCCCCAGGTTGATGGCCGCTTCCTCCAGGGAACGCGGTATGTTCTGGATCGGGCCGAGCAGGACCAGGGCCGCGAACGGCGTTAGGTAATGAACGACGCTGATGATCACCCCCCGCCAGGAATAAAGGAACTTGATGGGTTGCTCGATGAGCCCGGTCGCCTTGAGCGCCGAGTTGATCAAGCCCACGTTGCCCAGCATGATGATCCAGGCGTAGGCGATGGTGATGCCGCCGGCCAGGAGGGGGATGAGCATGACGATCATGATGATGTACCGGGCCGCGCTCGATCGGGTTCGCACCGTGAAATAGGCCAGGGGATAGGCGATAACCAAGGTGATGAGGGTCATCTCCGCCGAACGCCAGATCGATTCCCACAAAAAGGAAGGATACAAGGCGTCGCCGAGGAAGCGGCGGTAACTGTTGAGGGTCCACTCCTCGCCCACCATGGCCAGGCCGGGCCTAAGCTCGTGGAAGCTCTGGACGATGAAAGTCAGGTAGGCCGCGAGGAAGAGCAACAACAGGACCAAGATGGGCGGCAGGAGGAACCAGAGGGTTTTCCCGGTCAGGGCCTGGTAGTCCCGGGGACCGGACAGGGCCGTTTCCCCGGCGGCGTCGTTGTTCAAGGGGGCCGTGGTCGCCATCTCGCCTACCTTTCGATCAGGATGCAGTTTTGTCCCGGAATGGCGACTTCAACCTGGTCCCCGGGCTGGAACCCCGCGGTCAGGTCCCGGCGCGGCGACTCGACGAGCAACTTGGTCCCGTCGGGGATTTTAACTTCGTAGGTGATGATATGGCCGGCGTTGGTGGTGAAAACGACCACTCCCGGCAGAATCAGGTCGGCGTCGGCCTCCCCGGCGGCCCGGGTCCGCTTGTTTTCGTTCCAGGCCCCGAGCTGGATGCGCTCGGCCCGGACGGCGACCCAAACATCGGGGGAGGACGGCCGTTCCCGGACCGGGATGCCCAGGACCTTTCCGTCCAGGAGTTCCACGGTCGCTTGCCCGCCGTCCCAGCCCTTGACCCGGCCGCTGAAAAAGTGGGGGACGCCCAGGAATTCGGCCACGAACTTGGTCCGGGGATGGTCGTATATTTCCAGGGGCCGGCCTTCATGTTCAATCCGTCCGTAATTCATGACCGCGATCCGATCCGAGATGGTCATGGCCTCCTTTTGATCGTGGGTCACGAACAGGGTGGTGATCTTGAGCAGTTGTTGCAGCTTGCGGACCTCGAACTGCATTTCGTCCTTCAGGTTGCGGTCCAGGGCGGCGAAGGGTTCGTCCAGGAGCAGCACATTGGGCTGGAAGGCCAGAACGCGGGCCAGGGCGACCCGCTGCTTCATCCCGCCGCTCAACTGGCCGGGATAACGATTTTTTTGATCCGCCAGATGAACCAGGTCGAGGTATTCCATGGCCCGCTTGTTCATGGCGGCGCGGTCGACGCCGCGCATCTTGAGGCCGAAAGTCACGTTGTCGTACACAGTGAGGTGCGGGAAAAGGCAGTAATGCTGAAAGACCATTCCCACGTTCCGCTTGTTGGGGGGGATGGGGTTGAGCAGTTTGCCGCCCACCCGGACCTCCCCCTGGGTGGGGGTCGCGAAACCCGCCAGAATCCTCAACAGCGTGGTCTTGCCGCATCCGCTAGGCCCCAGCAAGGAAAGCAATTCACCCTCCCTGATCGTTACGGAGACGCCGGAAAGGACTTCCTTGCGCCCATAAACCTTGCGGATATCGGTGAATTCCACGTACTCGCCCGGGGTTGCTTGCCGCATGGCTATCTTTTTCTTCCCTTTTAATCGCGCCGGGACCTGTCCGAGGGTCCGAGGCGGCGTCAGGGCGATGACGGGAAGAATCCCGTCATCGCGTTGGGGGCGTTTAGGCCCGCGCCAAGGTTACTTCACGAATTCCTTGTCCCATTGCTCGATCCACTTGCCCAGGTTGTCCTTGACCGCCGCGTGGTCGATAACCAGGGAATCCTGGGGACTGGGAAAGTCGTTGGTGAAAATCGCCGAGGCGTCCACGGTCTTGTTGACCGGAGCGCATTTGTGGGGCAGCACCGAGATTTCCTGGGCCCACTTCGTGACCATCATGTCGATGAACTTGTGGGCCAAGTCCTCGTTGCCGTTATTGATCACGGTCATGACGTCGAAGGAGATGGGGGTGGGCTTGGGGTTGACGACCGCCGCGGGAATGCCGGCTTCCGTAAGGTAGTCCAGGCTGCCGGTGTTGCCGATCAGGACCGAGACCTCGCCTTGGGCCAGCAGCTTGCGCGAGGTGGAATCGTTGTCGTAGAAGGTGACGATGTTGGGCATGAGTTGCTTGATTTTGTCGAAACCGGGCTGGATGTTGGTCTCGTCGCCCCCGTTGATCTTGGCCGCGACCACCAGGAAGGTCCCTTGATCAAAGGCCGGCGGCGGGACAGCGATCTGTTTCTTGAATTCGGGCTTCCACAGGTCTTCCCAGTTCTTGATGGGCATGGGGCAGAGGTCCTTGCGGTAAATAATGCCCTGGGGATAGTACAGTTGAGCCACGTACTTCTTCGCGAGCGCCCCGGCGACAAGTTCGTCCCGGTTGGTGATCTTGGCGGGGTCAATGTCGGCGATCAATCCCGGAGGGGCCGTGCTCGGCATGGCCGCGTCGCAGAACCAGACGTCCACGCCCGGCTTGCCCTTGGCGGCCATCAACTTGGCCAGGCCCTCGGACGACCCGGATTGCATGACCGCCTTGACCGGGACGCCGTATTGTTCCTCGAATTTCTTGGCGACATCCTTGACTCCAACGTTCCAGGTGGCGCCCCAGACCATAATGGTCAGGCTCTTCCCCTCGGCCGCCGCCATGGCCGGGGTCGGTCCCAGCGGCGTCAGCAGGGCCGCCGCCAACAGCGCAACCATTCCGATTTTGCCAAAATTAAAGGTCTTCATCAGTTCCCCTTTCGTTAGTTCAGGTTGTTGTGGGTTGACGTCTCGCAACCCGCCTCCCGAAACCTTGCCGCCGATTATAACCCAACCGACACAACCAATGAAAATGCCCTTCGGGCATTTTCATGCAAACCCGCGTTCAAGGTCTCCGGGGAGACGGCCGGCCTATATTGTTATTGCGGGCGCATTCGCGCGCAATATCATAACCCGCGTCGGCGTACCTAAGAATCCCCAGGCCGGTTTCGGCGTCCAGCGCTTTCCGGAGCCTGATTTCGGCCGTTGGGGAACCGTCCGCGATCAAGGTCACGCCGCTGCTGACGCTGACCCCGGTGCTCCCGCCGCCCGCCGAATGGATGGTGACCAGGTCGGCCCGGCAGGTCGCGTTCAACAGGGCGTTGAGCAGCGGCCAGTCGGCGATGGCGTCGCTGCCGTCAAGCATGTTTTCCGTTTCCCGATGCGGCATGGCCACCGAGGCCGCGTCCAAATGGTCCCGGGTAAAGGCCACCGGCCCCCGGAGGCGCCCCGTCCGTACCAGGTCGTTGACCATCACCCCGATTTTGCTTCTCTGCCCATGCGCGGCCCAGCAAATTCGCGCGGGAAGGCCCTCCAGGGGAAGATGCCGCGCCGCCAGCTCGAGCCAGTCGGAAATATGGGGTTCGTCCGGAAATTCCTCGATAAGCAGGGCGTCAATGGCTTCCAGGTCAGCGGGGTCGCCGGAAACGGCTATCCACCGAAAGGGGCCGCACCCGCGGCAGAAAAAGGGTCGAATGAATTTTTCCATGAAACCGGGAACGTCGAAGGCGTTGGCCACCCCGCCGTGGTCCCGGGCTTTTTCCCGCAGCAGGTTGCCGTATTCGAAAGTCACGGCCCCCCGTTTTTGAAACTCCAGGATGCTTTCCATGTGGATGGCCATGGACCGAAAAGCTTCCTTTAAATATTGATCCGGGTCGGACCGGGCGAAGGCGGCGGCCTGCCCGGCGTCGTAACCCACGGGCACATATCCGCCCGCCAGGGGGTCGCTGGCCGCGGTCTGATCGGTCACGACATCGGGGACCACTCCCCGACGCAGCAGTTCGGGCAGGACCTCGGCCGCGTTGCCCACCAAGCCGACCGAAAACGGCCTCTTTTCCGCCAACGCCGCCAGGCAGGCCGCCAAGGCTTCATCCAGGTCGTAAACAAGGCGGTGGCAATAGCCGTTATCGACCCGGCGTTGTATCTTGGCCGGATTGACGTCCACCACCAGGGCCACCCCGCCGTTCATGGTCACGGCCAGAGGTTGCGCTCCGCCCATGCCGCCGCAGCCGCCGGTAACCACGAACCTTCCGGCCAGGCTGCCGCCGAAGCATTGTCCGGCGACCGCTTGGAAGGTCATGTAGGTCCCCTGGACGATGCCCTGGGAACCTATGTATTGCCACCCGCCGGCCGTAAACCCGGCCGTCATGGTCAAGCCCTTGGCCTCGAGTTCATAAAAGACCTCGGGCCGGGAATACTGGCCGACCAGGTTGGCGTTGGCCATGAGCACCAGGGGCGCGTCGGCGTGGGTCGAAAATCGCCCCACGGGCTTGCCGGATTGAATCAGCAGGGTCTCGTCCTCGTCCATCTCCCGGAGATGGGCGACGATCCGGTCGAAGCAGTCCCAGTCGCGGGCCGCCCGGGCGCTGGACATATAGATGACCAGGTCCTCGGGGCGCTCGCCCACTTCCAGCACGTTTTCCAGCATTCTCAGGAGCGTTTCCTGGCGCCAGCCCCGGCAGCGTAATCCGGGACCGCGCCCGGCTTTAATCCGGCGCGACATTTTGGCCTCGTTCATGCCTAATCCCCTGCCCCGGCGCAATCGGAAGACCGGGGAGCGGGTTTGGGGGTCGTTTTTTTCCCTTTGCCGAACCAGGCGATTCATAATATGGACACGCCTGAAGCAAACTGTATTAAGATTGAATTAATCAAAAACAAAATCATGTGTCAAGGGAAAACTGCCCCCCCGGCCGGCCGGGACGCCGAAGTTGGCGAGCCGTGGAGGACGGCGCGACGCCGGGTGTTAGCGGCCGGTTGAAAATGTAATGAGTAAGGCTGGTTCCCAAGCTCTAGCTTGGGAACCTCGGCCAGGGAAGCTCCAGCTTCCTCACTCTAATTTATAATTTTATATGGACATCCATTTAGTGGCATCACAAATGGCTGGGCTGCCAACAGGCCGGCTATATACCGAGATTCGCCCATCAGGAGGGTTT
>JAZDGM010000120.1:0-2583 GCA_043806915.1 Pseudomonadota bacterium | reverse complement strand
AGTGTGGTGGAATTATAGGGCGCCCGGCTGAAGTCTTGGAAATGATCCTCCTGGTTTTCCACGGTGGGGCCGTAATTGAAATAACCATTAACCGTTTCGGTCTGGTTATAAAACAGTGCGTGGACAATGGTCGCTTCTCCCGGTTTGAAACCGGTCACGGTGAAGCCCAACAGACCAAAGGGAAATTTCTCGGGCAGGGGTTGGGTGCAGCCTTGCGGATAATTCGTGAAACGAACGTCGGACAGCTTTGTTCCCCTTGTCGAGATCAAGGTTATGTATTTTCCGGTAACATTTTTAAGAGTGGCCACGTTTTTTTGCAGCGAATCCAGAATGGCGTCCCGGTTCCCGTCGCCATTGTTCGGGCCTTTGTTTTCAATTTCGTCGCCGACCCCGTCTCCGTCCTGGTCGGAATTGAAGGCCGCGGTCGCCTGGCAATCCCGGTCAAGCGCGATGACGCAGGCCTCGTTACCCTGGCAAACGGCAACGGAAGCATTGGGTTCCCAGCCGTCAAAGGAATACCCCGGGCCGGGAATGGCGGTGAGGGTCATTTGGCTGCCGTCGGCAAAGTATTCGGAACATTTTTGACCGCAGGATATGCCTTCGGGCGAGGTGATTATCTCCCCCTCGCCCCGACCGGTCTTTTCCACCTTCAGTTTTCTACCCAACATTACGAGGTCGGGACGGTACGCCTTCAAGGAACAGTGCATCCGGAGCACCTGCTCCGCGGTGAATTCCATCATGCAATCGTCATCGGAATAGCCCATGTAATTTCTAAAAGGGTCCGGGCTGCCGCAAGATTCCGCGTTTAACGGACAGCCGTAGGTTTCCCATTCCTGGGGGTTGGTGTCGCAGATTAAATCGCCGTTTTCGTAGCAAAAGGGCTTGTCTCCCGAAGGGCAGGGCGGCCCCCAGTCAAAATACCCTTTCTCGAAAGGATGGAAAAGACCCAAATAATGCCCCACTTCGTGGGTGGTCGTCCGGCCCAGGTCGTAGGGCGCCATATATGGAGTGTTATAAGCGAAGGCTTCGTAGTAAATGACCACTCCGTCCAGAACCGTTCCCGCTTCCACGGCGGGAAAGTAGGCGTAGCCAAAATAGTAGCTGGCGGTATTGGTGTATATGTTCAAATACTTTTTCGGGTCCTTCTGCATCTTGGATTTATAGTCATATTCATCCTGGTCCTGAAAATAGCGGGTGTTGTTGTACCTCGTAACGCCGGCCAATTGGAATTGAACCATTGAATCCACGCCGTTTTCACCCAGGGAGCCGGGTCGGGCCCGATAATCCTCGTTCAAACGTTCTATCTGGCCTCTGATCATTTCATCGGATACTTCTCCCCACTCGCCGGAGTCGTCCCTGATGACATGGACCCAAACAGGAATGACGCCCACGGCGTCCGGTCTATAGGATTCCAGGTTGGCCGACTTGGAGAGGTCACAATCCGATAGGGAAACCGACCGGTAAATGTCCGAGGCGTGTTCACGCCTTTTGGCCTCGGTCCCGCAACGGCCGCCAGGGGCGCCTAGATCCGCCGGGGTTAGAAGCCGCGCCCTATTACTTTCTCCGAAAGTCCTGGACGGGAAGGAAACGGACCGGGCGGTTAAAAGCAATAATATAAGAAAAGTTAATTTACCTACCAGGAAAATATCTTTTTCCGATTTCATGGAGTTCCTCCAAAGAGGCCTGCGCTGGGGGACATGTCTAATCAGTTTTTTTGTTTACAGAAGAACCACAGCCAGAACGGCTTATATCAAAGAAAGACTTCTATGCCCGCGCGGTCTGAAAGTCAAGTCAAGAGAGGCGTCTTCAAGGGAAAATGGCGCGCACGCCAGGACATCCAAAATTATCCATCACTTCCAACTCGCTGAAGTCCGCCAATCGCGCAGTTAACCTATCAATATGGATGTCCGTGCAATGTTCATGCATTTGACCAATCAAAGAATGGATGTCCTTTATGAGTTTTTATGAATTTATGGATGTCAATGTAATGCATACGGAGATCACATTATTTTTAGATTGTAGCGGCTGGCTCGGCCAAGCAACTCCAAACGCCCCGGACCTCTTCGGGCGGGCATGGACGCCCGCCCTTACCGCCCTCGAAACAGGACGTTTCGGGGCGTGAAACCGCCGCCAGGCGGGTTCTCTAATAAAAAGAGCCGGGGGTCGTCAGGGGCGCCGGCTCCGGCGCGCCCCTGACCCTGGGACGGGAAGGAGTCACTCGAAGCCCTACCACTGCCGCGCGGGGGCGGAGCAGCCCCGCCGCAAGGCGCCGGCCAACGTCTCCAATTTACCGTGGTCGGGTGCGCAAAATAGTAAACGATGGTGCGCGTTGCGCACCCTACTTACTCATTTTCATTTGGCCATTTTCCTTACATTTTCAACCGGCCGCTAACAGCGGGGGGGAGGCGACTGGCGCGGCATTCCGCCTGGCCTAGGCACCAATTGTTTCAATCCACGCCCCCGCGAAGGGGGCGACCAAACCGAAATACGCCGAGCTGATATTGGCCGGGTTTCAATCCACGCCCCCGCGAAGGGGGCGACCAAACCGAAATACGCCGAGCTGATATTGGCCGGGTTTCAATC
>JAZDGM010000119.1:0-5682 GCA_043806915.1 Pseudomonadota bacterium | reverse complement strand
GGGAACCCAGGCCAGGGACGCTCTAGCTTCCCCACCTTTAAAGGCGGACATCGACCGGGGCAGTCGCCACCGCCCATGAGTCTTGAGCCGGTAATAAGCATTACGCTGGTTCCCAAGCTCTAGCGTGGGAACCCAGGCCAGGGAAGCTCCAGCTTCCCCACCTTTAACGGCGGACATCGACCGGGGCATCGGTTCGCCTGGGCTAAAGGGCAAGCCTAAATATTGGGTTACTTTCCTAAGCACACTGATCCATAAGCCCTGGCGCGGGGACCGGCGGACCCTGCCTACTCGGCCTATTTATTTTACATTTCCATGGTTTTTTGATATGATTCACTACTTCTAGGTATATTATTCCGTTTCTCCATTTGGGGGCTGTCGGCGATGGATTTATTTAATAAAGTTTGGGGAAGGCTGCAAGAGGAGCTACAACAGGAAGAATTCCGACGGTGGTTGGCTCCGCTCAGGCCGCGCGCCCTCTCGGAAAGAACTTTGACCATTCAAGTCCCTAATATCTTTTTCAAAAATTGGATAACGGAAAAATACGTCCCTAAAATTAAGCGCCTAATGACCGAATTTTCCGGGCAGGACCTGGAGGTCGAACTAACCGTCGAACCGGCGGCCGCCGAAAGCGACGGCCTGGGGCGGGGACGATCTTCCGCCGGGGACCAAGTGGTTGGCCATGAAAAAAGCCCGGGGCTCCCGGAACCTACCCTGATTGAAAAATACAGGTTTTCCAATTTCGTGGTGGGCAGTTCCAATCAACTGGCCTTCGCCGCCTCCCAGGCCGTGGCCAACAACACGGCTTCCTTCAACCCACTTTTCATCTACGGCGGCTCCGGCTTGGGTAAAACCCACCTCCTCAACGCCATTGGCAACCATCTCGCCAGCCTCGACCCGCACCGGAAAATAGTCTATTTGTGTTCGGAACTCTTCACCAACGAACTCATCGAGGCCCTCCGGACCGAGGGCATGAGCGGATTCCGCCAAAAATATCGGGGCATAGACACCCTGCTTATCGACGATATCCACTTTATCGGCGGCCGGGAAAGAACCCAGGAAGAATTTTTCTACACCTTTAACGCTCTTTACGAGGCCAACAAGCAAATTGTTCTTTCCAGCGACAAAATGCCCAAGGAAATCCCTGACCTGGAAGACCGGCTCCGGTCCCGCTTCGAAGGCGGACTCTTTGCCGACATCTCTCCCCCGGACCAGGAAACCAAGGTGGCCATCCTGACCAGAAAAGCCCAGGAAGAGAAAATAATCCTTTCGACCGAAGTCGCCTTCTACCTCGCTTCCCAGGAAGAAACCAATATTCGCGTCCTGGAAGGGTACCTGTCCAGGCTGGCCGCCTATTATTCCTTGACCAAGAAACCCATTGACCTGAATTCGGCCCAGAAGCTCCTGGGTCTGTTCATCGAGGCGGATCAGAAAAAAATCAATCTGGACTTGATCCTGAAAACCACCGCCGATTACTATGGTCTAAAAATCAGCGACCTCAAATCCGGGCGAAAACAGCAAGCCGTGGCCATTCCCCGGCAGGCGGCCATGTACCTGTGTCGGCAAATGACCTCCCTGTCCACGATTGAGATCGGACAACGATTCGGAGGCCGTGACCATTCCACCGTGCTTCACGCCGTCAAAAAGATAGAACTCAGGAAAAATCAGGACCATAACTTTTCGAGAAACATCTCCGAACTGGAAAAGCTCATCAAGGAAAGCGCCCAGAAAGAGAATTGACCGCCGGCTGATGAAAACCTTTCCAATACCTGTCGAAAAGGTAGGGGGGGCCGCGGCGGGGTCGACCGGACGGATGAGGAACGGAATAAGATTTCAATTGCTTGTTTAGCGGAACATACTGAAATTAAAAAGTTAAATGGAGTTCTTGACAATTTCACGCCGCCTATTGGTGTTATTATATTTTAAATCTTTTTAAGATAATTTGTTTGCAAGCCTGAAGGAGGAACGGTTTTATGTTGGATTTAAGACTCAAAAAGGAAGAACTTCTCAAGGGAGTTTCCCAAACGCAGTCCATTGCCGAAAAAAGAAGCTCCATGCCTATTTTATCCAATGTCCTTCTTGAGGTTCAGGATGGTCGGCTGGCCATTACGGCCACGGACCTGGAAATAGCCTTTAAGGGGTCCTACGAGGCCAAGGTCCTCGATGAAGGTCGCTTAACCGTGCCGGCGCGGAAATTCTACGAAATTGTCAAGGTCATGGCCGACGAGGAGTTCAGGTTGACCGAGCTGGAGAATTATTCCCTGAGTTTGTCGGGGCTGCGGTCCAATTATCAACTTCACGGCTTGTCTCCCGAGGACTTTCCCCTGATGCCGGACTACCAGGAAGTGAAGTTCATCGATCTGAATTCCGAAATAATCCTGGATATGATCGATAAAACCATCTATTCCGTGGCCACGGAAGAGACCCGTTACAACCTGGCGGGCGTTTTTCTTGAAAAAGGCGAAAAGGAGGCCCGTTCGATCCTGCGGATGGTATCGACCGACGGTCACCGCTTGAGCCTGGTGGAAAAGGAGGTCTCCAATTTGGGCGCCCTGGCCCTGGAAAAAGGGGTTATTTTATCCAAGAAGGGCCTCATGGAGTTCAGGAAATTGGCGGAGGAGGGCGGTAATCTGCAAATGGGCGTTTCGGGCGCCAACGTGGTGGTCAGGGGAGACAACGCCATTTTGGTCATGCGGCTGCTGGAAGGGCGCTTTCCGGATTATAATCTGGTCGTTCCCAAAAATAACAAGAATATCATGACGGCGGGCCGCAAGGACCTGCTGGACGCCCTCAGGCGGGTGTCGGTCATTTCCTCCGATGACTATAAAGGGGTCAAATTCACCCTGACGCCCCAGGATATCACCCTGACCGCGGTCAACCCCGACCTGGGGGAGGCTCGGGACGGCCTGCCGGTGGAATACGAAGGGCCGGAAATAGTGATAGGTTTCAACCCCCGCTATTTCATCGATACCTTAAGTTCTTTGAAAAGCGACAAGATAACCATCTCCTTCCTCGACGGCGGCAGTCCCTGCATCGTCAAGGCCGAGGAAGATAAAGGATTCGTCGGCGTTTTGATGCCGATGAAGATTTAGTTTTCAGGAAACCGAAATATGGAAGAAAAGGTTCAGAATACATTATTGCCCGAGGACAATTACAGCGCGGATAACATTCGCGTCCTGGAAGGACTGACCGCCGTTCGGAAGAGACCGGCCATGTATATCGGCAGTCAGGGGGCGTCCGGCCTGCACCACTTGGTTTACGAGGTGGTCGACAACTCGATTGACGAGGCCATGGCCGCGGTGTGCGACCGCATCGACGTCATCATTGGCCTGGCCGGGACCGTCTCGGTGGAAGACAACGGGCGAGGCATTCCGGTCGACATCCACAAGACCGAGGGCATTCCGGCGGTCGAGGTGGTCATGACCAAGCTCCACGCCGGCGGAAAATTCGACCGCCAGACCTACAAGGTTTCCGGCGGCTTGCACGGGGTCGGCGTCTCCGTGGTCAACGCCCTGTCGGAATACCTGGAAGTCGAAATCCGGCGCGATGGGCAGGCCTACAAGCAACGCTATGAAAAAGGCAAGCCGGTCACCGGCTTGGAAACCATAGGAAAAACCAAGCGGCGCGGCACCACGGTGCTTTTCAAGCCGGACTCCGAGATTTTCGAGACCACGGAATTCAGCTTCGAAATCCTGTCCAAGCGAATGCGGGAACTGGCCTTTCTCAACAAGGGCGTCCAGATCACGATCAAGGACGAACGGGACGGACAATTCAAGGATTTTCTTTATAAAGGCGGGATAGTGGAATTTGTCGAGTATCTCAATCGACAAAAAAACCCGGTCCACCGCCATCCCATTTACCTGGAAGGAACCAAGGACGATATCATCACGGAAATAGCCTTCCAGTATAACGAATCATATAACGAACAGATATTGTCCTTCGCCAACAACATCTCCACCACCGAGGGCGGGACCCATCTTTCCGGCTTCAAGGCGGCCCTGACCAGGGCCGTCAACAACTACATCCCCTCGGCCAACCTGCCGAAAAACCTGAAATTGAAGCTCGAGGGCGACGATGTCAGGGAAGGACTGGCGGGCGTGGTTTCGGTTCGAATTCCCGAACCGCAGTTCGAGGGCCAGACCAAGACCAAGCTGGGCAATTCCGAGGTCAAGGGTTTGGTGGAAACCCTGGTCTATGAAGCCTTGACGGCCTTTTTCGAGGAAAATCCCTCCACCGCCAAAAAGATCATCAACAAGGTGGTCGACGCGGCCCGGGCCCGGGAAGCGGCCCGCAAGGCGCGTGACATCGCCCGGAGCAAGGGGGCCCTGGGCGGACATTCCCTGTCGGGAAAACTCGCCGATTGCCAGGAAAAGGACCCCAGGTTTTCCGAGTTGTACCTGGTCGAGGGTGATTCGGCCGGCGGCTCGGCCAAGCAGGGGCGGGATCGCAAGTTCCAGGCCATCCTGCCATTGCGCGGCAAAATCCTAAACGTGGAAAAAGCCCGTTTCGACAAGATAATCGCCAGCCAGGAAATCAGGAACATGGTCACCGCCCTGGGCGCCGGGTTCGGCAAGGACGATTACAACCTGGCCACGCTTCGGTATCACAAGATCGTGATCATGACCGACGCCGACGTCGACGGGGCCCATATCCGGACCTTGCTGCTGACCTTTTTCTATCGCCAGATGCCGGACTTGGTGGAAAGAGGGCACCTCTACATCGCTCAACCGCCTCTGTACCGGGTTAAGTCCGGTAAAAAAGAGATATATATAAAGAATGAATTTGAATTCCAGAACTTTATCCAAGCCCGGTTCGTGGAGGATCGGGAACTGGAAACGGTCAACGGCCCCATCAAGGGCGAACAGTTATTGAACCTGATCAAAACCCTGACCGCGTACCGCAACCAGATCGACCGCCTCAACCGTCGCGGCTATCCCGAGGGTATTTGGGAAAAAATCCTGCCCCGGCTGATCGGCGACGGCCCTGGTTTTTCGGACATGGAATGGACCCGGGCCCTGGCCGAGGTCTTGCTCCGGGACAAATTCATAGTGGACGGCCCCAACCCGGACGCGGAACATGGCGGCTTCGTCCTGGCCCTGCCGTCGGTGCATAACGGCTATAAAAAGGTTTTTCTCAGCAACGAGCTGATGAAAAACGACGAGATGATCCGCTTGATGCAACTTTTCAGGAAAGTCCAGGCCATGGGTGAACCTCCCTTCGTTATCAAGTTCAAGGAACGAAAAATGGAAGTCTCCACCAGGGAAGAACTTTTGGAGAAGGTCCTGAGCGAGGGGCAAAAGGGGCTCGCGGTGCAGCGATACAAAGGCCTGGGCGAGATGAACCCGGAACAGCTCTGGGAGACCACCATGGACCCGGAAAAACGGACATTCCTCCAGGTTACCGTGGACGACAGGGTCGAGGCCGACCAGATATTCACTATTCTCATGGGGGACAAGGTCGAGCCGCGGCGGGAATTCATCATCGAAAACGCCCTGAAGGTCAGGGAATTGGATATTTAACTCTCGCGGGGCCGGAGCCGGCGTCCTTGGCTTTCAACCCGTCCCTGAACCGGGGACGCGGTTGCGGCTGGCCAGGGACCAGGCTCGACCCCGGAAGGCGCGAAAATGAAAATACCGGAAAAAATTGAATTTATAAAAATAGAAGATGAAATTAGGGGCTCGTACC
>JAZDGM010000118.1:0-19426 GCA_043806915.1 Pseudomonadota bacterium | reverse complement strand
GAACCTTTCAAGTAAAGGAAGCCTAAGCGAGGGGCGGAGCCCTCGCTTAGGCTTCCTTGACTTTACCGGGGGTTCCAAGGGGGCGGCGGCCCCCTTGGCCTTTAGCTACAGACCAAAACGCCGCCCTTGGGGCGGCGTTTTGTTATTCACCTTCGCTAGCCTTAGCCCTTGTAGTTCAGTTCCCTTTCGTGGGGGAAGACGGGCAGGTAGCGGTAGGACAGGGCGATGATGATGCCGCCGTAGCCGACCACGGCCAGGGCGATGGACCATTCCTGCCAGGTGGCGGCGTAGGACACGAACTGGTCGAAGGGCATGACCGGGATGGCCAGGGTGACCACGGTCATGACGAAGCGGTTCATGACGATGCCGGCGCAGTTCAGGATGGCGGCGAAGGACAGGGCCCAGTCGGTTTCCCGCACGGCCGGGATATTGAGGAGGATCGCCGGCACGACGCCGAAGAAGCCGATCTCGGCGATGAGGGTCCAGGCGCCGTAGGGGCCGGACCGGAAGAAGTCGCCTAGTTGGAAGCCGGCGGAATAGGCCGGGCCGTAAATCCAGGCGATGGTGTCGATGATTTTGAGGACGATGTACACGGCCAGCAGCCGGCCTGAAATTTTGGCCAGGAGGTGCTTGGCTTCGGGCCGGACCAGTTTTTTGCCGCCGATCCATTCCAGAAGATTGGTGATGAGCAGGGTGAAGCAGGGTCCGCAGGCCGCCGCGGAGAGAATGAACAGGAAGAAGGTGGTCGGCCAGATGGAGAACATGGACCGCACCGCGTAGGGCCGGGCGTAGAGCACGCCGTACATGCCGCCCAGGGAGCCTTGGTGGAAGAAGGACAGGAAGGCGCCGGTGGCGGCGAAGACGAACATGATTTCGTGCAGGTTATGGGCGAAGAAATGGAATTCCCTCACCTTGTTGAGCTGCCGGTTTTCCAGGATATTGGGCAGGTATTCGATCGTCAGCACCATGAGGTAGCAGGTGATGCAGAAGGACACCTCGGTCAGCATGGAATGGACGTTGGCGTGCCAGAAGATGAACCATCCCCTAAGGGGCTGGCCGATGTCGATGCCCAGCATGCCGACGGCGCCGGAATAGCAAATGAACCCGATGATGACCGCCAGGTTGATGATGGATTTTAGTTCCTTCTTCCCGACCACGTAAGTCAGGAAGCCCGTGAAAAACGCGCCGGCGCCCAGGGCGATGACCGACAGGTCGAAAACGATCCACACTCCGAAGGCGAAGTAGTCGTTCATGTTGGTCTGGTTCAGGCCCAGGATGAGACACAGGGCGGCGCCGAGACCGCCCCAGGCCAGGAGAGCCAACCAGGGCAGCAGCCAGAGAAAAAAGATCACTCCTCCGGTCCTTTGCACGCCCTCGGGGATCAGCGCGCTATCCAATCCTCTTTCCATAGCTTGGAACCTCTCTAGTACCCTTCGCCCTTGGGCGTTTCGAGATCATTGTCAGCCTTTTTCCGGACCCATTCCTGGGAGGAAAGGTAGTATACCTTGGGTTCGGTGCCCAGTTTTTCCAGAAGGCGGAAAGCATGGTCCTTTCTTTCCTTCAGGATTTGGTGGACCCGGTGTTTTTCGTTGTTGAGGTCTCCGAAGACGATGGCCCCGGCCGGGCAGGCCTTTGTGCAGGACGTCTGGTAGTATTCCTCGGGAATTTCGTGCAGGCCCTCGGCGATGACTCTTTCCTTGGCCGCCATCAGGCGATGGTGGCAGAAGGTGCATTTTTCGACCACGCCGCGCATCCTGGGAGCGACTTCCGGGTTCAGGGCCTCGGTCATGACCTTGACATGGTCCTCGAACAGGGGCCAGGGATCGTACCAGTTGAAATACCGGGCATGGTAGGGACAGGCCGCCACGCAGTACCGGCAGCCGATGCACCGGGTCGGAATCTGGCTGACGATGCCGCCGATTTCGTCCTTGGTGGTCGCGGTGGGCGGACAGACCGAAACGCAGGGCGGGTGGGCGTCGCAGTGCATGCACGGCCGGGGCAGATAAACCACCTTGGTATCGGGAAAGGGCTGGCCGTTTTCGAGACGATATATTTTCAGCCAGGTAGTGGACTTGAGCTTATCGGATTCGTCCTTGAGAATGTAGATATTGTTTTCGGTCATGCAGGACACCGAGCAGGAGCCGCAGCCCGTGCACTTGTCCAGGTCGATGACCATGCCGTATTTTATTCCAGTTGTCGGCCCATGGGTACTCATCGTCTACCTCACACCTTGGTCAGATTGGCGCTCGCCCCCCACCAGAGGGACTGGCCTGACAGGGGATCCGCCTTGGCCTCGATTATTTCAATGGGGTTGACCCCCTTGCCTCTAAGGTACAAATCGAAACCGCGATGCCCGAGCCCGATGGGAGCGTAAATTACGCCGGGCCGAGCGCCTTCGAATAAGTGGACCATCACTTTCAACGCCCCCTTGGCGGTGGCCAGGTTGGCCAGGTCGCGCTCATGCAAGTGCAATTCCCGGGCCGTGGCGGGGTTGACGTGAACCACCAAGTACTCGGACTTGAGGGTGATGTCCTCGAGAAGTTTGGTCAGATAGGGCGCGGCCCCGATGGAGGACGCGACCAGCTTGAACTGCTGGGTCGGGACCAGGAGCAGGGGGAACCTGTTTCCTTCCCCATGCCCGCCGCCATGGCTTTCGGCCGCGGTGGGGACGTAGGGTTCATAATGGGGCAGGGACAGGAGCGCCGCCGGAGCGGTCAGGCCCAGGTGCGCCATGGCGGCTTCCTCGCCCTCCGCGGCGATGAAGCCCGACAAGGCCTCTTCCAGGGTCCGACTGCGGAATTCGAACTTTCCGGACGGGGTTTTGAACGCTCCCGAGCAGTCGTCGAACTTGAATTCGGGGTCGTACCAGAACCGGCCCGCGAACAGGGCTTTCAGGAAATCCTTATCGCTCTTGAACGTGGAAACCTCGACCGCGTCGCCGAAATTGACGGCCTCGCCCTCGGTCCCGGCCACCACGCCCCGACCGGAAGCGAAAAGCCCCAGGGCGCTCTGCTTGACCATGTCCACGGCGCTCTCGAAGGGCAGGGCCTGGGCCACGCCTTCGCCGATCGCCTGGGCCAGGCCGAGGTAAATGTCGGCGGCCGGCTTGCAGTCGAAAAGAGCGGCCTTGAACACGCCGGGAGCGGTCCCGAATAACGGGTAGGGCAGGGTTTCCGGCGTGGTCAGTTCCACCAATCCTTCGTAATTGGATGTTTCGGGCAGGATCAGATCGGCGAAATAACTCGTGTCGTCGGCCAGGGTCGAAAAACTGACGATCAGGGGAATCTTGTCCATGGCCTCGGTGAAGGACGCGGAAACCCCGCCCCAGTAGGCCGGGTTGGCCCGGTCAAGCAGCAGGATATTGACCGGGTAAAGGTTCCCGCCGGCGGCCGCGTCGACAAAATTGCCCAGCAAGCTTCCGGTGAGGGGGTATTTGCCGCCCCCGGCCCCATCGAGACGGGGAGCGTCCCGCCCTTCCTTGGCCGCGTCGTCGAGGGCCAACTCGGGCCAGGCCGCCAGGGGCAGGTCCTTCCGGACGATGACCCCGCCCTTGCGGTTGACGGCGCCCACCAGGGCGTTGAGGCATTCGATGGCCATGAGTTCATAGACCGGCGTCGGCAGGTCGCCCTTGGCTTTACCGCCCAGGGCCAGGGCCGGCTTGGTTCCGGCGAATTCCCGGGCCAGCGCGACGATGGTCTCCTCGGCCACGCCGGTCAGGGCCGAAACCTTGGCCGGAGTGTAATCCTGGAGGACCATGGCCTTGAAGTCGTCGAAACCGAAGGAAAAATTCTGGATAAAGGCCGCGTCGAAAAGGTTTTCGGCGATGATGACGCTCGCCAGGCCCAGGGCCAGGGCGCCCTCGGTTCCCGGGACCACGGCCACCCACTGATCCGCCTTGGAAGCGGTCACGGAAGCCTGGACGTCGACCTGCACCAGCTTGACGTCGCCCTTGGCCCGCCATCCGGAAAAAGCGGCGATGGACCGGACCGGGGACCCCCAGCCTTCAATCAGGCCGGCGCCGAAACTGAGGATGTATTTGGCGTTTTCCAGATCGTAGCCCAGCTCGGTTCCCTCGCCGAAAAGTCCGGCGGCGGCGAATTCCCGCGAAATTTTGTTGGAGGGCATGCTCATGAAATTAGGGGAGCCGTACGCTTCCAGGAACCTGGCCGACAGTTTCCGGGTCAGGCTGTCGTTCCGTCCGCTGAACAGGGCCACGGTGTGAGCCTGGCCCTTTTCCCGAAGCTCGGACATCTTGGCGCCCAGTTCCTTAAAAGCTTCCTCCCAGGTAATCTTGACGAACGCTCCGGACCCCCGGGCGCCCACCCTTTTAAGGGGGCTCTGAAACCGGGCCGGGCTGTATTCATATTGGGGGCCGGCGGCGCCAAGGGGACAGACGCCGCCGCGGTTGACGGGAGCTTCCGGCGAACCCTCGGCTTTAACGGTCCGGCGGCCGTTGACGGTTTTGACGTCGACGCCGCAGCCGCCCCCGCACAAGGAGCAGACGGTCTTGGCGTAGGCCAGGTCGCCGTACCTGGTCACCCGGGGAACCCAGGGCCAGTTCTGAGTCCAGATGGAAACATCATCGATCAGCTTCCAGGGCAACGGGGTAAGGTGGATTCCGGCCCCGACGCCTACTACCAGTTTTATGAACCCTCTTCGATCCAACTTCATGGTTTTACCTCTCCCTGCCCCGGACTACTTATGGCAAACAAAGCAGGCGTTGTTATCGGGACGGCCGTGCTTGGTATGACAGTCGGCGCAATCGGTCATTTTCATGTGGGCGTCAACGTCCCGGCTGTACTTGGTGATCCGGTTCTGGTAATAGGGACGAAGCGAGGTGGTCTGGCCATGATCGCCGTGGCATTCCTCGCACTTGAACCCGCCTTTTTCCGTGTGCGCGATATGAGAGAAATAAACGCAATCCGGCTGGGCGGAATAGACGCGCCATTTGGGGTCGCCCTTGAGGGTCCCGTCCTCGGCGACGAATTTCTCCAGAAACTCGGTCTCGGCCTGGTTGTCCTCGTTCTGGCGGTCGTCCCAGGTGTGGCATCCCAGACAGAATTCGAAACTAGGAATTCCGCCGAAGCGGCCATCGGCCTTGTAGGCGTGGCATTCGGCGCAGTCCATCCCGGCCGCGTCGGTGTGGGCGAGATGGCTGAAGGGGATGGGTTGGCTCTTTTCGGAATAAAGCAACGTGGGCCAGATCAACCAACAGACGATCATGGCCGCGACCAGCCCAATGAAAAATGGGGCGCTCGCCGCATAGTTTATCCCCGATAGCAGCCTTTTTAGTGGATTCCCATGCCCGGAGCCTTCCCCCGCGTGGTGGTGACCTTTTGCCTGCTCGTCGTCGTGCTGGGTCATAAAACAGCCCCTCAGTGTTAATTTTGGTTTACTTCATCTAATTGTGACAAAATTCATTATCGAGGGATTCTCTACTTTCCCCGGCTCGGTTGTCAAGAAAAAAAAGCCCCCCAAGGCAATCCCCGGCCCGGCCAAGCCGGGCCTCCCCGGACCGGCCCCGCCGCCCCCCCGGTCGATTTATCATCCCCGGTCCGGCCACGCGGTCGGCGGCGGACAAATGCGGTTGAATTGACGAAAGAATCCGGCGGCGGCGAGACGTCTTTCACCGGATGAAAAGGCGTCGCCCGGGTGCGACTCGAACCCGGAACCCGGCCAAAAAAAGTCCCGGCCGAGGCCGGGATTGATTATTTAACGCGAAGCTTGCGCCCCTTGATTTCGATTAGACCGAAGTCTGGTCGGAATTGGTCTTGCTTTTCTCGGCGGCGCCGCCTTCCGCCTTTTTGTCCTTGGGAGTCACGTCAAGCTCCTTGCCTTCCTGGGTGGCCTTTTTGAAATTGCCGATTCCCTTGCCCAGGCCGGCCCCAATTTCAGGCAGTTTACCGGCTCCGAAAATTATCAGAACGATAAACAGAATGAGCAACAGCTCCCATATTCCCAAACCGCCGATCATGGTTTTATCCCTTTCCGCCCTTAACTTTCCAGGCCCTGCTATAAACTATGGTTTCGTAATATCATTCGCGGCCCGCCCTGTCAACGGAAACCTTCCCCGGCGACCGGGACTAGGACGATTCCGCGAGCCATTCGCAGAATAAATTGACATACCTGGGGAAAAGCTGGGTCCCGGACACATTCCGCATTATGGCCACCGCCTCCTGGCGCGAAAGCCCCTTGCGGTAGGGACGATCCGTGACCAGGGCGTCAAAGGTGTCGGCCACGGCCAGAATCTTGGCCAGGACCGGAATATCGGGCCCCTTCAAGCCGCCGGGATAGCCCTTGCCGTCCATCCGCTCATGGTGGTGCAGGATCGCGGGCGCCACTTCCTCCAGGGCCGGGATGGGCTGCAGGATTTCGGCCCCCAACCGGGAATGCTGCTTGACTTTTTCGAACTCCTCCCCGGTCAGCTTGTCCGGCTTGTGAAGAATTTTGTCCGGTATGCCGATTTTGCCGATGTCGTGGAGAAGGCCGGCCAGGCGCAGGTTTTCCAGTTGATGGGCGTTCAACCCCGATTTCCGGCCGATGGCCATGGCGTAGCGGGCGACGTTCTCGGAATGGAACCGGGTGTAGGGGTCCCGTTCGTCCAGGGCCCTGGCCAGGGAGGTTATGGAAGCCAGGACCATGTCCCATTCCAGGGCGCGGAGGGAACGGTTTTCGGCCAGCAGCCGTTCCACCAGGGTGATCACGCCTTCCCGGGTGAAGGGCTTGGTCAGGTACGCGGTGACCCCGACCTTCTGGCCCATTTTCCTGGCCCCGGAACTAGTTTTTTCCGTCATCAGGACCAGGGGGATTTTTTTGGTTTCGGGGAGGCTCCGGACCTGGGTGCAGAAATGGAACCCGGACATGCCCGGCAGGTCGGCGTCGGCGATAATGAGGTCCGGGTTGTCCCGGCAGGCGACGTCAAAGGCCCGGGAAGGGTCCGAGGCGATGCTGACCTCGAACCCCTGCTTGTCCAGGGCCAGGCGCAGCAGATGCGTGACGTTGGGAATGTTGTTGACCACCAGCACCCGTTCCTTCCGCCGGACCGGCGGCGGAACGAGGTAGGACTCGACCTTGTTCAATAGTTCGTCGGGGAAAAACGGCTTGGTCAGGTATTCATCCGCGCCGGAATCGAACCCGGAAGCGATGGTTTCGTAGTCGACCCTGGAGGACAGTATGATCAGGGGGACCTCGGCCGTCTCGGGCCTGGCCCTGACCCGGGCGCAGAAGGTCAGTCCGTCCATGACCGGCATCTCCACGTCCGTCAGGATAAGATCGGGGGAAATCGAATCGAGCAAGTCCAGGGCTTCCCGGCCGTTTTGGGCGGTCACCAACTCATAGGGCGTGCCGAAAAAGGCCTTTTTTATCTGGCGCAGGACGGTCGGGCTGTCGTCGACGCACAGAATGAGCTTCCCTTGCGGCCTGAACACGGCGTCCTTCAACAGTTCATGGAGTTCCGCCGGGTTGTTCTTGAGCACCCACGACAAATCGCCCTCGGCCAGGGCCGGGGTCTTTCTTTTGTCCAGGTCGCTGACCGCGACGAAAAGAATGGGGGAACCCTTCAGGACCGGCGCGGCCCGCAGGGCGTGGTAGGCGTCCTCGCTCTCGATCACCACCACCACGTCCGGCCGTCGACTCCTGACCGCGCTTTCCAAATCCCCGGGATCGAGGGCCTGGTGGAAAACGTCCGGAATATCGTTCAACACCAAGGTGAACAAGCGGACAAAGGCCGGATTGCCCTTGACGATAAAAACAAGCCGATCATCCCCCGACAGTCCCGCGGACAAGCCGGATGATTCGTCGATTCCTTCTTCCCTTACTTTTTCTCCAAACATAGCCGTCTTTTGGTCGCCCCGCCCTTTTTTCGGCATTTCCCCAAAATCGGGTTAACTTAAGTGTTTAATAACACGAATCCGCTTGGCGGTCAACAATCCGCCCGAGGGCCTCGGGGGCGATTCCCAATTTTTACGAAGTGTTGTCTCCGGCAAGCAGGCGCCGTCCCGGAGGCGGACCGACCCGCTTTCCTTGATATCAGGGCGGGTTCCAGGGTATGATGACGGGGAATTAGGTTTAGGGTTCGAACCGGCGCCAAAATTGGCCGCCGGGTAAATATCGGAGTGACGAGAGAGCATGACGGAAGAAAGCAAGCCCCAATGTTTCGGTGAACTGGAACGTGTTTTCCCCATGGGAAAGGACCGGCTGCGGACCGTGCGCGACTCCTGCGCCGCCTGCCCCCAAGTCCAATCCTGCCTCAAGGCCGCCGTGAACACTCCCGCCGGCCTGGAAATGAGGGTCCGGCGCCTGGAGGAATTCGGCCGGTCCGGCTCGACCGGCGAGGGCGTCCTCGGCTTTTTCAAGCGCTGGTCCGAACTCAAGACGCTTCGGACCGGAAGCAAGGGGCCGGGAAGCGCTCGGGGAAAAAAATAACCGAAAAAGGTTGCCCGTTTGGTTCGGCTTGTGTACATTTTTATTCTACAAGGCGAACTTTCGAACGTTTTTGTAACAACATATTGAATTAAGGAGAAAAAAATGAACCAACCCTACCAATACGCCGGTTCCCGGGCCATTACCGCGGAAGGAGAATTCATACGCCGGGTCTATAATTGGATGCTCACCGGCCTGGCCCTGACCGGAGGCGTGGCTTACTTCACCGCGAGCAGCGAAACCATCATGAACCTGATTCTCGGAAACCAGTTGATCATGCTGCTGCTTATCGGAGCGGAATTGGCCATGGTCTTCCTGCTGGTGGGCCGCATCCAGCGCATGTCCGCTTCCACGGCCACGACCATGTTCGTCGTGTATTCCATTTTGAACGGACTGACCCTGTCGGTGATCTTCCTGGCCTACACCCGTTCGTCCCTCGCCGCGGCCTTTTTCACCACGGCCGGGACCTTCGGGGCCATGAGCTTCTACGGCTACACCACCAAGCGGGACCTGACTTCCATGGGCGGCTTCCTGTTCATGGGCCTGATCGGGATCGTCATCGCCTCGGTGGTGAACATCTTCCTCCACAGCGCCATGCTGGAATGGATGGTGACCTACATCGGGGTGCTGGTTTTCGTCGGCCTGACCGCGTACGACACCCAGAAGATCAAGGCCATGTCCCGCGGCGGCTTTGACGGGGAAGCCATGGAATCCAAGGCCGCCATCATGGGCGCCCTGGCCCTGTACCTGGACTTCATCAACCTTTTCCTGATGCTGCTCCGCATTTTCGGCGGCAGCCGCGACTAATTTTTTTTAAGGCGCGAAGCCCGGGGTCCCGTTCCGACGGGACCCTCTCCAAACCCCGAACCGGACCGGGGAGGCGCCCCGGGTCCGTCCCTCCACAACCCTAGGGTCCGACGGAAAATGAAAAAAGTATTAGCTCTCGTCATGGCGGGCGGCAAAGGGGAACGCCTGATGCCGTTGACCAAGAACCGCAGCAAGCCGGCCATTCCCTTCGGCGGCATCTATCTCCTGATCGATCTCGTCCTGTCCAACTGCATCAATTCGGAAGTCTATAAAATCCTGGTCCTGCCCCAATACAAGGCCCAAACCCTGATCCAACACCTCGAGCACGGTTGGAATATCTTCAGCCCCGCCCTGGGACACTACCTCAAGGTCGTGCCGCCCCAGATGATGGCCGGAGAAAAATGGTACCAGGGCACCGCCGATTCCATCCGGCAAAACACCTACCTGGTCGAGCAGGAAAACCCGGACCATCTCCTGATTCTCTCCGGGGACCACGTCTACAAGATGGATTACGCCCGCTTCAAGGACTATCACACCGCCCATGACGCGGACGTCACCATCGCCGTCATCGAGTCCGGCAAGGAAACGGCGGACCAATTCGGCATCCTGGAAGTCGATTCCTCCTTCCGGGTGCAAGGGTTCCAGGAAAAACCCAAGAACCCCTCCACCATCCCCGGAGACCCGGAACACGTCCTGGCCTCCATGGGCATCTACATCTTCAAGACCGAGGTCCTGATGGACCTTTTAAACCGCGACGATAAACCGGATTTCGGCAAGGACATCCTCCCGGGCATCGTCAAGAGCCACAAGGTCATGGCCTATCCCTACCGCCGGGAAAACAAGATTTCCGACAACATCTATTACACCGACGCCGAAGGCGTCCGCCGCGGCAAGACCGTGGAGGCCCTGCGGGATTCCCAGTACTGGCGGGACGTGGGGACCCTGGACGCCTACTGGAACGCCAACATGGACCTGACCGGCGTGGACCCCTATTTCAACCTCTACGGGATCAAATGGCCCATCAGGACCTTCCAGCGCCAGTACCCTCCGGCCAAAACGGTTTTCAGCCAGGAATCCGGCGACGTGCGGGCCGGCCGGGCCCTGGATTCCCTGGTGGCCCACGGAAGCATCATATCCGGAGGCCTGGTCCGCAACAGCGTTCTCTCGTATAACGTCTACGTCCATTCCTGGGCCGCGGTCGAGGAGTCCGTCATCATGGAAGGCGTGGTGATCGGTCGACACGCCCAGATCAAAAAAGCCATCATCGCCGAGGGCGTGACCATTCCCCCCCACACGAGAATAGGCTTCAACCCCAAGGAAGACCGGTCCCGGTTCCGGGTCACGTCCCGGGGGATCACCGTGATCACCAAAAAGGATTTCCCGGGCTGAGTCCACCGACAAGCTTCCGCCGGAAAGCCCCATCGCTCCGGCGGAGGCCCCGAGCCCCCCGCCCCCCCGTTCACGCCGCCCACGCCGATCCGATCTTTTTTCCTTTCGCGCCGCCGGGGTTTTACGGTAGTCTCCCATCCGGGGGGCGCCTTTGGGCCAAACGACGGCCTCCCCTCCAATCACCCCATCGCCCAAGGAGACGAGGCCGACTTGACCGCGGCAGCCTGGACCGTGAAACGCCCGCTCCTCTGCCTGCTTCCCTTCTTCATCGCCGGGCTGGCGCTGGGCCGGGAAGCGGCCGGAGAGTCGCGTTCCCTTTGGCTCCCGGCCGGAGCGGCCCTGGCCCTGTGGACCATCCTGTCGCTCAAGGGAAAAGGGCGGTCCCTGCTCCTCGCCGGCCTGGTCTTTTTTTTAACGGGGCTGGCCCTTTCCGCGGATTTCTTTAAAGCGCCCTCGTCCCCCGACAACGCGGCCCGGCTGACCGGTCGCCCCGGGCTGGTATTTGGCGGCCGGGTGAGCGAGCGGCCGGTAAGCAAGGACGATCGGACCAACCTGGTGGTTTCGGTCCGGGAAGTCTTGGTTTTGGACGGACCCGCCCGGCCCGCCTCCGGAAAAATACTCCTGGCCGTCCAGGGAACGGACTCGCCCGCCGAACATGGCGACTACATCCGTTTTCCGGCGGAAACAAGACGCGTACATGGATTCGGCGTCCCGGGCGTTTTCGATTACGAGGCGTACCTGGCCGGACGCCGCATCTTCGCGACCGCGTTTCTGAAAAGCCCGAACCTGGTCAGGGTGCTGGCCGAACCGGGCCGTTTCGCGCCGCTTTCCGCCTGGTTCGCTTCCCTCCGGAAATCATCCCTCGTCTTTCTGGAAACAAACCTGGAAGAACCGGCCCGGGGACTTTTCCAGGCCATGCTGCTGGGCGTCCCGGGACGGATCGACCCCGGCCTGGAAGCCGGTTTTCGAAAACTCGGCCTGTCGCACCTTCTGGCCGTTTCGGGCCTGCACGTGGGCCTGGTGGCCCTGACCGCCTTCGCCCTGATTCGCCGCCTGCTGCTGCTCCTGCCCGGGCTGGCCCTCCGGGTCGACGTCAGCCGCCTGACCGCCTTGTTGACCTTTATTCCCGTTCTTTTTTACGCCGGCCTGGCTGGAGGCCAACCGTCCACCTTCCGGGCCGCGACCATGGCCTCCGTCTTCCTGGCGGCCTTGCTCTGGCGGCGCCGGTCCGACGCGCTTTCCTCCCTGGCCGCGGCCGCCTGGGCCATCCTCGTTATCCAACCCGGCGCCCTTTTCATGGCGGGCTTCCAGTTGAGCTTCGTCGCCGCCGGCGCCCTGGCGGCGGTTTTTTCCGGCCCGCGCCGGGCCGCGGAAAAAACGGAAACGGTCCAGGGCTTCGGGGCTCGCCTCGAACAAAAAGTCAAGTCCGCCTTCCTGGCCGCCTTGACCGCCGGACTGGCGACGGCTCCTATTATCGCCTATCATTTCAACTATCTGGCGACTTGGTCCCTCCCCGCCAACATGATCCTCACCCCGCTCCTCAGCCTGGGGACCATCCCCGCCGGGTTGGGGGCCCTGGCCCTGTCGGAATTCTGGCCTTCCGGGGCCGCCGCGGCCTTCCTGGTCCTAGGGAAGGTCTTTAACCCGGTGCTAAAGGAAATATCCCTGGTCGGCGCCCTTCCCGGCCTGGAAGTCATGGTTCCCCGGCCCGGGTTGCTGTTCCTGGTTGGTTTTTATTCCCTTGCCGGCGTCGCGGCCCTGGTCCGTCCCTGGAAAAAAACCCTGGCCCTCGGCGGGGCCATCGGCTTTTCCTGGCTGCTGCTTTTCCTGGCCTTTTCCCGGGCCGGCCCGGATGGGCTTCTTAAGGTCGATATCCTCGACGTGGGCCAGGGAACGTGCATTCACGCGGCCCTGCCCAATGGCGAACACCTGGTCATCGACGGAGGAGGGTTCCCCGGGTCGGACTTCGACCCCGGGGAAGTCGTGGCCGCGCCCTTCCTCCTAGCCCGCGGCGTCCGGCGGATCGACATCGCCGCCCTCAGCCACCCCCAGGAAGACCATGTCGGCGGGCTCGTCTTTCTGACCCGGCATTTCCGGCCCGGGGAAATCTGGACCAACGGGGCCGTGGGCCGCTGCCGCTCCTACTTCGACTTCATGGACCTGGCCCGGACCATGAAAGCCCGGCGACCCGATTTAGCTGACCTGCACCGTCCCCAGGTCCGGGGCGGCGCCCGGATCGTCGCGCTCTGGCCGCCGCCGGATTTCCTGAAAACGCGGACCCACGGGCAGGTCCTGGCCGGGATGAACGACGATTCCCTGGTCCTGAAAGTGGAATTCGGCCGACACGCCTTTTTGTTTCCCGGGGATATTCAAGCGCGGGGCGCGGCCGGGCTGCTCGAGCGGCCGGGCGTCGATCCGCGGGCCGACGTTCTGGTCGCTCCCCACCACGGCGGAAAAGGGACCCTGAGCGAAGCGCTGTTGAAAGCGGTCGCCCCCCGGTATGTCGTCTTCACGGCGGGCCGGTACAACAAGTTCGGCTTCCCGGCGCCCGAATCCCTAGACGCCGCCCGAAAAGCCGGCGCGCGGATTTTTCGGACCGACCTTCACGGCGCGGCGTCCTTCCAAACCGACGGCCAAAACCTGCGGGCCGCTGCTTTCCGGCCCCCCGGCGCGATCGAATCCGAGGGGGCGCCCCTGGAGTAACATCCCGATAAAGCGGCGGGTTCCCTTGTCCCCCACCCCCGGGCCGGCCGGCTTTTTCTGTTTTTTAGGCCGCTGGCGACTAGATATTGTGGAGGCGGTCCGCCCGTCCCCTACATAAAGAATAACTGATTAGAATTTATATTAATTTTTAATAAAAGACTTGACTCTTGTAGAAAGGAATGATCAAATAATCCATACTATAAAAGGCGTCGTGAAGGGGACAATGGAAAAAATTTTCGATAAGGGCCGGGAGTCCTGGCGAAAAAGCTTCAATGGGGGAAAAATCTAGACATGAATTCCTTGAAAAAGATCAGGGAACAGCTTTTAATGAGCAAGGCTGAATTGGCGAGAAAGGCCGGGGTTTCCCCACTGACCATCGACCGCATCGAAAGCGGCAAGAGTTGTCGGGTCGAGACCAAGAGGAAGATCATATTGGCCTTGGGTTATTCCCTGGAAGACAAAGACAAAATTTTCGGCGAGGAACTATAATTTCAGCCGGGAGGTTCGGTTTAAGGTGAAGCTGCCGGGCCAAAAAAAGCCTGTGGTGGGCTTGGACATCGGGTCCCACACCATCAAGGCCATAGTCCTTGATCGTGGCAAGTCGGGGCTGATCATGAGGAACATGGGAGTGGTCCAACTGCCTCCCGAAGCCGTGGTGGAAGGGGCTGTTCAAGAAAAGCAGATCATCATCGGCGCCATCAAAAACCTGATTAAATCCCTCAAGATTAAAGTCAAGAACGTCAGCACCTCCATTTCGGGTTATTCCGTCATCATCAAGAAAATCACGCTGCCCCTGGCCACCAGGCAGGAACTGGCCGGCAACATCGAGGTGGAGGCCGAGCAGTTCATCCCTTTTGACATTTCCGAGGTAAACGTCGATTTCCAGATTCTGGGCCGGAACGACAGACAGGAAGACCAGATGGACGTCATCCTGGTGGCGGCCAAGAAGGAAGTGATCGATGTGTACATGGAAATCCTGGTGGAAGCCAATTTGAAGCCCACCATCGTGGACGTGGACGTGTTCGCCCTGGAAAACGCCTTCACCCAGAATTATCCCGATATTTCGGGCGCCGTGGCCCTGATCGACATCGGGGCCAACAAAATGAACATCAACGTCGTCAAGGACGGCATTTCCCTTTTGACCAAGGACGCCGCCATGGGAGGCGCCCGGGTGACGAACGACATCCAGGATCGGTTTGAAATCGATTTCGACACGGCCGAGGCCATCAAGCTGGGCGGGATCGAGCCCGAGGACCCGGCTGCGGTCAAGGAAATCGTGTCCCTGGCCGTGGAAAATTGGGTGGCCGAGGCCAAGCGGACCGTCGATTTCCTCGAATCGAGCTACCCGGGCGAACGCCTGCGGGCCATTTACATGAGCGGCGGTTCGAGCCGCATCAGCGGACTGTATGAGTTTTTCGAAAAGGAACTCGGCGTCCCGGTGCGGCAGCTCAACCCCTTCCTGACCGTGGGAACCGACCCGAAAAAATTCGATCCGTCCTACGTCGAATACATGGCGCCTCAATCAGCCATCTGCCTGGGGCTGGCCTTGAGATGGGGGGAAGAAATTTGATCAGGATCAACCTACTCCCCATCAGGGCTTTCCGCAAAAAGGAAAACATCCGGCGGCAAGTGTCCATCTACGTGCTGACGGTCCTGTTTTCCCTGGGGTTGATGGGCTATTTCCTCACCAGCCTGGGCCGGACCGTGGACGATCTGACCGGAGAAAAAGAGGCCCTGGTCGCCCAGGAAGCCGAGCTCAAGAAAAAAGTCAAGGAAGTCAACGACCTTAAAAAGGAAAGCGAGGAACTGTCCCAAAAGGTTCTGGTAATATCCGGCCTCGAAAAAAGCCGGCGCGGCCCGGTGAAACTGCTTGACGAGATTAGTCTCCGAACCCCCAGGGACAGGGTGTGGCTGGAATCGCTGGAGCACGGCAAGAACAGGCCCGACCAAATCAACCTGACGGGAACGGCCGTGGACAACGAAAGCTTGGCCCTGTTCATGTCCAACCTCGAACAATCCGGGCTTTTTTCCGGAGTCGGGCTGGTCAGGTCGCAGTCAAAGGGGGTCAAGGGTTTGAATCTCAAGCAATTCTCCATCCAATGCACGTTGAAGGGCGCGGGTGGGGAGACCAAACCGGCCGATGGCAAGGTGTAACGCCGCCATGGCCGGGCGCGTCTAACAGGGGAGCAAAGTGAAGCTGCCTGCACTACCTTGGGAGAAGCTGGACAAGCTAAAACGGTCCTACAAGCTGGGTATTTTTTTCGGGACCATCATTCTGTTGGGACTCGGTTTTTTCTTCCTCCTCCACCAGCCCAAAACGTTGGAAATCGCCGGGCTTCGCGAGGACATCGCCAAGCTTGAGGCCCAGATCATGCAACATCGCCGGGCGGCCCGCGAAATACACAAAATCAGGGAAGAACTAGACAAGGTCCGCGCCCAGTGGGATTTTTCCCGGGAACTTCTGCCCGAGGGCAAGGAAGTCCCGTCCCTCTTGCGGCAAATTTCCGGGAACGCCCGGACCGCCGGACTGAACGTCACTCTTTTCGCCCCCAACCCCGTGGAAGTCAAAAAATCATTCTTTGCGGAAGTTTCCTTCGAAACCAAGCTGGAAGGCCCGTTTCTCAACCTGCTCCGCTTCTTTTCCAGCGTCGGGAGCCTTCCCCGGGTGGTCAATTTCTCCAAGATCGACATGAAGTCCCCCAAGTTGGTGGGGGGCGACATGGTCCTGGAAACAAGCTGCACCGGGACCACCTTCCGCTTCATGACCGCCGAGGAGATCGAGGCCCAGAAGAAGGCCGAGGAAGCGGCCCAAAGGAAGAAAAAGTGAAGGCCGGACCAATGAACATATCCCGTTCCCGCCGAGATCAAGAAACACGGTCCACCCGATATCTGGCCGCCCTCCTGGCCGCGGCGTTCCTCGCCGTGCTCCTGGCCGGATGCGTCAAGGAAACGCCGGAAAAAGCGGCCCCCCCCGCGCGCCCCAAGGCCCCGGCCGCGGCCAAGCCTCAAGCCGACTCGCCGTCGGCCCTGGACATGAAGGCCCTGGTCGAAAGTCGGGAAGAAACCTACGAGCCCCAGAGCGCCTACGACCCCTTCATGCCCATTCCCGAGGCCCTCGACGCCGGCGCCAACCCGACGAATGAAGAAAGCGCCGAGCAACTCACCCCATTGCAGAAAATGGACCTGGCCCAGGTCCGGCTGGTGGCCATCATCATCGACGATAAAAATTCAAGGGCCTTGGTGGAGGACTCGACCGGCATGGGATACATCATCCAGGTGGGAACGCCCATGGGGACCCGGGGAGGAAAGGTCGCATCCATTATGCCCGACAAAATAAAAGTCGAAGAATACTCCAAAAACTATTTAGGTGAAAAAACCGTGGAAGAAACGTATTTGGAGATTCCCAAAGACCCGAATGAAGCTTCCCTTAAACCCGACTCCATCGAAGGAGAAGTTAAATGAACCAGGCAAGGCTGTCTCTTTCGGCCCTCCTTATCATCTCTTGTCTGGCCGTGGGCCTGTTCGCGTGCGGGACTTCGGAAAAGGCCGCCCAACCAACCGCCGCGTCCGCGGGCGCCCAGGCGGGTTCCACGGTTCCCCTTCTGGCCCGGGTGACTTCCACCACCGAGGATAATCAGACCAAGGTGACCTTGGAGGGAAACGAATCCCTGACCTACACGGCCTTTTACCAGGCGACCCCCCCGGTTATTTTCATCGACCTGGGCGCGGAGGCCGCCAAGGAGGCCCTGGGCGAGCGGATCGTCGCCAACGGCACGGTCGGCAATGTCGAGGCCCTGACCGTCCCCGGAGTCTCGAACCTGGTCCGGATAAAAATCGCCCTGACCCGCCCTTCCACCTACCGGGTGGCGCGGGACGGAAACGATCTCAACGTCCTGGTCAAAAACGTTAAAGGCCCGGCCCTGGGCGCGCCGGTGGACCTGTCCCGGGAAGCGGCCGCCTCCGGCCCCGGCCTGACGGGTGAAATCCCGACCGTCTCCGATTTCTTCCTGGCCCCCCTGGGAGGAACCGGTCGGAGCCGCTTGACCGTGAACCTGTCCCGGCCGGTCATCCCCAAAATCCATTCCCGCGATTACGGCCGGACCGTCGTTCTCGGCCTGGCGCCCGCCTTCCTGCCCCCGGACCAGGTCAGGACGGTCCATGCCTCGGGTTTCCGGAGCGCCGCGGCCTCGGTTTGTCCCTCCACCCTGGACAATCAGGTGGAATTCCTGATCAAGCTTCAGGCTGTGACGCCGTACCACCTGGGCCAGAAAGGCTCGTCGATTTTCCTCGACTTCGACTCGCCTTCCAGGCCGGCCGCTCCGGCCGCCTCCTCCGCCTTCCTCCGGCCCCCGGCCCCCGCGGGCCCGGCCTACCAGGCGCCGGCTCAACCGAACTGGCCCCGACCCCAAGCCGCGGCCAGGGTCAGCGAAACCGTGACCGTGCTGCCGGATCAAAAGGGGTCGGGCAAACCCAAGAGTTGGGACTCCGAAGCCGGGGCCAAGAAGGAATTTACAGGAAAAAGGATATCCCTCGACTTCCAGAACGCCGATATTCACAACATTCTGCGCCTGATCGGAGAGGTCGGCGGTAAAAACGTGGTCGTCTCGGACGCCGTCAAAGGCAAGGTCACGCTCCGGCTGCAAAATGTTCCCTGGGACCAGGCCCTGGATATCGTCCTCAACAGCAAGCAGCTCGGCAAGATCGAGGTCGGCAACGTCCTGCGCATCGACACCACCACCAACCTGATCGCCGAAAAGCGGACCGTGGCCGACGAGCAACGCGCCGAGGAAGAACGTAAGTTGGCCATGCCCCTGATAAAACGGGTCTTTACTCCCAAATACAGGGCCGCGGTGGACATCGCCAACGAAATGACCAAGTTTTTCACCAAGGAAAAGCTGGGGGCTTCCGGCGGAGGGACCCAAAAGGACGTCCTGGGGAAGGAAAAGGAAGGGCGCGTGGCCGTTATCGGCAACGACATTTACGTGGAAACCGATCCCGATTCCATGAACGCCATCATCAACATCTTCACCAAGCTCGATCAGCAGGCCCAACAGGTCCTGATCGAGTCCCGCATCGTCGAGGCCTCCAGCAACTTCACCCGGCAGCTCGGCATCAACTGGGGCGGCGAAATCGGCGCCGGTTATTCGGGCACAGGACCGGACCCCAGCTCGAACATGGGCGCCTCCGGCCTTTTCGGGCTCAACAACGCCGTCAATCTCATCAGCAATCTCAGTTACGGCAGCCGGATCGGCTTCGCGCTCCTGGAAGACACCTTCTCCCTGACGGCTCAACTTCACGCCATGGAGCAAGCCGGCGAGGGCCGGGTCATTTCCGCCCCCAGGATCATGGCCAGCAACGACGAAAAAGTCATGATCAGCCAGGGGAAGAATATCCCCTACGAAACCGCGGGCGATATCAACACGCCGCCCAAACTCGAATTCAAAAAAGCCGACCTGCTCCTGGAAGTAACCCCGCATATCGAGCAGAACGGAAAGATCATCACCCTGGACCTGCATGTGACCAAGGACACTCCCGACCCGTCCTACGCCACCAACCCGCCCATCGACACCCGGGAAGCCAAGACCAAGCTCATGGTCAAAAACGGCGAAACCGTGGTCATCGGCGGCATTGTGACCGACTCGAAATCCAAGCGGACCAACCGGGTGCCCCTGCTGCACCGCATTCCCCTCATCGGCTGGATGTTCCAGAGCTACGAAGTGACCGACGACAAGGTCGAACTGCTGATCTTCCTGACCACCAACATCATCCCGGTGGTCATCTAAACTCCCGGCCCTCGCGGCGGCGGGCGCCCCGCTCGCCGCCGCGACCCGGCCTTCTTTAATTTTTCAAGGGGGAAATGTCTCATATATTATTGGCACACAGGGGAGCCGCTGACTGTCAGCGGCCATCTGTAATATTCGCTGGTTCCCAAGCTCTAGCTTGGGAACCCGGGAAGGGGAAGCTCTAGACACCTATATGCCTTGACTTCTTTACAAACAGATCAAGTTTCGCATTTCGGTTGGATGTTGGCCTGATCCCATATCTTGTTGATCTCCCTTTCTAATCGTTTAAATGCTTGTTGTAGGGGCTGTGGCATCTGGTCGGT
>JAZDGM010000117.1:0-15211 GCA_043806915.1 Pseudomonadota bacterium | reverse complement strand
CCCCGGGGGGGGGGGGCGCCGCCGCCCGTTGCGGCCCCCCCCCGCCGCGCCGAAAACAGGCCATGATGTTTTACAATAGCCGCTATCCAAGCTTTTCAAGATTTGACCGGCCGCGGTCGGCACTGGCCCCCGGAGCCCGTCCGGGTGAATGCCGCGCCATAACCCGGCCGCGGAATGCCGCCGGATGGGAAGACGCCCACGCCAATATAAAGGAAGCATATGCCATGAGAAGAAAGACACTAGGAGGATAGAAACTGTAAATGTCGGTATTTAAAAATAAATTCGTGCAATTAGCCCTAGCGGTCCTGATAGCCGCCCTGGTCATGCTCATTCCCCGCCCCGAGGGTTCCAGATTCGAAATATTTGGGGACCCGGGCCAGACGGTTCTGGCCCAGATCCAGAAACATTTCCGTCTGGTTGTGGTGGACGCCCCGGAGCAAGCCGTAGGCAAGGGGTACATGGTGGAAGCCCTGACCCCGGGAGCGCCGGAAGCCTCGGCGGCCGCCCTGGAAAAGATCGCCGCCGACCTGGGTCTGGAAAACGCGACGGTCGAATACGTCAACGGGCTTTCGCCCCTGGCGCATCGTTTCCTGGCTCTTTTGGCGTTCCTGATTTTTCTCTTTATCTTTGAACCGGTCCCCCTGGAGATCACGGCCATCATGATCGGCGTCTTCCTGGTGCTGATCGGGGCCGCGGACGTGAAATCCGTCTGGGCTTCCTACATGCATCCGGTGGTGCTGTTCATCATGTGTTGTCTTATCTTCGCCATCGCCCTGGATAAGGCCGGCATCACCACGCGCCTGGGATACGCCATAGCCCGCCGGGCCGGGGACAGCGTCATCAGGTTTACCTTTCTGCTGGCCATTGGCTTGGGCTACGCCTCCTCGATCATGCACGACGCCGCCGCCTGCGCCATCGGCATCGCGGTCATGCTGCCCCTCATGCGCGCCGCCGGGATAAAACCCCACACCAACACGGCCCGGTTCATGATGCTATCCGTGCCCTTCGCGTGTTCCGCCGGAGGCATGGGCACATTGGTGGGCGGCGGCCGCAACATGGTTGCCGCCGCCTTTCTCAAGGAATTCACCGGGGTCGAACTTAGCTTCTTTGACTGGCTGATTTTCGCCGGGCCAGGCGCCCTGGTGACCGTGCCCGCGGCGGTGTTGATCGTGTATTTGGTCTTCCGCCCGGACCCTTCGTTCAAGCTTCCCCAGGTCGATGAAAAGCCGGCGCCCTGGACCCCCTTGGAAAAACGCACCCTGGTCATCCTCGGGTTGGCTTTTCTAACCTGGCTCACCAAGGGCATGCACGGCCTCGATTACTCCATCACGGGCATGGTGGCCGTGGCCTTGTTGGTGCTGGCCAATAGCCTTAACTGGGAAGACATCCATACCCACCTGGAATGGGGGACCGCCCTGTTCATCTTCGGCGGCGGGCTCACCCTGGGCCTGGCCATGGACTATTCCGGGGCCGCCAGGTACTTCGCCTATCTCTTCTTCCCCCTGGTCAAGGGCGGAGGCTGGCTGCTGCTCTTCGCGGGCGTGGCCGTTTTCGCCGCCCTGGTGACCAACGCCATGGCCAACGTGGCGGCCGCGGCCCTGATTCTGCCCATTGTTTTGCCCCTGGCTAAACTCGAGGGCGTCGACCCGCGAATCATGGCGCTCTGCCTGGGCATGTCGACCTCGTTCGCCCTGTTGCTGGTCATCGGTTGCCCGCCCAATGCCATCGCCTACTCCTACCGGCAGTTCAAGGCCTTTGACCTGACCAAGGCCGGTCTGATAGCCACGCCTTGCCTGCTGCTGCTCTTGGTGGGAGTGGCCGCCGGGTGGTGGGGCCTGTTGGGGTTGGTTTAATTCCATGTCCGAACACTAGGGAAAAACAATGGACTTGGCCGCGGGAGAAAAAATCAGGGTCCTTCTGGTTGACGATGAAGCCGACTTCCGCGGGCCCCTGGCCAAGAGGTTGGCGCGTCGGGACTTTTGCGTCGGCCAGGCCGGCGACGGGTCAACGGCCCTGGCCGCGCTGGAAGCGGCGCCGGCGGACGTGGTGGTCCTGGACGTCCGCATGCCCGGGTGGGACGGCCTGGCGGTCCTATGCGAGATCAAGGCCCGTCATCCCGACGCCGAGGTTATTCTCCTCACCGGTCATGTCTCCGCCAGGGAAGGAGTGGCCGGCATTTCGGCCGGGGCTTTCGACTACCTGACCAAGCCGGTCAACCTGGATCATCTGACCGGTAAAATCCGGCTGGCTTATGAAAAGGCCAAACAGGCCAAGGAACGGACCCGGGAGGCCGAACTTAGGGCCGAAAAGGACCAACAGGCGTTCACAAAGGAGAAGTTGACCGAGCTCGGGGCCCTGGCCCAGGGGGCCGCCCTGGAAATGACCGAGCCCCTGGTCCGGATTTCCCAGGCGGCGGCCCTGCTAAAGGGCTGTCTGAACGAACGCGAACCGCTGCCTTACCACCTCCGGGCGAACATGGAAGACGCCTTGAGACGGATCGAGGACGCGGTGCTCATGGCCAGGGGCGTTGCCAGTCGGCTCCTGGCCTTTTCCCGGGGCGACGATTCCCTGATCAAGGAATTCGATCTTCTGGAAGTCATGCGTGATGTAGTCGAGCTGACGAGGAAAACAGCCTCGAAAAACCAGGCCTCGGTTTCGTTCGTCGCCCCGCCCGGCCCCCTGTTCCTAAAGTCGGACCCGTACAAGCTCCGTCAGGTCCTCAAAAGCCTGGTCCAGGCCCGGTTAACGAGCTTGAACGGCTCGGAAGGGGGGCTAAAACTTCTGGTCGAGGCCGACCCGAGACGGGCGACCATCAAAATCAAAAACCAAGAAACCGGGGAAAAACGGCTGAACCGGGACGACGCGCCGGAACCCCGCCTCAATTTAAAACCCTCGGGGCGCGGAACAGGGTTGAGCTTGTTCGCGGCGAAAGTAGTAATCGAAAAACTTGGCGGCCGAGTGGAAGCGGAGGCCGCGCCCCCGGGCGAGGCCTGGGTAAAAATCACCCTGCCAAGGTTCGCCGCGGCCCGGACGGAACCGGAAGGCTGACTTTTCCGCCCCGCCAGGTCAGGAGAAAAAAATGACCAAGCTGCCGATAGACATACTAATGATTGATGACGAGAAGGATTTTGTCGAGATGCTGAGCATCCGGTTGGAAGACGCCGGGCACAGGGTCCGGGCCGCCTATTCCGGAGAAGAAGGCTTGCGGGCCGTGGAGGAATCCGAACCGGACGTCATTATCCTCGACATAAAAATGCCGGGTCTTGACGGCATTCAGACCTTGAAAAGGATCAAGTCCAAACGGGCGCTGGCCGAGATTCTGCTGTTGACCGGGCATGGCGCGGTGGACTCCGCCGTCGAGGGGCTCAAGGCCGGCGCCTTCGATTACCTGCTCAAGCCGGCCGACTTCGCGGAGCTGCTGGAAAAGCTCGAGGCGGCTCGCAAAAGAAAAAGCGAGCAGGAAACGCGGATTCGCCAGGCCGAGGCCCGCGGCCTGATGCGCCGGACCGGCGACATTTAGGCGGGATTCCCCGGGGGAACCTCAATGTCATTAAGTTAAGAGTAATTATTGGTTTTCCAATTAGTAAAAGATGGTGCGCATTGCGCACCCTACAAACTGTCAGTCTATATCGCCAACGATGCATATTTCTTAAAGCTCGTTGTTATGATATGGTTGAAGGATGCTGGTTTAATATAAAATATAGGTGTTATTTCAACATATTATAGGCATTGTTAAGCATTGGACTTCGGAGAATTTACAAAGTAGGGTGCGCATTGCGCACCAAATGACGATCTTTGGCCCTCAAGATAAGACCATGTCGGATTATCGTCGAGTAAAAAGGCCATATTATAAACCTATCTCTTAACTTAATGCCATTGGGGGGAACCTGGTCGGACTATTTTCAGGTCTGGCGTTAACTATCTGAATATATGGCCTGTCTTCCCCTCTCCCCGCCGGGGCGAGGGGCGAGCGGGGCCAGCCGGAACATGGCCGCCGGCCGTCGGGCCAAGGAAACCCTAGCGCTTGTAGGAAAATGCACGAAGGGCATTTTCATTGGTTGTTGTGACCGACATGACCCGCGGTCATGTCGGTTAGGTCTTCCTTTTTCCGTCTTGCTCCAGGCTTTTCAATATCTGGTCGGCCACGTCCGGGTAAAGCTCCCGGAGGCAATCCGGGCAGATGCCGTGTGAAAACTCGGCCTCGGAATGCTGTTGCACGTATTGTTCAACCTGAAGCCAGTAGCCTTGATCGTCCCTTATTTTTTTGCAATTCGAACAAATCGGCAGGAGCCCGCTCAACTTTTTGACATTGGCGAGGGCTCCCCGCAATTCCAGGTTGGCCTGGGCCAGCTTGGCGGTTCGTTCCGCGACCTTCACTTCCAAGGTATTGTATAGAAGAGCGTTTTCCAGGGAAATCGCCGCCTGGGACGAAAGAATTTCCACCACCTCCAAGCGGTCAGGAGTAAAAACATCGGGGGTCAGGCTGTTTTCCAGATAAAAAACGGCCCGCGGCTTGCCCTTGTGGACCACGGGAAAACACAGGATGGACTTGGGCGCGTGCGCGGCGAAAAAGGGATCGGACGAAAAACCGCGGTCCTTGTCCAGGTCGGAAACAACCACGGGTTTCAAGGTCCGGGTAACATAATTCAGGATCGAAAGCGGCGCGGCCGCGGATTCTCCGGTCGAGGCCGTCAGGGTTAAGCCGGCCGGGCTGTCGGCCCGAAATTCGATGCGACTGACGCACTGGGCGTCCTTGATCTCGAAAAACACGCCCCTATCCGCGCCGGCGTTTTCCAAAATAATGGCCATCATCTTTTCCAGCAGGCTTTTCAGGTGTATTTCCCCGGACAACACCTGGGAGGCCTTGATGATGCTGACCATGTCCAGGGCCGCCGGCCCGGCGCTGGAAGCCGAGCCCTTTTCCGTGGAACCGCCGTCGGCCCGAGCCGAGCGCCGGACCAGGCCGGAATGTTTTGCCTTCAAAAAGGCTACCTTGGCCCCGGCCCCCCATAACTCGTAAGCCAGCAGGGCGTTTCGCAGGTGCATCGCGGCTTGCTGTTCCTTGCCCCGGGCCGAATAATAATTCCCCGCCAGTTCCTCGGCCAGGGCCGCCTCGTTCTGAAACCCGTTGGCGTGGGCCTCGCTGATGGCTTCGTCGTATAATTCCCGGGCCTCGCCATGGCGCCGGGCGACTCCGGCCCGTTCCGCCTCCACCAGTAAAAACTTGTGCCGGTAATTCATGGGCGCGTGTTCGGACCATTTTTCCATTTTCACCTGGTTCTCGGCGACCCGAGTGAGAAAGTCCGCCTTTTTCCCGGGAGGAAGCCCCGGCATCAAGGCCAGGCGTATCAGGGAGTCGTAAAAAAACAGGACCGGAATGGTCAGAAAACCGGCCGCGCCGCTGCTGCTTTTTTCGGCCGCTTCGATATTCTCGAGGGCCGTTTCGTGGGAATCGAAGAGAAAGCCGAGAATCGCCTTGTGTAGAAAATGCAGAAACAGGGCGGAATGATCATTCATCTCCCGATGTCGCGGCAGCATGACCCGTTCATCATAGGCCGCGCCGATCAGAAAGCGGGGGTCTTCATTTTTTCCCCGTAAATTCAAGACGGTCTGGTGAAAAGTGAGGTTCCATAACCAGGCGGTTTCCTGTTTGATCTTCCGCAGGACCGCGTTATATTCCTCTATCCGCTGTTCGACCGCGGCCAGGTCCATTCCGGAAAAATAGGAATGAATGCAAACCTGCAGGGCCGAATACGCGGCGAAAACGATGTCCCCGGTCCGCATTCCGATTTGAAAGGCCTCGACCAGGGACGGGGTGATGGACCGCAGCCCTTCCTTCCAGTGCCGGGCGCTGATGGCGACCAGTTGCACCACCATGGCCTTTTGTTGGACGGCATGGTATTTTTCCACTATTTTCAGGGCCAACATGCCGAAACGATGGCACTCGTCCAGAAAGCCCATGATGCCCAGCATCATGCCGTAAATGGAATACGCGATCCCGGCCAGGGGGGTGGCGCCGTGGATCAGGGAAACTTCCACCTGTTTTAGGGCCACCAGGGCGAACAGGTCGGGGTTAGTGATATGGGCCGGGGAATTCATGACCAGCAGGATTCCGAGGACGACTTTTTTTTCGGGGTCGGTCATGTCCGGGAGGTCGATCAGGTCCTCGATCTCCCGGCCCCGCAGCAAGGCCTGGACCCGGCCGAACTCCAGTTCGAAGTCCCGGCGGGTCGGGCGTTCCGGAAACACGACGCCCAAACGGTCCAGGACCTCCCGGGAAATCGCCAGGGCCTCCAGCGGTTTGTTTTGGATGGTCATGGCCTGGATGCGCGTTTCGTAAACCGGAATTCTGTCCATGAGGTCCCGGGTGTTGCCGAAAACCGATTCGCCCAGCCGTTCCATCCCCTCGAAATCGCCGTTAAGAAAAGCGGCTTCAACGGCCTGGAGGTGTAGGTCGAGACACAATTTATACCGGCGGGTCCAGCCCTCGTTTCCCAGGGCCGCCAACCCGGACCGGAAGTAATCATACGCCGGGCCGAAGGCGGCGGAGCGCATCGCCTTGTTTCCGGCTTTCAGGTTCAACCCGGCCGCGCGCGTCCTTTCTTCGTCCCGGGTCGCCAACTCCAGTCCCTGGTTAACCTGATCCACAATCAGGAATAACATCCGGTCCAGATCGGTTTCGGGAGTTCCGGCCAGCAACAGCCGCCCCACCCGCAGATGGAGCCTAGCCCGGTCCGGGGCCGGCGTTTCACCGAGGGCCGCGTTCTGAACCTGGTCGTGGGGGAATTTGAACCGGGCCGGCGCGGCGGGATCGACTTCCAAAAATTTATAGGCTGAATTCAAGGGTTCGATCACGCCTTCGACCATGGCCGGCGCGAGAGCGCTCATGGTTTCCCCGACCCCTTTTTGGAAAACCACCGCCAACGTCTGGATGTCGAACCAGTTTCCCAGGCAGGCGGCCAGGCCCAGGACTTCCCGCGTCGGGTCGGGCAGGCGCCTGATTCTCCTGGTCAGCAGGTCGATGACATTGTCGCTGACGCCCCGGGAAAGAATGGCTTCGGTCTCCCAGCCCCAGGCGCCGGTTTCCGGGGAAAAAAAGATACGGCTTTCCTCGTAAAGCGACCGCAGCATCTCGGTTACAAAATAGGCGTTGCCCAGGGTCTTGTCAAAAACCACGTCCCCCAGGGGCTTGACCTGTTCTTCCCGGGCGGACAAGACCTCGGCGATTAACGCCCCGACGTCGTTTTTCGATAGGTTCCGCAACTCTATCGCCCCGACGACGGCCTTTTCGAGTCGCAAGTCAGCCAGGGCCATGCTCAAGGGATGGGTTTCGTTGACTTCATTGTCCCGATAAGCCCCGATGAGCAACAAGTTCTTGTGGTCGACGTCCGTCAGAAGACTTTTCAGTAAAAAAAGCGACGCCTCGTCGGCCCATTGCAGGTCGTCCAAAAAGATCGCCAGGGGATGTTCGGGCCTGGCCATGGCTTTGATTACTCGCTGAAAAACAAAAAGGAGCCGGTTTTGGCCCTCCTTGGGACCCAACACGGGGACCTCGGGCTGGGGGCCGAGCAGGATTTCGAAGTCCGGGACCAGATCGATCAGGACCCGCCCGTTTTCCCCCAAGGCTTCCAGCAGGTCCGTCCTCCAGCGGTCAAGCGTGCTCAAAGGCTCCATCAACACCTGGCGGCAGAACCGGGCCAGGGCCTGAACCAGGGCGTAATAGGGCGTGTTTCGTTGAAACTGATCGTATTTTCCGGCGACGAAATAACCTTTTGCCGCCGTAATGGGCTTGAGGACTTCGTTGACCAGGGAAGTTTTCCCGACCCCGGAAAAACCGGCCACCAGGATCATTTCGGTCCGGCCCGAACCGGCTCGTCCAAAAGCCTCCACGAGGGTCCCGATTTCCTTTTCCCGGCCGTGCAATTTTCGCGGCGGATTGAAACGACCGGAAACATCCTTTTTTCCGAGTTCAAATTCCTTCAGGTCGTCCAGGTGACGCCGGCAGTATTCGAGGTCGGCCCCAAGACCTTCCGCGGACCGATAGCGGTCCTCGGCGTTCTTGGCCATCAATTTCATGACAATGTCGGAAAGCGGCTTGGGCAGGCCGGGAACCGCCGCTTGGGGGGGCAAGGGTTTTTTGGCCAGATGGCAATGGACCAAGGTCATGGGGTCGGAGGATTCGAAGGGAAGACGGCCGGTCAACAGTTCATAAAAGGTTACCCCAAGGGAATACAGGTCCGTGCGGTAATCGACCACCCGATTCATTCTGCCCGTCTGTTCCGGGGAGATATAGGCCAGGGTCCCCTCCAAAAGCTCGGGGCGGCCCAAATCATGTTCCTGTATTTCCAGTTTCGAGGAAAGTCCAAAATCGATGAAGCTGATTTTCCCGGTCGTGGGATCGATCAATATATTCGAGCTGTTGACGTCCTTGTGAATGATCTTTTGTTGGTGAATGGCGGCCAGGACCCTGGAAATTGCCGCGGCGATTTCCAGGAATTCCCCCCAACCGATCTTGGTTCGGGAAAAATATTCCTTGATGCTAAGTCCCTCGATGTATTCCAGGATCAATTCATATTTTCCCCCGGAATGACTGAGCTTGAAAGCCTTCCTGACCCCCGGCGCCTTCAGGTCGCGGGAAATTTCAAACTCGTTTCTCAACTGGACAATCTGGGCGGGAGTCGGAAAATCAGCCCTTAAAACCTTCCGAACGGCCGGTTTGGCGAATTCGTCCGAGTATTGGAGAAAAATTAATGAATTTTCCCCCTCGAAAATAAGCTCGTCTTCCCTGGGCATTTTTTCCCTTTCACCGCTTCGCCGCCGGCGACCCGACCGTCACGCCACGTTAGGTTTTTTATATTGATAATTGAAGCTCCCCGCTGCAAGCGGCGGGGAATCTTCCTCGTGAGAGGAAGTGGTCCTAATTATTATGTTGCTCGCCGGCCCCTTGGCAAGCCGCGGAAAATACGCTCGCCGGAATGTTCAGGAAAGTCGGAACACCGCGGCCCCTTCGAATTATGAGTTATTATAACCGGTCGCGGGGCCGCGGGCAATCAGTTGGGGGCTTCCGTTGGGGGCTTTAGCCGGAGGCCTCGCCTGGCTCTTACCACCGGACCGCGCCAGGGGCCGCGCCTCTTTTTTCACCGCCCGGGGACCGTTATGGCCCCGCCGGGATTTTTCGGTTCGGGAAAATCAGGCAGGTGCTCAAGTATCCATTGGAAAAAAGGCGCTATCTCCCCGGCGGCGCCAGGGGTGAGCTCCATCCCCAGGGCTTCCACCCAGGCGTTCAACTGGACCGGCCAATATGACGGCGTAAAACCATGGGAACGGTAGGTTCGATAGGCCCATGGGGCGGCCTCGACCAGGACCCTGGGGTCGAAAACCAAAAAAAACGATTCGAAAAACAAGGCCTGATGGTAATGGTTCCCCTTCATCGCCGCCAGGTTCCCCGGCCCGATCAGTTTCTCCAGGTCCGTTCGCTTCTCCAGGGTCCGATTTACCCTCTCGGCCAGGGAGGCCTTTTTGTCGACGAACTCCTCCGTGGACCCGGCCGAGGGTCTTGGCAAGCCCTCGACCGAGGAAAGCAGTTGTCCTTGATCCATTTCCGTCAACCCCCTTTTTCCATGGGAAGGGAAAAAAAGAATATCGTCCCCCCAGCGGGCCGATTTTCCACCCACAAACGGCCCCTGTGTCCCAGGATGATGCGCTGGGAAATCGCCAGGCCGAGCCCTGTGCTTTTTTCTTCCGCCACCGGCGCGACGGTTGCTCGGCTGAATGGCTGGAAAATTTTAGGAATATCTTCCGCGGGAATTCCCGGCCCCTGGTCGGCCACGGACACTATCAGGTCCTGGTCCGTAACAAAAAACGCGGCCAGGATTTCCCCTCCCGCGGGTGAATACTTGATGGCGTTGGAAAAGAGGTTATTGAGGACCTGTTCCATTTTCGCCGCGTCGATCATCATCTCCGGCGCGGACTGATAGCCGTGGAGCTTGATCCGGATGTTCCTCTTGGCGGCCAGAAGGGAGTTCAAATCCACATTGCGCTTGAGCAAGGCCGGAAAATCGACGGGTTCCAGGTTCAGGTTCAATTTGCCGGCCTCGATGGCCGACAGGTCCAGCAAGTCGTCAATCAGTCCCAACATGAACCGGCTGGTGGTTCTGATGATGTCCAGCAGTTGGGCGTCCTCCTCGCCCAAGACCTGTTTTTCGTTTTCCATGAGAAATTCGCAACAGATCATAATTTGTCCCAGGGGGTTTCTCATGTCATGGGCCGCCATGCCGATGAACTGGTTTTTCAGGTCGTTGAGCCGGTTCAATTCGGAATTTTTTTTCTGCAACTCCCGGTTGAGGTTACTCATTTGGGAGGTCAACCGGAACAACTGCCCTCTCAAATTCGACGTTTCCGCGTAATCGTGCTGGCCGATCAAAATAATTTCGTCGTCCCGAGGGAAGACGGTGAAGATGAAGGCCTGGGGCGGGAGGGGGGAGCAGTCCAGGTGCAGCAAATGGTCGCCCTCCGGAGCGGCGGCCAATTCAGCCAAACTCAAGGCGCCATTGAAATCGACGAAAATTTCGCCGAAGGTCGCTTTCCGAGCGTCCCCGCCCCACAAATCTCGGGCAAAGGCGTTGGCCAGGCGCAGCCGCCCTTCCAGGTCGAACGCCAGCAGGACCAGTTGGGCCTTGTCCAGCAGGAAGCCTGGTAATACGCTTTCCAAATTCTCCATGTTCATAACCCGGGATTCAATAAGTCGCTATCCTCGCCTCGAGGTCGAAAATTGAAGCGATGTAATGCACATTCGGATAGGCCTCGACCGCCGCGACGCCGCCCCAGCGAAAGGCCTGTCCGCCCACGATGATATCCAGGCCGGGAAATTCCGCCCTCAAGGCCTCGAGCGCCTCCATGAGCTTGCTCATGGACATGAAGACGGCCAGGGACAGCCCGACCAGGTCCGGTTTTTTTTCGTCCACCATCTCGATCAGGTCCCGGAGCGGCGTGTCCGCGCCGAGAAAATAACCGTCCCACCCCTGCAATTCCAGGGTATCGGCGACCATTTTCCCGCCGATCTGGTGGTATTCGTTGGAAACGCAGGAAACGACGGCCTTGCGGCCTTTTCTTTCCGTATTGAACAGCCTGGGATAGGCCAGGGACAGCAGGCTTTCCGTCATGGCGGTGGCCAGATGCTCCGCCGACACGGATATCAGGTTTCGCTCCCACAGCCCGCCGACCTCGTACAGGGACCGCTGAAAGAGGTCGACGTAGAGTTCCTTCAGGTCGATGTCCGCCTCCAACAAGGACCTGACCCGGGAATAACAAGCGGCCCGGTCGCCCTTCAACAGGTCGGCCAGGTAACGTTGATAGATTTCAGGTGAAATATTCATTCCTCCCTCCGGCATGGCTGGCTAATAGTTTAATACATTTCCCGGCCCTTGCAAATACAGGCGCCGTCTTTCGCTTTCCGGCCCGGAAACTTGGGTTTATTGATCCCGCCAAGGGAAAAGGGATTCACTTGACGGCCTCTTTGTAGTATTCTAGGATAAGATAATTCGACTCAAGCGAAACGCAAGGAGTTCTAACGGTATGTTTGCCGAGGAAATAAACCCGGACAAAATCGCCGCCGCCGAGATTGTGGTCGGCATCCCTTCCTACAACGAAGTGGATAACATCGCCTACCCGACCACCAAGGCCAGTGAGGGGTTGGTGCAATTCTTCGGGGACAAGAAGTCGGTTATTATCAACTGCGACAACAATTCCTCGGACGGGGCCCGGGAAGCCTTTCTCAACACTCCCACCGAGGTCCCCAAAATTTACCTGTCGACCCCCCCGGGCGTCAGGGGCAAGGGCGCCAACCTGAAAAACCTTTTTCGGAAGGTGCTGGAACTCAAGGCCGAATCCGTGGTCATGGTCGACGCGGACCTCAAAAGCATCACTCCCCAGTGGATCAAGCACCTCGGCGAACCCTTGAATAATGAATTCGGGTTTGTCACCCCGCTGTATGTTCGTCACAAATACGACGGCACCATCACCAACTCCATCGCCTATCCCCTGACCAGGGCGCTTTACGGCCGGAGGGTCCGCCAGCCCGTGGGGGGAGACTTCGGGTTTTCCGGGGCCATGGCCGAAATCTTCCACCTCTCCGAATCCTGGAACGAAGCGGTGAACCAGTTCGGGATCGATATCTGGATGACCACCCTGGCCATGAATCATAATGTGCCCATCTGCCAGGCCTTCATGGGACGACCGAAAATACACCAACCCAAGGACCCCGGCGCCGACCTGGGCCCCATGTTCCGTCAGGTGGTCGGGACTATTTTCGACCTGATGAGCGTGTACGCCCCCTTCTGGAAAAGGGTCAAATGGAGCCGCCCCACCGCCATCTATGGCTTCGGGCTGGGAGAAATCGAGATGCCGCCTCCGGTCAATATTGACCAAGCGATTTTATATCGGAAGATGAGCGACGGCTTCGACCGGCAATTGGACCTGTGGAAGGAAGCCTTCTCCGAGGATGTCGTTCACAAATTAATGGAAATCATGGGGTTGGGTCTGGAACGCTTCGACTTTCCCACCCATCTCTGGGCCAAGATCATCTACGAAATGGCCGCGGCTTACAAGAAAAAAATCGGCGGCGACCAGGACGCCCTCCTGGAATCCCTGATTCCCCTTTATTTCGGAAAAACCCTGTCCTTCGTCAAAAAAACCGAGAGAATGTCCATCCAACAAGCCGAGGAGTTCATTGAGAACGAAGCGGTCATCTTTGAAGAGTCAAAACCTTACTTGCTAGAAAACTGGCCCGTGTGAAGGTCCAGGCGGAGGTTGTTCCATGACGGATAAAAAGAAAAAAATACTTATCGTCGACGACGAAGAGCATATCCGTTTTCTATATGCCGAGGAGTTGGCCGAGGAAGGCTACGACGTGATCACCGCCGAGAGCGGATACCTGCTCCTGGAAAAAATAGAAGCCGAAAAACCGGACTTGGTGGTCCTGGACATAAAGATGGTCGATTACAACGGGCTCGACCTCTTGCAGGATATCCGTAATAAGTACTATGATATGCCGGTCATTTTATGCACCGCCTACGATACGTTCAAGGAAGACATGAAATCCATCGCGGCGGACCACTACGTCATTAAATCCTTTGACCTGACCGAGCTTAAAAACCGGATCGCCAACGCCCTGGAAGCCCTTATTCCGGACTAGCCCCTCCGCCGACGGTCCGTCGCCGCTTCCCAGCCAGGACCGTCCTTGAAGACGCAGCCCCCCCGGGGGCTGGGGTCTTTGGGAAAAATGCCATGATCCTAATGCGTCAGGAGACCGAAAAAAGGGAGCACGCCCTGTTGGAGACCTATGCCGCCTTTTCCGACCAAGCCTCCCGCTTGAAACCGGAACCCGAATGCGACATTCGCACCGCCTTTCAACGCGACCGCGACCGGATCGTTCATTCCAAGGCTTTTCGCCGCCTGAAACATAAAACCCAGGTGTTTCTATCTCCCACCGGCGACCACTACCGCACCCGGCTGACCCATACCCTGGAAGTGACCCAGATCGCCCGAACTCTGGCCCGCGCCCTCCGCCTGAACGAAGACCTGACCGAGGCCGTGGGCCTGGGACACGACCTGGGACACACCCCGTTCGGACACGCCGGGGAGGATGTCCTCAACCGTCTTTTTCCCGGAGGGTTCACCCACCACCACCAAAGTCTCCGGGTCGTGGACCATCTGGAAAAGGAAGGCCGGGGGTTGAACCTGACCCTACAGGTCCGGGATGGCATTATTAAGCATTCCAAGGGCAAGGGCTCCATTATTTCCCCCGAGGACGGCAAGGCGCCCCTGACCATGGAAGGGCAAATCGTCCGGATTTCCGACATCATCGCCTATATCGCCCACGACGTGGAAGACGCCCTCCGGGGCGCGGTGATCAAGGAATCCGACATCCCGCCCCTCTGCCTGGCCGTGTTGGGCGAGAGAACCAGCGTTCGCATCGACTCCATGGTCCGGGACCTCCTGGCCGCCAGCACGGTCGAGGATGGACGGCTGGAACTGAAGTTCTCCGAACAGGTCATGGAGGCCATGCTAAAACTGAGGGATTTCCTGTACGAATCCGTTTACGACGTCAGCCGGGTCCACGCCGATTTCATTCGCTCGGCCAAGGTTATTCGGGAGCTTTACGAAGTCTTCCTGGAAAACGACGAACTCTTTCAGCTTGAAATAGGGCCGCCCCCCTTCGATTCCCGCCTGCGGGCCCGTCGGGTCTGCGACTTCGTGGCCGGCATGACCGACAGGTACGCCCTCGAGCTTTACAACCGCATTTTTCTCCCCCGCCCTTGGGGCGTTTACTGATTTTCAAGGGAGCCGCCCCGAGTCAATGCGTTTCGGCTTTCATCTCTCCATTGCCGGAGGTCTTTTCAAGGCCCTGGACAGGGGCGGCGCCCTGGGGTGCGAATCCGGCCAGATTTTTTCCCGAAATCCCCGGGGGTGGGCCGGCAAGCCCATAACTCCGGACGAAGCGGGCAAATTCCGGGAAACCCGCGCTCGGCAAGCCATTTTTCCCCTGGCGATTCATCTGCCCTACCTGCCCAACCCGGCGGCGCCGGCGGGAGAGCTTCGGGACAAATCCGTCCGGCTCCTGGGCGAGGAAATGGAACGGGCCGCTATTTTGGGAGTGGAACTGGTGGTGTTCCATCCCGGCCACGCCAACCCGGACGTGGACCCCGCCGACGCCATGGCCAGGGTCGCGGCGGCCGCCGCCGCCGCCCTGGCCCGGGACCCCGCCTCGCCGGCGGTCCTGCTCTTGGAAACCACCAGCAACCAAAAAGGGGAATTGGGAAAAACATTCGCCGAGCTGGCCTTCATGCTGCGCGCCGCCGAGGACCAAGGCGCCCCGCCTTCCCGGTTGGGCGTCTGCCTGGACACCGCCCATGTCTGGGCCGCCGGGTACGATCTAACCCCGGAAAGACTCGCCGCGACCCTGGAAGAATTCGACCGCCTGATTGGACTCCGGCGGCTGAAGCTGATTCATCTCAACGATTCCCTATCCGACCGGGGTGGAGGCCGGGACCGTCACGCCGCCTTGGGCCGGGGGAAAATCGGCGCCCAGGCCCTGGCCGGGTTCATCAGGCATCCGGCCCTGGCCCATCTGCCGGCGGTCATGGAAACGCCCCGGACCTCCGACGAGGACGACCGCGCCAACCTGGCCCTGGCCAAGCGCTGGCGGGATGAA
>JAZDGM010000116.1:0-32278 GCA_043806915.1 Pseudomonadota bacterium | reverse complement strand
AAAAGGATGCCGGCCCTCGGCCGGTCCGGCGACGCCCGCGGCTAACCCCTTGATTACAGGCAGCCGGCGCCCTGGGGTTTTATGAGGGCGCGCCGCCCGGGACCGGGTCGCGGTCCCCGCCGAGGTCGGCGTTTTTCAGGTCTTCATTGATTTTGGCCGCCAGTTGGGGATAGGATTCCAGCTCTTCCCGCCCCTGTTGGGAAAGCCGGTACAGGCCCCGCCCGATCCGCAGGAACCATTTATAGTGGTTGTCGTAGAGAATCGCTTGGCACTTGGCGTCCCCGCCCAGCTTCCTGACCTGGGCCGTGGAAAGAGGGCCGAACCGGGCCAGGCAACAGGCGATAAAAACGGCCTTTTCCCGATAGACGGTTACGAGCTTCCTTCCGGTCGAACCGCCCTGGTTGAAGTCGCCCGAACGGCGGCCCGCTTCTTCCAGGAGAATCCTTTTTCGTTTCAAGTTCCGCCGAGCCTGGTGGGGTTCCGGGTGCAGAATCACCCTCGTTTCAGGGGGGGAAGCCTCGAAATCGACCACGGCCAATCCCAGTTCGAGCCGGCGGAGAAGGTGCAGAATCTTCCGGCGGCGGGCCGGGGGCGTTCGTTCCAGGGGACCCGGAACGGCGATGTACACGGACGGGCAAATCCTTTGCCGGTCCACCGCTTGCAAGATGACTTCCAGGCCCAGGGACCGCTTGAGTTCCACCACCACCAGGTCGTTTTCCCTAAACGCCGCCAGGTCGCAGTGATGGACCTCGGCCCGCACCGTGAACCCCTGGGACGCGAGCCAGTCCCGGATCGGTTCGTCCAACTGGGTTTCGGAAACCACTCCTGTCGGGGCGGCCTTTTTTTTAAAGGAGCGGGCCTTGGTCATTCAGCGACGCGGCTCATCACGGTCATGGGGAAGCAATATCCAAGGAAAATACATTACATGGCGCGGCGGCGTCCGGCGTCCGCTAGTTCGCGGCCGGCGCGGCGTCATCGTGGGGTTCGACCTTGATTTGGGGCGCCGTCGTCGGGGGAGCGGTTTTCCAGTCCGGAGGCTCGACCTGGGGGACGTCGGTTATGTTCGATTTTTGTTCGTTTTTCAATTCCTCCGAACCGGGGTGGACCATGGCCGCCGCGGTGGAGGGGTCAAGGAACTGGCCCGCGCCGGCCAAGACGATGAAAGCCGAGAGAACAGCGGCCGTTTTTTTCATGGCAAACCCTATCCTTTCGCTCCGGGGGGCCGTCTAGGGCGCGTCCCACCCCATCCATTGAATGGCGAAATCGTCATAATACATGTTTTTGTTCTGTTCCACGTTTTCCCCCATTTTCCCATAGAAATGGAGGCCGACTTCATAGCGGTCCTCCCGGCCCGAGGCGTCGTCCACGGGGAAATCGTCCGGGTCGAGGGGGGAAGTGAAACTGGGGTCGCGGATGGTCCCTTGGTCCTGGCAAGAAGGAATATTGGCCGGCACGATCATAGTTGGGTTGCCCGCCGTGTTGAACCCGCTCCAGGTGAAGGTTTTGGCCATTTGGGTGAAATAGTCGTTTTCCAAGACGGTCCAGAGGGAAACTCCGGACGTGTTGGCATAGGCGTTGTAATACTCGGTCTCGCCGGTCGCGTCCCCCGGCGCCCAGATGGGAAAGGGGGAGCCGTTGGCCAGGCGATGATAGGTGTCGGCATCCCTCGCGGCGTATTCGGGATAATATACTTCCCGGTACATCATGACGTCGTAGGAAATCTGATCGGGAGTCCGGTAGATGGGGCCCAGCCGGTTCAACTTATTGCAATCCGAGTAGGAGCCGTAGGTGCAGATCGCGCCGTCCAGGGGGCCGTACATGATCGAGGAATCCCCGAAGAAGACCTGGATGTCGTTGTACCGGGTGGTCCCGACCTTTCTTTCCCGCAGGCGGACCATGAGGGACGAGTTGTCGGTGACGCACTGGCCGTCATAGCGCCACTGTCCGCCCTTGACGTAGGTTTCGCCGGTCAGGTCCCTATAGGCCATCCAGGTCCGGTTGGTGATTCCCGAGGCGTTGACCCACTGCTTCCACAAAACCAAAAGGGGCCTCCCGGAGAGACTGCTGAACAGCGGTTTTATTTCCTGGGGTATATGATCGCCGTTGGAGTTTTGATACCTCATGAAGGACAGGCCGTAGGTTTCGTGGCGCCCCGGATAGGCGGTTGATTCGTGATATCTGAAACTGATGCCCTGGGCGCCGTAATCGAGCAGGTACCCCCAGCCGACCTTGACCTGGACGTCGTAATGCAGGTAGGTGTTGTTGGCGGCCCAGGCCTGTTTCATCAACAGGGCCTTGTCCAGCAGCATGGTGTAGGTCCGAACCGACCCCGAGGAATTATTGGGAACCGTTTCCTGCGGCAGTTGGGTCAGGCTGACCGAATAGGCGTTGTGGACGTTGAGACTGGAAATGCCCGAACCGATGTCGACCAGGTTGGGGTCCACGATCCATTCTCCCAGGTCGGTGAAATCGATGGTCAAGGGCTCGGGCGGGTCCACGGCGGAATCGGTCAGGTCCACGATGTGCTGGGACAGGGCGTACCTCGCCTCAAAGGCCGAGCCTTCCGCGGCGATGCCCGTGGAAACGACCCCGTATTTATAGGTATCGACGATCGCGACTTGCAGCTCAAAGGCCTCGTCGGCCGCGAGGGTGATTTTTTGTCCGTCCAGGGCGCCCACGGGGTCCGCGGTCGCGTCGTCCTCGATGATCATGGCCGCGTAGTTGAATCCGGCCTCGGCCAGGCGCATGGCCTTGGATTGGCTGTCGGCCATTAGCTCGGTATAGGTGGAAGAGGTGGTCATGGACATCAGGCCCACGGCGACCGTCGAAAAAATGGTGATGGCCACGATGACGTAAAGGAGGGTCGCGCCCGACCGCGTCCGCTTGGTTCTTGATCCCGCCCGTGCTTTATTCATAATTAGGGGTCCCCTTGGTCCTATCCGTTTTCATAGGATTTGGCGAAAATGGCGGCCCTGGTGACGAAGGTTTTCTGGGCGCCGTTGGCGCCGGTCATGCTCAAGGTTATCCTGATCTGCTCCGAGTCCCGGGGCGAGGCGACGGCCGCGCCGGATTTGTCCAGGTATTCGAACAGGAGACTGTCAACCTTGTCCGTCAGGGGAACGCCGTCGAGCCGAACCTCGTCCCCGACCAGGGTGATGGTGTTGGTCTCGGTGACTCCGTTGAATACGGCGGTGTAGGTAAGGGATGAGGCCGAGGAGGAGTTGGACGCTTCCACGTCCTCGGTGGTCAGGTTGTGTTCTATATGTGAAAATTCGATTCGCATCCGCAGCAGGGCCGCCTCGGCTTTCTGGGCCAGCTCGGCGTTGTCCCGGGCGAAGGCGAAGCCTTGAATGACTTGAATCAATCCCAGGCTTCCGACGGCCGCGACTGCGCCGACCAGGACCAGGACCGCGACCAGCTCAATGAGCGAAAAACCTTTTCTCATGGCCTAGTTTTCCCTCACGGTGAAAAGGTGGGTCAGGCTCTGGCCGCGGCTGTTGGAAATCGTCACTTGCAGCGAATCGTGGGGGTCGGAAACGTCGATCTTCAACTGGCTGTTGTCGACCACGGCGTACTGCCCGAAATCGTTGTCCTGGTCGCTGCCGATGGCCCCGATCTGATTTTTAAGGCTGGAGCTTCCCGCCCCGAAGAGGTACGTCTCGTCCCTGCTGACGCCCGTGTCGGGGTTTTCGTACTCGGCGACGATATTGGCCATGACCTGGTTGAGGGCCAGGCCGTCCTCCAGCATGGCCAAGGGCTCGCTGCTGCCGTACAACCCCGGGCCCAGGACCGGGACGATCATGGCGGCCAGGACCGCCACCAGGACCAGGGTGAGGACCAGCTCAAAAAGAGTGAAGCCCTTCTCTTTTTTCATGGGATGAACCCCGTTTCCCTGGTGATGGTGATGGACGGCGCGCCGTCGAGGCTCAGGGAGGCGTTCGCGGTCAATTCGGACCCGTTCCGGGAAGGAATCCCCCGCGAGTCGAAGGTGTAAATTCCCAGGTCGCCGCCCAGGCTCAGGCTCCCCGCCAGGTCATGGGTGTTGGAATCTTCCCCCGGCAGGTTGATGGCGGCGTCCGTCCAATCCCGGAGCAAGGTGTAGGAGCCGGACTGGATTTCCAACCCCCAGGCAACCACGTCGGACATGGCCTTGGCTTGGGCGAACCGCAGGTGGCCCTTGAGGATTTGGATTTCCACCACGGGCTGGACCGTGTCGCTGGAGGACATGGCGGCCAGGGCGACGGCGGTCAGGACGCCCAGTATCACCAGCACGCTGATGGTTTCCAGCAGGGTGAAACCGCGGTTGTTTTTTGTTCGCGACGTGTTCATGCGGTTCGAGGTTCCTGTGGCGCCGGGCTGATCAGCTCGGGTTCTTTCGGGATCGGTCCATTTATTCCCTCATAGTACAATTATTATCGCCCACGCGGCGAAAAGTAACCAGAAAAAATAAAGGAACATGGTAAATAATCGGGTTGCGCCTGGAAAACGCTCGCTTCACCAGGGGGGGCGTCCCCCCGTCCGGGATGAAAAAGCCGCCCGCCTCCAGGACAAGCTTGCCTTTTTCCGGGAATAATTGTAACATAACGAAAATTATAACTTTACCCGGGGGCTCCATGGACGGCAAAAAAGCCTTCATCTATTCCGAGGAATACTTCAAGTTTGACTACGGCCCCTTCCATCCCTTGCGCATCGAACGGCTCCAGCTTACCCATGACCTGATCACGGCCTATGGTCTTCTTGACCTCGACGGGTTGTTGCGGGTGGGGACGGTCCCCGCCGATCCGGCGGAAATCGCCGCCTTTCATCGGCCGGAATATTTGGATATTTTGAAAAAATGCAGCCGGGGCGACTGTCACGACCCCGGCGAGGCCCAGGCCTATGGGCTAGGGCCTGGCGACAACCCCATTTTTCCGGGGCTGTGGGAGTGGTCCCTGCTCACGGCCGGGGCCTCGCTCCAGGCCGCCCGGTTGGTCGCGGACCGGGAATGCACCCTGGCGTTCAACATGGCCGGAGGCCTGCACCACGCCCATGCTAGGAAGGCGTCGGGCTTCTGCTATATCAACGACATCGTCCTGGCCATTTTGGAGTTGCGGAAAAGAGGCTTGCGCGTGGCGTACGTCGATCTGGACGCCCATCACGGCGACGGGGTCCAGGAAGCGTTTTACGACACCGACCAGGTTTTGACCATCAGCCTTCATCAGCACGGCCGAACTCTTTTCCCCGGGACCGGTTTCGTTTACGAGACCGGGCGGGGGCGCGGCCAGGGCTTCTCGGTCAACGCGCCCTTGCTTCCCGGGACGGATGACGAGCTGTTTCTCCATGTTTTCGGAAACCTGGTCCCGGACCTCATTCGGGCCTACGAGCCCGACGTCCTGGTCACGCAGTTGGGCGTCGACGCCCTGCGCACCGACCCCTTGACCAACCTGTGCCTGACCACCAATGGTTTTTTGTCCGCCGCCGACATGTTGAAAGACCTCGGGCTGCCGTGGCTGGCCCTGGGCGGGGGCGGGTACAACATCGTCAACGTGGCCCGGGCCTGGACCTTGTTCTGGGCGAAGGTCAACGACGTGGAACCGCCCGAGGACCTGCCGGAATCATTCCGGGACAAGATCGCGCCCCAGGGGTATCGGGAAAAAAAGTTGAGGGACCAGCCCTATTGCGTGGATAAGACTACCTGGGCGGAAGCCCGGACCGCGGCCCGGCAGGTGATCGAGACCGTTAGGGAGACGCTGCTGCCGGTTATCGCCCGGAGTAGACGCCGCTTTTGATCCTGGCGTCGCCCAGGCTGAGGACTTGGCCCTTGGAGCCCTTGAATTTATAACAGGTGTGTTTTTTCAGCGTGTTCTGCCTGGTTTTAAAGAGAAGACCGCCCTGGCGGCAGGAAGCCCGAAGTTCCCGCATGGCCCAACTCTTGGCGATCTCGTCCAGTCCGTTTTGCAGCAGGCTGCCCAGGAATACCACGCGACTCTGGGTCAAGCGCCCGTCCTGGTAGTGACTGTAGGTCCCGCCGGCCACGGGTAGGGCGCCGAACCGACAGAGGGCCGCCTGGCCCTTCCAATTCAGGAACAGCGACCGCCGTTCGCCCATGACGCAGTGATGGCCCTTGGGGCGGTCGAAATCGACTTTCTGATTGATCAGTTCCACCTGGGCGTCCGCGGCCATGGCCTTCAGCCGTTCGTCTATTTTCAGCAACAAACCCGGGTCGACCTCTCCGGGCAACTCCCCGCGCCAGTCCGCCGCTCGCGGATGAAAACAGGGCTGATAAAAGATCACCCGGTCCGGCCGCAGCCGAATGGCCGTATCCATGTATATGGGCAGCTCGTTCAGGGTGTATCTGTTTTTGGCGAAAATGATCACTATTTGGGGGCGATGGGCGGACTGGGAATCTCTTTGGTGCAGGACCTGGCTGATGTTGAAAATCACCCGGCCGAACTGAGCCGCGGGATTGCGGCGTTCGTAGGTCCGGGCCCGGCCGCATTCCAGTCGGTAAATGATCGTGTCGAAATAGGGCCACAACCCCTGGTCGAGGGGGAGCACGCCGTTGGTGGCCAGGGCCAGCCGCGCGCCGCTCTGGTAGGCCAGCCGCGCCATTTCGGGAAAAAGCGGGTTCAGCAACGGCTCGCCCCAACCGCGGAAGAAAATGGTCTCGAATTGGTTGAAGTGGGCCGAAAGCTGTTCGAAATGCCCGAGGCTCATATCCTGGTCCAGCCAAGTGCGTTTAAAGGTCGTCCGCGGGCAGGACGGGCAGGAGAGGTTGCAGCGGGTGGAAATCTCGACTTCCAGGCTGGAATACGGTCGCGGGGGATAATTGACCAAATCCTCGAGCTTGCGGGGATGAAGACTATCCCCTAGTGCTGGTGGAGATTTATATTCCGGCAAGAAGCCTAGTTCCATCCAGTGTCTTTCCCTGCGTGGTTGGTTGGGAGCATGGATGCCGCCCCCTTCCGGTTGAAAGGAGGCGCTTAAATCGCCACCGGAAAGCTATCACAAATGATCAAGGAAAGGGAATTTTTTTTGGAAAAATTTTTTAAGGGCGGAGAGGCTTCGGGCCGGCGGGGTGGAACGGGGTTTTATTAGCTTATTTTATTAATTTATATTTTAATAATCAAGATTTTTGTAAAAAGGTGAATAGGGTTCATTGACAGTGAGCTTTACTATGGTATAAATTCTTCTGGCTATCCACATCGACAAGTCGATCAATTTCTTTTAAGGAGCGAAGGAAATGACTGATCAAGCTTTTGGAGACAACAAGACCCCTCTCAAGATATTGGACACCACCCTGCGGGACGGGCACCAGTCGCTTTTGGCCACCAGGATGAAGACCGAGGACATGCTGCCCTTGGCCGAAAGGATTGACGAGGTCGGTTATTGGGCCTGCGAGGTCTGGGGCGGCGCCACTTTTGACACCATGCACCGCTTCCTTAAGGAAGACCCGTGGGAACGGCCCCGGACCCTGAAGAAGTACATCAAGAAAACTCCTTTTTCCATGCTGTTGCGGGGACAGAACCTGGTCGGGTATCGTAACTACGCCGACGACGTGGTGCGGGCCTTTGTGGATAAGTCGTGCGAAGTGGGCATCGACGTTTTTCGGGTTTTCGACGCCCTCAACGATTTTCGGAACTTCGAAACCTCCGTCGAAGTGGTCAAGAAAAACGGAAAACACTTCCAGGGGACCATCTGCTACTCCCTGACCGAGCGCCGCATGGGCGGAGACGTTTTCAACCTCCAGTATTACCTGGACAAGGCCGGTCAACTCGAGGACATGGGCGCCGACACCATCTGCATCAAGGACATGGCCGGCTTGATCGCGCCCTATGACGCCTACAACCTGGTGACCGCCCTGAAAAAGAAATGCAAGGCCCCCATTCACCTGCACACCCACTACACCAGCGGCATGGCGTCCATGAGCTACCTGAAGGCGGCGGAAGCGGGAGTCGACATCGTGGACTGCGCCCTGGCGCCTTTCGGCCTCCGCACTTCCCAGCCCGCCGTGGAGCCCATCGTGGCCGCCTTGATCGACACGCCCCGGGACACCGGCCTAGACTTGAACCTTCTGGTCGAGTTGAGCCAGAAACTCGAGGAAGTGGCCTCGAATTACAAGAAACTGCTCGACGACACCAAAATGTCGACCATCGACACCGGCGTGCTGCTGCACCAGGTGCCGGGCGGGATGATCTCCAACCTGGTCAATCAGCTCAAGGAGCAGAAGGCCGTTCACCGCCTGGCCGATGTGTACAAGGAAATTCCCAGGACCAGGCGCGAACTCGGCACTCCGCCCCTGGTCACCCCCACCAGCCAGATTGTGGGCGTGCAGGCCGTCTTGAACGTCCTGCTTGGGCCCTACAAGTTCGTCACCCAGGAAACAAGGGGCATTGTCCAGGGGTTGTACGGCAAGACCCCGACCCCCATCGACCCGGAAGTCAGGGAAAAGGTCCTGAAAAAAGGCAAGGGCGGCAAGCACGAGGAATACGAAGTGCGGCCCGGGGACGTCTTGGAGCCGGAAATGGAAAAAGTCAGGGAGCAGACCAAGGAATACGCTTGTTGCGAGGAAGACGTGATCACTTGCGCCATCTTCCCCCAGACCGGCAAACAGTTCTGCGAAGGGAAAAAATCGGCCTAGCCCCCTCTGGTTTTTTCGATCAGGTCCAACATTCGCCGGGCCTAGCGGTTTTCCCCGGGAGGGCCGCTATGCCCGGCGGTTTTTATGGGGGCTTGAGAATTGTATTCTATGTGGAAGCGCTTTTCCGGTCGCTTGGCGAAAGCGGCGATTGTACCAGGGCCTATCTCTTAACTGAATGCCATGCGTGAAAGATGGTGCGCGTTGCACACCCTACAAGCTAGGACCGCCGGCCAGGCGGTCACAATATTTATATGAAGATAGGGGCTGTTGGGTTACGCCGGAAATAGACCCGTCGAAGCCGATACAGCTCGGCCGGCTAACCCAACCTACGAAAAATACAAGAAAAATTGTTGCTAAATACTAACTTGGGAATCGGCTGGAAGTGAACCAGCCGGAGAGTGGCAAAGCCCTGGCTTTACCATTTCTAGTACGAAAAAGATGTGTGTTCGAAAATTTTCATGTCTCGTTGCGCCGGCCGGCAGGCGGCATGAGCAGTTTATATGAAAATGCCCGGCGGGCATTTTTATACTAAAATATCAAGAGAAAACCATGAGAATAAAGTCCATTGAGGTTAAAAATTTCAAGTCGCTGGTTGATTTCAAAATTGAGCTTGCACAGTTCAACTGCCTGATCGGGCTGAACGGTTCGGGCAAGTCAACGGTTCTTCAATTCCTCGATTTCGCCTCCCAGCTTGTCAGAGGCGGCATGAAGGGTTGGCTGAATAAAAGAAAATGGGAACCTTCCGACCTCAAGTCGAAACTGACGAGAAGAATGAACATCGACTTAATTGTGTCTTTTACGGATGAGCACGGCCAAGAAGCCGGACGTTGGGACGCAAGCTATAATCCATCGGAGAATCGTTGTACACGAGAGCGAATTGGTCTGGATCAATCCTTCCTGGAAGTCGCCAAGGGGCGAATTAGGTGGCGGGATGGGGATGACCGGAAGTCGGAGATCACATTTGATTACGAGGGCTCAATTCTCTCAGTCTTGAAGGAAGGTCTACTCCCCCAGCCAATTCTTGAAAGTAAGAACCTCATGACGGCGGTCGAGTCCCTTGACCTGTTTTCCCCTGAATACCTGCGTCAACGAACCAGGGTATCTTCCGGGTCGCTCGGCTTGGGAGGTCAGAATCTCGCTGCATTTCTTTCCGAGCTTGGACCGTCAAAGTGTGGCGAATTGGCGAAACGATTGAGGGCCGTTTACCCTTTGCTTGACAACCTGGATATCAAATCGCTAAGGTCGGGCTGGAAACAGCTAGAGATTACAGAGAAATATTGGGGCCAGGAGTCTAACCAAGTCAGCTTATTTCCACGGATGACCACGGAGGCTCGCCATATAAACGATGGGATGCTGCGTCTGATTGCCATTCTGGCCGCGCTTGAGTCAGGGGGCCGCTTTTTGCTGTTCGACGAAATTGAGAATGGCATTAATCCCGAACTCGTTGAGTTCGTAATTGAAGCATTGACCTCGACCGACAAGCAGGTGCTTGTTACGACGCACAGCCCGATGATCCTCAACTACCTCAGCGACGAGATCGCGAAGTCAGGAGTGATTTACCTCTACAAGACGCCGGAAGGTTCGACGAAAGCGATTCAATTCTTCTCGATTCCATCCATTGCCGAGAAATTGACGGTGATGGGACCAGGAGAAGTGTTTGTCGATACAAATCTGATTGACCTGATCGAAGAAATTCGAAGCCTCGACGTGGCGGGGCGGTGAAATGTATTTCCTCCTCAGCGGGGAAGGGCCGACAGACATGGGCCTTTGTCCCGATAATATGACTGCGTGTGAAGGAAGCCGCCACCAACAGGGGCCGATGGCGATTATCGTTTCGCAAATCGTTGAACAGGAACTCAATTTTTCATTTATGGAGACACGATATTACGGCTATGTTTCGAAAAGGGAACTCGTGAGTAGAGCGTCCGGATTCAAGAATCAAAATAGGTCATTGAAACTCCCTGGCGTCAATATTCCAAAGGAAACCCGCTATTTTTACCAAAATGCCAGAGCACTGGCCTTGTGTGCGAAGGATAAAATGGAAGAACTCGCTGATGACGTCATAGCCGTTCTATTTCATGATTCGGACGGAACAGCTTCCGCCGGTCGTGGACACTGGCAAGATATATGGAATTCAATGGTCAATGGATTTTTGGCGGAGGGGTTCGAGCAGGGCGTCCCGATGATTCCCAAACCAAAGTCCGAGGCCTGGATCATATGTTCCGTAAAAAATAATCCTTATCAGGGGTGTAATGCTCTGGAAAACCGTTCGGGCAATGACGACTCACCCAACGCCCTCAAGGACGAGTTGGCGGAAATACTTCATGGCCGGCCCTCGCGAGTGCAGCTTTGTGAAATGGTCAGTGACAGGAGAATTGACTGTGAAAAAATCGATATGCCCAGCTTTCTGGCCTTCAAGGACAGACTGCTCACGTTGATAGGTCGCTAATGTACATAGGATAATTTACATTGTAGGGTGTGCATAGCGCACCAAATGGCGGTCTCCTATCTTAATGCCATCGATGTCCAAGTATTCTGCTAACCAATTGATTATCTACCGTTTTTCAGTTTCTCTTCATGATTGACCTGACACAAAAACAGCTATATTTTTGTGTCAATATTACACGATTTACAATCCGTTGTCGAGTCCCCGCGGCATTTGCCACAGGCTATCAAGCGCGGCCTTGCAAGGCCCGAGAACTATTTTTTTAATTTGTTATCGCCTCTTTCAGGCCGAGCGCACCGGGCGCGTAGTGGCCATGTCCGCCGCCGTTGTTCCCACGTTCGTAACGCGGGATGTTGGCGGCCGGTTGAAAATGTAAGGTAAATGGCCAAATGAAAATGAGTAAGGCTGGTTCCCAAGCTCTAGCTTGGGAACCTAGGCCAGGGAAGCTCCAGCTTCCTCACTCTAGAGATGTAGCGAACCCGCCCCCGCCCATGATCAACGGCCCGGGGGGAGGCCCTGCCCGGCGAGCCTTCAATCATGGGTTCAACGAGACGGATGAAATTTCAAACCGACTAATATCGATGCCTACCGCCGCGCTACGACTACGGAATTGAAACACCGCATTGATTCCCCGTGGTTGCTTCCCTGAAAAAGCGGGGAAGCTAGAGCTTCCCATTCCCGGGTTCCCAAGCTAGAGCTTTGGAACCAGCGAATAATGGAAAAATGAGATAAAATCAAATAAGAATGGATGTCTTTGAAAGAAGTCACCCGCGGAACCAAGGAATAACCAGCGAAAGCCACGAGGCGCCGGCCTGGCCCATAAAGATATAAGTCGTGTCTCAGGCGAATTTATCGAAGAAAATTTGCGTCTCCGGCACGCCTTTGGCCTTGAGGGCCGCGATGCAGGATTCCACCACGGGCGGGGCGCCGCAGATGTAGGCGTCCAGGGCCGCGTTTTCCGGCACGTACTTTTTGATCAGGTCCGTGACCCGGCCCGTGTCGCCGGTCCACTCGTCGGCGGCCTCGACCCGGGACAGGACGGGGCGGTATTTGAAGTTGGGCAGTTTTTCTTCCAGGGTCTTCAGGTAATCGCTGAAATAAAGGTCATCCGGGCGACGCCCTCCGAAAAAGAGATTGGTTTGGCGGGATATCCCCTTGTGCTCGATCTGGTGCAGGATCGATTTTATGGGCGCCAGCCCCGACCCGGTGGCGATCAGCAGGATGTCCCGGTCGGATTCCCGCAGGTAAAAGTCGCCGTACGCGCCCCGGACCGTCAGGACGTCTCCCGGCTTTAGATGGTCGTGCACGTACAGCGCAACCAGTCCCTCCGGCGCCCGGGTGACGATCAGTTCCAGGCGCTGGGGGTCCACCGGGGACGAAGCTATGGAAAAGGCCCGGAATTCCGGACCCTTGGTCAGTTCGTACCGGGGGACCTCGAGTTGGATGTATTGACCCGGCTTGAAGGTCAGGCCTTCCGCCGGGGAAAGAAGGGTAAACCACAGCCCCTTGATCACCGGGGTGAGGGTTTCGATGCGGTCCACCCGGGCCCGGAACTCCTTGACCAGGAAGAGTTCCTCGGGGATGACGATGCTCAGGTTGTTCCGGACCTTGACCTGGCAGGCCAGCCTGACTTGGTTTTGGAGTTCGGCCGGGGAGAGGTACGGCGTTTCCGTGGGCAGGACCGGGCCGCCGCCCGCCACTACCCGGACCTTGCAATAGGCGCAGGTCCCCCGTCCGCCGCAGGCCGAGGGGATGAAAATGCCGGCGTCGCCCAGGGTGGAAAGAAGCGGGTTGCCTCCCCGGACCCTGAGGTCCTTGCTCCCGTTGACGTCGATGGTCGCTTCCCCGAAGTCGGCGAGGTAATGTCCGGCGATTTCCAGCAACAAGGCCAGCCCGGCCGCGAAACCGCAGATGATCAGCAGGCTGGTGATTAACTGGGTCATTGTCTTGTCCGACTGGTCATTGAATTTGAATGATGCCGCTGAAAGCCATGAATCCCAGGGAGACCAGGCCGGCGATCAGGAGCGTCAGGGCCGGTCCCTCCAGGCCCTTGGGAAGCTTTCCGACCTTGGCGATTTTTTCCCTGATGGAGCCGATGAGAATTATGGCCAACATCCAGCCGATCCCGCTGCCGGCCCCGAAGGCCGCGGCTTGAATAAGGCTGTATTGCCTGATGATCATGAACAGGGACGCCCCCAGGATGGCGCAGTTGACCGTGATCAGGGGCAGGAAAATCCCCAGGACGAAATAGAGGGCCGGAAAAAAACGTTCCACGGCCATTTCCACCAGTTGGACGAAGGCGGCGATGACCACGATGAAGACGATGTACCGCAGGTGGACCAGGTTCAAGGGAATCAAAATATGGTAATAAACCAAATAGTTCAGGACCGTGGTGCAGGTCATGACGAAGACCACGGCCGCGCCCAGGCCCAGGGCGGATTTGACTTCCCGGGACATGGCCAGGAAAGGGCAAAGCCCCAGAAAATTGGTCAATAGAATGTTATTGGTGAGGATGGCGGCGAAAAAAAGCGTCCAGGGGTCGACTTGAACCATAACCGTCCCTTTTTCCTTATTCGTCGCCGACAATGGGGAAACGGGCCTTGAGCAGCCAGACCAGCAGGCCCAGGGTGAAAAAAGCTCCCGGCGCCATGACCATGATGGTCCAGTTGGTGAAGCCCTCGGGCATGACGCGGAATCCCAGCAAAGTGCCGAAGCCGAGCGGCTCCCTGATCAGGGCGATAACCACCAGGACCAGGGAGTAGCCCAGGCTCATGGCCAGCCCGTCCACGAAGGAAGGCCAGGGCGGGTTGTGCCGGGCGAAGGCCTCGCAACGTCCCATGACGATGCAGTTGGTGATGATCAACCCCACGTAGGGCCCCAGGGCCTCGCTGATTTTGGGCAGGTGGGCCTGGATCACGAGGTCGAACGCGATCACGTACGTGGCGATGATCATGGTCTGCGCCATCATCCTGATGCGCAGGGGCGTGTATTTTCTCAAGAGCGAGACGGTCAGGCTGGACATGGGCACGGTGAACATCAGCCCCACGTCCATGACGAGGGTGTTGACCATGAGGTTGGTGACGGCCAGGGTGGAACAGATTCCCAGAATCTGCCGCAACACCGGGTTGTCGGTCCAAAGCCCTTGGATGAAGAGTTCCTTGCCGGTTGTTTTTTTAGCCATTCCTATCCCGTTCCTATTTTAGGGGGCTCCAGGGATTATTCAGAAAGCGATGAAGGCCTTTGTTCAAAAACGATTCCACGGCCGCGCTGGTCCGGCTCGCGCCGGTAATGGCGTCCAGTTCCCCCGGCGCGTGTTCGAACCCCTCCGGCTTGAGCTGGAAATAATTTTGGTCGTCCGGCAGGGGGCGCAATTTCAGTCCCTTGAATTGGTCGGTGAACCACGGCTCCGTCATCCTGGCCCCCAGGCCCGGGGTTTCGGAATGCTTGAAAAAGGCCAGGCCAATGATACGGTCCGCTTCCGGCGTCACGGCGACCAGTCCGTAAATCGGCCCCCAAAAACCGGGGCCGCCCACCGGAAAGGCTATCCCCTGGACGGCGGTTCCCGGGGCCTGGCGGCCAAGGTAAAAGGTTTGATTTTCGACTTCCACCGGTTGAACCCGCTGATGAAACAATCGCACCGCATCCTCGTCCACGGCGTCGGGCGGCATGGGAATGCCGAGGACCTTGAGGACGACTTTTTGAAGCTTGATTTCCTGGTTCCTGGCGATTCTTTCGTCGCTGAAGACCTTCACCGCGCTGACCGCGCCGGTGCAAACCAGCGTGAGCAGAAACATGAATAAAATCGAAAAAAGTGATTTTTTCAATTTTCGGCCCTCGCGGCGCGCGTTTTTTTGCGGGTCTCGATTTCCTTGATGACCTGATCGATCAATGGCGCGCAGGCGTTGAATATTAAAACGGAGAACATGACGCCTTCCGAAAAATTGGAAAAACCCCGCAGAATGATGGTCAGTCCGCCGATGCCGAAACCATAGATCAGTTGACCCGTCTTGGAATTGGGGCTGGTCACCGGTTCGGTGACCACGAAGAACATCCCAAATAGGAACGACCCGGCCAAGAGGGCCGGGAGAATAGAGGGGACGCTTTCGATTCCGGCCAAGTGCAGGAGCGTTCCCGCCAGGACCCCGCCGGCCAGGCACCCCGCCGCCAGGCGCCAGGAAGCGGCTTTTAGATAAAGGAGGAATATTCCGCCCAGGATGATCAACAGGGCCGAGGTCTCGCCCATGGACCCGGGGACGTTGCCGAGAAAGAGTTCCAGAAGATCGAAGCCCAGGCCGGTTCGCAGGCTTACCAGGGGGGTCGACCTGGTCACGGCGTCGATGGGGTTGGACCAGTGCAGAAAACCGGCCGCCCCGCCCTGGAGGGGCGGCGTCCAGCCTCCGGTCATTTGCAGGGGAAAGGTGATGTAAATGAAGCAACGACCGACCATGGCCGGGTTGAAAATATTCCGGCCGAACCCGCCGAAAACCATTTTGCCGATGGCCACGCCAAAGACGATCCCCACCGCGGCCATCCACAAGGGAATGTCCGGAGGAAGCGACAGGGAAAAAACGAGGCAGGTGACAAAAACCGCGGAAGTGACCGGTTTGCCCTCGGGAAAGGTGAAGACGGCTTCCGTGACGACGCCGAACAGGAAGACCACCGCCGTGACGGCCAGAGCGCGCCATCCGAAGAAATAGACGGCGGCCAGGGTCAGGGGCGCGAGGGCGTAGCAGACACGCAGCATCGGTTTTTGCATCATGAAGGCCTTGGCGGGAATTTTAAGCTTGCCTTTTGTCGCGGCCATTCCTTGTCTGCCACCCCGAATTAAAATGCTTGGCGCTCGTGATTGTCTCCGGTCGTCCGACGGTCGGCTTGGAACCCGGTTAAAGTTATAGGAGCTTTCGGCTCTTGTCAATCCCGCCGAAAAAACGGAAAAGCGCTTGCATGACGTTTTTTTGCGGAAAGGCGACGGCGGCGATTGAAAAAATATAACTTGGGGATACTCTAGTATCTTATGGATGGTCTTGTGGAAAAGCGAACCATGACGGAAACAGCCGGGAAGGGAATGATTCGCGCTCTGGGGCGCCAAAAGGAAGCGGGCGGGACGCGAAGGGTTCGTCTTGTTTTTTCGCATTCGGGAGCTTATCTTTTTTTCGAATGGCGGATCAGGAAAACATCCCGGGAAGGTTTTTGTCTCGGTAAATAATCAAGCCTCCCGGCCGGGGCCGGGACCGATCCAGGTTAACCCTTTAGGAAAAGAATAAGGTGGAATATGAGTTTCGATTTTCCGTCAACCTGCGTGTTTGTGGAGAGAGCCAGGGAACGGGACCGGGTGGGGGTCTGGGGGTTCGGGAACGTCTCCCGGGACGTGGTCTTGTCCCTGGTGGACGCCGACCTGGGCAAGGAAGTCATTTTTTACGGCCGGCCGAAGGATAAACACCAGAACCGCGCGGCGGCCTGGGTCAACGACCTCAAGGCCAATGTCGTCCGCCGCCCCCGGATAAGCGGGACCAACAGGATCGAGGACATGGCCGGGCTGGACGTGATTTTCGTCGGCGTCGGGGTCCCCCGCCGGCCCGGGCAGAGCCGGGACGACCTTTTGACGGCGAACACCATGGCCATCGCCGAAACCTGCCGGGAAATCAAAAGCCTTTACCAGGGCTGCCGGGTCGGCGACCTGCCCATCCTGGTTTTCATGGGCAACCCGGTCACGGCCATGACCTGGGTGGGGTACAAGGTGTCGGGGTTTCCCCGGGCCAACATCATGGGCCAGGCCGGAAACCTGGACGCGCGGAGAATCTGCCTGGCCCTGGCCGGGGAATTGGGCTTGTCCGGGAACGACATGCGGGGCCTCGTGTTCGGCGACCACGGCGACGCCATGGCGGCCAGCCCGCGTTATTTCACGGCCAACGGCATCCCCCTGGACATCCTGGCCCGGTCCGAGGGGGTTGACGCCGGGAAGATCGAGGAAGTGATCGACAACGCCAAGAAGGGCGGGACTCATTTCGTCAACGAGACGGGCCAGAGCGCCTCGGCCGGCCCGGCCAAGGCGGCCTGCGAGATGCTCCGCTGCATTATCAAGGGCGAACGGGAAATCCAGCCGATCGTGGCTATTATCGAAAAGGAATATGGCCTCCTGACCGAGGACGACGGGCTCGATTCCATCGGCTTCGGGGTCCCGGGACGGATCGGGCCGGACGGGGTCGACAAAATACTCGAATTACCGGTCGAGGACATTCGGCCGGACATGGAGCGCTCCGCCGGCATAATCAAGGATAACATCCGGGCGGCGGCGGCGGTGTTAAAGGAAAAATACGGCCTGGACTGATCCGGGAAGCCCCGAGGCGGGCCGGAAACCGAAATCCAGCGAGGGGAGCTAACGAAATGACGAACGATCTGAATATCATGGTCGCCGGGGCCGCCGGACAGGGATTGCAGACCATTGGTTATGTCCTGGCCAAGATTTTCGTCCGGGGCGGCGGTCGGGTTTTCGCCGGACAGGAAATACAGTCCCGCATCCGGGGCGGGCACAACACCTTTCAACTCCGGGTCAGCCGAATTCCGGTCAAGACCCTGGCCCTGCCCCTGGATATCCTGGTCGCCCTGGACCAGCAGAGCATCGACAAGCACCTGGGCGAGCTGCATGACGGCGGCTTGGTTCTGTTCGATTCCGAACAGAGCCGGGGGATCGAGGGCGACCCTCGTTTCCTGGGGCTGCCCCTGGAACGGTTGGCCGTCGAAACCGGCGGCCGGGCCTTGTTTTCCAATTCCGTCGCCGTGGGCGGAATAATGGCCGTCCTGGGTTGGGAGGTCGGCCGGATGGACGACTTTTTCCAGGAATATTATTCCGACAAACCCGAGGCGGCCCGGGGGAACGCCCAGGCGGCCCGGGCCGGGTACGAGTACGTCGTCAAACAGGCGCCGGTCTACCGGGGCGCTCGGATCGCGGCCGAAAAGTCGGAGCCCCGCCTGCTGATTACCGGGCACGAGGCCGTGTCCCTGGGGGCCCTGGTCGCGGGGTGTCGATTCATGAGCGCGTACCCGATGAGCCCCTCCACGGGCATAATGGTTTACCTGGCTGGCAAGGCCGACGAATTCGGGCTGGTGGTCGAGCAGGCCGAGGATGAGATCGCCGCCGTTAACATGGCCATCGGCGCGTCCTTCGCCGGGGTCCGGTCCCTGACCGCCACGTCGGGCGGCGGGTTCAGCCTCATGGTGGAAGCACTGGGCCTGGCCGGCATCACCGAAACGCCCCTGGTCATCGTCAACGGCCAACGTCCCGGGCCGTCCACGGGCATGGCCACCAAGACCGCGCAGGCCGACCTCCTGTTCACGCTTCACGCCGGGCAGGATGAGTTTCCGCGCCTGATCCTGGCGCCGGGAGACGCCCGCCAAGCCTTTCACGGGACCATCAAGGCCTTCGATCTGGCGGAAAAATATCAGATACCCGCGATAATTCTGACGGAGCATTATTTCGCCAATTCCTATTTTACCGAGGACCGGTTCGATGTCTCGGGCCTGGCCCTGGAACGGCATCTGCTGACCCCGGAGCAAGCCGCCGGGATAAAGCAATATAAAAGGTATCTCCTGACCGATTCCGGGATTTCGCCGCGCGCGGTCCCAGGCCAGTTTCCCCTGGAGATCGGCGTGGACAGCCACGAACATGACGAGGTCGGCCATATTTCCGAGGACCCCCGCATGCGGATCGCCCAAATGGACAAGAGGCTCCGCAAAATGGACGGCCTGGCCCGGGAAATCAGCCCTCCCCTGGTGTTCGGCGATGCCGGGGCCGAGCTGGCCCTGGTCGGCTGGGGCGCGACCCTCGGGGCCCTGGAGGAGGCGGTCCGGACCCTGAACGAGGACGGCCTTTCGGTCAAGGGCGTAATTTTCAGCGAATTGTGGCCGTTTCCCCGGGAAGCGGCCTTGGGGTTGTTGGAGGGAGTCAGCCGCTGGTTCGCGGTGGAGGGCAATTACAGCGGGCAGCTCGCTCATCTCATGCAGATGGAAATTTTAAAAAAACCGGACGGGTTCATCCGAAAATTCACCGGCCGGCCCTTTACCCCCGCCGAAATAGTCGATTCCTTCAAGAGGGAGGTGCTGCAATGAGTCCGACGGCCAAGGATTTCGATAACGATTTTCCCATCACCTGGTGCCCGGGCTGCGGCAACTTCGCCATCCTGGCGTCCTTGAAAAAGGCCCTGGCCGAACTGGGTTACAGCCCCCACGAAGTGGCGGTCGTATCCGGAATAGGCCAGGCCGGCAAGACCCCGCATTATATGAGGTGTAATTTTTTTAACGGCTTGCACGGCCGGGCCCTGCCAGTGGCGGAAGGCGCGCGCATGGTCAACCCCGGCCTGCCGGTCCTGGCCGTCGGCGGGGACGGGGATATGTACGGCGAGGGCGGCAATCATTTTATCCACGCCATCCGGCGCAACGTGAACGTTACCTTGTTGGCCCACAACAATAAGGTGTTCGGCCTGACGCAAGGCCAGGCTTCGCCGACAACCGACGCGGGAGTCGTCACCAAAATCCAGCCCCACGGCGTGTTCGCCGCGCCTTTCAATCCCCTGGCCCTGGCCGTGGTCGGGGAGGCTTCCTTCACGGCCCGGGCCTACGCCGGCAACGCGGTCCACCTGACGGACATGATCAAGCAAGCGATAAGCGCGGAAGGTTTTTCCGTTTTGGACATTCTTCAGCCCTGCCTCAGCTTCGACAAGCTGCATACCTTCAAATGGTATAACGACAGGGTTTACGACCTCAACCAGACCGGTCACGACGTCCGGGACTTGGCCGCGGCGGTGGAAAAAGCCCGGGAATGGGGCGACCGCATTCCCATCGGCGTGTTTTACGTCAACCCGGACCGGCCAAGTTACGAGCAGGCTTCCGGCGTGCTTCGCGCGGGGCCGTTGGTGGGAAGAAAAACCGATCCGGCCCTGCTCCAACGGGAGATCGACGCCTTTATGTAGAATTTGCCGCCCCGGACCCGGCGGGAAAACGGCGTTTCCCGCCAAGCCGGACGGCGTGGCGACCGGGCCCGGGGGCCTGTTTGACTCATTTCCAAAATGCAGGGGCAAGAAAAGGAACGGGTATGTCCAGGAATCTGACGCAAAAAATTTTGGAAAGTCATTTGGTGGACGGGCGGTTGACTCCCGGCGAGGAGATCGGCGTCCGCATCGATCAGACCCTGCTTCAAGACGCCACCGGGACCATGGCCCTGCTCGAATTCGAGGCCCTGGGGTTTGAAGGCGTCAAGGTGGAAGTCGCAGCCCAGTACGTGGACCACAACCTGCTTCAAACCGATTTCAAGAACCCCGACGACCACCGCTACCTGATGACCGCCGCGGCCAGGTACGGGCTGTATTTCAGCCCCCCGGGAAACGGCGTCAGCCATCAGGTTCACATGGAGCGGCTGGGGGTCCCCGGAAAAATACTGCTCGGGGCCGACAGCCATACGCCGGGCGCGGCCGGGATTTCCATGCTGGGCCTGGGCGCCGGGGGCCTGGACGTGGCCCTGGCCATGGCCGGACAACCTTACTACTTCCACTGTCCCCTGGTTCTCGGCGTCAGGTTGACCGGAAAGCTTCCGGCCTGGGTCAGCGCCAAGGACGTGATCCTGGAAATGCTCCGGCGATTCGGGGTCAAGGGGTGCGTGGGGAAAATAGTGGAATATTACGGGCCGGGAGTGAAAAACCTGTCGGCCACGGACCGGGAAACCATCGGCAACATGGGCACCGAACTAGGGGCGACCGGCACGGTGTTTCCAGCCGACGAGAGGACCCGGGAATACCTGGCGGCCCAGGAGCGGGAAGAGGCGTTTTCTCCCTGGTCCGCCGACGAAGGGGCCGGGTACGACGAATACGAGGAAATCAACCTTTCGTCCCTGGAACCCTTGATCGCCTGTCCCTCATCCCCCGGCAACGTGGCGCGGGTCAGGGAGACGGCCGGGCTTGGGGTCGACCAAGTCATAATCGGTTCCAGCGTCAATTCCTCCTACCGGGACCTCATGGTCGCCGCGCTCATTTTGAAGGGACGCCACCGCCATCCCGCCGTGGAACTCAATATCAACCCCGGCAGCAAGCAGGTCCTGGTCAACCTGGGCGAGGACGGGGGGCTCACGAGCCTGCTGCTGGCCGGCGCCCGGGTCCACGAGCCGGGGTGCCTGGGGTGCATCGGCATGGGGCAGGCGCCGGGGACGGGCCAGGTGAGCCTGCGGACCTTTCCCCGGAATTTTCCGGGACGCTCCGGGACCAAGGGCGACCGGGTTTATCTTTGTTCGCCGGAAACGGCCGCGGCCTCGGCCCTCAAGGGCGTCATCACCGATCCCCGGGACCTGGCCTCGGAAATGGAATACGTCTTGGTCAAGGACCCGGAAAGATACATCATCGATCGCGGGTCCCTGGAAGCGCCCTCCCGGGACAGAAAAAAAACCGTGGTGGAACGGGGGCCCAACATCAAGCCGCTGCCGACTTTCAGTCCCCTGCCCGAATCCCTGGCCGCCTCGGTGGGGATCATTGTGGCGGACGATTTTTCCACCGACGGCATCATGCCCGCCGGAGCGGAAATCCTACCCCTGCGGTCCAACATCGAGGCCATCAGTGAATTCGTTTTCAGTCGGATCGACCCCGGGTTTCCGGCCCGAGCCAAGGGCCTGCCAGCGGTCGCGGTCATTGCCGGGGAAAATTACGGCCAGGGCTCTTCCCGGGAACACGCGGCCCTGGCCCCCCGGCATCTCGGGGTTCGGGTGAAGATCGCCAAAAGCTTCGCCCGGATTCATAAATCGAACCTTTTCAATTTCGGAATATTGCCCCTGACCTTCGCCGATCCCATGGATTACGAGCTGTTCCGGGTGGGGGCGGAGATTGTCCTTCCGGACGTCGGGAAATTGGTCGCGGCCGGGTCCCGGGAAATACCGGTGCTGCTGGATGGGCGCGTCATCCCGACCGTTCTCGAGGCCTCGGCCCGGGAAAGGGCCTTGCTGGTCGCCGGCGGCGCGCTCAACCTGGCCCGTCCGCGCTAAAACGCGGCCGGTCTTTATCCGGCCGAATTACTATAAAAAAGGAGAAACATAATAATGGCGGAAACCGTGCGCGTTAAAAATACCGGCCTGCGGGGCGTGACCGTGGCCGATTCCAAGATCAGTTTCATCGACGGAGAAACAGGCATCCTGATTTACCGCGGGTTCCGCATCGAGGAACTGGCCGCCAAGTCGACCTTCATGGAAACAGCCTACCTGCTGCTCCACGGGACCCTGCCCAGTCGATTTGAACTCGACTATTTTTCCAGGGAAATAACCAAGGCCCGCCGGGTCCCGGGGTTCATCCTCGATAACATGAAAAAATGGCCCAAGGACGCCAACCCCATGCACGTGCTCATGGCGGCCGTCCCGCTTTTGGCCATGGCCGATCCCACGCCCGGCGCCGCGTCCCGGTCCGCGGTGGCGGGGCGGGCCATGGGGCTCATCGCCCGCCTGCCCACCCTGACCGCCGCTTGGCAGCGAATCCGGAACCGCCTGGAACCCGTCGAGCCGGACGAGTCCCTGGACCACGCCGCCAACTTCCTGTGGATGCTCACCGGGCAAAAGCCGGACCCGGCCGCGGCCAGGGACCTGGACGTCTGCCTGATTCTTCACGCCGACCACACCTTCAACGCCTCGACCTTCGCTTGCCGGGAAGTCGTATCCACCATGGCGGACATTTACGCCGGGGTGACGGCCGGCCTGGGCGCCCTGTCCGGCAGCCTGCACGGCGGCGCGAACACCGAAGTCATGAAGATGCTGTTGGAGCTGGAAAACGAACCGGACATTCCCGGTTGGGTGAAAAAGCGCTTGGCCGACGGCGGGAAAATAATGGGGCTGGGGCACGCGGTTTATAAAACCGGGGACCCCCGGGCCAAGATTCTCCAGGAAATAGGCGCCCGATTGGACCGCGACTTGGGCCTGAAGTGGTCGGACCTGTCCAACCGCATCGAAACCGCGGCCCTGGCTGAATTCGCGAGCCGGGGCAAAACGGGCATCCAACCCAACGTCGACTTCCGCAGCGCCGCGGTTTATTTCATGATGGGCATCCCGCCGGACCTCATGACCCCTATTTTCGCCATGTCCCGGATCGCGGGCTGGTCCGCCCATATCATCGAGGAAGTTTTCGCGGAAGCCCAGGAAAAGCCGGCCCTGTATCGGCCCCAGGCCGATTACGTCGGCGATTATTGCGGCCTCATGGGCTGCCAATACCAGGACCTCGGCCAACGCGACAAATAGGGGCCCGCGACATGATAAAAAAACATGATGTGATCATCGTCGGGACCGGCCTGGCCGGCCTCCGGGCCGCCCTGGAAGCGTCCGGCCGGGCCGATGTGGCGGTCGTCAGCAAGGTCTTCCCCACCAGGTCCCATTCCGGCGCGGCCCAGGGCGGCGTGGGCGCGGCCCTGGGCAACGAGGAGCCGGACCAGTGGGATTGGCACATGTACGACACGGTCAAGGGCGGAGACTACCTCGCCGACCAGGACGCGGCCGAAATCCTGGCCCGGGACGCCCCCCGGGCCATCTATGAACTGGAACACCTGGGCGTGCCCTTCAACCGCACCGCGGACGGCAAGATCGCCCAGCGGGCCTTCGGCGGGCACACCCGGGATTTCGGCGCGGCCCCGGTCAAGCGGGCCGCGTACGCCGCCGACCGCACCGGCCGGGTCATCCTGGACGCCCTGTACGGCGAGGCCTTGAAGCGGGGAATAAAGGTTTATTCCGAATATCAGCTCCTGGATTTGCTCCTGGACAACGGCAAGGTCGCGGGGGTGACCGCCTATCGGCTGGCCGACGGGGAAGTTCAAGTTTTCCGGGCCAAGGCCGTCATGCTGGCGACCGGCGGCTTCGGCAAGCTTTTTCAAACTTCCTCCAACTGCTTCGCCAACACCGGGGACGGCCAGGCCGCGGTTTATCGGGCCGGGCTGCCCCTGGAAGACCTGGAATTCATTCAATTCCACCCCACCGGCATTCACGGCCTCGGCATCTTGATTTCCGAGGCCGCCCGGGGCGAGGGCGGGATACTCCGCAACAAGCTGGGGGAAAGGTTCATGGAACGCTACGCCCCCACCATCAAGGACCTAGCCCCCCGGGACGTGGTGGCCCGGGCCATCACCACCGAAATCAGGGCCGGTCGGGGCATCGGCGGGCGCGGCTACGTTGACCTGGACGTAACCCACCTGGGCCGGGAAAAGCTGGCGGAGCGGTTGTCCGACATCACGTCCTTCGCCAGGATTTACCTGGGCCTGGACGCGGCGGAAAAGCCCATTCCCGTGACCCCGACCTGCCACTACATGATGGGCGGCATCCCCACGGACCTGGACGGACGGGTCCTGGACGCGGCCGGCAAGATCGTGGAAGGGCTTTGGGCCGCCGGAGAATGCGCCTGCGTCTCCGTCCACGGCGCCAACCGGCTGGGCTGCAATTCCCTGCTGGACCTCCTGGTTTTCGGCCGCCGGGCCGGGGTCTCCATGGCCGAAACCGCGGGCGACCTTGCCTTCGCCGCGCTTCCGGACGGCGTCGGGGCCGGGGCCGCGGACCGGATCGCGGCCCTGAAAAATTCACCAGGCCGCGAAAAGGCGTCTCGGCTTCGTTCCCTCTTGCAGGCCGCCATGATGGAATATTGTTCCGTGTACCGGGACGAGCGGGGCCTGGCCCAGGGCTTGGCGTCGGTCCGGGAGCTGCGCGGGCGTTTCAAGGACGTCGCCCTGGAAGACCGCTCCGACGTTTACAACACCGATCTGACCGGAGTGTTTGAACTAGAATCCCAGCTTGAACTGGCCGAGGCCATTCTCGTTTCGGCCCAGGCCCGGACCGAAAGCCGGGGCGCCCATTACCGGGAAGATTACCCGGCCAGGGACGACGCGGCTTGGCTCCGGCACACCCTGGTCCGGTCGGGACCGCAAGGTCCGGTCCTGTCGTATAAACCGGTCGCGATCACCCGTTTTCAACCCAAGCCCAGGACGTATTGATCATGGACATGCACTTCAAAATCCAAAGATTCAATCCCCGGACCGACGAAAAACCGTATTTCCGGGAATACGATCTCGACCTCGAACCGGGCGACCGCATCCTGGATGGACTGAACAAGATCAAGTGGGAGTTGGACGGGACCCTGGTTTACCGCCTGTCCTGCGCCCACGGGGTTTGCGGGTCCTGCGCGGTCAGGATCAACGGCCGTTGCGCCCTGGCGTGCCAGGCCCTGGCCGGACAGTTCCGGGGCGTCGAAGTGGTCATCGAGCCCTTGCCGTCCTTTAGGGTCCTGCGGGACCTAATCGTGGACCTGGAGCCTTTCCTGGCCCGGGTCGCCTCGGTCAGGCCCTTCCTGGTTTCTCATCTTCCACCCCCGGAAAAGGAACGGTTGCAGAGTCCGGAAGACCGCAAGAAGATCGACGAGGTTATCCGGTGCATCCTGTGCGGCTGTTGCACGGCCGCTTGCCCGGTGACCGCGGAAAACGGGCAGTACCTGGGGCCGGCGCCCCTGGTGCAGGCCTTTCGCCGCATTTTCGATTCCCGGGACGACGAGAAGGTTTCCCGGCTCGAGCAAGTGAACAGCCCGGACGGCGCCTTTGGGTGCGTGAATCATTTCGAATGCACCCGGGTCTGTCCCAAGGAGATCAAGGTGACCAAGGCCATCAACACCATTAAGCGGGAAATCGAGCGCGCCGGAAAAAAGGTCTGAAACATGGAATATCGCGAGGAAGAGGATTCCCTGGGCGTCGTCCGGGTCCCCCGGGAAGCGTATTACGGCGCCCAAACCCAGCGGGCGGCGGATAATTTTCCCATCAGCGGGCTGAGGTTTCCCCGGGGGTTCATCCGGGCGTTGGGTTTGATTAAAAAGCACGCCGCCGCGGTCAACCTGGAGTTGGGCGGGCTTTCCGAGGAGGTCGCCCGGGCCGTCGTCCAGGCCGCGGGCGAGACCGCCGCGGGCGCCTGGGACGAGCAGTTCGTGGTGGACGTTTTCCAGACCGGTTCCGGGACGTCCACCAACATGAACGCGAACGAGGTCATTGCCGGCCGGGCCAACGAAATCCTGACCGGCCGCCGGGGCGGCAAAAGCCCGGTGCATCCCAACGATCACGTCAACCTGGGGCAATCGAGCAACGACGTGATCCCGACCTGCCTGCACGTCGCCGCCGCGTCGGCGTTCAAGGAAAAACTGATCCCGGCCCTGGAAAAGACCCGGTCGACCTTGGCGGCGAAAAGCCTGGAATTCGAGTCAGTTAAAAAGATCGGACGCACCCACCTCCAGGACGCGGTGGTGATGACCCTGGGGCAGGAATTCGGCGGGTACGCCCGCCAGGTGGAATTGGGAATCGAACGGGCGGCCCGGGCCCGGGATTCCCTGCTGGAACTGGCCCTGGGCGGCACGGCCGTGGGCACGGGGATGAACACCCACCCCGGGTTCGCGGCCCGGGTCATCGCCCGCCTGGCCGGGGAAACCGGCCTGGATTTCGTGGAGGCGGTTAATCATTTCGAGGCCCAGGCCGCCCGGGACGCCGCGGTGGAGGCCGGAGGAATGTTGAAGACCCTGGCCGCGAGCCTGATCAAGATCGCCAACGACGTCAGGTGGCTGGGTTCCGGCCCCAGGTACGGGCTCGGGGAAATCAAGCTGCCGGACCTTCAACCCGGGTCGTCCATAATGCCGGGCAAGGTGAACCCCGTCATTCCCGAGGCGCTCATTCAGGTCTGCGCCCAGGTTATCGGCAATGACGCGGCCATCACCCAGGGCGGGTTGGGCGGGTATTTCGAGCTAAACGCCATGCTGCCCCTGATAATCCAGAATTTGCTTCAGTCCCTGGATTTGTTGAGCGCGGCGGCGGCGGTGTTCGCGGAAAAATGCCTGGCCGGCCTGGAAGTCAACTGGAACAGCCCCAATTTGAACCTGGATAGAAACCTGGCCCTGGCCACGAACCTGGTCCCGGCCCTGGGGTACGACCGGGCCGCGCGCACGGCCAAGCACGCGGCCAAGACCGGCCTCACGGTCCGGGAAGCGGCCCTGGAACTAGGGCTCCTGACCGAGGCGGAACTGGCCGGGTTGTTGAAGGTCTAGCCGTCGTTTCCCCGCGCCCCAACCAGTCCTTCCCGTTGGGGGCGAGGGCGGGGGCATGAAAAACGCCCCGCCCCCCCGAAAAACGGGTGGGCGCGGGGCGTCTTGGCGGAACGATCAGCGGCGGGCCGGGGTTCGGGCCGGCCCGGCGGAGGCTAGGCTTTTTCCAGGGCGTAGCCTATGGTTTTCAAGGAGTCCTTGATTTCCGTCAGGGTGGCGGGGTCGTCGATGGTCGACGGCGCCGTGTATTTTTCTCCGTCGGCGATCTTGCGCATGGTCCCGCGCAGTATTTTTCCGGAACGGGTCTTGGGCAGGCGGGCGACCACGGTCACTTGCTTGAAGGCCGCCACGGGGCCGATCTGGTCCCGCACCATCTGCACCAATTCCTTTTTCAAGACTTCCGGGTCCTTGGTCACACCGGCCTTGAGGACGACCAGGCCCACGGGTAGTTGGCCCTTGAGGGAGTCGGCCGCGCCGATGACCGCGCATTCGGCCACGTCCTTGTGCTGGGCGATGATTTCCTCCATGGCCCCGGTGGAAAGGCGGTGGCCGGCCACGTTGATCACGTCGTCCACCCGGCCCATGATGTAGACGTAGCCGTCCTCATCCACGAAGCCTTCGTCCCCGGTGAAATAATACCCGGGGAAGGGCGCGGTGTAGGACTCGATGAACCGCTGGTCCGCCTGCCACAGGGTGGGCAGGGTCCCCGGCGGCAAGGGCAGTTTGACCGTCACCACGCCGGGTTGTCCGGTCGGCGCCTCGGAGCCCGCGGAATCCATGATGCGGATGTCGTAACCGGGCGCGGGCTTGGTCGGAGAACCGGGCTTGACCGGCAGGTGTTCCAGGCCCAGGCAATTGGCGGCGATGGCCCAGCCGGTTTCGGTCTGCCACCAGTGGTCGATGACCGGTTTATGGAGAAGGTCCTTGGCCCAGTGATAAGTGTCCGGGTCGGTCCTTTCCCCGGCCAGGAACAGGGCTTGAAACCCGTCCAGGTTGTAATCCTTCATGAATTTACCCAGGGGGTCTTCCCGCTTGATGGCCCTGAAGGCCGTGGGAGCGGTGAAAAGGCACTTGACCCCGTGTTGGGAGATGACCCGCCAGAAGGCGCCCGGGTTAGGGGTCCCCACCGGCTTGCCCTCGTAAAGAATCGTGGTGGCGCCGTACAGCAGGGGGCCGTACACGATGTAGGAATGTCCGACCACCCAGCCGACGTCCGAGGCGGCCCAGTAGACGTCCCCGGGTTCCACGTTGTAGATGTTTTTCATGCTCCAGTACAGGGCCACGGCATGCCCGCCGTTGTCCCGGACAATGCCCTTGGGAATGCCGGTGGTGCCGGAGGTATAGAGGATGTACAAGGGGTCCTCGGACTTGACGGTGACCGGGCCGACGGGCTCGGCGTAGCTCATCAGGCCGTCCCAGTCGTCATCCCGGCCGGGAACGAGCGCGGCCTCGGCCTGGGGCCTCTTATAGATAACGCACCGTTCCGGCTTATGCTTGGCCAGTTCGATGGCGCTGTCCAGGAGAGGCTTGTAGGGTAGGACCTTGTTGACTTCGATGCCGCACGACGCGCTGATCATCACCTTGGGCTTGGCGTCGTCGATCCTGATGGCCAACTCCTTGGGCGCGAAGCCGCCGAAAACCACCGAGTGCACCGCTCCCAGGCGGGCGCAGGCCAGCATGGCCACCAGGGCTTGGGGGATCATGGGCATGTAGATGACCACGGTATCGCCTTTTTCCACGCCCAGGCTTTTCAAGGCGCCGGCGAACCTGGCGGTCTGGTCCAGAAGCTCCCGGTAGGTAATGGTTTGGATGGTCCCGGTGACCGGGCTGTCGTAGATCACCGCCGCCTGCTCGCCCCGGCCGGCCTCCACGTGTCGATCGAGGCAGTTATAGCAGGTGTTCAATTCCCCGCCGACGAACCATTTGTAAAAGGGGGGATTGGAATCGTCCAGGACTTTATCCCACTTCTTTTCCCAGGTGATGGCGTCGGCGTGCTCCCCCCAGAAACCGTTGGGGTCGTTTATGGACTTGTCAAAAGCTTCCTGATACTTACCCATGCATAACTCCTTTCGGCATTATCCTTGGCACTCGGAAAAATCCCCGCCCCACTCTTCCCTTCGGCCTCCCCGCGCCACCTTGAAGAATCAGGCCGGTCCCATTTCTTTTCTCGGTTTATCCCATTCTGAATAAAAATTTAATTATAGGCTATGGGGTATAACCCGTATTCGGGATGGGGCCGGCCCTACTTCTTCCGGTTTTTTAGGTAATGCCGGCTTGCAAGGGCCTCGATTGGTCGATCGAGGGGAGGCGGGCGCTTTTTCCATTGACGGAAAAGGATTACGGAGGGCCAAGCCCCATCCAGGGGGGAAGGGGCCTGGCGGTCGGAGAAATCGTTTCCGGCCGACGACCCCGGTCCGGATGAGTCGATCCGGGCCGGGGGCTTGGGAATCAATTGAATTGTTCGCGCAGGACGCGTTTTAGTATCTTGCCCGTGGGCGTGCGCGGGATGGCCTCGGTGATCACGACCTGCTTGGGAATCTTGAATTTGCCTATTTTGCCCTGGCACCATTCGATCAGCTCTTCCCCGGTCAGGCTCGTCCCGGGCTTCAGGACCACGACGGCCTTGACGGCTTCGCCCCATTTGGGGTCCTGGTAACCGATGACGGCCGCGTCGGCCAAGGCGGGGTGTTGCAACAGGTAATCCTCGATCTCGGCCGGATAGATGTTTTCGCCCCCGGAAATGATCATGTCCTTCTTGCGGTCCATGATATACAGGAACCCGTCCGCGTCCACCTTGGCGATGTCGCCGGAATAAAGCCACTCGTCCTTGATCGCGTCGGCCGTGGCCTTGGGCTGGTTCCAATAGCCCTTCATCAGGTTGTTGCCCCGGATCAGGACTTCGCCCATCTGGTCGGGTTGCACGTCCCGGCCCTGGTCGTCGACGACCCTGATGTCCGTATGGAAAAAGGGCAGGCCGCAGGAACCGGCTTTATGAATGGCGTGCTCGGAATCAATGACCGTGGCCGGGCCGGTGCATTCCGTCATGCCGTAAAGCTGGCGCACCTCGATGCCCACGGCGGCGTAATCCTTGATCAGGGTGACCGGCACGGGAGCGGCGTAGACCAGGATCATCCGCACCCGGCTCCAGTCATATTCCATGAAGTTGGGGACCTGCCGGAGGAACATCAGGATTTGCGGCACCGAGCCGAACCAAGTGACTTTTTCCTGGATTAGAAGTTCCAGGAAATTCTTGGGGTCGAAAGCCCTCTGGAGCACGGTTTTCATGCCGAAATGGATCACCATGGGAACCGGGGCCAGGGCGCCGATGTGGAACAGCGGCAAGGGCATCAGCAGCGTGTCCCCGATGTCGCCGAAAGTGGATTTCAGGGTGACGGACGTCCCGAAATAACCGGCGTGGGTCAGTTCCGCGCCCTTGGGGCGGCCCGTGGTGCCGGAAGTGTAAAGAATGGTCAGGGTGTCGTCGTCCCCGCCGACCAATTCCGGCTCCGCCGCGGAGGCCGCCTGGAGCAGTGTTTCGTATTTTTCCGCCCAATCCGGGGTCTGCTCGGCCAGGCCGATCAGGGCCCTGGCCGGAATGGCGGCCCGGATGGAGTTCACGACTTCCGTGAATTCCTTGCCGAAAATAAGGACCCTGGCCTCGCAATCGGAAAGAATGTATTGGATTTCCGGTCCGGCCAGGCGGTGGTTGACCGGGACCATCACCGCCCCGATTTTGCCCAGGCCGAAATAGATTTCATAGTATTCCGGATCGTTCAGGGCCAGGACCGCCACCCGGTCGCCGTAACCGACGCCCTTGGCCTTCATGAAAGCGGCCAACCGGTTGGACCGGAGGTTCAACTCCGAGAACGTCCGCCGCGTCGACTCGCAGACCAAGGCTTCCTTGTTCGGGCTCAGCAACGCGCGCTTGGATAAAAAACCGCCGATGTTGATCTTCATGTGGTTGGGACCCTCCTTAAAAAAAAGCTGCTTGAATTTTTAAATATGTGGGTAAGCATTACTATAATAATTCGGTCCGCTTAGCAAGCTTTATGTTTTTGTTTCAGCAAAAATCAGCCTCGAACACAGCCCGGACCCGGTCCGGGTCGTCGGTCAGGCCCAGGGCGGCCATGAGCATGATCCGGGCCTTGGACCCGGACAGGCGGCCTCCGGATATCACTCCCCGGGACAACAAGTCCGCCGCTCCCCCGGGGTACCCGTAAATGGGCCGGACCCCGCCCTTCAGGCACCTGGTGCATAGGACCACCGGCCGGCCTTGTTCCACCAGGGACAGCAGCGCCGGCACGATGTCCGGCGGGACGTTCCCGGCGCCGAAGCCCTCGACGACCAGGCCGGCGGCGCCGCCGGACCGGGAGCTTTCGATGGGGCGGGCGCCCATGCCGGGACAGCATTTGATCAAATCCACGTTGGTAACTATCCGGTCCGGTTTCAGGACGATTCGCCGGGCCGGGCCGCGCATCAAATGCACCCCATCCTCGGCCGCGTACCCGATGGGGCCCAGCCCCGGGGCCTCAAAGGGGTCGATCATGGTGGAATGCACCTTGACCGTTTCCGAGGCGGCGAAAATTTGGTCGGCCATCAGGACCACCGAGCCAAGGCCCGCCAGCAAGGGGGACGCGGCCGCCTTGATGCCGAACAGCAGGTTCCTGAGCCCGTCGTACCCGAGTTCCCCGAAAAACCTCATGGAACCCGTGAAAACCACCGGCTTGGCGGAACCGACGACCAAGTCGTGCATGAAGGCCGTCTCTTCCATCACGTCCGTGCCGTGGACCACCACCGCTCCGGACGCCCCGGGCTCGGCCAGGCGGCCGTCCACTTCCTTGGCCAGGCGAAACATCAGTTCCGGCGTCATGTGGGGGCTGGGCAGGTCGGCCCATTGCACGCCCCGCAAGGTCAACCCCTCGAGCATGGCCGTCAGCTCGGCCATCAGGCGGTCGAAGGAATGGGCCGGTCCGACGCCGGGCCGGCCCCCCAGGGGGACCATGCCGCTGGTCCCGCCGGTAAAAAATAACATCACTTCGCCCATGGGACATCGCTTTCGTTTTTCACCATTCTACCTGAAAGGGGAGCCCCCTGGCAACTTTCTGGCTGGGACCGCCGGAGGCCGCCCCAAAACCCGACGACTGGACC
>JAZDGM010000115.1:0-7520 GCA_043806915.1 Pseudomonadota bacterium | reverse complement strand
CCCTCCCTGCCCGATGACAAGGATACAAGGGGCCGCGCCGGCAAGAAATCAAAAAGAAAAAAATGTAGTAGTCAATTTTTTTGAACTGAAAAAGAAAGGAATAATACAATTTCAGATGGCCAGGTTTTAGGCATTATCAGTTGGCCGCTGACACCATTATGGGCGTCCATGTTTTTTAACAATGGATGTCATTATCGTTAGTAGCGTAAGGTTTGTAGGGGCGGGTCCCCGCGCCCGCCCTCTTTTGCGTTTTCGGGATTGTCGCTTTGGCATATAGGTGGATGTCATATTAAAGGGCGCCCACGGGGAGGCGCCCCTACATTGCGCCGGCGACGGTGGTTATTTAATGTTTGTAGGGGCGGGTCCCCGTGCCCGCCCTCTTGTGCGTGACCGGGATTGTCGCTTGGGCATATAGATGGATGTCATATTAAAGGGCGCCCAAATCAATTACGACATCCATTTTTTATAGTTGATAAGCCGGCCTGGTTCCCCGCCTCCAATCCACGGATAAATTTCATTATGGGCGTCCATATTTTTGAACAATGGATGTCCTTCATAAATTTTTTTTGGCCTACCGGGCCGGCGAGGTCGAGCGCGGGCCTTTCCGGCCTCGATATGTTATAGTCTTAGCGGGTTATCGCTTGGCGGCGGACCTTTCCGGGTCCCGCCCATCAATCCCGGCCCGACCGGCCGGGGTCAGCAATTTTTCGAGGCGGCGAGCGGCTGTTACGCCCGGCGCCGGGAGGGGGGCCATGTCCGTTTTGCTGGGGTCCCGGCGCCGAAATCGCCGCGCGACCTTTTTGATTCTGACCCTGATCGCCGTTTTGTCTTCGGTCCCGGCGTCGTCGTGCTCCGCCGGCGTCGGAACGGGAGGGGATTTTCCCGCGTCGGGGACGACGCCTCGGGAAAAAGAAGGCCGCGGCCGTTATATCGTCCGCTTGGTCGACGCCCCCTTGGCCGGATACCCCGGGGGAGCGCCGGGATCGGCGCCCACGCACCCCGGCGTCACGGGGAAGCCGCTTGATATTAAATCGCCGGCGGCCCAGGCCTACTTGGCCTTCCTTTCAAAAAAGAGGTCGCAATTCAAGGAAAAAGCCGAACTGTTGTTGGGGCGGGCGGTCGTGTTTGACCATCAATTCGAGGTCACGCTCAACGCGGTGACGATGACCATGACCCCGGTCGAGGCGTCCAGGGTCGCGGCCCTGCCGGAAGTGGCCGGAATTGAACCGGACCGGCGGCTGGAGTTGCATCCGGCGTCCCCCGGCGACCTGAAGCGGTCGTTGGAATAGAACGCCAATAACCGACGAGGAGACAGGCATGAAAAAACATTACTTATTATATGTGATGTCGGCAATCGTCCTGATCTGGACGGTTCTGCCGGCCCGGGCTGAGTCCACGGCCGCCGGCGGAAAAACCACGGTGGGGGAATCGGAAACAGGCCGGTATATCGTGGTGCTCAAGGACCCGCCGGTGGCGATGTACGACGGCGGGCTGCCCGGCCTGGCCGCTACTCGGGCGAGGGACGGACGGAAACTCGATCTTGATGTCGCGGCGGCGGAGGCCTACCAAGACTACCTGACTCGGGAACAGGACGAAGTCCTGGCGGAAGCGGGGGCGTCCCTGGGACGGAGCGTCGAGGTCGAGCATCGTTATACCGTGGTCCTCAACGGCTTCGCGGCCCGCTTCAGCCGGGAGGAGGCGAACCAGGCGGCCGGTCTCGCCGGCGTGGCCTTTGTCCAGCCGGAACAGGTGCACCTTCCCCTGACGGACGCGGGGCCGGAATGGATCGGCGCCGAAGCGGTCTGGGGCGGCCTGCCCGGCGACCCGGCGGCCAAGGGCGAGGGCGTCATTGTCGGCGTCATCGACACGGGCGTCAACCCGCTGAATCCATCCTTTCTGGACCCCGGCCCCGGGGACGGCTATAACCACGCCAACCCCTTGGGCAAATACGTCGGGGTGTGCGACCCGGAAAACCCGGCGCATGATCCGCTATTCACCTGCAATGACAAATTGATCGGCGCCTGGGACTTTACCCCGCGAATACCCGGCAACCCGGTCGGACCCCTGGATGTGAACGGCCATGGCTCCCACACCGCCTCCACCGCGGCCGGCAACATGGTCAACGCCGCGTTCACGGCTGCCGGAGACTCCTTTGATCGAACCATCTCGGGCGTGGCGCCCCACGCCAACATCATCGCCTATCGCGGCTGTTATCCCGACGAAGTGGGCGGGTGTCCGAACCTGGCCGCCATCGCCGCCATGGAACAGGCGGTCAAGGACGGCGTGGACGTCATCAACTATTCCATCGGCGGTAGCTCCAGAGACCCCTGGCGCGACGCTATCGCCCTGGCTTTTCTCGCCGTGCGTAACGCGGGGGTTTTTGTGGCCGCCTCCGCCGGTAACAGCGGTCCCTCTCCTCAAACCAGCGGCAGCCCGTCCAACGCTCCCTGGATAATGTCCGTGGGCGCGAGCACGCACAACCGGGCCTTGCTCAACGTCTTAACCGAATTAACGTCGGATGGCGGCGGTTTGCCGAATATCCAGGGGCAGGGAATGACCAGCGGCCTGGCCCAGGCGCCGATCGTTTACGCCGGGGCCATCCCCAACCCCGCCGCGCCCGCCGCTGAACCCTTGGGCTTCTGCTGCACTCCTTACCCGGAAGGTTCGTTGACCGGCCGGATCGTGGTTTGCGACCGCGGGACCTGCGGTCGCGTGGAAAAGTCCGAAAATGTCAAGGCTGGCGGGGCCGTCGGGTTTGTTTTGGTCAACGACGCTCCCAGCGCCATGACGCTGCTCGCGGACGCTTTCGCCCTGCCCGGCGCCGCCGTCAGCCCCGCGGACGGAGAGGTCCTCAAGACCTGGCTGGCGTCCAGCGCCAACACCCGGGCCGCCTTGACCGGCGTTCAGGTCGATATCGACGATTCCCGGGGCGATGTCATGGCTTCCTTCAGCTCCCGCGGACCGGACTTAACCTCGCCGGACGTGATCAAGCCGGACGTGGCCGCCCCGGGGGTCAATATTCTAGCGGCTGACCGCACCAACGGTGAAATCGGTTGGGGAGTGATGAGCGGGACCTCCATGGCCTCCCCCCATGCGGCCGGGGCCGCGGCCTTGATCCGGCAGTCGCGCCCGGACTGGACCCCGGCCGAGGTCCAGTCGGCGCTGATGATGACCGGACTAACCGACCTGCTCCAGGAAGACCTGACTACGCCCGCGGGCCCCTTCGACCGGGGCGCGGGCCGCGTTCAGGTCAACCGGGCGCCCCTGGCCGGCTTGATCATGGAAGAAACGCACGCCAATTACCTGGCGGCCGATCCGGGGACGCGGGGCGACCCCTCGACGCTCAATATTCCCAGCCTGGCCCGGAACAAGACCGTCATTCGTCATTCCTGGAAACGGACCGTCAAGAACCCCACGACCGCGGTTGTCGCCTGGACAGTCACCGCCGCCGGCGGTCCCGCATTGAACCTGACGGCTTCCCCGAACCGGTTCACCCTGGCCGCGGGTCAGACCCGGGATATCACGGTAACGGCGCAAGTTGTCGGCGGGACCCTCGGCGAGTGGCTGTTCGGCCGGGTCGATTTCACCGCCGGCGGACAGACGCCCCTTTATTGGCCCGCGGCGGTCCGGCCCGTTCTCGCCACTATCGAGCCCAGTTATAAATTCAGCAATGTTTTTCGCACCGGCGCGGCGACCATTGAACAGGTTCAGTTCGCGGGAGACATCACTAATTTCACCGCCGCCGTGTTTGGGATGACTCCAGCCGAGGAATTCAAGGGCCAGGTCCGGCAAGACCCGACGCCCACCCTTCCCTTTGACGGCCAGACCCCGGAGGAGGGGCTTTACCTCGTCAAGAAGGTCCTAACCGCCGGCGTCGCGCGCTTGACGGCGGAAATTTTTTCCGCCGCGTCGCCCGACCTGAACCTGTATATCCAGGATATCAACCAAGGGGTCACGATCTGCTCGTCCAATAATAGCGGCAGCCTGGAATATTGCAATGTCGATAATTTGGCCCCGGGGGAATACTGGATCGCCGTCCAAAACGTCACGGCCTCGGACGCCGCCGGATTGGAACCGGACTCCTTCACCCTGGGCGTGGCCGCCGTTCCCGGCGACGCCTCGACCAACGCCGGCGTGGGCGTCGGCCCGGCGGCCCAGGCGAGCGACGCGCCAAACCCGGCCTTGGATATCCCGGCCGGGGACCCTTTTAACATCAACATCAACTATGATCTGACCACCCAGAGTCGACATTGGTATGGCGGCTTTATCGCCGGCGCCGATCCGGACAACCCGGCCGACATCGGTCGCGTCAACATCGATATTGTTCACAACAACCAGACCCTACCCGTCGTCAGCCGCGACGAGGGCGGACGTTCGGGCTGCTTCATCGGGGCCGTCGAGTAACGCCCAAAGCGCCTTGACGGCCGGCAGTCCCGGCGCCCCCGCCCGGGACTTTCAAGTTAAAATCATGCGCTTCCTTGGCGCGGTGTTGACCCGCCGGGCCGCCCCGCGCGAGCCGATAACGGAAAAGGACCGAAGACGAGCGGCAACGAGGGAGGGTTCATGGACAGTAAACAAGCATCGGGGCCCGGTCCCGGGAACAGGCGGTCCGACCTCGACTGGTTGACGGTCCTAGCGACGCTGAATATTTTTTTCTTCCATTGCGCCAGGTTTTTCAATTTCGAGGACTGGCACGTGAAGAACAACCACCTGGACCCGGGGCTTAGCCTTTTCGTGTCCCTTTCGGCCCAATGGATCATGCCGCTGTTTTTTGTCCTTTCGGGAATCAGCTCCAAATATTCCCTGGCGTTTCGAAACGGCGGAAAATACCTGGCTAACCGGGCGCGGCGATTGTTGGTCCCCCTTGTTTTCGGCGTCTTCGTCCTGCTCGCTCCGGTGCAGGTCTGGATCGAGCGGGTCGGTCATTCTCAATTCGAGGGCGGCCTGCTGGAGTTTTATCCACTATATTTCAAGGGGTTTTACGCCTTTGGAGGCAACTTCGCCTGGATGGGCCTGCACCTATGGTACCTGGAAGTCCTGTTCGTTTTCACCTTATTGACCTATCCGCTGTTCATTGTTAAGAGAAAGGAACGGGCGCGGGGGCATGTCTCGGGAATGTCCTCGTTTTTCACGAGAAAGGGCGCGGTCCTGCTGTTGGCCGCCCCGGTTTTCGCGATGGAGTTGTTGGTCAATATGCAACCCCAGGGCCTGGGGATGCGGGCCTTTGGCGGATGGAGCCTTTTGACCTACCTGGTGTTTTTTATCGTCGGCTTTTTAACGGCCGGGGACGACCGGTACCGGGCGGGGATGGAGCGGTCTCGGTATATTTCCTTGATCCTGGCCGTCTCGGCCTCGAGCCTGATGTTTTTATTCCCCATCGATTTGACCTTCCTGGCTGAGGTCGGCCAATATGTCGCGACGGTGTTGGTCCGTTCCCTGAATTCCTGGTCCTGGCTGACGACCTTCCTCGGTTTCGGGAGCAAATATCTCTGTTTCAGCAACAACATTTTAAAATACGCCCGGGAAGCGGCCCTGCCCTTTTACATCTTGCACCAAACCATAATCGTGGTCGTGGGGTATTACCTGGCGTCCCGGCCGGAGGGGGTTTTAGTGAAATACCTGCTTCTCGCCGCTGTTTCGTTGGCCGTGATCATGGCGATTTATGAATTCCCGATCAGGCGCGCGCGGGTCTTCCGGTTCCTGTTCGGGATGGGCGCTTCCGCCTCAAGTTAGTCGGGCTCGTAAAAAAGCCGTCTCCCACCGCCGGTCCCGGCCCCCGCCGGCCTGGCAAAAGCAGGGGGCGCTCGCGCCGCTGGATAGTTAACGAATTTAAGTTATGGAAAAAAAGCGAGGTGAAGGCATGGCCGGCCCGTCAGGGAAAAGAAAAATCGTTTTGAGTCTAATTATCGCGGCGGCCCTGGCAACCGCCATTATCCCTTCATTAAAAAATATTGTTTATGAAAACCGCGTGCTAGGCCAAGTCGACCGCCAGGCCGAGGGGTATGTGGAGGCGTCCTTTCAGCGGGCCTTGGCGGCGTACGCCCTGGCTCGGGGCCTGAACATGATCATTTCCGTCATCCAGGAATCCACGGTGGATATTCAACCGTTCGGCTTGGGGGTTTCCGCCGCCGTGGGACAAATCCTCGACCCCATCAACGATCTGGTGGAGCGTTTTTCATGGGTGATGCTGGTCTCCCTGGCTTCCCTGGGCGTCCAGAAATTACTAATTGAAATAAGCCCTTGGATCAGCGTTAACCTTCTTCTGACCGCGGCCCTGTTTTTATGGCTGGCCGGGATATGGTTGGACCGTCCGTGCCGGATCGGCCTTTCGGCCGCCGGAAAAAAGGTCTTGTTCGCGGCCCTGGTCTTGCGGTTTTGCGTTCCCTTGGCCGCCTATTTGAATGAACAAGTATATGTTTATTTTCTCGAAGCCCGGTACCAACAGGCTTCCGGGGAAATTGAAAAAGGCCGGGAAGACATCCAGGCCCTCGACCCCTTCGCCCGGGAGAGCCGGACGGACGGCCGGGAGGAGCCGAAAAGTTGGTGGGGAAAGGTTCGGGCGGGCCTCGACGCGGCGGCCGACCCGGGGGAATGGAAAGCGTCCCTGACTAAATTGAAGGAAAAGGCTTCCGGCTTGCTGGACCATATCATCGACCTGATAGTGGTCTTTGTCCTGGGTTCCATTTTTTTGCCGATCGCCTTTTTATGGGGGCTGGTCCATTTGTTCCGGACCATGGTCGGCGGCCCTGGGGTCATTCGGCTGGAAGAAATTGTTCGCGACCGGATTGCGCCTCCCGCGCCACGGGGCTAGCGGCGACGCGTTGAATTTGGAAAAGGCGGGCGACGGCCGGGAATCCCGGCCTCGGGACAGTTTGTAGGGTGCGCCACGCGCACCATCTATTACTATTTTCCGGGCCTTGCCGCGGTAAATTGGAGGCGTTGGCCAGGCCTTGCGGGCGGGGTTATCCGCCTTGGGAGGAGCTGCTCCGCCCCCCGCTTTGAGTGATTAGGACTGCGACATTCTTTTTCCAGTTTGTAGGGTACGCCACGCGCACCATCTTGTACTATTTTCCGGGCCTTGCCGCGGTAAATTGGAGACGTTGGCCGGCGCCTTGCGGGCGGGGTTGTCCGCCTTGGGAGGAGTTGCTCCGCCCCTCGCTTTAAGAGGTCCGGGGTGTTTGGAATTGCTTGGCCTGGCCCGCCCCTACAGGTCAAAAAATAATGTGATTTTCGTAGGTTAGGTTAGCGAGGCGTAACATCTTGGCTTGTCCGCCGGCCCGGGTGAACCAAATCCCCCCCCCGCCCCTTCGGGTTTGGGCGAGGTGTTGTCTTGCGGAATAAAAGAAACAAGCCCGGGGCGCTTCTGATAATTCCATTAGGTGTAGATTCTCACGCAATTGTCTCACAAAAATCCCAATTAAAATTACCAGGAAAGGCGAGAGATTTTTTAGTGGAGGAAGTATATCGGGTGGTAAAAAATGTTGGGAATATTCCGGGGCGATATAGCGGGATGCAAAATA
>JAZDGM010000114.1:0-4378 GCA_043806915.1 Pseudomonadota bacterium | reverse complement strand
AAGGCATACGGCCGTGCTGGCCCTGGGCGGCACGAACCTGACCAACGACATCGCCATCGGCCTGCGCACCCCCATGAACCACGCCGAGGACATCAAGAAAAAATACGGCTGTTGCCTCAGCTCCATGATCGACAAGGACGAGGTCATCGAAGTGGAAAGCGTGGGCGGCCGCAAGACCAGAAGCCTTTCCCGGCAGGTGTTGGGAGAAATACTGGAACCCCGGGTCGAGGAAATTTTCGCCCTGATCCACCGGGAAATGATCAGGTCCGGCTTTGACAACCAAGTAACCTCCGGAGTTGTCGTCACCGGCGGCGCGGCCCTGCTCGAAGGCATTCCGGAAGTCGCCGAACAGATTTTCGATCTTCCCGTCCGCCGGGGCTACCCCCTGGAAGTGGGCGGATTAACCGACGTAATCAACAACCCCATGTTCGCCACCGCGGTCGGTCTGGTTATTTATGGGGTCAAACAGGAACAAGGCCAGGCGGAAAAAATATTCCGCATCCGGCAGAAAAACCTTTTCAACCGGGTGGCCTCCAGAATGAAAAAATGGTTCAAGGACGTTATTTAGACCTTTATTTGCTGGGAGGGGAAAACCATGGAATTCGAATTTGTTGAAACTCAGTTTCGGCATAAGATCAAGGTGATCGGGATTGGCGGCGCCGGGAACAACGCCATCAATAACATGATCACCGCCGGCCTCGATGGAGTGGCGTTCATCGCGGCCAACACCGACTTGCAGGACCTCGAGCATTCCGCCGCGCCCATCAAGCTTCAACTGGGAGCGGAATTGACCAAGGGACTTGGTTGCGGGGCCAATCCCGAGGTCGGACGCACGGCGGCCCAGGAAAACCTGGACGAAATAATCGACCTGCTGGGCGATAGCGACATGGTGTTCATCACGGCCGGCATGGGCGGCGGGACCGGCACCGGCGCGGCGCCGGTGGTGGCGGAATGCCTGAAGGGCTTGCGGAACCCGCCGCTGACCGTGGCCGTGGTCACCAAGCCTTTCCATTTCGAGGCCAACCGGCGCATGCGGCAGGCCGAGGAAGGCATCGCCCGCCTCAAGGAATTCGCCGACACCATCATCACCGTGCCCAACAACCGGCTCCTGGCCATGGCGCCCCGCGGTTGCGGCATCAAGGACGCCTTCAAAATGGCCGACGACGTTCTGCTGCAAGCCGTCAAGGGCGTGTCGGACCTGATTCAATTGCCCGGGCTGATCAATATCGACTTCCGGGACGCCCAGACCATCATGTCCAACAAGGGACAGGCCTTGATGGGAACCGGACTGGCCTCCGGCCCCGAAAGGGCCGTCAACGCCGCCCAGGCCGCCATTTCCAGCCCCTTGCTGGAAGACGTCTCCATCGAGGGCGCCGATGGCATCCTCATCAACATATCCTGCGCCGAGGGCAACGTCACCCTGGAGGAAGTAAACGAGGCCTGCTCCCTCATCCAAAAGGAAGCCCATCCCGACGCCAACGTCATCTTCGGCGTGGCCTGGGACAACAACCTGGAAGACAGCCTCCGGATAACCGTCATCGCCACGGGCATCGGCAAGAAGGACGCCCCCCAGTTGGTGGAGGCCAAGCCCAAGACCGCCCTGGGCACCCTGGACGAAGTGGCCGCCCGGAGCCGCCATTACGATCGGCCGGCCGTGGAAAGAAAATCAACCACCCGCGGGGTCCGGACTCAAAATGAATTCGAGCGGCCTCAGTACACCAAGTACGAGAGCTTTATCCTGGACGAGGAAGACCTGGAACGGCCGACCTTCATGCGGAGAAAAGCGGATTAAGCCAAGGCGCCGGAATTCGGACGGCGAGGATCGATCCATCCGGAAGTTAGGGCCGGGAACATGACGTGGAGTATTGTCTCCCACCACCGCCGGCTGTTGGCCGGGGAGTCGGGAACGATCATCAAGGATTGGGGCGGCAGGATGCCGGTGGCCCTGGCGTTTCCCAACTCCTACCACGCGGGCATGTCCAATCTCGGCTTCCAGGCCGTGTACGGAATGCTGAACGCCCACCACGACGTGGCATGCGAAAGGTTTTTCCTGCCCGACCGGGTCTTGGCCCAGGAATACCTCCGGACCGGAACGCCGCTTCTGTCCCTGGAAAACCAACGGCCCTTGGCCGAATTCGAGCTGATCGCCTTTTCCCTGTCCCACGAAAACGATTACCCGGGGATCGTCCGCATGCTGAGAATGGGCGGCCTCGCCCCCCGGCGCTCCGACCGCCGGGACGACGACCCCCTTGTCCTGGCCGGGGGCGTGGCCATGCGGACCAACCCGGAACCCCTGGCGGATTTCCTGGACCTGGTCCTCCTCGGAGACGGCGAGGTCCAGGTTCCCCGCCTGATTCAGGCCTGGCGCGAAATACGAACGGAACCCCTCCCGCGTAATGACCGTGTTTTGCACCTGGCCGGAACAACCCCCGGCGCCTATGCGCCGGGATGGTACGAGGCGGCCCTAGACCGCGAGGGCCGCCTCGTTTCCTTTATTCCGAAAAACAAGAACCTGCCCGAAAAAATCGTCGTTCCCAGGGTCGAAACCCTGCCGGACCCGGCCCTGGTCAACCCCATCCTGACCGCCCAGACGGAATTCGCCGAAACCCGGCTGGTGGAAATAGGACGGGGATGCCCCCACGGCTGCCGTTTCTGCCTGGTCGGATACACCTATCGCCCGCCCCGCCTCGCGTCCGTCCAGAGCATCCTCGCGGCCCTGGGCCCCCCCCAAGGGGAAGGCGAGCGCGTCGGCCTGATCAGCCCGGCCGCCGCCGACCACCCTGAACTGGAAGCCATCATCCGGGCCCTGACCGACCAGGGCCGGGAAGCCGCGCTGTCATCCCTGCGGGTCGAGGCCCTGACTCCGTCCCTGGCCGAGGCCCTGGCCCTGGGTCGCTTGAAAAGCGCGGCCATCGCCCCCGAAGCCGGCACGGAGAGGCTGCGGGCGGTCATTAACAAAAACCTGTCCGAACAGCAGATTCTGGACGGCGCCTTGATCCTGGCGGAATCGGGGGTCACGCGCATCAAACTCTACTTCATGCTGGGCCTGCCCCTGGAAACCAGGGACGATGTCAAGGGGATCGTGGACCTGACCAAGAAAATCAAGGACCGCTTCCGCCGGGCCTTTCAAGGCCGCAAGCTCCTCCCGGATATCACCCTGACCCTGTCCAGCTTCACCCCCAAGCCCTTCACCCCCTTCGAATCCACGCCCATGACCGGCGTTTCCGAACTAAAAGCCCGGGCCCAACTGGTCCAAAAGGGCCTGCGAAGCGAAAAAGGGGTCAGGGTCAACTTCGACGTTCCCAAGTGGGCCTATCTCCAGACCATCCTCTCCCGGGGGGACCGCCGGGTCGGCGCCTTGGTCCAGGCCCTGGACGAGGCCGATAATTCCCTCAATCGCGCCTTGAAGCAGGTCGCCTTCAATCCCGACTATTTCGCCTACCGCCCCCTGGACCGGGACGAATTAAGGCCCTGGTCCTTCATCGACCACGGCCTGCGCGACGGCTATTTAAACTCGGAATTGGAAAAAGCCGCTGGGGGGCGGCAGTCCCCGCCCTGCGACGTCGGCGACTGCCGCCGCTGCGGAGTGTGTTCCTGAATTCCCGGCCGGAGCTTGTTCCGCGGGCCGGGCCAGGGCCCTCGGCGCCGACGTCCCCGCCCGCGGCTTTAGTCCGTCACCTTTACGCCCAGTATTTTTTCCATTCTTTTCAAGGCGAAGGCCTGGGCTTCCGGGTCGAAATCCCCCACGGCCCGGCGGTGAACCACGGTGGGGTATTCCCGGTTGCGGAGGTCGGAGGCGGTTTCCATGACGCAGATCGAGGTGCAGACCCCGCAAAGATGGACTTCCCCGATGGCTTCCTCAAGCAGGATATCTTCCAGGGGGGTCTTGAAAAAGGCGCTGTACCGGTGCTTGACGAGGTGGCGGTCCCCGGCGCGTATTTCCATTTCGGGGATCGTTTCGGCGCCCCTGGTCCCGGCCACGCAATGGGGCGGAAACAACTTGAACTCCGCGTCGTCGGGCTCGTGCCGGTCGGACACGAAAATTATAATCCCGCCGCGGGCGCGGTAGTCCTCGATAAGGGCCCGCGCGTGTGGTATTATTTCCCTGGCGGCGTCCCCGCAATAGAGGGCCCCTTGGGGATCGAGAAAATCATGGAGCATGTCCACCACCAAAAGTGCAACGCGAGTCATGTTTCAGCCTCCCAGGCGGCTTGATCGGGATATAAAAACTTATTCGTTCCGGCCGGGTTTAATCCCCCGGGCCCCCGCGTCCTTCAATCCCGACCGCGGCGGGCGTGGGCCGGCGGCGCCGCGGGCGGGCTTGAAGGACGCGGGGGGCGTGGGCCGGCGGCGCCGCGGGGGGGACAAGGGATTGATT
>JAZDGM010000113.1:0-37263 GCA_043806915.1 Pseudomonadota bacterium | reverse complement strand
GCTTTTTCCTTTAATTTATCAAGATCGGCCATTTTGGGTGAACACGCTCTTCAATTAAGCCGGGAAACGGCGGCCAGGCGATCACCGAGCATAACCGCCTGTTATTACGGATAAATAATATGGGTTGGGTTGCGCCGGGGGCGAAACCCAACGCAACGTCGGCCCGGCGACCAAAAACGAGTTTGAGGGGCCTTCCCGAGTCGAGCCAACCCGGCCGCCGGCGCCATCGACCCCGGCCGGGTCACAGGGCCAGAACATCCTCGCCGGCAATGGCCTTGATGCGGTCCCGGATGCGGGCCGCTTCCTCGAAATCGAGTTGCTCCGCGGCGGCCTTCATCTCTTTCTTGAGGGCCCGGACGATCCTGGGGACCTCGTGCGCCGGTATGTATTCGGCCTCGGCTTCCCTCACCGCCGCGGCCGCCGGTCCCCGGCGCGGGTCCGCCGCGTTGCCGTTGTCGTAAATCGAGGACAGGGCGAATTCCACCGCCTTTTTGACGGTCTCGGGCGTGATGCCGTTTTCCTCGTTGTACGCGGTCTGAATGGCCCGCCGCCGATCGGTTTCTTCCTTGGTCGCCCTCATGGCCGGAGTGACCTGGTCGCCGTAAAGAATGACCTGGCCGCCCACGTTCCGGGCCGCCCGGCCGCAGGTCTGGATCAAGCTGCGGGCCGAACGCAGGAAGCCTTCCTTGTCCGCGTCCAGGATGGCCACCAGGGAGACTTCCGGCAGGTCCAGACCTTCCCGCAGCAGGTTTATGCCCACCAGGACGTCGAATTCCCCCAGGCGCAGGTCCCGCAATATTTCCATCCGTTCGATGGTCTTGATGTCGGAATGGAGGTACCGCACCTTGACGTTCATCTCGGACAGGTATTCGGTCAGGTCCTCGGACATGCGCTTGGTCAGGGTGGTGACCAGGACCCGCTCCCCCCGGGAGACCCGAATTTTTATCTCGAAGTATAGGTCGTCCACCTGGCCCTGGGCGGGCTTGATGATCAATTCCGGATCGATCAGGCCCGTGGGCCGGATGATCTGCTCCACCACCAGGCCGTGGGCTTGGTCCAGTTCGTAATCCCCGGGCGTGGCCGACACGTAGATCACCTGGTGGACGAGCTGGTTGAATTCCTCGAAATTCAAGGGCCGGTTATCCAGGGCCGAGGGCAGGCGAAAGCCGAAATCCACCAGGGTCTGCTTCCGCGACCGGTCCCCGTGGTACATGGCCCGAAGTTGGGGGACGGAGATATGGCTTTCGTCGATGAACAGCAGAAAGTCCTTGGGGAAATAATCGATCAGGGTCGGCGGGGGCTGGCCCGGCTCCCGGCCGGTCAGGTGCCGGGAATAATTTTCGATGCCGTGGCAGAACCCCATTTCCTTGAGCATTTCCAGGTCGAAATGGGTGCGCTCGTTGAGCCGCTGGGCTTCGAGCAGCTTGTTTTCCTTATTCAAATATTCAAGCCGCCCCGCCAGTTCCCGACGGATGTCGACCCGGGCCCGGCGCAGGTTTTCGGCCGTGGTGACGTAATGGCTGCCCGGGTACACGGCCAACCGTTCCAACTCCGCCGTGATCCGGCCCCGCAGGGGGTCGACCTGGCGGATGGCCTCGATGGAGTCGCCGAAAAATTCCACGCGAATAGCGGAGCTGTCCTCGTACGCCGGAAAAATTTCCAGGGTGTCGCCCCGGACCCGAAAAGTCCCCCGGTGAAAATCGTAGTCGTTTCTTTCGTACTGCATCTCCACGAGCTTGGCCAGGACGTTTTCCAAGGGGCGATCGACTCCCCTTTCGAGGTAGAGCATCATTTCCTGGTACGCCTCGGGGGACCCCAGGCCGTAGATGCAGGAGACCGAGGCCACGATGATCACGTCCCGCCGGTCCAACAGGGACCTGGTGGCGGAATGGCGCATCTTGTCGATGGCCTCGTTGATGTGGGTTTCCTTTTCGATATAGGTGTCGGACTGGGGGATGTAGGCCTCGGGCTGGTAGTAATCGTAATAACTGACGAAGTATTCGACCGCGTTGTTGGGGAACAGGGAGCGGAATTCGCTGTAAAGCTGGGCCGCCAGGGTCTTGTTGGGGGCCAGGATCAGGGCGGGCCGGCGGGCCCGGGCGATGACGTGGGCCATGGAGAAGGTCTTGCCCGACCCGGTCACGCCCAACAGGACCTGGCTTTTTATCCCTTGACCGAGGTTTTCGGACAGGTCGGCGATGGCCTGGGGCTGGTCTCCCCTGGGGACGAATTCGCTGTTGAGCTCAAATTCCGGCATGGTTTCCTGGAGGGTCGGGAAGCCCGGCGGGGGGCTTCCCCATAACAATGGCCATCAGGCTTCGAGACGCCACCGGGTCTGGCCGCCGGCGTCTTCCAGGACCACTCCCGCCGCCTTGAGTTCGTCCCGGATGCGGTCCGCCTCGGCCCAATTCCTGGCTTTCCGGGCCTCGGTCCGGGCCTGGATCAGGGCCTCGATCTTGTCCGGAGTCAGGTCCGCCTCGTCTTCCCGGACCGCCTCGGTGAACCACTGGTTGGGGTCCTGTTCCAGTATCCCCAGGGTCCGGGACATCCCGCGCACCGCCGCCAGCCAGGAGCCCAGGGCCGCGGGGTCGGTCCGACCGGCCCGGGCCTCGTCCAGGAGGCGGTTAACTTCCTTGACCGCCTCGAAGAGATGTCCCAGGGCCTTGGAAGTGTTAAGGTCGTCGTTCATGGCGTCCCGGAACAGGTCGCGTATTTCCCGGGTTTCCGGTCCGGGGGCCGGGGCCGGGGTCGCGCCCAACTCCCCCGCGCCTTCCAGGGCCCGGTAGGCCCGGTCCAGGCCGCGCTGGGTTTCGCGAAGGCCTTCGTCGGAAAAATCGATGGGGCCGCGGTAATGCTTGGACAGGAGGAACAAGCGGAGCACCTCGGGCTTGAAATTCCGCAGGACTTCCTTGATGGTGAAAAAATTCTTCAACGACTTGGACATCTTCTGGTGGTCGACCCGCACGAAGCCGTTATGCACCCAGTACCTGGCGAAGGGCCGCCCCAGGGCCATGGATTGGGCCATTTCGTTTTCGTGATGGGGGAAGATCAGGTCGTGGCCGCCGCCATGAATGTCGAAGACCTGGCCCAAGAGGCAGTTGCTCATGGCCGAGCATTCGATGTGCCAGCCGGGCCGCCCGGGGATTCCCCAGGGAGTGGGCCAGGACGGCTCGTGGTCCTTGCTTTCCTTCCACAGGGCGAAGTCCATGGGGGATTTTTTTCTTTCGTCGACATCCACCCGGGCGCCGGCCTGCATTTCCTCGATATTTCGACCGGACAGCCGGCCGTATTCGGGAAAGCGGGCCACTTCGTAATAGACGTCGCCTCCGACCAGGTAGGCCACGCCCTTGTGCATCAGGGCCTGGACGTCATCGAGCATCCGGTCGATGAACTCGGTCGCCCGGGGTTCGAAATCGGGCCGCAGGGCGCCCAGGGCGTCCAGGTCCTCGTGATAGGAGCGGATGTATTTTTCGGCCAGGTCGCGACAATCCACCCCGGCCTCCCGGGCCCGGTTGATGATTTTGTCGTCGATATCGGTAAAGTTGCGGACGTAGGTCACCTGGTAACCCAGGTCGAGCAGGTGGCGCACCAGGACGTCGAAGACAATGGCCGACCGGGCGTGGCCGATATGGCTTTCGTCATAGACCGTCGGCCCGCAGACGTACAGCTTGACCCGGCCTTCCTCCAGGGGCTTGAATTGCTCCTTTCCACCATTCAACGTGTTGTACAGAACCAGCGACATCGATCCTCCAGACAGGTCACGAACCCAACCCGAGGCGCCCCGACGGCTCGAGGACGCCGGGGTGAACCCGGGTGCTTTTCGATTTTTCGGAAGGGCTCAGCCGGCCCGCTTGGAGAGCAAGACCACGGCCAGCGCGGCCAGCCCCTCCTCGCGGCCCACGGGGCCCAAACCTTCCATGGTGGTCGCCTTGAGATTGATACGGGAGGGCTCCACGGACAGGGCCCGGGCCATGGTCCTGACCATCCGGTCGGCGCTCCCCTTGATCTTGGGGGCCTCGGCCAGGAGGGTCAGGTCGGCGTTGGCCAACTCAAAGCCTTGTTCCCGTATTTTTTTGGCGACCAGGTCCAGCAGGGTCACGCCGGCCGCGTCGGCCCAATCCGGGCTTGAATCCGGAAAGTGGACGCCGATGTCCTTCAACCCGGCCGCGCCGAGTAGGGCGTCGCAAAAGGCGTGCACAATCACATCCGCGTCCGAATGCCCTTCCAAGCCGCGGTCAAAGGGGATTTCGACCCCTCCCAGCATCAGGCGCCGGCCTGGAACAAGCTTGTGGACGTCATATCCCATTCCAACGCGCATACCTCGCTCCTTGGGCGTGTAATCGATCAGGGCCTCGGCCAGGACCAAGTCCTCGGGCATGGTGATCTTTAGGTTGTCCGGGGCGCCCTGGACCACGTACACCGGATAACCCAGCCGTTCCACCAGGGCGGCCTCGTCCGTGCCCTGGAACCCGTCCCGCTTGGCGGCGGCCAGGGCCTCGGCCAGGATGTCCCGGCGGAAAGCCTGCGGGGTTTGGGCCTGCCAGACGAGGCTCCGGTCCAACGTGCCTTGGATGACGCCGTGTTCCACCCTTTTGAGGGTGTCCCGGACCGGCACGGCGGCGATGGCCGCGCCTTTTTCCCGGGCCTTTTCGATCACGTCCTCGATGACGGAGGCCTTGACCAGGGGGCGGACCGCGTCATGAACCACCACCAAGTCCACGTCGTCCCCCAGCGCCATGAATCCCAGGTAAACGGATTCCTGCCGGGTCGCGCCGCCGGCGACCAGGATATGCTTGTCGCCGAAGCCGAAAGGTTCGAGAATCCGCGACCTAGTCTGTTCGAGCAGGTGCGGGGGGATGGCGATCACCACTTGGTCCACCGCGGAAATCTGGTCGAACCTGGCCAGGGTGTGGGCCAGAACCGGCCAACCGGCCAGCTCGACGAACTGCTTGGGTTGGCACGGTCCGAATCGCTGACCCGCGCCGCCGGCCGGAATGATGGCCGCCGCGGTCCCGGAGCGTTCAAATTGCCTTGTTTCCATCAGTTCCAGCCCTCCTTGCGGAAGCCGTCGGTTAACCGCCCTTGACCCGGCCCAGCGGCGCCGGGCGGCGAAACAGCCGGAGACCGTCCGCTTGATCTGCCGGGGTCCGGACTGATTGTGAAAAAGGGAAAAGGGACGCCTTTTTCGGACATTTATTTCTGAGGAAGAAGCCTGTAAGCCGAGTTCTGTTCCCCGCTCCGGTCGCCCGAGGGCGGGGTAATGATCATTCCTCTAGGAGTCCGGTTACCCGGACCCTCCAGCAACCTACCCGGGGGCCTCGGACGGGCCGTCCTCGAACGCCCCCCTATTTGGTCTTGCTCCGAACGGGGTTTACCTAGCCTTCGACGTCGCCGCCGAAGCTGGTGAGCTCTTACCTCACCCTTTCACCCTTACCTCGCGACGGCGAGGCGGTCTTCTCTCTGTGGCACTTTCCCGGGGTCGCCCCCGCTGGGCGTTACCCAGCGTCCCGCCCTGTGGAGCTCGGACTTTCCTCCCGCGGGCCAAGCCCGCCGGCGATCATTCGGCTCGCTTCCTCAGTCCCTCCCTTTCCCTTTTCAAGATAGTTCCGGAAAAATCCCGGATTTCGTTCCCTAGTTCCAGATTATCACAGGGTCGACGGCCTTGCAATGATACCGCCGGGGCGGCTCCATTAAAAAGCGGGAACCCTCTTTCGAGGGCCCCCGCGTCAGCCCGGATACAAGGGTGGCTCAGAGGCCTTTTTCGACCATGAACGCGGCTAGGTCGGACACGCGGCAGGAGTAGCCCCACTCGTTGTCGTACCAGGCCACGACCTTGATCATATTCCCTTTAATGGCCGTGGTGAAGGCCATGTCCACGATGGATGAACGCGGATCGCCCTTGAAATCCATGGAGACCAGGCCGACCTCGTCCACGCCCATGATCCCGTTCAGGGGGCCGGCCGCCGCTTCCCGCAGGGCTGACCGTAGTTCCTCGGCGGTGACGTCCTTTTGGACCGAGGCCACGAAGTCCACGATGGAAACCGTGGGCGTGGGGACCCGCAGGGAGTAGCCGTCGAACTTTCCGGCCAGGTCGGGAATGACCAGGGACACGGCCTTGGCCGCGCCGGTGGTGGTGGGGATGATATTCAGGGCCGCGGCCCGGGCCCGCCGCAGGTCCTTGTGCGGCAGGTCGAGGATGCGTTGGTCGTTGGTGTAGGCGTGCACCGTGGTCATCAAGGCCTTTTCGATGCCGAATTTCTCGTGGACCACCTTGGCCGGCGGGGCCAGGCAGTTGGTGGTGCAACTGGCGTTGGACACGATGTGGTGCTTGGCCGGGTCGTAATTCTCGTGATTCACGCCCATGACCACGGTGATGTCCTCTTCCTTGGCCGGGGCCGAGATAATGACCTTCTTGGCGCCGGCGTCCAGGTGGGCCTTGGCCTTGGGGCCGGTGGCGAAAATGCCGGTGCTTTCCACGACGATATCCACGCCCAGGTCGCCCCAGGGAATCTGGGCCGGGTCGCGATGGGCGAAGCTCTTGATCAGTTTGCCGCCGACGGAGAACCCGTCGTCCAACGCCTTGACTTCACCGGGGAAGATCCCGTAGCAACTGTCGTACTTGAAGAGATGCGAGTTGGTCTTGACGTCGAAAAGATCGTTAATCGCCACTACTTCCAAAGTGTCGGAATGGCGTTCCAACACCGCTTTCAATACCTGACGACCGATGCGGCCGAACCCGTTGATGCCCAAGCGAATCATAATTCCTCCTTAGTCGCCGATGCGCCTTGCCGCCTTCCATCCGGCGACGGGCGCTTATTGAAAAAAAAGAAAACCTCGCCGAACTTCGAGCCAAAACATAGACCAGGAAACAAGTTAAGTCAAAATAAAACACGCCCGCCGCCCGCCGCGGTCCAAGCCGGGCCTCCTCGGGAGGTCAGACCTTTTTGGCCACCTTGCGAAAATGATGTCCGTAGACCATCAGGGTCATGGCTTCCAAAAAGGCGTTCCGATGAAAGATAACCGACTTGAAGAACATTTTCCAGAAATACCATTGGGACCGTCCGTCCCCCAGCACGCCCAGGTAGAAGATCGAGCGAAAAAAAACGCCGATATCCTTGAGCTTGAGTTTCTTTTTTTTATGTCGCGGCTGATATCTTTCCAAAAAGTTGGACACCCGTTGGTAAAAGGCCCGGTGACCGTAAATGGTCCGGACCACTTCCCGATAACCCTCGATCAGCTTTTCCATGTCCATCTTGGGGATGAAGTTGATGGTGCCGTCGGTGTTGTCTCCGGAAGCTTCCACCAGCAGCCGGCCCTCGTCCTTCAATCTTCGCCACAGCTTGGTGTTGGGCAGGGCGTTGAGCAGCCCGACCATGGCCGTGACCACTCCGGATTCCTGGATGAACTTGATCTGGCGGTGGAAAATATTTTCGTCGTCGCTGTCGAAGCCGACGATATACCCGCCGAAGACCTGCAACCCGGCTTCCTGCAGGACGGCGACGGACGCCACCAGGTCCCGGCCCCGGTTCTGGTTTTTCTCGCATTCCCGCAGGCTGTCCTCGTTGGGGGTTTCCAACCCGATAAAGACCGTGTCGAAATTCGCCTCGACCATCAATTCGATCAATTCCCGGTCGTCGGACAGGTTGATGGAAGCCTCGGTTATCAGGGGGAACGGATAGTCGTGGGCCTTCATCCATTCGATCAGGCGCGGCAGTATCTCCTTGATCTTGGTTTTGTTGCCGATGAAATTATCGTCCACGAAAAAGACCCGGTCCCTATACCCCAGGTCGTAAATAGCCCGCAGCTCCCGCATAAGCTGGTCCGCCGACTTGACCCTGGGCACGCGCCCGAACATGTTGGTGATATCGCAAAATTCGCAGTTAAAGGGGCAGCCCCGGGAAGATTGGATCGTGAAGGTGGCGTAGTTCGAGGCTTTTATCAGGTCCCACCTTGGAATGGGGGCGTTGGCGAGGTCGGGGAACGTCTCGCTCCGGTAGATTTTTTGCGGGTCCCCGCGTTCCAGGTCCCGGACGAAGCGGGGGAAGGTCAGTTCCGCCTCGCCCAGGAAAAGATGGTCCACCAGCGGGGAAAATTCCTCCGGGGCGCCGCTGAACAGGGGCCCCCCGGCCACGATCCCGACCTTGGCCCGGCGGCAGCGTTCCAGGACCTCGAGGGTCGAGTCCCTTTGGATCAGCATGGCCCCGACCAGGACCAAGTCCGCCCAGCTCAGGTCCCGGCGTCCGAGCTTTTCCACGTTCAAATCCCTAAGTCGCAGCTCCCAGTCGGAAGGGGCCAGGCCGGCCACGGTCAGGAGCCCCAGGGGCGGGTACGCCGCCTTTTTGGAGACAAACCGCAGGACGTGCTTGAAACTCCAAAATGTGACCGGGTATTCCGGATTGACAAGAAGGACTTTCATTGGAAACGTCTCCCGAAAAAGGTTGTTGTTGTTTGTAAGAGGGCGTCGCGTGAATGCCCCATTGAACATTCCCCCGGCCGGGGTGTCAAGACAAATAGTCGGCCCGCTGGTTCCGGGACTTGTCATTTCCCTATTTATCCATTAACCTTGTGCCAGGAAAAAAAGTGGAGGCGTGGCGATGGCGGTTCATCCCCTGGCCGGTCAACCGGCCCCCAAGTCGATGCTGATTAACGTACCCCGATTGGTCAGCGCCTATTACACCCATAAACCAGACCCGGGACAGTCGGACCACCTCGTTTCCTTCGGCACTTCCGGGCATCGCGGTTCGTCCCTGAAACACAGTTTCAACGAAAACCATATCCTGGCCATTTCCCGGGCCATTGTTGAATTTCGCGCCAGGGAGGGGACGACCGGCCCGCTTTTTCTGGGCATGGACACCCACGCCTTGTCGGAACCGGCTTTTTATACCGCCATCGAGGTCCTGGCCGCCGGCGGAGTGGAACTCCGGATTCAAGTCGGCCGCGGATACACGCCCACGCCGGTGATATCCCACGCCATCCTGTCCTATAACCTGGGTCGAAACGAAGGCCGGGCCGACGGGATCGTGGTCACTCCGTCCCACAACCCGCCGGAAGACGGCGGCTTCAAATACAACCCGCCCCATGGCGGGCCCGCCGGGTCGGAAGCGACGAAAAATATCCAGGACCGGGCCAACGCCCTTCTGGCCGCCGGCCTGGGGGATGTCAAGCGCCTTCCCCTGGAACGGGCGTTGAAATCGGCGAACGTTAAATATTACGATTATATCGGTCCGTACGTGGCCGACCTGTCTTCCATTCTCGACCTGGAAACGATCAAGTCCGCCCGCCTGAAAATCGGAGTGGACCCCCTGGGCGGCTCGGGCGTGGCCTTCTGGGCGCCCCTGGCCGACCGGTACGGGCTCGACCTGGAAATAGTCAACCCCCACGTGGACCCGACCTTCGCCTTCATGACCGTGGACAGGGACGGAAAAATCAGGATGGACTGCTCCTCGCCCTACGCCATGGCCGGGCTGATCAACCTGAAGGACCGGTTCGACATCGCCTTCGGCAACGATCCCGACTTCGACCGACACGGCATCGTGACCAAGACGGCCGGGCTGCTCAATCCCAACCATTACCTGTCCGCGGCCATCTGGTATCTTTTCCGGAACCGGCCCCTCTGGCCGGAAAAAACAGCCATCGGCAAGACCCTGGTGTCGAGTTCCATGATCGACCGCGTGGCCGCGGACCTGAAGGTGCGGCTGTGCGAGGTCCCGGTGGGCTTCAAGTGGTTCGTGGACGGCCTCCTGGACGGCGCCCTCGGCTTCGCCGGGGAAGAAAGCGCCGGGGCGTCCTTCCTGAGAAAAAACGGCTTTGTCTGGACCACCGACAAGGACGGGTTCATCCTCGACCTTTTGGCCGCGGAGATGACCGCCGTAATGGGCCGGGACCCGGCGGAAATCTACGCCGGGCTGGAGGAAAAATTCGGCCGCCCCATCTACCGACGCCGGGACGCCCCGGCCACGGCGGAACAAAAAAAGGCACTGCAAAACCTCTCCCCCGACCTGGTCGCCACCGATTTACTGGCCGGGGAAAAAATAACGGCCAAGCTCACCCGGGCGCCCGGCGCCGACGCGTCCATCGGCGGGTTGAAAGTGGTCGCGGCCAACGGCTGGTTCGCGGCCCGGCCGTCGGGGACCGAGGACGTCTACAAAATCTACGCGGAGAGCTTCAAGGGCGAGGATCATCTCCAATGGCTCCAGGATGACGCCCAGGCCATTGTCAACGCCGCCTTTTCCGCCGCCGGAGTGACTTCCTAAAGCAGCCCCGGCGGTGTTTTTCAAGACTTAATTCCTTCAAGGAGATACAACATGGCCGATAAATTCGACAAGGACGACCTCGAGAGGAAAATGCTGGAAGAAATCCGGCAGGCCACCAGCGGCGGCCCGGGCCGAACAGCTTCCATGTGGCCCATCGGCCAAAAGCTGGGGCTCGACCGGGGCCGCACCGAAGACGTGGCCATGGGGCTGGTGGCGGAAGGCTTGCTGGAAATCAAGAGTCTTTCCGGCGGCCTGGGCCTCACCGAGGACGGTTTGAAGCTGCTGGGCTCCGCGGGAGGGGCCGACGATTCCGCGCCGCCCGACCTGGCCGGCTTCCTGACCGCCCTGGCCAGGGACCTGCCCGCCCTGCGCCTGGAACCGGCCGCCCGGCGGGACCTCGAACTCGATCTCCAAACCCTGCAACTTCAGGGAAAAAGGACCGCGCCCCTTCCCGGAGTGGTCGGGGCGACCCTCCAAGCCGTGGAAGCGGCCCTCAAAACCGCCGACTCCCCCCTGGCCCGGGCCGCGGCCCGCCTGATCGGGTGATGTTCAAGAGGACGCCCGCCGCCGCGGCGCCGGCGCTAGCCTCGAGGCCATGAAACGCGGGGCGATATTCGACCTCGCCTGTGTCCAACCAATGGAACACACGTGATTTAGCGGCTAAAACCGAAAACGCCGGCCCGTGGAAGCGCAACTGGAAAACAGGGACCAAGGCGTCTATCACGGGTATCCCATGCCGGAAACCGATCCCTTTCGCCATGACGTATTGGCGCGCTGGCAAGCCTGATGCGGGCCTTTGAAATAGACTTCAAATGGCTGGAGAAGAACTCCGGCGAACCGGTCTCGCGGGAGACGTTCGCCGAGATCACTATCGCCGTGCGTGGAGAAAACGCCGCGGAATTGCAGGATTACAACACCCACACCATCCGGAAGGGCGTCCGGGCCTCCGCGTACACACTGGCCTTGTGGCTAGCTCATTCTTGGTGGCGTTTACGTTGGGAACCCAAACGGAAACAGCCGCCGGATTCGTGGAGTATGAGCCACCAGTTGGGAGCGGCGGGCGAAGGCTATTTATGGCCTGATCTGACTTTCATCAGCGATGGAAGGACTATCCAGGTTCAAAGCCGGGCCGCCCCGCAAGAGGCCGCTCAACCCATTCGGTATATTAACAACTTCGATCATTTGATCCCGGCGCTTGCCTTTGAGGGAACGGTTGACGGATTTATTGACGCCGTGATCGGTCGCTTGAGGGACCGCGAAATTAAGGATGATACTCTTTCGCGGCTGTGGAATGATGTTCGGGAGGAACGTAGGGACCCCGAATCAACCATATATCGTCGGTTGGAGGCCATCCTGGGATATGATCCGGATGAAGCGCCGGAGCCGGAACTACAGGCGTTAATTGAAGCGATGAAGGCATTCGTAAGCGGCGCCGTGGAGGAATTGGCCGCCGAATCCGGGCTGAACGCCCAAAGGGATTTAGGAATGCTTTGGAATGGCGTTCGACAAAACGCCTCGTTTTTGAGAATACCACGCTGTGATTCCTTGCGCACCCAAATCAGCAGCGTCTTGTCCGATATACCCTGGAGGGCGGCTGTCCAGGCAGCTCGCCTGGCCCGCGATGCTTGGTCCATGCCCAAGCCGCCCTTTTCCAACGAGTGTCTAGCCGACCGTTTCAGTATATATCCTAGTTTTTTTATCAACGCGGGAGAGGCCGAGCTATCCGCGCCAATCCACGCCGGTTATCGCCAGGGAGAGCCCGATGTCATAGGGGCCGTACTGAAGAGTCCATATCCTGAAAACCGCCGTTTCGCCTTGCTCCGCCTCGTGGGTGATCATCTGACGGCCCCGGAGGAGGATCGGTTGCTTCCCGCGGGAGTGAACAGCAAAACATACAGACAGAAATTCCAACGGGCCTTTGCACAGGAAGTTCTTTGTCCTTATGAAGACCTGATGAACCGTCTCGGCGACGCGGAGCCGACTGATGAAGCCATGGAGGATGCGGCGCGCTACTATATGGTGTCTCCCTTCGTGATCCGCTCCATTTTGGTTAATCAAAAAAACGTCGACCGGGAACGATTCTTTGACGAAAAGGGAAGACCGCTATTTGGGGATAATGTTCCCGGGGCTTGATAACCGGGAACCATAACCGGAAACTCATGGCGGTCAGCCAAAGCGGGCCGCCTTCCGCAACCAAATATCCTATCTATGAAAATGCCCGAAGGGCGTTTTCATTGGTTGCTGTGACCGACATGGCCCGCGGTCATGTCGGTTGGGTCCTTTTTCTTTTTAGGGGACGGAAGAGAAGCTCCAAGGCGCTAACCCAATGTCATTAATTTAAAAGTAATTTTTGGTTTTTCATTTAGTAAAAAATGGTGCGCGTTGCGCACCCTACAAATTAATTTACAAAGTAGGGTGCGCATTGCGCACCAAATGGCGATCTTTGGACCTCAAGATAATACCATGTCGGATTTTCGTCGAGCAAAAAGGCTATATTAAAAACCTGTCTCTAAACTTAATGCCATTGGGCGCTAACCGATCCATTTCCTTTCGACATTGCGCAGACTCAAGGCGAACAAGCCCACGCAGAAACCCGCCAGCAACAAAAAATCCAGCCATAATGGCCGGCCGCCGGCGCCCCTGATGGAGGCGTGGAGAATATCCGCGCCGTAGGTCAACGGCAGCAGATGGGACAGCGGCCGCAGGAACGCCGGCAGTTGCGCCAGGGGAAAAAACAACCCGCAGAGAAAAATCATCGGGAAGCGAAAAAAATTGGAAAAGGTCTGCGCCTCGAAGACCTCGCTGACGGACACGGCGATAAACAGGCCCAGGAACGTGGAACTCACGGCGATGATGAAAAGGCCTAGGACCAGAGGCGCCCAGGCCACGCCGCCCAGGTCGACGAAAAAGAGCGCCATGACTATGGGGACGAATCCGTTGAGCAGGCCGAAAAGTATGGCGCCCGAGGTCTTGGCCCACATCAGCGTCCCGAGGGAGAGGGGGGCCAGGAGGAGACGTTCGAAGGACCGGCCCTTTCGTTCAAAGGTCACCGTGACCGCCAGCATGGAAGTGGTCCCGAACAGGACGGACATGGCAATGACCCCGGGCAGGATATCGATGATGGAAAAACCGCCCCCGGACTTGATGAAGAACATCCCGGTCCAGGCCAGGGGAAAGATCAGGCCCCAACTGATGTTCGGCGGTTTCAGGTAGTAGGTCTTCATGTCCTTTCGCAAAATGCTCCAGAACGCGATCCAAGTCTTCATTTTCCTTTTCCTTGCCCGGCCCGGTCGTCCTTGAGGATTTCGCTTTCAAGCCCGGTCACCTCAATGAAGACATCCTCGAAGGACGGGCCGACCCGGCGCGCCTCGAGGACCTCGACCTGTTGGTCCTGAAAAAATTGGATAAAAGGTATCAACTCGATGTTTTCCCCGGACCGAAGCCGCAGGGAGGTTTCGGAAACCCGCTCGCACGCGACGCCCGGGAACTTTTCTTCTAGCCGCTCGTGGAGCCGGGGCGGCGTATGACTCACGGCGAACAGAATGGTCTTCCGGTCCTGAAAGCCGCTCATGAGCGCGGCGACCGTTTCGATCCTGACGATGCGGCCCTTCACGATAAAGGCGACGCGGTCGCAGAGCCGCTCGGCTTCCTCGAGATAGTGCGTGGTCAGGAAAACAGTGCAGCCGTCCCTATTCAGGCGGCGAATCAGTTCGCGAATCCGGCGGGCGCTGGCCGTGTCGATGCCCGTGGTGGGTTCATCCAGGAAGAGCAGCTCGGGCTGATGCACGATGCCGGCGGCAATGGTCAGCTTTCGCTTCATCCCCTTGGAATAACCGGCGAATTTGCGGTCCTTGGCTTCCACGAGGCCGAATTCCTCCAGCAGGCGCCCGGCCCGGTCTTCCCGGGTCCGCCGGTTCAGCCCGTACAGGGACGCGCAGAAACAGAGGTTCTCGAAGCCGGTCAATTCCGGGTAAAGGTTGCTTTCATCCGGGACGACCCCGATCAAACCCTGGATTCTTTTGGGGTCGCCCGCGCAGTCGAGGCCGTTAAGGCGAATGGTCCCGGCGTCGGGCCGAGCCAACCCGGTCAGGATGTTGATCGTGGTGGTTTTGCCGGCGCCGTTCGGCCCCAGGAAGCCGAAAATCTCCCCCCGGTTGACCTGGAAGGAGACCGATTCGAGGGCCTTGACTTCCTGGAAACGCTTGGCCAGGCCCTCCACTTCGATAATATGTTCTTTATCCATTTTGTTGCTTCATCCGGCGCCGGGCGGCGACCCGCTTAATCCTTCTTGTCTCCGACGCGGGAGTGGTCCTTTTCCGCCCCATGACATTTCAGAATTTGTTCCGGAGTGCATTCCCCGGGCCGCTCAACGGGGCGTTCTTTCTTGCCGTCCGAGCATTGGCATTGACAGCTCATTCTTTTTGCTCCTTTTTTTCCGAGGACAGGCAGGGCAGGAAAACCCGGTCGGTCTTCAACAGACCGGACGCCAGGCCCAGCCATTCCTCCATCAACGGTCGGTTGAGTTGATAGTGGACCCAATATCCTCTTTTTTCGGGGACGATGAGTCCCGCGTCGCGCAGAATCCGTAAGTGCTGGGAGACCGCGCCCTGGGTCATGTTCAACCGCGCGGCCAGGGCGTTGACGCAAAAGGAGTGCTCGTTCAGCAACTGGACGATCCTGACCCTGGCCTCCACCGCGAGGCATTTAAAGATTCCGGCTATCATCTTGGCGTCCGCCATCCCGCACCTCATTAGTTCATACTAATATACTAATATAAACGCCCGGGCCGGTCAACCACTTTTTTTCCCCGGCGCTCCCGGCCACCCTAAAAATAATAGGCGAGCGTGACCTTGGACTGAAAGGCGTCCTGCTTCTCGCCGAATTCCGTCCCCGGGCGGCCCACCGGGACCATTATTTTCCAACCGAATTCGAAATTGGTCCAGGGCAGGTAAGTGAAACCGGGGGTCAGGCTGAGGCTCGAGTCGCCCAGGTTGAGCATGGCGGCGACGTATGGGGTGAAATAGAGAATATCGAAGGGTTCCTTTTGTGATATTTTCAGATAAAGATAATCGAGTCCGTAATTGCGTCGGCTGTAGTACCCGGAAGCCGTCTTGGCCGCTTCCTTCAAGGCGGAGACCTGCCCCTTGGCCAGGTACTGCCGGTACGCCGCTTCCTGGTATTTGAAAAAAGCGTCGATCTCGGCCGGGCGGTAACCGGCGCCGTTGCGATAATATTCAAGAATATAGGTCGTATCAAGGCTGGACAGGTAACGGAGGCCGAACAGCCAGCTAACTTGGTCTTCCTTGGTTGTGTTTTTTTTTCCGGCGGCGTCGACCGTGGTTTTATCGGCGTCGAGCACGACGGCCAACTCGCCGTGCACTTCCAGGTTTTCCTTGAGGTTGGCGGAAAAATCGAAGCCAAGGCTGTCCGGCCGGCTGGGGCCGCCGGCGTATATCAAATCCAGGTCCACGTCCTCGATCAGGAAGTACAACTTGAAGGCATGATTCACTTCCCCCTGTTTCCCCAGGTCGTCATTCTCCCAGTCGAGGACCGGCAGAATAACCGGGGTGAAGGCCAGGGTCTTGAGGGGGCCGCCCTGAAAGCTCTTGATAAGATCGAGGCTGACGCCGGTGTATCCTTCCAGGTTCAGCTCCGGATCGTCGGGGTCCTTGGGGCGGTTAATGAATCCGACCGGGTTCCAGGCGTAGCCCTTGCCCCAGAGAAAGGTTTTCTTGCCGATTTCCAGGGCCGCCCCGGGGGTGGGCTGGATGGTCAGCCGGCCTTCGTAAACCCGGCTGGTCCAGTCCTCGTCCCAGTCGTCCTTGAGATACTCGTTATGAACCGAGAGAAACACCCGCGCCGGTCCGAAATTATATCCGGCGTTCAATTCCAGAAACGGCCGCCATTCGTCCCAATGATCTTGGCCGCCCTCGGGGAACCTAAGCTTGTAGGGCAGGGAATCCCGGTCGAGCTGATGGTGGGTGAGCTGGAATTCGACCTTGCCGCCGAATTCCAGATTCGACTTCTCGGCTTCCGGGATGTCGAAATCGTACTCGCCGCCCTCGACCGCGGACCAGGAGGCGAGGATGATCGTCAGCACGAGAACCAATCGGACAGCCGCGGCCATCTGCACTCACCTTAGGTCCTGGACCCGGGGCAGGTAATTGAGTGTGAAGACTTCGTCCGCGAAGCTCCGTTTTTTCAGGCGCGCCGAAATCATGACGGACTTGTACCCCTTTTGCAGCGGGCTATCCGTCTCCATCACCGCCGGGCGGACCACGCCGTCGCCGATGTCCTTGATATCCTTGAACCGAATGGTCTTGATCAACATGCCCGTCGCGGCGTAGCATTCGATCTTGACCGGTTGAACCTGGTCCATCGACACCCACATCTTAAGTTTGTCGTAGGCGATTTCCCTGGTTTTGGCCTTGAGTTCGAGAAGGTATTGACCGTCTTCCTCCCCTTGGGCCGCCACGTCGTATTCGGCGGCGTAGTCCAGCCTCATGATGTCGGCGTTGTTGAATACTCCCCCGACCACGGACTGCATGTTGGTAATGCGGATTGGTTTGCCCACGTTGGGGATGTAGAGCCACATGTTGTCTCCCAACCGTAGGGTGGCCCGGCCCTTGTCGCCGGCCGGTTCGAGGAAAAGCGTGGCCACCTTGTCCTTATCCTTCCTGATGTACCACAGCACGTATTCCCTTTGGGTCCCATCCGGTTCGGTATTGATGATTTTGCGGTACATTTCCAAGTCGCCGGGTTCGAGGTTGCGGTCCACGGCCTCGAGAATTTCCCGGCCGTCCAGGGCCAGGGCCGTCGACGTAAAAACCAGGATCATGACGAAAGCGGCTAGAATGGTTCCGGTCTTCATGGTTATGACTTCTCCTTTGAAGTTTGGCGGCTAGACATGACGCAGGGCGTCCACCGGCTCGAGGCGGGAAGCCTTGTACGCCGGTTGCAGGGCGGCCAGGGCCGAGACGACGATGACCATCAGGCAACTGTAGAGCATCTGTTTCGGGTCGACGGTCGGGAAGAGGCTGAAAACCTGATTCCGGCCGAAAGTCACGTCCACGCCGGTTAGGCCGATGATCCCGATGACGCCGCCGCCCAGGACCGCTCCAGCGAGGGACCCCAAGACCCCCAGGGCCAGGCCCTCGGTCAGGAAGAGAAAAAGTATCCTGCCCGGGGAAACGCCGATGGCGGCGATGGTCCCTATTTCCCGGACGCGCTCGTACACGCTCATGATCATGATGTTGAGGACGCTGACCAGCACCACCGAGATCAATATAACCTGAATGAACACGGCCATGAGGTCGATCATGCCGACGATATTCGAAAAGGGGGTCAACTGGTCCCAGGCGTGAACCTCGAACAGGGGCTGCCCCTTCTGGTTTTTAATTTCCCGAAGAGTGGTCGACAATTCGGCGGAAGCTTCCTTCAGCCGGTCGAAATCCTTCAGCCGGAGCGCGACCTCGCTTATTTCGAGCTGTTCCAGGCGCAGCAGCTCGGCCGCGTCCCGGATGTGGATGTATCCGTCCCGGCCGCCTGGTCCGGTGACGTTTTCGACCGTGCCGGCCACTTTCAAATTGAGGCCGTTGACCGAGCCGTCCTTGTTGTGGGCCACCAGGACGACCGTGTCCCCGACTTTCACTTGCATGCCCTTGGCCAAAAAGTCGGGAATCAGTATTTCGCCGCGCGCGGGCAACCTGCCGGATTCCGGGCGGTCCATCACCCTTTTTACCAGGTCGGGCGCGACGGCCATTTCCTTGTCCGGGTCCACGCCGTTCAGCCTGACGTTGGTGGTGGTCTCGTAATTGCTCAGCATGGCGGCCAGTTTCAAGCGGGGGGAGAACGCCTCGATGGCGGCGTCGCTTTCCAGCAGGCCGACCAGCTTATCGTAGGCTTTAGGCTGGATGTTCCGATCGAGGGGCAGGCTTTCGATGCTGGAAACGTATCCGGCGCGGTGAACTTGCAGGTGGCCCAGCATGGAATCGGTGATCTGGCCGATCATCACCCGCTTGAATGTTCCACTGACGCCGCTAAAGATAATGACCGCCGCCACCCCCAGGGCGATGATCAGACCGGTCAGGATGCTTCTCCGTTTATACCGGGTCAGGTTGCGCAGGGCTATCTTGATGGTCTCAAGCATGAGCCGCCCCTCCTTCCAGGCCGTTGTCGATCAGACGCCCGTCCAGCAATTTGAACACCAAGTCCGCCTGATCGATGATCCGGTGGTCGTGGGTGGAAAAAATGAAGGTGACGCCCAACTCGTCCCGCAGGCGCTTCATCAACCCCATGACGACGCCGGCCGCGGCGTGGTCCAGGTTCGCCGTGGGCTCGTCGGCCAGGACCAACCCCGGCTTCGGCGCCAGGGCCCGGGCGATGGCCGCGCGCTGCTTTTGCCCTCCGGACAGGGCGTCGGGGTATTTCCCGGCCTGGTCCGCTATTCCCACGGTTTCCAGCATTTCGCGCACTAGGGTCCTCCTTTTCTTTTTGGAATATTTCTTGACCATGACCAGCGGAAACTCGACGTTTTCGGCGATGGTCAACACGGGCAGGAGGTTGAAGCCCTGGAAAACGAACCCGATGTGTTCGCCCCGAAACTCGGCGGCCCGCCGCCGGTTGAGCTTGTCGAGGTCCTGACCGGCCACCGCGGCCCGCCCGGTGGTGGGCTTGTCCAGGCAGCCGATAATGTTGAGCAACGTCGTCTTGCCGCTGCCGGAAGGCCCGATGACGGCGGCGAAGGCGCCCTTGCCGATTTCCAGGCTCACATCCCGGAGCGCCTCGACCCGGGCGTCGCCCAGGGAATAACTCTTGTGTAAATGTTCAAGCTTGATCAGGCTCATTTCCCTTTCCTTGGTTTGTAATTGTTTTTTTACGTAAACCCAACCGCGGGCCGTCCTCGTTTTATAAAAAACACCCGCCACATCGGGAACAGGCCGCGTCGCTCGGGCAACAGGATTTAAAGGCATTTACCCGAAAAAAAATCGAATCGCCGGGAAGGCGTCTCCTCTTTTCCTGATTAAAGTCTATTCCAATTCCGGGCCAAAAACAGGGAAGGAATTAAATAATTTAACAATTTGATATGATATAACAATTTGGGGAAGAAACGGACTGGGCGCCGGGCCGGGCGCCGGGCGCTGTCTATTTTTTATACAGACATCGACCCGACCGCCTGAATATTAGGCGGAGCGCCGCTCCCAAGGCAGGCGGGTTTTTCAGCGGCCCGGCGGCCGAACGACCGGTCGGGCGACTCGGGGCGACGGGCTCGCCCTTACTTTTTCGCGGCCTCGAAACCTATCCGCAACAGTGAATCCCGGTTGATCAGGCCCTTGAACCGTCCGGATTCGTCCACCACGGGCAGCCTTTTCAAGGACTTTTCGGTCATCAGCTTGATGGCGTCCTCGATCAGGGTCTCTTCCCGGACCGTGGTCACGTCGGTTTTCATGACCATGGCGGCCGAGGTTGAGTCTAGGCATTTTTGGAAGTCGGCCGAGCAGGCGTCCCGGCCGCGCTGTTTGCGGCCCTTGGAAAACAAGGCCCGGATACTGTCCGGTTCGTGGAGGAAAAAACGCAATAAATCGCGGTCCGAGATCAGACCCAGCAACCGGCCCTCCCCGTCGACGACCACCACCCGTTGAATATCGTTTTGGTCGATGACCTGGATTACTTCCGAGACCGGCGTGTCGGGGGAGACGACGTGGGCGTCGCGGCGCAGGATGTCGCCCACTTTTCCCAGGACGCCCACTTCTATTTTTTGGGCCCGGAAGGAATCCCAGTCCGGGGATTCCCGCATGACGGTCCGGAAGATATCCAGCCGGGACAGCATCCCCGTTAGACGGCCCGACTTATCGACCGCCGGGAGGCGCTTGACGCCTTGGTCCAGCATATTTTCCACGGCTTCGTGGAGCGGGCGGTCTTCCGCGATCGCCAGGACCGGCGCGGTCATTACCTCCGCCGCGGTCACGGGGGCGAGTCGGCCGAGCAGGTCCGCGAGATGCTTCTCGCCTGACTCCGCCGCCAGCCCCAGGCGCAACGGCAGGCCGCCCCGGTTGATCAGGTCCCCCTGGGTGATCATCCCCAGGGGCCGGCCTTTCCCGTCCACCACGGGCAGGCCGGTGAAGATGGACGACAGCAGCAGCTTGACCACTTCCCCCAAGGGGGTGGACGGCCGCGCGCTGACCGGGTCCACGGTCATGACGTCGCGCACCAACAGGCGGCGGGGTAAAAAGGCGTTGCGGACCCCATGGCTGAGGACGTTCAAGTCATGGAGGACGACAATGCCGTCTTGGACCAGACCGTCCAACGCGCCGAGCACCAGGTCCAATTCCGGGGCCGGCAATAGGATATATATTCTTATCGGCAGGTTATAGGATAGTACTTCCACCATGCCGGTGGCCGTCTCCCCGCTTTCGTAGCAGCCGGCCACGCCCCGGGTGACGATGCAGCGGGCCGCGATCCTCAAATCCCGGACATGGTTGACGACGGCGTCCACCAAGGGCTTTTTGCCGTGGCGAGCTTCCTCGCTGGTGAAAATTTCGATGGCCGCGTATTTCAGCATGGGACCCCCTATTTCAGCCCGCCCAGCCGCATCCCTAAAATGGTGAGGGCCAGGCCGCCCGCGGTGTTCGACAGGACGTTGGCCAGGGCCCGCAACCCCTGTCCGGCGCGGACCGCGTTGACCGTTTCCAGGGAAAAGGACGAGAAAGTTGTCAGGCCCCCCAAATAGCCGGTTATCAGAAACAGACGCATGTCCGGGGTCATGATCCGCGCCCTGTCCGCCAGGGCGAACAGAAACCCGATCAGAAAACACCCCGCCAGGTTGACCGCCAGGGTGCCCCAGGGGAAATCGACGCCCCAGGCCCTGGCCGCCAGCAAGCCGACGCCGTAGCGGCTGGCCGCGCCCAGGCCGCCTCCGCACAGGACCAGAAACATTTTGGCGAGAAACGGCCGGAGATGCCGCCCGACCTCGACAAGCTCGCCGGCCCAGGTCGAGAGGGCCTCCTTGAACTGGACCAATGTCGGTAAAAAGCCTTCCATTGACCGCGAACCTCGTTTCCCTTCAAGGCCTAGCCGGCGTCGGACGCTTCGGTCGCCGGGCCGCCCCGCCCCGGCCCGGGGCCCTCAATCCTTAACGGCCTCGTCCCATTCGCTTTTTTTGAGGCGTTGTTGTTCCTCGCCGCGAAGTTCCCGGCGGAGCAGCTTGCCGACCTTCGACTTGGGCAGGGTGTCGCGGAATTCCACGTACCGCGGGACCTTGTGGGGGGGGAGCCTGGTCCCCAGCCAATCCAGCAGTTCCTGGCCGCCCAGGCCGCGTTGGTTATCCTTCAACACCACGAAGGTTTTGATGCGCTCGCCCGCTTCCGGGTCCGGGTCCGGGACCCCGACCACGCACGCCGCGGTCACGGCCGGGTGGGCCTGGATGGCGGCCTCGATTTCCGAAACCGAGACCCGGCGGCCCCGGGTGTAGATGGCGTCGGAGACCCGGTCCACGAAATAAAGATATCCCTTCTCGTCCAGGCGCATGATATCCCCGGTGCGGTACCACAACAATCCGTCAAGTTCGATGAAGGCCGCCGCCGTTTCCCGGGGTCGGTTCCAATAGCCGGAAACCATGGGGTCGGACCCCACCAGAAGCTCCCCGGCTTTTCCCGGCGGCAGGTCGCGCAAGGTCATGGGCTCGACGATGCGCAGGCGTTTCACGGCCAAGGGGAGGCCGGCGGCCTGGGGCGGGTTTTCCCGGTCCGGAGGGCTGAGGCTGACCCCCCCGCCGGTCTCCGTGGCGCCGTACCCCTGTAAAATCGAAACGCCCAGCCGGTCGCGCCACCGTTCCCCCACCTGGCCGGGGAAGACGTCGCCCCCGGAAAAGCAGTAGCGCAGGGAGCTTAAATCGTAGAGGCCCAGTCGGTCGTGTTCCAGAAGAATGCGGTACAGGGACGGGACGGCGAATATCGACTTGGCCTTTTCCCGCTGAATGGCGTCCATGAGCCCATCGGGGTTGAGATAGGGCATGAGGATTACTTTTTCCGCGAACAAGTACATGGCCCCTAGCCCGAAGGTCTGGCCGAGGATGTGAAACAGCGGCGTGGCCAGGAGCACGGTGTTCTCCCCCGGGGGAATAACCGGATGGGCCGTTCGAAGTTGAATTTCGACCGGGTCCAAAAGCAGTTCGTGGGAAAAGGGAACGCCCTTGGGCGCTTGGGTGGTGCCGCCCGTGTAGAGAATTTCCGCCAGGTCCCCGGGCGAGGCCGGGCAGTCCCGGTCCCGGTTTTTTCCCCTGGCCAGGAGGTCCCGGAAGGAATGAAACATCGGCCCCCGGGCCACGCGGCCCCGGGGAATTTTGTCGAACATGACCCCCAGGACCTTTTTCCAGACGGGAAGAAGGTCCGAGGCCTTGGTGTGAATGACGGTCCGGAGGTTGGTTTTCGGGAGGACCTGAAGCACGTATCCGAAGTTGGCGTTGGAACAGACCACGGCCGTCGCCCCGGAATCCCGCGCCGCGAACTCCAGGTCCCGGGCCGGATAAATAGGGGTCAGGGGCGCCGCGACGGCCCCCCGGATCAGGATTCCCAACCAGGCGACCACCCACTGGGGGCTGTTGGGGAGATAGATCAGCACCCGGTCCCCCGGGCCGATCCCGACGCGTTCCAGGGAGTCGGCGAAGGCCTGGGCCAGGGACCACAGCCGGCCGAAGTCGTACCGGGCGCCCAGGTATATCAACGCGGTTTTATCGGGGTGGGTCCTGGCGACGGCCCGGAAGGCCTCGGGAACATTTTTGAAAGCCGCCATGATCACACTCCGAAATAAGCGGCCCGGACTTCCGGGTTGGCCATGAGCTCGGGACCGGGCCCGGAAAGGGACAACATGCCGTGTTCCAAAACGTAGGCGAAATCCAGGACCGGGAGGATCGGCCGGGCGTATTGCTCGCTAACCAGCACGGTCACCCCGGTTTCCCTTCTAATAAGTAAAATAGCCTGGACCAGTTGCTTTTGCAGCAGCGGGGAAAGCCCCAGCAACGGTTCGTCCAGCAGGAGCAGTCGCGGCCCGGCCATCAGGGCCATGCCGAGGGCCAGCATCTGCTGCTCCCCGCCGCTGAGGAAGCCGGCCGACTTACGGCGGTGGGTTCGGAGCTGGGGAAACAGCGTGAAGATGAAATCCATTTTTTCCCTGGTTTCGGCCCGGGGCCGGAGATGCCCTCCGATCTTGAGGTTTTCGGCGACGCTGGATTCATGAAACACGGGATGACGCTCCCGACAGAGCACGATGCCGAGCCTGACCCGCTCGGATGGTTTTATGCCGGTGATATCGAGGCCCTGGAATTCGACCCGGCCGAAAAGGGAGATGCGCTCCCCGCCCCGGCGCGCTTCCTTGGTCTTGATATCCAAAATCAGGCCGGACAAGGCGTGCATCAGGGTCGATTTACCCGCGCTGTTCGATCCGATGACCCCCCGCATCTCCCCCGGACCCACTTCCAGGCAGAGGGAGTCGAGGGCCAGGGCGTTTTCGTAGAAGACCATCAGGTCCGTCACTTTGAGCATCGACAATCCTTAAAATACGCCGCCGCCGGAGCGAAACGGCCGATTTCCCGGCGCCGAGGCGAGGACGGCCCCGGTCGACTCATTCCGACCCCAGATAGGCTTCCCGGACCAGGGGATCGGACATGACCCGGGCCGGCTCGCCCGAGGCGATGCACCGGCCGAAATTCATGACCATGACCCGCCCCACCACCCGGAACAGTTCCCGCAGCCGGTGCTCGACCATGATCAGGCTCACGCCCTGGTCCTGCAAGTTCTGGATAATGGGGACCAGGCCGGCTATTTCGGCGAGGCTCAGGCCGGAAAAAATTTCATCCAGGATGATCAGTTCGGGCCGCAAGGCCAGGCAGCGGGCCAGTTCGAGCCTTTTCAGATAGCCGTGGGGCAAGGATGAGGCCGGCTTGAAGGGGACCAGGGAATCCCGCTCGAACCCGACTTCCTCCAGCAGGTCCAGGGCCACGGCTTCCCGCCCGCCATAGCTCCCGCCGGGCAGCTTCTTCAACCGGCTCGAAAATAGGGGCACCACCGCGTTCTGGAAGGCGGGCAGGCGCAGGTACGGACGGGCCATCTGGAAAGTCCGGGCCAGGCCGAGCTGGGCGACCCGGTGCGGCGCAAGGCCGGTGATGGAACGGCCCTGGAACAGGACCTGGCCCCGGGTCGGACGGACAAAGCCGGTGATCAGGTTGACCAGGGTGGTCTTGCCCGAGCCGTTTGGTCCGATGATCCCGAGGGACTCCCCCGGCGCCAGGTCGAACGACACGTCGTGGACCGCCCGGAACTTGCGGAAATCCTTGATCAGCCCCCGCGCCGACAAAATGGGGGTCTCAGTCATGCATCACCGCCTTCCAGCGCTGGAACTGCTGGTAACGCCGGCGGACAAAGGGAAATAGACCCTCGGGCAGGGCCGTCACGAAGATCACCAGGAATAGGCCGTAGGTCACGATCCGCAGGGACCCCAGGGGCCGCAGGGCCTCGGACAGGGGCCCCAGTAAAAAGGCGCCGAAAGCCGGCCCGGCCAGGGTCCCGACGCCTCCGACCACGGCCGCCGCAATGGGTAGGATGGAATAGTCCAAGGCGAAGACCGGCATGCCCACGTACTGGTAGACCAGGGTCAGGAAGGCGCCGGCGAAGGCCCCGACCGCTCCGGCCAGGAACAGGGCCTGGGCCCGAAACCAATAGATGTTGACCCCGTCGCTGATCACGGACCGGTCGTCGTCCCGGATGGCGCGAAAAACCAGGCCGTACTCGCTGGAAAGAATGCGGCGCAGCCCGAACAAGGCGCCAAGGAAGCCTAACAGGCCCACGCCCACTTCCCAGTTCGGCCCGGGCAGGGCGGAAAGCCCGGAATACCCCTCGGTCCCGCCGAGAATCCGGGCCGCCTCGATGACCCGGCCCATCATCAGGGGTAAAACCAGGGTCACCATGCTGAAATAAACGCCGCGCAGCCGCAGCACCGGCGCCAGGATCAGGGCGCAGATGACGCCCCCCGCCAGGGAAGCCAAGGGGATCGTCGCCCAGAAGGGCCAACCCCAGAAATGATTGATGCTTCCGGCCAGGTACGCCCCGACGCCGAAAAAGAGGGACTGCCCCAGGGAAATCAGCCCGGCGGAATAAAGCAGGTCCCAGCTCACGGCCAACAGGCCGAAGGCGGCCGACACCGCGAGCACCTTTTTCTGGTAGGGGGAGCCCGTCAGGGCCAACAGCAGCAGGATCGCCGCGGGGACCACCCGGGGCGCCAGCAGGAACAAGGCTTCCCGCCAGGAAGTCAAGGCGAAGATATCGTCGCTTCTGGCTTTCACCCCCCGGTCGATTCTTTCCCTTCTTTGGGTCCGGGCCGGGTTCATATCCGGTCCTCCAATTCCTTTTGGCGGCTGAAAAGTCCGGACGGCTTGACGACCAGTATCGCCAGTATAGCCGCCAGGGTGACGATCATCATCCAGTGGGGCCCGATGTACATAGCCGCGAAGGTCCGGCTGAGCCCCAGCAAAAAGGCCGCCGCCACCACGCCGCCGGCCGAGCCCAGCCCGCCGACGATGCAGACCGCCAGGGCTTCCAGCATCACATCGTAACCGGCGTCCACGGAAATGTTGCCGATGGGCAGGACCACCACGGCGGCCACGGCGCAGAGTCCCGCGCCCAGGGCCATGGAAGCCGCGGCCATGCGGTCGGAGTCCACGCCGAGGGACAGGGCCGTCCTCTCGTCCTGGGCCATGGCCCGGCAAGCCAGGCCCATTTTGGTATGGCGGGTGAAAACCCACAGCCCGCCGGTCAACACGACCCCGGCGACCAGAATAACCACTCGTTGCAGGTCCAGGTACACGCCGAAAACGTCCACGCTGCCGTCCCAGAAGGTGGGCAGGGAAAATTGCAGGCCGATGAAGCCGACATGGCGCAGGGTCTCGAAAATGACCAAACCCGCTCCGAAAGTGGCGATAATCTCGGCCTCGGCCAGCCCGCGCAGCCGGGAAATCAGAAACTTGTACAGCAGGCCGCCCGCGGCGGAAGTCAAAACCACGGCCAGGGGCAGCGACAGAAAAACCGGGAGTTTGAAAGTGTTGATCAAGCTCCAGGCGGCGTACCCGGTCAGCACGTAGAAGGACCCATAGGCGAAATTGGCGATGCCGCTGATGCCGAAGGTCAGGTTGAATCCCAGGGCGTAAAGCGTCAAAATGGCCGAATTGACCAGTCCGTAAACCAGGGTTCCCAGAAACATTAAAAAAATCGCATCTTTTCCGTTGCGTCCCCGCCGGACCGAGGGGCGACGGGGCGAGGGGCCGCCCGGGCGTTGTAACACCGCGCCCGGACGGTCTTCAATTAATCTGAAACTTGATCGGCGTTCGTTCCACGGGCCGGCCGGTTATTTGGCCGACTTCATCCAGTCGGGCAACAGGATTTTATCCTCGGCGACCGAGGCCGGATAGACCACGACCCGCTGTCCGCCTTCACGCCACTGGAACATGCAGCCGATGGCCGTTTCCTCGGGGTCTTCCCCGAAAACGGCTTGATTGCCTTCGTCGAACCTGACGCGGCCCATGACGCCCTTGCGGTCCGTGTTCTTGATCGCCGCGGCCACGGCGTCGCCGTCCCGGGTCCCGGCCCGCTCCATGGCTTCCTTGACGATGTAAACGGCTTCATAGGACGCGGACGGGCTGTGGGGGGCCTGGATCACATTGCCCCAGCGCTTCTCGTAGGCTTTCAAAAATTCCACGGAAGCCGGGATTTTGGGAATGGCGATGTTCCCGCTTTCCATGACCATGTTGAGTATCCCGCCGATCTTGCCGTCGTAGGTCTTCCAGGCGTCCGGACCGGCCATGGGGGAGATGTCGCCCACCATGAGCGCCGGAATTTTCATGCCGGCCCACTGCTTGACCAGGATGCCGCTGGTGGGCATGTCGAACAGGTCCAGGATAACCTGGGCGCCGCTCATCTTGGTCTTGAGCAGGGCGGACGAAAAATCCGAGGCGCCCGTGGGAAAGGCCTCGATGCCGACGATGTCCCAGCCCGCTTTTTTCATGGCGCCGCACACGGCCTCGGCGGTCCCCCGGGCCCAGACCACGTCCTGGATGATGGCGATCATCTTGGTGAAGCCGTATTCTTCCTGGAGATGACGCAAGGTCCCGATGATGTAGCCGGCCATGTACCGGCCGTCCATCCCGGCGCGGAAAATGTATTTGTATTTTTCGGGGTTTTCCTTGACCTTGGCCTGGAAGCCCGGGGTCATGGCCACCGTCTCGACCAAGGGTATCTTGTGCTTGGCCACGATATCCATGGCCGGCAGAAAAGCCTCGGACCTGATGGGGCCGACCACCAGGGCGTCGACTTTCCCATCCATGATCATTTTTTCCACGCCCATCAGGGCCTCGGGCACTGGCACGCCGGGCAGGGCGTCCCGCAGGTCGGCCGAAATCAGCTCCAAGGGAAGACTCTGGCCGCCCACGGCCACGCCACCGGCGGCGTTGATCTCTTCCACGGCCAGGGTGGCGGCCTTCAGCATCTCGTCGCCCTGGAAAATGCTCAAGGTCGTGGGCAAGCCCAAGCGAATGGGTTCGGCCGCGACGGCCGGACCGGCCAGGAAAACCAGCAGGGCCGCCAAAGCGACGACGCCCCTCGATACGCACGAAAAAATTTTCATTATTTTCTCCTTGCTCTTCCCCATAAACGAATATCAACCCGTCCGGGGCCCCCCCGGACCCCGAACCTCGCCTTCACAAGCGGCCCATCATAAATGAACCGGCCGGCAATAACAATATACTTTTGAAACGAACCCTTCAGGACGGACGCAACCCAAGTTGGCGACTGATCAGCAGCTTCATCACTTCGTTGGTCCCGGCGTAGATTCTGGCAGCGCGAATGTCCTTGTACATGCGGCAGACCCGGTATTCGTCCATGTACCCATAGCCGCCGTGAAGCTGCACCGCCTCGTCCGCGACCCGGTTGGCCATGTCCGACAGCCAGTACTTGGCCATGGATACCTTTTTCACGATATCCCGCCCGGCCAGGTAATCCCGGAGCAACCCGTCCAGAAAGGCCCGGCCCAGCTCCACTTCCGTGGCCATCTCCGCCAGCTTGAAGGCGTTGTGCTGAAAGGCGCCGATGGGCCGTCCGAAGGCCCGGCGGGTCTTGGCGTATTTCAGGGCTTCCTTGAGGATTTCCTCGGCCATGGCCTGGCATTTGACCGCGATTTCCAGGCGCTCCTCCGGCAGGCGGCTCATCAGTTGCTTGAGCCCCAGCCCTTCCCCGCCCAGAAGGTTCCCTACGGGGACCGGACAATCGTCGAAAAAAAGCTCCGCCGTGTCCGCCAGATGACACCCCATTTTTTCCAGGGGCCGGCCCCGGGAAAAACCGGGCAGGCCGGCTTCCACCAACAGCAGGCTTAGGCCGAACATCGGGGAAGCGGGGTCGGTCTTGGCGGCCAGGACCACCAGGTCCGCGGACGAACCGTTGGTGATGAAGGTCTTGCGGCCGTTGACCACATAAACGTCCCCATTTTTAACGGCGCTGGTCTTGAGGGCCCCGAAGTCCGAGCCCGCGTCCGGCTCGGTCATGCCGATGGCGCAGACAGCCTCGCCCGCGCGGCACCGGGGCAGCCATTTCCGCTTGACTTCCTCCGACCCGTACAGGTGGATATAGGGCGAAACCACCTCCCCGTGCAGGGGGATGCCCGTGCCGAAGGCGTCCCCCCGGACCAGTTCCTCCCCCATGATGACCGAATATTCGTACCCCAGGCCTAGCCCGCCGTATTCCTCCGGCATCCAGGGGCAGAGGAAGCCTTCCCGCCCCAGCTTCAACCAGAGCTCCCGGGGCAGGCCCCGGTCCCTTTCCCACTGCCGGACAAAGGGGGTTATCTCCCGGGAAACGAATTTCCGGAAGGAATCGCGAAAAATCCTGTGTTCCGCGGTGAAAAAATCATCGAACATGAAAGCCCCGACTTTCGCGGGGTCCCTCATGACTTGGCCCGGACCCCGACGGCTCCTAGTTGATAGCAGAAACAACCAAAAAAGTCTTTTCAAAAAAAAGAGGGCGAAGTAGAATTCATGAATACACATTTCGGCCGTCGGCCCCTTTTTTCCGGCTGTCGGCCCCTCGGGAAGAAATTAACCATGGACAAGCGACGAGTGGTGATAACCGGTCTGGGCGCGATCAACGCCGCGGCGAACGACGTCGAGGAGTACGCGACCGCCCTGATGGAAGGTCGGTGCGGCATCGGGCCCCTGACCGTTTTCGACCCCGCCGGGCACATGACCGCCACCGCGGCCGAGGTCAAGAATTTGGACCCCCCCAGGATGGTTCCGGCCGGGTTTCCCCTGCGCCGCATGTCCCGGGCGGACGTGCTGGGAGCGATCGCGGCCTCCCAGGCCCTGGAAAGCTCGGGCCTCCTGCCCCTCCGTCCGGAAACAGCCCGGGACATGGGCGTGGTCGTGGGCGGCGGGGCCGGAGGGCTGCTCGAAGCCGAGGACTTCTACCGGGACTACCTGGCCCGGCCAGGCCGGGGCGCCCGTTTTTCCCGGCTGGCCATGGCGTACTGCGCCTCCACGGCCGACCACCTGACTTCCCATTACGGCCTGTATGGCCCCAAGGCCACCTTCATGACCGCCTGCTCCGCCGGGGGGACGGCCCTGGGGTTCGCCCGGGACCTCATTCAAGACGGCCTGGCCCAAACGGTCCTGGCGGGAGGCGTCGAACCCCTCTGCCGCATGACCTACACCGCCTTCAACTCCCTGCGGGCCGTGGACCCGGACTACTGCAAGCCCTTCGACAAGAACCGGGCCGGCCTCACCCTGGGGGAAGGCTCGGCCTTCATGGTCATGGAGTCCCTGGAACACGCCCGGGCCCGGGGCGCCGGGATCATCGCCGAATTCCTCGGGTATGGGCTTTCCGCCGACGCCCACCACATGACCGCGCCCGACCCGGAAGGACGGGGCGCGGCCCTGGCCATTAAGGCCGCCCTAATGGACGCCGGGCTGGCCCTGGAACAGATCGACTACATCAACGCCCACGGGACCGCCACCCCGGCCAACGACCCGGCCGAAACCAAGGCCATCAAGGCGGTTTTCGGCCCCCGCGCCTACCGCATCCCGGTTTCCTCCACCAAATCCATGATCGGGCACACCCTGGGCGCCGCCGGGTCCCTGGAAGCGGCGGCCGTGATCCTGGCCCTCGGCCGGTCCTTCATCCCGCCCACGGTCAACCACAACGAGCCCGACCCGGCCTGCGACCTGGATTACGTCCCGCGACGCGCCCGCTTCCAGGAAATAAACATCGCCCTGTCCAATTCCCTGGCCTTCGGCGGCAACAACACCGCCGTCATTCTGGCCCGCTTCACCGAAAAAGGGATGCAACATGAATAAGAGAGTCGCGATTACCGGCCTGGGCCTGGTCACCCCCCTGGGCGTGGGGCGGGAACTTTTCTGGCCGCGCCTCCGCGCCGGCGAGTCCGGCATCTCCGAGGTCAAGGCTTTCGACCGCGGCGGCCGACCCTGCCGCCTGGCCGCCGAAGTCCGGGATTTCGACGCCCAGGCCTTCATCAACCCTCGCAACATGCGAAAAATGGACCGCATTTCCTGGCTGGCCGTCGCCGCCGCCCGCCTGGCCGCGGCCGACGCCCGCCTGGTTATCGACGATAACACCCGGGACCGGATCGGGCTTCTGTTCGGGTCTTCGTACGGGTCCACGGACGTGGCCGTGAAGCTGGGCGCGACCATCTTCACCGGCGGTCCGCGCCAGGCCAACCCCATCATCGTGCCCAACACGGTCATGAACGCCCCGGCCGGCAACGCCGCCATCGAACTGGGGGTGCGCGGATTCAATTCCACGGTCAACCACAATTCCGCCTCGGCCGAGACCGCCATCGCCTACGCCGCGTCCCAGGTGGACAAGGGCCCGGCCAAGGCCATCCTGGCCGGCGGGGTCGACGTGATCGGCGAATTTTTTTACGAAGTCCTGACCAGGTTCAAGGCCCTGTCCGGTTCCGCCGGAGGGGCCGAGGCGGCCCGGCCCTTTGACCAAGACCGCAACGGCTGGGTTCTGGGCGAAGGGGCCGGGTTGGTCTGCCTGGAAGCCCTGGAAGACGCCCACGCCCGGGGCGCGACTCCTTACGCCGAAATTCTAGGTTACGGCCTGGCCTCCTCGCCCGCGCCCCTGACCGACTGGCCCGCGGACCCCCAAGGCGCCGTCCTGGCCCTGCAACGCGCCTTGCAGTCCGCCGCCTTGACCCCGGACCAAATCGACTTGGTCTGCGCCTCGGCCAACGGCGGGATCAAGCTCGACCTGCTGGAAGCCCGGGCCCTGGAAACCGTCTTCGGGTCCGGCCCGGGGGGGCCGTTGGTCTCTGCCGTCAAGGGCGCGGTCGGGGAAAGCTTCAGTTCCGGCGGCCTGCGAACCGCCGTCGCGGCGCTGGCGTTAAAGGACGGCCTGGCGCCCCCCACCCTGGGGCTGTCGAACCCGGTCGTCCCCCTGAATTTCACGGGGAAACAGGCCCGGCCGGCCGAGTTGCGGACCGCGCTGGTCACGGGCTTTTCCCACGGCGGGACTTACGCCTGCCTGGTCCTGGGAAAGGTCCGGGATTAGCGGGAACCATGAAAAAAGGCGGTTGGGTCAAGGGCCGAGGTTTTTCACTTGGCTAATACCAATATAAAAGAGAAAAAAACATGAACGTCGGAGAATGGATTTCCAAACGCGCCCTGGTGCGGCCCGACCGGCCCTTGATCAAGGACGGCGACCGTGAACTCAACAACCTGGAATTCGACCGGGCCGTCAACCGCGCGGCCCACGCCCTGGCTTCCCTGGGCCTGACCAAGGGGGACCGGCTGTCCGTCCTGATGGACAACTCCATCGAATTCCTGGAGATATTCTTCGCCTGCGCCAAGCTGGGCCTGATCTTCACCCCCCTGGGAGTCCAACTGGCGGTCCCGGACCTGAAATTCATGCTTGGAGACGCGGCCCCCAAGGTCCTGGTTTACGGCCCCATCGCGGAAAAAAACATCGCGGCCCTGCGGCCCGACTTCCCCCGGGGCCCGAAATTCATCCCCCTGGGCGCGGACCACGACCCGGAAGGCCTGCTCGCCCTGGCCGCTTCCGCGAGCGAAGCGGCGCCGGTCCCGGCCTCGGAAGTCGACGACGACGACCCCTTCCTGATCATTTACGTGCCCGGCCTGTCCGGGGACCCCAAGGGCGCGGTGCTCAGCCACGACAACATTCTTTTCGGGGCCATCAATTCCATCCTGGGATTCGGCCTGGACCAAACCTACCGCTCCCTGGTGGTGGCGCCCCTCTCCCAGATCGGCGCCCTGACCGCCTCGGCCGCCACGGTCATTTACGCGGGCGGGTCCCTGGCGCTCAAGAGCTTCTACAACCCCTCGGAGATCGTGGAGACCATCGTCCGGGAAAAAATCACCTTCATGTTCGCGGTGCCGGTCATGTTCCAGATGATGGCCAAGGCGCCGGAATGGTCGTCCGCGGATTTTTCCCACGTCCATCACTTCATCGCCGGCGGGGCGCCCATGCCCGTGGACGTGATCCGCAAGTACCAGGAAGAAAAGAACATCCACTTCGTCCAGGGGTACGGCATGACCGAAACCGGCCGCCTGACCGCCCTGGACATCGAGGACAGCCGCCGCAAGGCCGGGTCCGTGGGCAAGGAAGTCTTTCACGTCCAGCTCCGAATCGTGGACGACGACGGCGCCGAGGTCCCCCGGGGGGAGATCGGGGAAGTGATCGTCCGGGGTCCCAACGTCTTCCGGGAATACTGGAAACGGCCGGAAGACAACAAAAAGTCGCTAAGGGATGGCTGGTTTTACACCGCCGACCTGGGCCGCCGCGACGAGGAAGGCTTCATCTATCTGGAAGGCCGCAAGGTCGAGACCATCATTTCCTCCGGCCGGAACATCTACCCGGCGGAAGTGACCCGGGTGCTCCTGACCGTTCCGGGAGTCAGGGAAGCCGTGGTGGTGGGCCTGCCCGACCCGGGCAAGGGTCAGGTCGTGGGCGCGGCCGTGGTCGGGGATAATTTGACCAAGGATGGCATCCTGGCCTTTATGGAAGGCCGCCTGGCCGCGTACAAAACTCCGAAACGGATGCTGATTCTGGACGCCATTCCCAAAATCCCCATTGGCTTTCCGGACAAGGACAAGATCAGGAAGATGATGTCCCCGGAAGGGTGAGGGGGAAGAAGGGAGTAGTCGCGGGACTGTCGACTACTCTCCGACCAACGGCCCAGAGCCATTTGGCGCGCGAGGCGCGCCCTTCTTTGTAAATTATCCGCCTCCTCGCTATTTCATGCGCGCCGGCTTTTACTATTTTCCGGGCCTGGCCACGCTTGTCAGCGGCCGGTGGAAAATGTAAGGAAAATGGCCAAATGAGTAAGGCTGGTTCCCAAGCTATAGCTTGGGAACCTCGGCCAGGGAAGCTCCAGACACCTATATGCTTCAACTTCTTTACAAACAGATCAAGTTTTTACTTGACGGTTTGAGGCGAAGCTTCGCCGGCTTCCTCACTCTATAGATGTAGCGCCCCCGCCCCGCCCATAATCGCCGGCCAGGGGATAGACATTGCCCGGCGAGCCTTCAGGCATGGGTTCAACGAGACGGATGAAATTTCAAACCGACTAATATCGATGCCTTCACCGCCGCGCCAAGACGACGGAATAGAAACGCCGCGTTGATTCCCCTTGGTTGCTTTCCGGATAAAGTGGGGAAGCTAGAGCTTCCCCTTCTCGGGTTCCCAAGCTAGAGCTTGGGAACCAGCGAATAATGGATGCTTTGTATAAAGTACGCGCCCTTCTTTGTAAATTATCCGCCTCCTCGCTATTTCATGCGGGCAGGCCGAAGTATGTAGGGTGCGCCACGCGCGCCGGCTTTATTTAATGAAAGGGCGGGCGTCCATGCCCGCCCGAAAACAGTCCTGGGCGCTTCCAGCGACCAGTGGGAAATGGGATATCCCCGACCTTTCTCGGCTGTCATCGAATTCGATATAGATTTGCAGCTCTTCCCGGTAATACTTTTCCGCAGCCGGCCAATCTCGCTGTTCCTGGACCACTATCCCCAATTGCCCCGGGTAGGCGACTTCCACTCTTTTCCTTTGCTCAAAAGACCTTCCCTGGAAGATTGGCCAAACTATTTTTTATAGTGTTTGCGGCCTCTTTAAAGTTTTTGTTTTCCCAACAACTTTCTATTAGACGGTAGTTACCGACTCAAAACCCTTGCCGACCTCGCCCGCGAACTGCTTATCCGAATATTTTATCGAAAAAAAGCCAAAATAGGCAAAAAACAGGAACAGGTAAAAGCCGGGTTTTCCAGTCCTTGACCGCGGGTCCGCGGGCGGGGAAAACGCCAAATTGAAGCTCCCCGCGGCAAGCCGCCGGGAATGCGCTCGCTTGCATGTTCAAACTTAATCCCAACAACGCTTCAACCGCCTGAAAGCCGGCCGAAACGGCTAACTTCACCGGGATGCAAATAAAAAAACGCCGGGCTTGTAATCACAAAAACCATTGCTTATAATTGCCTAGAAACAAAAAAAATTGTGGTTTATTTCGGAACTTGAATGATCTGAATCGCATCTTCCCGAACGAGGAATAACCGGCGACCCCTGGGGCTAAAATTCGCCGAATATGTTTGCCCCTAGGGTGGAAACAGATGGAGGAGGCCGTGAAAAAATTTATCAAGCCCTTGATTTTTATTGCGATAGGGGTTGCAGTCGGGTTTCCTGTTTTCAGCATGACCTACTACACCATAGTCAGGACTTCGACGCCGGAATTTTGCGCTTCGTGCCACGAAATCCAATTCGCCTACAATTCCTGGAAAACATCGACCCACGTCAACAACGCCCAGGGATTCGTGGCCGACTGCATGGACTGCCACCTGCCCGCGCCGCACGACACCTTCGATTTCTTTTACGCCAAGACCGCCCACGGCGTTAAGGACATCGTGGTTCATTTTTGGGAAGACGAATACGATCACCAAAAAAACAGGGAAAAGGCCTGGGCGTCCATCAAGGACCAGCAGTGCCTGAAATGCCACCGGAACCTACTGTACATACCCGACAAGCGGGGGGCCATGCTGGCTCATCGGGCCGTGATGTATCCCCGTCCCGGGTACGAAAAGAGTTGTCTCGACTGCCACAAGAATTTGGTGCACAACCCCAGGCCCCAGTACGAATACAAGCAATACAAGGGTTATTACCGGGGGTTGGGGGCTTGAAAAATTTCTAGGGACTACAGCAAGGAGGTCGCGGGAATGAGGAAGTATTTTTTAATCATGGCTATCGCGGCGGCGAGCCTGGCTTGGGTTTCGTCGGCCTGGGCCCAGCAGGCGGCGCCCAATCAACCGAAGGCCAAGGAGTACCGGATCGAAAGGGGCCTGCCCGATCAGGCCCTGGCCTGCCTCGAATGCCATAAAGCCGAGCATCCGGGCCTGTTTTCCGATTGGGCCGACAGCCGCCACGCCGCGGCCAACATCACTTGCCTGGATTGCCACCAGGCCGAGGAATTCGACCCGGACGTCAGCCGGGCCCATTATAAACAATACGAGCGCTCCGACCGGAAATACGGAACTTCCCAATACAAGGTCCCGGTCACGGCCGTGGTCACGCCCAAGGATTGTTCCCGTTGCCACCCGGACGAGGCCAAGCAGTATTCCCTGAGCAAGCACGCCAACACCATGGAAATCATCTGGAAGATCGATCCCTGGCTCATCCAGGGCATGAACAGCGACGTCGAGCGGGTTTCCGGATGCTACACCTGCCACGGCACGGTGCTGAGAATGGAAGGGGGGCGCCTGGCCTCGGATACCTGGCCCAATGTCGGCGTCGGCCGGGTGAACCTGGACGGCAGCAAGGGCAGTTGCAGCAGTTGCCACACCCGGCACCGGTTCACGGTCGCGGAAGCCCGGAAGGCCGAGGCTTGCGGACAGTGTCACCTGGGGCCGGACCATCCCCAGATCGAAATTTTCAAGGAATCCAAGCACGGCGCCATTTACGACGCCTTCGGCCATGATTGGCGCTGGGACGCCGCTCCCGGGACCTGGACCGCGGGCGTGGATTATCGCACGCCCACCTGCGCGGCCTGTCATATGTCCGGGTCCGGTTCGACCCTGACCTCCCACGACGTGACCGAACGTCTTTCCTGGGAGACCCAAGCCCCGCTGACGGTTCGCCCGTCCGAATTCGCGGCCTTCCCGGCCAAGACCAACTGGCGGGTGGAGCGGGATAAAATGAAGGCGGTCTGCCTCCAGTGTCACGCCAACGGCTGGGTTGACGACCACTACACCAAGCTGGACAAGGTGGTGGCGGAGTATAACGACGTTTACTTCAAGCCGGCCAAGGCCATGCTCGACCAACTCAATGAAAAGGGGCTCCTGGACAAAACCAGGTTCTTCGACGAGCGCCTGGAAGTCGAGTATTATGAACTATGGCACCACGAAGGCCGCCGGGCCAGGATGGGATCGGCCATGATGGCCCCGGACTACGCCTGGTGGCACGGTTTTTACGAGTGCAAGAAGCGTTTCAACAATTTCATGGAGGAATCCCGGGACTTGTTGGAGCATAACCGCAAGGCTTACAAGGCGGAGGACTATCCCAACGCCTCGGGCTCGACCCAAAAACCGCCCGAGGTCTTCGGCCCGGGGAAATAGGCCTTAATCCGCCGGGGCGGGTTCGGCCCGCCCCGGTTTTGGTCCGGCCTGGACCCGCCGGTATTTCGCGGGCAAGGGCCAATGAGTAAATATTTTGTAATTTAAAATATTTGCAGGTTGGTATGTAAATGAGTAAGGCTGGTTCCCAAGCTCTAGAGGCTGTGAAAGTATTCAAGATTAGAGAATAGCGTCATCGTGATTTCAACTAGTTACGTGATATAAAATGGACAAAATGGCAATTCTTTCACGGTCTCTCTAGCTTGGGAACCTCGGCCAGGGAAGCTCCGGCTTCCTCACTCTAGAAATTTAGCGCCCCGCCCTTGCCCATTATCGCGGGCCAGGGGATAGACC
>JAZDGM010000112.1:0-7735 GCA_043806915.1 Pseudomonadota bacterium | reverse complement strand
AAAAGGAACAAAACAGAAGTGATTATTCTCCCTCTCCACCCATTCATGGGGGGAGAGGGCTGGGGTGAGGGGGGCTTTAAGCTAACAACTACATCCATATTTCAAGAGCGGGGAAGCCGGCGAAGCTTCGCCTCAAACCGTCAAATAAAAACTTGATCTGTTTGTAAAAAACTTGAAGCATATAGGCGCCTGGAGAAAACAGGGGCGGGATACCGCCCCTGTTGGTCAACCATTTTCTCGACCCCCACCGCCGCGACCCCGGAATCGACAAAATTTCCGGCGCCTTTTGACGACGACCCGCGCCTGCCCGCCATCCACCGCCAACTCAAGGCCCTGGGACTACGGCCCTGATTTTCGCGTTTTGGCGAATTTTGTCGCCGTAATGCGAGAAAAAATAGGCCGGACAACCCGGGACAACCCCTTCCCGGCCCATAAACCCGCCGGCGAGCCTCTTGGCGCGTTTGTTGCTCCTCTCACGGGCATTGCCAAATCAAGCTTGCGAGAACGAGGTGGAACGCATATGTCCGACCAGCGGCCATATTTCAACATGGACGTGGAACCCCGACTGAACACTCCGGCCATGCGGGAGTTGCAGTGGGTGAAACTCCAAGCAGCCCTGCGCTTTTTTTACGACCAGACGCCCTTCGAGCGCCGGCGCTTCGAACGCGCCGGAATAGTCCCGGAAGATATCCGGTCCTTCGACGACTTCGCCCGGGCCATCCCCCCCATCGGGCAGGCCGACTATCGGGACGCCATGGACGCGGCCGGGCTGGACCTGCCCCGGGTCTACGTGGACCTCTTCGGTCAAAAACGGTACGACGACCTGTTTCTCCTGACCACCACGTCCGGCACCACCGGCATCCCCACGCCCTACCCCCTGTTCAAGAGCGGGCTGGACCGGGTGGCCGATATTTTCGGACGCCTGGCCTGGCGGGTGGGCATCCGGCCCGGCGACCGCCTGGCCCTCTGTTTCGGCCTGAGCATGCACGCGGCCGGGACCCCCCAGTTGTTCTGGTACCGGACCTTTCCAGGCCTGTGCCTCATCCCCATGGGCGCGGAAGCGGGCGCGGAAAGATTGCTCCAGTTCTTCCAGGCCTTCAAGCCCACGGTCTTCACCGGCACGCCTTCCCTGGCCCTGCACCTGATCGAGCGCGCGCCCGAGGTGCTGGGTAAACCGGTCTCGTCCCTGTCCTTTCGCATTTTGTTCTGCGGGGCCGAGCCCGGGGCCGGCATTCCGGAGGTTCGGGAACGCCTGGAAAGGGAATACGGGGCCAAGGTCTTCGACATCGGCGCCGGATACGGGTGTTCCTGCGATCATCCCGTGTACCAGGGCATGCACTGGGCGGCCGACGATTTCTGCTACTACGAACTGGTGGACCCTGAAACCAAGGCGCCCATCCCCCTGGAAAACGGGGCCGTCGGGCTGGCCGTCTTCACCCCCCTGGAACCGGAACACGGCCATTTCTTCTGGAGCATGCGTTACACCCTCAACGACATTCACCAGGTTTTCACCGACGAGTGCCCCTGCGGCAAAAGCGGGTTCAGGTACAAAATCGTCGGCCGGGCCGATGACATGCTGAAAGTCAAGGGCGTCCCGGTCTACCCCGCCGCCATCCAGGGCGTGATCCAGGGTTTGGCGCCCCGGACCACCGGCCACTTCCGGATACTGCTCGACGAACCCCCTCCCCGGGTGGTCCCGCCCCTAAAAATCGAGATCGAGGAAGGCGTGGGCCTGGGGGGCGAGGAACGGCAAGCCCTGGAGCGGGAGCTTCTCGAACGCCTGCATAACCTTCTTAAAATTCGCCCGGCCTTGACCTGGGTCCCGGCCAATTCCCTGGAACGGTCGACCAAGAAGACGCAACTTATCAGAAAATTGTACGAAAAATAGGGGAGACGCGGCCATGAACAACAAACCGTCGGCCTCCGCGAGGCTGTTCATCCCGCCCCGGGACGGCGCCCCGGGCCGCTTGCTCGGGTCCCGCTGCCGGACCTGCGACGCCATCTCCTTCCCCCGTCGGGGAATCTGCCCCCGCTGCCTGGAACGGGAAGCCCTGGAGGAAACGACCTTGAGTTCCCGGGGCGTGCTATACTCCTTTGCCGTCAACCGCCAGGCGCCGGAAGGGTTCGTCGCCCCGTACGTTTCGGGCAAGGTGGACCTGCCGGAAAAGGTGCGGGTCTTCTCGATTATCACCGGAGTGGACCCGGACGAGGACGCCCTGCGCCTCGGCCAACCCATGGAACTGGTTTTCGGCCCCCTGCCCCGGGACCCGGCCGCCGGGGAGTTCTGGAGCTACATGTTTCGGCCGGTCGGGGAAGGGAGCTAGGCCATGGGCAGACTAGCGCGGGAAGCGTACATCATCGGCGTGGGCATGACGCCCTTTGGCAAGTTCCCCCAAAAAACCTTCGCCGACCTGGCCCGGGAAGCGAGTTGGCTGGCCCTGGAAGACGCGGGGGTCGACGCCCGCCGGGTGGAGGCGGTCTACTGCGGCAACGCGGTGGAAGGCCTGCTTTCGGGGCAGGAAGATATCCGCGGGCAGGTGGCCATGCGGGAAACCGGGCTGGCCGGCAAGCCCATCGTCAACACTCCCAACGCCTGCGCCTCGTCATCCACCGCCCTGCGGGAGGCCTGGCTGGCCGTGGCCTCGGGACTGTACGACCTCGTTTTGGCCGTGGGTTTCGAAAAGCTCTTCGTCAACGACACCGCCCGCACCACCCGGGCCCTGGCCAGTTGCACCGACGTGGCCGTGGAAGGAAATTTGGGCGTCTTCTTCCCCGGGCTCTACGCCATGGAAGCCCGGCGCTACATGCACGAGACCGGCGCGACGCGGGAACAGTTCGCCCGGGTGAGCGTCAAGAACCACCGCAACGGCTTTCATAACCCCAAGGCCCAGATCAGAAAAATCGTCACCGTCGAGGAAGTGCTGGCGTCCCGGGTCGTGGCCGATCCCATCACCCTGTACATGTGTTCCCCCATCGGCGACGGCGGGGCCGCGGCCGTGGTCTGCTCCCAGGCCCTGGCCGACCGGCTGGGGGCGGGAAGCCGGGCCGTCCACATCGCCGCCATCGGCATGGCGTCCGGAGGGTACCAGGACCTGATGATCGACGAACCCCGGCCCACTTCCACCGTGATGGCCGCGGCCGAGGCGTACGAAATTTCCGGGCTTGGCCCGAAAGACGTGGACCTGATGGAAATCCACGGCGCCTTTTCCCCGGCCGAACTGAAATTTTTCGAGGAACTGGGTTTCGCCGGCCCGGGCGGGGCCTTGCGGTTTCTGGAAGACGGCGACACGGAAATCACCGGGCGCCTGCCGGTCAACGCCAGCGGCGGGCTGGAGTCCAAGGGGCACCCGGTGGGCGCCACCGGCCTGGCCATGGTTTACGAGGTGGTCAACCAGCTCCGGGGGCGGGCCGGCCCCCGCCAGGTCAACGCTCCCCGGGTGGGCCTGGTGCACAACGGCGGCGGAGTGATTGGCGGGGATAACGCCGTCATGTGCGTTCATATTTTAAAAAAATAGCCGTTTCCGACCCTGTTTTACCCCGCCCGGACGTTGGGCGACGGAAAACCGGGAAAAAACGGCCGGGAAAATCCCAACAGGAGGATGTTCATGGAACGATTCGACCAATTGAGAGGCGAGGAGTACATCAACGACTGGCCCAGGCATTCGGCCCAGGACCTCAGGCGCCGGGAAGCGACCATCCAGGCGGCCCGGCTCTGCCTTAACGCGGCCCTGACCGCCCCGGTCGCCGGCGGGGTCCCCCAGGTGGAGGCCCACCTGGTCTACGGGCAGGAAGAACTGGAAAAAACGGCCCGCAAGATGGAGGAACTGGCGTACGACAACGAACGCTGGAAACGCCGCTTCCTCAACGAGGCGGTCATGGTCCGGGAATCGGACGTCATTCTTTTCCTGGGCGACTACCGGGCCGCGGAAACGCCCCTGGACGCCAACTGCGGCCTCTGCGGGGGCCAAGCCGGCTGTTCCTTTCTCTACACCCGGCGTTCCACCAAGGACGGGCTCATCGACATCACCGACCGCCGGAGCCAAACCCCCATTAACGGCCCCCTGTGCGGCTGCCGCGTGGGCGACCTCGGGTACGCCTGGGGCTCCGCGATCTATATGGCCCAGACCCTCATGATCGACGCCCGGCCCTTCATGAGCGTCGGCCTGGCCGGGTCCAAGCTGGGCTACTGTCCCCGCAGCCCCATCGTGGTCGGCCTGCCCATGTCCACCACGTCCAAGAACCCCTACGTGGATATCAATATCGACTACCACCTGGTGAACATGGATAAAATGGTGGACAACACCCGCAAGAACTTCGTGGTGAACCGCCAGACGGCTTCCGGCATCAACTTCGATTACCGGACCCAATACCCCCGCAAGAAGGAGACGGAATAATGGCCAGGATCAGCGGAAAACAAGCCGCGAGCGAAGCCGTGCTGGAAGCGGCCAAGCTGGCCGCGGCCGCGGCCTTCAAGGCCCCCCAAACCACGGGACGCCTGAACCTTCAGGCCGAGATTGTCACCGGCGAGGACCAGCGCCCCATCATCGAGTTCTACGGCGAGATCGCGCCCATCTCCCCGGTCATGTACTTCGATTACGAAACCATCCGGCATTTCCTCGACAAGGGGGAATCCATCGCCATTCTGCTGCTGGGCGCGGACCTAACCTTTTCCGAGCTGGGCTGGGACTGCGGCGCCTGCGGCTTTCCCACCTGCGCCGAGTTCAATCAATACGCCAAGGCCAACAAAAGCCCGGGACTGCTCTGGAGCGGGCCGTCTTGCCAGTGGAAGCTCATGGACTGGGCCGCGGCCTGCGACTTCGCCCTGGCCGCCCTAAACCAGTATCGCCTTGACAACCGCGTCATGGGCACCTGCGGCGCGGCCGCCGCCGCCACGGGATTCCTGCCCGACTGCAGCGCCATGGTGGGCGTCCCCATCGGTCCGGCCGGGGAAAGCATCTACTACAGCCGGGCCCAGAACATGCCGGCCTTCCCCTACGAACAGCACCGCCAAAACCTGCTGCGCACCTCCCCCACCAACTGGATGGCCTTCCCCGGTTCCACCCGCCCCTGCCTCAAGACTCGCGACGACTGGTGGAACAACATGGAATACGTCAACTGGGGGCCCCTGTCCGAGGCGGAAATGGCGGCCGCCGGCGAAGTGCTGGGCAAGGTCCAGGCCACGGCCCAAAAACATTATCCGGCCGTTTCGGCCTGGTACAAAAAAGAAGATAAATAGCCGCCCGCCCGCTTGCTTTTTCCGCCGACGGCTTGAAAACGGCGGAGGCCGGGAAAAAAGATTTTCCCGGCCCCCGTCGCTTCCCCCAATGAGTTCCCCGCCCGACCGCGAACATTGATTGAATCCCTCTTTTCCTCGGACATCCCTCGGGTTCCGGACGCCAAGATCACCCCCATCACCGCAGCCGGATTCGTCCGGGACCCATTCAGACGCGGTAAAATTTGAAATAATAACATATATATATCAACGAGACGCCGGATCCGTCCGGGCTTTGCCCTCCGAATTATATTTTTATCCGGGTAATATTGACAAAATAATTTTACCCGGGTATATATCCTTTCGCCGGAATTATCTGGCAGGGAGGCGAGATATGTCCGCTCTGGATATGAATCGTTACATTGCCTTTGAAGGCAGTCACTGTATTGCGGCGGGACCCCTGGTGGAAGTCGCCGTAAAAGTGAAAGAGGTCATTGATCACGGCGAGCAGGGCGCCATTTTAATTTTTGACGCTTCGACCAGTGAGTTGGTTGAGGTGGATTTTCGCGGCGCGGTGGAAGATGTCCTGACGAGGTTACGGAAAAGGACGGCGGGAGGCCAGTCAACACAGGAGCCGCCGGAAACGGATAAGGGCGCCAGGCGAGGCCCGGGCCGCCCCAGGCTGGGCGTGGCGTCGCGGGAAGTGACCTTATTGCCTCGGCATTGGGACTGGCTTAATAGTCAACCGGGAGGCGCTTCCGTGGCGCTGCGTAAACTCGTCGAGGAAGCCAGGCGGGTTAACAGCGGGCGGGATAGGGTGCGTCTTTCGCAAGAAGCGACTTATCGATTCATGTCCGCCATGGCCGGTAACGAGCCGGGATTCGAAGAGGCGACAAGGGCCTTGTTTGCGGGAGACCTTGAGCGCTTCAGGGGCTTCATTTCCGCATGGCCGGTGGATATCAGGGATCATGTTCACAAGCTGGCCGAGGCCGCATTTCAGAAATAATTTTATGGGAAGACTTGGGGCCGAGCTCTGGGCGGCCCTGATTTACGCTGAAACGCCCCGTGACCCTCGGGAGATTAAAAATGGATAGAAAATCAATAATAAATAAATACAAGAATACTCCCCGCCCCATGGGCGTTTACCAAATACGGAACAAGGTAAATGGGAAGATGCTGCTCGGTTCAAGCGTTGATTTGCCGGCCATGTTGAACCGCTTCAGGGCGGAGCTGAAGACGGGCTCTTGCCGGAACAAGGTTCTACAAAAGGAATGGGAACAGTTTGGTCCCGAGGCCTTTGAGTTCAATGAATTTGAGCTTCTTGAACCGGCGAGGGATAATCCCGCTTATGACCCCGCCGATGATATTCGTATTCTGGAAGAACTTTGGCTGGAAAAGCTTGCTCCGTTTGGAGACAAAGGATATAACAAGCCGCCGCGGGCCGGGGCCAGAGAGGAAAAGTAGTATAAAAATTAACAAGATAGTGAGGGACACGGAAGCTCGTCGAGGTAATTCCACGCCTCGCGCCGCCGGCCCAATGGCCGGCTGATTCCGAACCGTTTCGCCCGCCGCGCCGCTGTGGTGTAAACCCAATATTTTTTCACCACCGAGACACAGAGATCACGGAGTTAATTGCCTTTTGTGCATCCAGGCCGGGGCGCCGCCATGTAGACCTTGGGACAGGACGCCCCTCGGGAGACCCTTCTAGCCGGGGGTCGTCAGGGGCGCCGGCGCGCTCTTGACCCCGGGTTTACCCGGCTCGGCCTCAAGACCCGCGACGACCGGTGGAACAACACGGAATACGTCAAGTGGGAGCCTCTGCCCTCCTGGCGGGGCGAACCGGGGGAAATGCTGGCAGGCCCTCGAACGGGGCGAGTAGGACTGGTCCCATCAAGCCATGGACCACTGGCCCGAGAGGGTCCTGGCCAAATGCCGGGAAAACAAGTCCTACACCATCGCCCACGGGCTGGAGCAAACGCCGGGCGCGGTTGGGGACCGGTTCCCATGTTATCGCCGACTATAACAAGAGGTATTTTTCTCATTTTTATGTTAGAAAAAGACGTTTTTTTATAATAAGGTATTTCGGGAACGGTCTTGTTTCGGTTCGCCATAATTAACCGCATTAGGAGAAAGCGCCATGAGGGCCGGAAAATATGTCAAACAGTTAAATGGAGATCAGGCATACCGGGCCTTCATCCCCGCCCCGCTGCCTCCGGACCCACCCGTCGAAATGGACCCTGAACTGCTCCGTCTTCTATCCGACGCCGACCGGGCCCTCGGACGTCTGGACGGCGTAACCTCCACCCTGCCGAATCCGGACTTGTTCGTGGCCATGTATGTGCGGCAGGAGGCCGTGCTCAGCTCCCAAATCGAGGGGACCCAGAGTTCCCTGGATGACCTGCTGGAATTCGAAATGGATTCCCGAGGCGGCCATCCCAAGGACGTGGAGGAAGTGGTTAACTACGTCTGGGCCATGAATTACGGCCTCAAGCGCCTGGCTGAACTCCCCTTGAGCCTTCGCCT
>JAZDGM010000111.1:0-26573 GCA_043806915.1 Pseudomonadota bacterium | reverse complement strand
TGGTTGCTTTCCGGATAAAGTGGGGAAGATAGAGCTTCCCATTCTCGGGTTCCCAAGCTAGAGCTTGGGAACCAGCGGATATTGGATGTCTTTGTAAAAAGTCTCTTTCCACCCTTGGCTGTTTTTTGCCAGCGGCCGGTCGAAAATGTAAGAAAAATGGCCAAATGAAAATGAGTTAGGCGGGTTTCCAAGCTAGAGATTGGGAACCAGCGACAGTCCCAATGACTCAAGGCGGGGGGCGGAGCAACCCCGCCCGCAAGGCGCGGCCAACGTCTCCAATTTACCGCGGCAAGGCCCGGAAAATAGTACAAGATGGCGCGCGTTGCGCACCCTACAAACTTGCCGGCTCGCGGATGATGGAACTCTACCTGGCAACGGGGCCCCTCCAGGTCGGTCGGCCGGCCGGAATAACGGCCGTCGTCCGCCGCCCCCCTTGACAAAGCCCTGGCCATAACCAACAATTTATAGAGCCAATCGCGCCGCCTGGTTCTTGTGGCAAAAGCAAGAAGGGCGAGACATTAACCCCGCGGACATGCCGAGGTTTTTCAATGAGTTAAAATTGAGCCCGACGTCAAGCCGGGTCAGGGAACGAAGTGTTGCAATTGGCTAGATGACATAATTATTTCGATCCCAAACCGTCCGCCCGGGTCGGCCGGCCAAGCGGGCGGGGGACGGCAAGGAGAGCCAAATGAAAAAGCTAGGCGACATGCTGTTGCGGCGCGAGCCTTTCTCCGAGATCGTCATGGGCAATACCGCCGTGGTCCGGGCCATGCTGGAAGCGGGAACCAGGGTGGTTTCCTCCTACCCCGGGTCCCCCACGCCGGAGATCGCCGCGGCCATCGGGGCCATCCCCCGGGAACAACGCCCCTTCTACTTCGAATTTTCCACCAATGAAAAAGTGGCGACCGAAGTCGCCTACGGCGCGGCGGTCAACGGCCGCCTCTCCACGGTCTTTTTCAAAAGCGTCGGCCTCAACGTGGCCGCCGACACCTTCGTCCAACTCAACCACATGAACATTATCGGCGGGATGGTGGTGATCCTCGGCGACGATCCGGGCGCCAACTCTTCCCAGAACGAACAAGACAACCGGCATCTGGCCCGCTTGTCGTACACTCCGGTCTTCGAACCGGCCTCCCCGTCCGAGATTTACCATTTTTACCTGGCCGCCGCCAAGTTGGCCCAGGAAAAACACCTGGCCGTGATCCTGCGCCTGACCACGCACGTCTGCCACCAAAAGGAAAAAGTCTCCTTCGGGCCGTATATCCCTCGGGACTTCGACCAAACCCCGCTCTTCGACCCGGCCAACGGGCCGTACATCCCCATCGCCGCGGCGGTCTTTCCCATGAAGCGCCGGGCCCTCCGGCAACTGGAGGAAGTCCGGGAATACGCCGAAACGTCGCCCCTGAACATTTGGACGGACAACGGGAATAAAAAGCGGGGCGTAATCTCCATGGGCCTGCCGTACCTCTCCCTCCTGGACGTTCTGGAGGAAGCCGGGAAAAAGCCCGATCTCTTGAAGCTCGGCCTGGTTCACCCCCTGCCCCGCCGCCTGATCGCCGACTTCCTCGGCCGGCACGAGGAAGTAAAAATCCTGGAGGAACTCGACAATATCGTCGAAACCGAAATCAAGGCCCTGGCCTTCGACCGGGGGATTCCCGTCCGGATCAACGGCAAAATGGAACAGGAAGACTGGGTCGGCGAGTATACGTCCGACAAGGTCTTTGAAGTCTTGAAAAAAACCTGGCCCGATCTCCTGCCCGATCGGCCGGCCCAGACCGTCGAGGACGCCCCGGCGCCCCTCCGCCCGCCCCAGATGTGCCCCGGCTGCGGTCACCGCAGCGCCTTCCACGCCATCAAGCAGGCCCTGGGAGAACACGACATCACCGCGGCCGACATCGGCTGCCACACCCTGGGTTGGCTCCCCCCGTACGAAGTGGGCCAACTCCTGATGTGCATGGGCGCGTCCCCGGGCCTGGCCGCCGGGTTGTCCCTCTTCAACCGCGACAGAAAGGTCGCGGCCTTTTTGGGGGACTCGACCTTCTTCCACGCCGGCTTGCCCGGAGTGATTAACGCCCTCTTCAACAAGCATAATATCACCCTGATCGTCATGGAAAACGGCACAACCGCCATGACCGGACACCAGGACCATCCCGGTTCCGGCCGTAATTTCAACGACGCCGCCGAAAAAATTCCCATTCGAAGGGTTTTGGAAGGTCTCGGCGTTCAAAAAATATACGAAACCGACACGTACCAGCAGGCCAAGCTGACCGAATACGTCCGGCAGGCCCTGGCCGACGACGGTTTCAGCGTGGTCATCGCCAAGCACCCCTGCATGCTCAAATTCACCCGGGAGCAGGGTCGAAAACCCAACCACCGCCCCCACCAGGTCTCCATCGACCAGGAAAAATGCGACCGCCGGCAGGTCTGCGTCTCGCAATTCGGCTGTCCGTCCTTTCAGCTCAAACCGGAAGGCCGCGTGGAAGTCAACCCGGACCTGTGCATCGGCGACGGGTCCTGCGGCCAGGTCTGCCCGGTCTCGGCCGTCACCCCGCCCCGGGCCAGGGAAAAGGCCGGTGATGGAGGCGACCATGAAGCCATTTAATATTTTCCTGATAGGAGTAGGCGGACAAGGCATTGGAATGTTAAGCGAAGTCCTGCTGCGGGCCGCCGACCACGCGGGCCTGGCCGCCAAGGGCGTGGACACCCACGGACTGGCCCAGAGGGGCGGGATCGTCCGGTCCAGGATACGGATCGGAGACCGGGTCCACTCGCCCTTGATAGGCGCCCATCAGGCCGACCTGGCCGTGGCCCTGGAAAGACACGAAGCCCTTAGGGCCATCGAAACGGCCCTCCGGGACGGCGGGACCCTCATCTTTTACGACGCGGTCTGGCAGCCCCTGGGAGTCCGGGTGAAGGGCGAGCCCGAAGTCGGCCTCGACGACCTGGAGCGGCGCGGTTCACCCCGCGACATCAGGATGATCAAGGTCTTTCGGCCGGAACTGACCGACGCCAAACGGCAGAATATTATCCTCCTGGCCAACATCCTCAAATACGGGCTCCTGCCGGGAGTCGAAGCGGAACATTTCCGCCAGGCCCTGGAAGACCTCATGACCGGCCCCATGCTGGAAAAAAACCTGGCCTTGTTCGACCAGGAGTTGGAGGCCTGACCACCTGTCCCGACCGTTCCCGGGAGGGCGCCCCGGCGAGGCGCCCTCTCTTTTCCGCGGCCCCGCCGCGAATAAGCTTTCTTCCAAACCACCAAACCATGGTAACCTGCCCCATTTTCGCCCGGAGGCGGTTTAGCCGGCGTTAGATGAAATTATCGATAAATGAAATAAAAAAAGACGACTGGAGCGAGGTGGAACGCATCTACCGGGAAGGAATCGACACGGGCGAGGCGACCCTGGAAACCCAAACTCCCGCCTATGATGATTGGGACGCCAAGCATGTCCCAACTTGCCGCCTGGCGGCCCGGGCCGAGGGAGGCGTCCTGGGCTTCGTGGTTCTCGGCCCGGTTTCCACCCGCGCGGTTTACTCCGGGGTCGCCGAAGTGAGCATCTACGTGGCCGAGAAAGCTCGGGGCCTGGGCGTGGGCAAGGCCCTGATGGACGCCGTCATCGCCGCCTCGGAAAAGGAAGGATTCTGGACCCTGCAGGCGGTGGTCCTGCCGGAAAACAAGGCCAGCCTGGCCTTGCACCGGGCTTCCGGGTTCCGGGAAGTCGGACGCCGGGAACGCATCGGTCGAAAAAACGGGGTTTGGCGGGACACGGTCCTCCTGGAACGGCGCAGCCGCCTAGTCGGGGTCTGACCTCCGGCCCGGTCGAGCCGGCCCCGGCCCCCCTGGAAGGAATAAGGCCCGGGACGACGCGGGCGCTATGGCTTTGGCCGCGGATGTGATAAAGTTTTATTCACGTCGGGCGTCAGGCCCGGTAACCTTCAGAAAATACGGTAGGCGCGCTGTTGAGCAATACAAAACCCCTTGAAACCGTCGGGACCGCGGCGCCGGAACTACCGGCCCTCCCGCCCGGGTCCCTGGAAATCATCACCACCCACGTCAACGCCGATTTCGACGCCGTGGCGTCAATGATCGCGGCGGGAAAAATCTACCCGAACGCCCTGATGGTGTTTCCGGGGTCCCAGGAAAAAAACCTGCGCAATTTTTTTATCCAGTCCATGATCTACCTGTTCAACGTGGCCAAGGTCAAGGACGTGGAGTTGGAAAAAGTCCGACGCCTGATCCTGGTCGACACGCGGCATCCCGACCGCATCGGGCCCTTGGAAAAAATCCTGGCCAACGAAAACCTTTCCATCCATATTTACGATCATCATCCCGATGCGCCGGAAGACATCAAGGGCGAGTTGGAAGTGGTCAACCAGGTGGGGGCCAACGCCACCCTGATGACCGAAATATTGCTGGACAAGGGCGTCGCGCTGTCGCCCGAGGAAGCCACGGTCCTGGCCCTGGGGATTTTCGAGGACACCGGCTCCTTCACTTTCCGCTCCACCACGCCCCGGGACTTCCGGGCCGCGGCGGAACTGCTCGAACAGGGCGCCGACCTGAACGTCGTCTCCGAGATGCTGACCCGGGAACTGACCGTGGACCAGGTCGAACTCCTCAACGAACTGATCCAATCGGCCGCCAAGCATGTCGTCAACGGAGTGGAAATAGTCATCACCGAGGCGATCACGCCCAATTATATCGACGAACTGGCCGTATTGGTCCACAAGATGATGGATATCCAGAACCTGCCGGTGGTCTTCGCCCTGGTGGAAATGGACGGCCGGGTTTACATGGTCTGCCGCAGCCGCCTGCCCACCGTCAACGTGGGCGAGATCGCCCAGGTAATGGGCGGCGGCGGACATGACTCCGCGGCCGCGGCCACCATCAAGAACATGACCCTGCCCCAAGCCGTGGTGTCGTTGCTGCGGGTGCTCAACCAACACCTGGGACCGACCCGGACGGCCCGGGATGTGATGTCCTATCCGGTCATTTCCATCAATCCCGAGGCTTCCCTGATCAACGCCAGGAAAATGTTGGTCCGTTACGACATCAACGTCCTCTTGATCGCCGACGAGAGCGGGGAAATCAAGGGGTTCATTTCCATGCAGAACGTGGAAAAAGCCCTGCTGCACGGTCTTATCTCCTACCCGGTCAAGGACCTCATGACCACCGAATTCGAGGTTATCGGGCCGGAAGCCACCTTCCCGGAAATCCAGACCGTGATCGTGGAACAAAAACAAAGAATCCTGCCGGTGGTGGATAATGGTCGTCCCGTGGGAGTAATCACCCGCACCGACCTCCTGAACATCCTGGCCAGCGAGACCAACGTCCCCGGCTCGCTTATCTCCGAGACGGCCGACAACAAGACCAGCCGCACCAAAAAGATACTGAACCTGCTGCGGGAACGGCTGCCCAAGCCCATCGTGAACCTTCTGTCCGATTTCGGCCGGACCGCCGACGAGTTGGGATATAACGCCTTCGCCGTGGGCGGCTTCGTCCGGGACCTCTTCCTCCGCCTCGAAAACCTGGATATCGACGTGGTGGTGGAAGGAGACGCCATCAGGTTCGCCGAGGCCTTCGGCCAGGCCCACCCGGGCGTCAGGGTCCGGCAGCACCCGAAATTCAATACCGCCGTCCTGGTTTTCCCCGACGGGTTCAAGGTCGACGTGACCACCGCCCGCATGGAATACTATGAACATCCGGCCGCCTTGCCCGTGGTGGAAAGCAGCTCCCTGCGCCTCGACCTTTATCGCCGCGATTTCACCATCAACACCCTGGCCGTGGCCCTCAATCAAAAGGAGCTCGGCACGGTCATAGATTATTTCCGCGGCCTCAAGGACATCAAGGACGGCTACATCAGGGTGCTGCACAACCTCAGCTTTGTCGACGACCCCACCCGGGTGTTTCGCGCCATCAGGTTCGAACAGCGCTTCGGGTTTAAAATCGGCAAGCTGACCGTGAGCTTGATCCAGAACGCGGTTAAAAACGAATTTTTCTCCAAATTGTCCGGAAAACGCCTGTCCGGAGAGATACGCCTGATCCTGCGGGAAGACGATCCCGGGCCGGCGGTGGCCCGCCTGGCCGAGTTCGACCTGCTCAAGTTCATCCAACCCGGCATTGTCCACGATCGTCGCAGCAACGATCTTTTCCGCCGGATCAAGAAGGTCCGGGATTGGTTCGACCTGACCTATATTTCCGAATCGTACGAGCCGTGGTTGATCTACCTGCTGGGACTTCTCGACGGCCTGGGGCGGCTGGAAATGTCGGAACTATGCCGCCGGCTGAGCCTCCGCAAGCACGAAATAAAAGTCCTGGTGGACGAAAAACCCCTGGCCGACCGGGCCATGGCCTGGCTGCATCGCAAAAAGGATATCAGGCCCGGCGAGGTCTACACGCTCCTGTCCCCCTTGTCCAACGAGTCCATCCTGTTCATGATGGCCAAGACGACCAAGGACGAAGCCACCAGGGCCATGGCCAATTTCTTCACCAAGCTGCGCCACTTGAAAACCGTGTTGTCCGGAAGGGACCTGATCGAGCTGGGCCTCCAACCGGGCCCGCGCTTCAAGACCATCCTGGACGACATACTGGAAGCCAGGATCAACGGCCTGGTCAACAGCCGGGACGAGGAACTGGAATTCGTCCGACGGTTTTACCTTTCCCCCAACCCGCCCGAAAGAGAACGCGATGATTCCGACCGACCTTAACGAATTTTTTCTGAATATCGTCATCATGGCCATTCCCATACTCATGGCCGTGACCGTTCACGAATACGCCCACGGCCTGGCCGCCTTCAAACTCGGGGACCCGACGGCCAAGAACGCCGGCCGGCTGACCCTCAACCCCATCAAGCATCTCGACCTGGTCGGGACCCTGGTCTTCCTGATCACCCGCATGGTCGGCTGGGCCAAGCCCGTGCCGGTGGACCCCCGTTACTTTCGCCGGCCCCGCCAGGACATGATCTGGGTTTCGGCGGCCGGGCCGGCGGCCAATATCCTTCTGGCGGCGGTTTTCGGCCAGGTTTACCGCCTCGCGGCCGGAGACCCCCTGTTGCCGTCGTCGTTTCTGGAAGAGGTCGCGGTCCGGGGAGTCATCATCAACGTCGGCCTGGCCTTGTTCAACCTGCTGCCCATCCCTCCGCTGGACGGCTCGGGCATTCTGACCGGACTTCTGCCCCTAAATTGGGCCATAAAATACGAACAGTTGCGGCCCTACGGGTTCATAATTCTTTTAGTCTTGATTTTTACCAACCTAATCGGTAAGTTGTTGTTTCCCCTAATTTTGACCCTGGCCCAGTTCCTGGTCGGCGGCCTCTAGCCCGCCCCGGGGCCGGAAGCTAGGCGCCCCCGAACACGGCCCTTGGGGGAGGGGTGGAGCCCCAACCGATGTCCCTGACGGTAAAATTGGAAATCTACGAGGGTCCCCTGGACCTGCTCCTGCATCTCATTAAAAAAAACGAGGTGGATATCTACGACATTCCCATCGCCCTGATAACCACCCAATACCTGGATTATCTCCAACTGATGGACTCGTTCAACATCGAGGTCGCGGGAGAATTCCTGCTCATGGCCTCGGCCCTGGTCCAGATCAAATCCCGGATGCTGCTGCCAAGCCTCGGCGATCAGGAAGAGACCGAGGAAGAAGACCCGCGCCTGGCCATCGTCCGACCTCTCCTGGAATATATGAAGATCAAGGACGCGGCCGAGACCTTGGAACGAAGGGAAATACTCGATCGGGACGTCTTCGCCCGGGCCGCCCCCGCGGACGGGGACGAGCCGGGACCCGGCGAGGAAGAGGCCATGGAAGCCAGCCTGTTCGACCTGATCGAGGCCTTCCGCCGGCTCGCCGTTCAGGTCGAGGTTTTTTCCACCCTGGAATTTCGTTTGGAAACCAAGACCATCAAGCAGAGAATCCTGGAAATACTTCGGCATCTTCGCGCGAACCGGGAATCGTCCTTCAGGGAATTATGTCGGACCGACCGCGCCAAGGCCGAGTTGATCCTCAGCTTCCTGGCCGTCCTGGAATTGGCCCGGGTCGGGAGGCTGCGTATTTATCAGCCGGCTTCCGGGGCCGACCTCAAAATCTTTTACGAAAACAACCCGCTCTTCGAGGGAAACGACGACGAGGATGACGACGAGAACATCCTGGAAAAAATGGGACTGGGCGAGAGCTGGGATTAAATGAATCTAAGCTTGAAACAAATCGTGGAGGGCCTTCTCTTCGTCGCCGAAACCCCCCTGACCCTCGACCGCATCGCCGCCGCGGTCGAAGGCGCCTCGCCGGATCGCCTCCAAAGGATATTGGACGAACTGGAAGCCGAGTTCGAGGAATTGGGACGGGCCTTTGTCCTGAAACGAGTGGCCGGAGGATACCAATTCCGGACCCGCCCGGAACTGTCGCCCTATATCCTGAAGCTCAAAAAGAAATCGCCGACCAGGCTCTCCCGGGCCGCCCTGGAAACCCTGGCCGTCATCGCCTACCGCCAACCCATTTTACGCGCCGAAATAGAAAAAATCCGGGGCGTGGACGTGGGCGGCATCCTCAAGACCCTCATGGAAAAAGGCCTGATCCGCGGGGCGGGCCGCAAGGACCTGCCGGGTCGACCCATTATTTACGGAACGACCACGAAGTTTCTGGAAACCTTCGACCTGCCTAGCCTGGACGCCCTGCCTTCCCTGGAAGAAATCGAATCCCTCGGCCAGGGCGACGAAGGCCGCCTCTTTTAACCTTGTCATTCAGTCACCGGAGAGAAATGTCGAATCCAACTTGCCAACCGAAACCCGGGCTTGCCGACGGCGGCCCGCGACAGTCCTTTACGTTCGCCCCCAAATCCGGACAAACCGGAACCCTGACCAGCGACGGTCGGGACTTCCCTATCTTCAGCGATGAATTCTGGACCGCCGGGCAAAGGCAAGCCTCGTCCCTGCACGAAATATCGTACCGCGGCTGCTTCAAGCCGCAACTGCCGGAATTTTTCATCCGCCGCCTCACCCGCCCGGGAGACTTGGTCTACGATCCCTTCAGCGGCCGAGGCACCACGGTAATCGAAGCGGCCCTTTTGGCCCGCCGTACCGCGGCCAACGACGTCAACCCCCTGAGCCGCCTGCTGTGCGCCCCCAGGCTTTTTCCTCCCCGCCCCGAGGAAGTCGCGGCCCGACTGGAAGAAATAGACCTCGACCCCCAGGCCAAGGCGGATATAGACCTGTCCATGTTTTACCACCCCCGGACCGAGGGGGAGATTGCCTCCCTGAAAAACTACCTCATTGAAAAAGCGGACCGGGCCGACCTACTGGACGACTGGATCAGGATGACCGCCACCAACCGGCTGACCGGCCATTCCAAGGGCTTTTTCTCGGTCTACACCCTGCCGCCCAACCAGGCGACCTCCCCCGAGCGCCAGGTCAAGATCAACGAAAAACGGAACCAACAGCCCGAATACCGGGATGTCAAGGCCCTGATCCTGAAAAAGACCAAATCCCTGCTGAAAAAAATCGGGCCGGCCGAACGAGGCGCCCTGGCCGAATCGACCCGCGGCGGCCCGGTATTCCTGGAAAATGACGCGGCCCACACGCCGGAAATCCCGTCCGACTCGGTCAAGCTGACCGTGACTTCACCGCCCTTCCTGGACGTGGTGCAATATTCCGCCGACAACTGGCTCCGCTGTTGGTTCAACAACCTGGACGCCGCGCGGATAGCCGCCGGGATCACCATGGCCCGCAAGGTGGAAAAATGGACTGAAACCATGGGCGCGGTGTTTCGGGAACTGTACCGGGTCGCCCAACCGGGCGGCTTCGTGGCTTTCGAGGTCGGGGAAGTCAAGAACCGGACCGTCAAGCTGGAAGAACACGTCATCCCCCTGGGCCTGGCCGCCGGTTTCGGCTGTCACGGGGTCTGGATCAATCTTCAGGCCTTCACCAAAACGTCCAACATCTGGGGCGTCGGCAACAACGACCTGGGAACGAACACCAACCGGATCGTGGTGTTCGAAAAATAGGGCCGCGCCGCGCCGCGCCGCCCGGGCCCAGGACCGGCCGCGGTCGCTCCGCCCCGCGGCATCTATAAATTTCGATTGTCCATGGTCATGACGTACACGGCGTTCAACTCGACGAACTCATAGTCCATGTGCCAGGGAACCGGCAGTCCGGATCGGAGCAGGCGCTGGACTTCCTTTTCGGTCTGTTGCCGGTCAATGTGGTTATAAAAAAAACCCGTTCCCCTGGCCGGCTTTTTTATGACAAACATGTAGGTGACCTTGGGAGTGTCCAGGTCGTAGAGGGCCACGACCGCGTAGAACAGATACCCGTAGGCCGCGCCGCCGACCACGGCGGCCAGCATCAACCAAAGCACTAGCTTTCTTACCATTTTAATCCTTCTCCCCGCCGACGGGCGAACCGGCCCAACCCGGTGGGTCCCGCGCTTTTCTTTTTTTCAGTTTACGACAGCAGCCGAGGCCAGGTCAATGCCCATTAATCGCGTCCAAAGGCTTGCGGACGCCGGGGACTCGCCCGCCCCGGGGGTCCGGGCGGCGGAAGGGGTCTTTAAAAGGCGGGATAGGAGCCCCGACGCAAGCGTCGTTGGTGTTGACTAATCGTCGGGGCTCCGGGAAGGACTATGAGGTTGGGTATTTGATGAATGAATTATCATTCAGGTGAAGTTTAAGATATACATTGTTTGGAAAATTTCAAGGGGGGCGGCGTCTTTTTTTTAAAAAAAATCTCGTCATCCTTGTCCCGGGGGGCCGCTCGCCGCCCGGACCGCCGCCGCCCCCGACCCCCGCAAGCCTCTTCCGGCACGGTCAAGCCGCGCCGACCGGGCCGGGACCGGCGAATCACCCGCTCCCGGGCCTCGATAATTCTTGACATTGCCCGCGTCCCCGGTTTTAATGGTTTTCCGGCCCGGGTGGCGGAATTGGTAGACGCAAGGGACTTAAAATCCCTCGGCTCTTGTAGCTGTACGAGTTCGATTCTCGTCCCGGGCACCAAAAAACACTTCAAAAATAAATACGTTGGCCACTAAATAGCCCACCCTGGCCGGCTCGGGGGCCGGGGTCGCGCAGGCCCCGCCGCGCTCCCATCTCGTCCACGGGCTTGGCGATGGCCCGGCAGGGACCCTCTTCCGGTTCGTCGCCGGATAATCAGGGAAGGCGTCATGGACCAATGGCGCTGCATCCCTTGTGAATGCGTTTTCAATCCTTCGTAAAACTACCCGGAAGGCGGCGTCGAACCTAGCGTTGCGACCACCGACACGAGGGCTGGGCCGATCCCATCCGGGGCGTTGGCACGGATAAATATGAACAGGTTGCATGAATCAGCAACAAAGAGAAAGGGATGGCGCGATGGCCCCAGGATTCGATTCCCTGGCCGCTGCTTATGACCACTGGTATGACACGCCCGAGGGAAGCGCCATTTTCGCCGATGAAGTTGAATGCCTGCGGCTCCTGCATGCTAATTTTCACGGCCGCTGGTTGGAAGTTGGGGTAGGCTCCGGTCGTTTCGCGGAGGCCCTCGGCATCACCCATGGCCTCGACCTTTCAGCTCCAATGGCGAGCAATGCCAAGCAACGCGGCGTGCGCGTCTGTCTTGGACGCGCTGAACAACTGCCCTTTCAACGGCACGTGTTCGATGGCTTGCTCTTGGCGTTGACGATGTGTTTTCTACAAAACCAGGAGTTGGCGATTCAGGAATGCGGGCGCGTCTTGCGAACAAACGGCAAGCTGGTCCTCGGCGTCATTCCGGCCGACAGTCCCTGGGGCAGGGAATATATTCACAAAGGCGCGGAGGGCCATCCGGTTTACGTTCACGCCCGGTTCCGCGACATACCGGAAACCGTGCGTTTGGTTGAAAAGAAGGGGTTTGTGTTCAGGCGTGGTTTCAGTACGCTTTTTCGGAGCCCCGACAACCCATTATCGGGATGCTCCAGGGTAGAAGCCGGCATCGTCGCGGAAGCGGGGTTTGTCGGGCTGCTTTTCGACGCGCCCTCCGCCGGCGTTCAGCCATCTCAGCCATAGTCGGCCCCGGGTCGAGGCCGTTGCCCGCGGGAGTACCAGCCATCCCGCGGCCAAAAAAAATGATCGCCCGAGGGACTCCGTTGTTTCAAGCCACTGACCGGAATCAATCCGCGGCTTCTCGATATCATTGTCAAGGACGTCCATTTCCACGGGCCTGCGCCACTCCGCCGCCGCCACGATGATAGGGTCCGGCGTCATCGGCGATGTGGTTCAGTGTATTCTGGGTCATTCCGGGGACCGTGTGACCCAGATCAACGTCAAGCTCTCCCAATCCACCCTGGCCGAGGCGATGAAAAATTTCATAAATTGAGGCGGCAGGCGGCTTGAAGGCGACTGGCAAAAATTCCAGAAAATCAAACGCCCGAACCAATCAAGGGTCGTTCCTTGTCAATGCGGAAGTAGACAAGAAATTGGGCCTCGGCGCTGTCTGTTTGATTATCCTTGCGGCTGCGCCTTGCCAATGAATGGATTTTTTCCTGGTCGACTTCCTCCCCTACCTTGGTCATGAAAAAGCGCTTGCCTCTGTAGCCTGGACCCTCTTCCACGAACAAGTAAGCCGCCTTGGGATTGGACTGAAGATTATGATGTGATAATCGGTCCCGCATGATTAGAGCCAACGTTCCATCTTCCAAGATGTGGGGGCGGGCATGGACAGCGCTATCTACGTTGCCTTCGCTATCGGCGGTGGACAGGACTCCCAAGCCTTTGGTCGTCTCAAAGTAGGTCATTAAAACCATCGTCTACTCCCCCTGTATATCAATGGCATTAAGTAAAGAGATAGGTTCATAATATGGACTTTTTACTCGACGATAATCCGACATGGTAATATCTTGAGGGCCAAGGAGCGCCATTTGGCGCGCAAAGCGCGCCACCCTTTACTAAATGAAAAACAAAAATTTACTCTTAACTTAACGACATGGCCCTGTATATGGTCTGTGTGTGTGGGCGCGCCTGTTTGAACCTAACGGGTCAGTCCTTGCATTGAAAAGGGCCGTCTATACTACGCGTGAGTATTTGACGGCCCGTGGAAAGTGCATTTTAACCAACAATTTCAGTCTCCGACAGGTCCCCTTGTGGCATCGTCCACACAGGACTTTTTCTCGTCGTCACTGAGTTCATCGGGTTTTTTCAAGGCGGTAATCGGGCAAGCAAATTCGTTGCCGGCATTGTCCTTCACCCACACATAGTTCCAGGACGTTTTCGTAGCCTCTGTCATTTCGACTCCCTCTTGTTTACGGGTTTTCGTGATTCCGACCTTCCTACCTAGGGTATGCTATTTCCCATTTTTTTCAAGAGGGCCTTCCCAAAATTATTTACCGCCTCTTCGCTTTTTCATATGGGTAAGCCAAAATCGAGCTTGCCAGCGACCATGTGGGTCTTGGCGGGGAGGTTACGGTTAGAACGGTAACCACTGGTTTTGGATTTGGCTGCCTGGATTAGGCTGTTGATTCCCTCAAACATGTATTCAAATGGACATCCATATTACAAGAAATCGACAGCCAAACCGCGGACCATAATCTTATTGGTCCTGGGTCGGCATTTTTCCTGGATAGCCTCAAGTATCTCTATCTTCCTGTATTTTCATCAAGTATCCCTCTCCCCGGGATACCCCGGCCCGCGGGTGGCGCTTGTTTTGAAGCCAACCCTTCCCGAACCGACATATTTCCCTCGCCAAGCCGGCGTAACTTCGGGCCGAGGTCGAAGCCGTTTCCCGCGGAAGTTCCGGCCGTCCCGCGGCCAAAAAAATAATCGCCCGAGGGACTCCGTTGTTTCAAGCCACTGACCGGACTCAATCCGCGGCCTCTCGAGGATGGACGCCAATCTTCGGGCCGGCTCATTTTCCCGCCTTCCCTGAACCGCCGACCGGTCCAGTCAAGTAGTCCAGGTATCGGTCCAGGATGATGTCCAGCAGCCCCGGCAGCGTCTCCGCCGGGTCTGGTTCAAACGGAGGGCTCGGGCCGGCCAGCCATCCGTCAGGTCGGGACGGGTATGCGGGACCACGGGCAGGTGATTCGACGTGACCGCGAAGGCGCGAATTTCCAGGGCGAAGGTCCGGGCTAAAAGTTCCAGGCGGGCTTGGACCCAGGATTTACGATGCTCGAAGGACTTCCCGATATACGGATCGTTTCCGCAAGAAAGGCCCGCCGCACGCAGAGGGAAACGCAATTTTAATTCCCTTCGGCGCCTTCGGTCACTGTCTCGCTTCCGGCAACGGGAAAGGCTTCCTTCCCGAATAAGTATTATAAAACTTTCTATCACGGTAGAAAGAATAAACCAATTTTTAAATGGGTGTCTAAATAAATTCGCTCTTTATAATCAAACGCCCTCCATATAGGCCGATGGGCTACCCCAATAGGATGTGGGTTAAGTTGAGAGCCTCCGGGATGTTACACGAAGCCTTGACAAAGTCAAGCTCCACGTGCTTTTATGTTGATAGACTGACGACGGGAGGAAGGCCCTATTCTCGGATAAAATGATTGCTATTTGTGTATGTACCGAAAATAAAACCCGAAACGAGCGGCCCTCAAAATAACCCACACGAAATAACGAAGATTTCAATTCTTCGTAATTGATAGGGTGTTATTATAACAACAAAAGGGGGACTTTAATGACCAAATTTACGCCTGAGTCACTGCCGCATGCCGTAGCATCTCTCTTCCGTCTAAATCACTACAAAGTTGACGGGCCAATTCAGATGTACGGCGCAGAAATTGACCTAGTTGCTCGTCCTCTTGCAGACCCTTTCGGAGTGCCAGTCTATATTGAGGTCACGGTGGAATACGTGGATAACAAGAAATATGGCAATGATATGACAAAGTTTGGACTTGTACGGGAAGTAGAACCAACCGCCCAAATGCTGATAATATCTTCGACGGGTTTCTCACTGCCGGTACGTGAGAGAGCGTCGAGATCCCGCATTACTACACTGACGTATGAAGAGCTCTTCAAAAAATTCCAAAGGTTTGATGCATATGCCGAAGTTGCGACAGGAGACACTTCTTTGGCAGATGAGCTTCGGCGGCTTGACGCCATTTACGAAGAACCTGATTTTGTTGATGATCTTGGTCAACACAAAGCAACTAAGTACATCACGGAATGGAGAGATTCAGCAGATGCAAGTAATAAATGGCTTGTTGTTGTTGGGGAGTACGGTACCGGAAAGACAGCCCTAACCAGAGTGCTCCAGTACCGATGGCTACTACAGTACAAAATGAATCCTATGCTCCCGTTGCCGTTCCGTGTCGAACTGAGGGACTTCGCTCGGCAGTTTGATGCACGAGGTCTTCTGCACCACTTTCTCGACCAAAATAACCTTGGCCATATTTCCATTGAGTACATCGAATCCCTCATCAGGAGTGGTAAGATCATTCTCCTGCTGGACGGCTACGATGAAATGGCTCAATACCTTCATGCACGGGAAAGGCGGTCATGCTTGGAAGCACTGGCCGAACTGTCGAGCGGGGGTGCAAAGGGTATTCTCACAAGCAGGCCAAACTACTTCACAGAGACTGAAGAGTTGCAAGTATTCGAGATACTCTATGCGTCCATTCAGGCAGGGCGCTATTATTTAGGAAAACAAGACAAAGAACTCCTCAAACGAGAAGAACGGGTCGATCAATTGCTCGGACAATTCATTGACCAATTCGAACGTCGTCTGGAGGATCTCACGCCAGTGCAGACCCAAGCCCTTGTCGAACGAGCACTTGTGGATGATCCGGTCGGTCGGGAAGTGGTCCAGGGCATCCTTAAAAGGGTATTCCGGAGTGTTGATTCCGGTGCCAGAATGTCTCTTTCGGGCAAACCAGTCATCATTACTTATCTGCTTGAAGTGGTAGAGGGCTTGAAAAAGCAGCCAGTACAGCAGCGTGATGATACTGAACTCACTGAATGGGAAGTCTACAAGCTCATAATTGATCAATTGATGCTGCGTGACTTCAGGCGCGCACCGGAGCTGTCACCAGAGGATCGCAGGGGAGTTCTCCATAGAATGGCCCTTCTGTTGTCTCGAACAGAGACCCCTATCATCAACGAAGACGAGTTCAGGGAACTGGTATCCAAGCACTTTACTAAAGAGCTACGTCGGTTCACAGAACAAGAGCGTTCCAAGCAGACGGACCGGCTCTTCTCTGACGTCAGGAGTTCTGCTACGTTGACGCGTGCGGTCACTTCGGTTAAGGAAGGGTGGCGCTTCTCTCACAACTCATTACGCGAGTATCTTGTTGCAGAATTCATTGTTCGCGAACTCCGTGCGAAAAGGATCGCCCGTGAAAAGGTGCCTATATCGGATGCGATGCGTCTGTTTGTGTCCAGCAAACCTACTACAGAGATACAAGAGCTTCTCCAATTACTTAGTGAGATATGGCCGCAACGCCTCACTACACCGCTGCTTGGACAGATATTGTGCCTTATGTGGGACGGAGCGCTACGAGTCTACTCAGCGGAGGATGACCCCGCAGGAACCGCTCTGCGGCAGATTTGTGGTTCTCCAGTAGCTTTGAACAGCGCCGAGCTATCTCGGGTTGCGTTTTCAAGTGAGAGACGCCCCGCCCACTTACACTCAGCCAATCTTGCAAATAGTACTTTGGTTGCTGTGGATATGACTTCTTCCAAATTAAATGATGTGGACCTGTCTGGATCCTTACTTGAATCTGTGAACTTCACCAACGCAGATCTAAGGGCTGCCGTTTTCACAGAAGCAATGCTTGTAGATGTCATCCTTTCAGGAGCCAATTTAGAGGGGGCCGACTTCAGAGGAGTGCAACCAAACTTAGTGTCGATTGCTGTTGAGGCCGCGAGCGGTGAAAGGGCACGTACCAGCATTGATGGAGTAGATGCTTTGGGATACTTAGCGTTTAATGGAGCTAAGACCGATCCCTTACCGCTATCTGTAATCGCGCACCACCACCCGAAATCCCCGATAGCTGAAAAGATACTCGAGAAGCTCAGCAAACAGAGTCTTCGTCAGCGGCGCGGATTAACGCAACGTGGGGCTGCTGCCCAAGACCCCCGCTTTGCCCGTCGGTTCGTTAAGCATCTTGAGTCGCAGGAACTAATTCAAACCCCGATGAACAGAAAAGAATTAGTAGAAGTTACAGAAATCGGTCGACAACGCCTCACCAAATTCGTGGAGACGGGAGAACTACCACCAGAGGTGCTGAGCCTTTTGCTCCCCAGACAGTATGTCGAACTCGAACCAAAGTGTAAATGAAGGGACTGCATTCCATTGAGCGAGACGAGTCGCTTTAAATGGACGTTTTCAGAAGCGGCTGCTGGAAAATAGCTGAGATTGATGATATTTTTTCGAGAGTTTGTCATCCTTTAATATTTGAATAGACACCACTACTGTCCGGGTGTAATTTTTCACAAGAAATAATTTTATGATAATAATGTATTTAAATGGATGTAATTAATTGGACATCCATACTTGAAGGAATCGACAGCCAAACCGCGAACCTTAAATATAATTGTTTGGGGTCGGCATTAACTTTGGGTGTCTTCAAATATCACACGCGCCGGACCGCCTAGGATTCTCTCTCCGGGATACCTCGGCCCGCGGGTGGGCGCTTGTTTTCGAGCCAACCCTTCCCGAACCGACATATTATCCTCGCCAAGCCGGCGCGGCTCCGGGCCAAGGGGCGGCCGCGAAGGCCCCGCGCCGAATAATTCCCTCGCCGGCGGCGTTTTTTTCCATTTTCCGGGTGACCCGGCGACGGCTCATGATTACATTTATTTTCAAAACGGTTTCGAAAACCGGAACAGGAGATGCCAACATGCTGGAAGTTACGACTAAAGCCCAAGAACAGCTTGGGTCCTATATGAAATCGAATTCCCTGGAAAGCCCCATCAGGGTTTACCTGGCCGAGGGAGGCTGCTCGGGTTCCTCTCTGGCCCTGGCCCTGGATGAAGCCCGCGACGGCGACGCCAAGTACGAAGCGGGGGATTTGACCTTTGTCATGGAGCAGGGCCTTAAGGACTCGGCCGGCGAGGTCAAGGTGGACTACGTGGAAATGAACGGCCGGTCCGGGTTCCTGGTGTCATCACAAAACTCGGTCAGTTGCGGCGGCTCTTCTTCCTGCGGCGGGTCCTGCTGCTGCTGAGGAACGGCCTTACGGTCCCGGGTTGGAAAACCACCAACACAGGCGGAACCTCTAACAAGGTTCCGCCTGTTTTTTTGGGGACGCCGCGCGGGAAGCCGCGGAAATGACTTCAACAGGCCCCGCGAAATCCAGGACTCCCATCTCGTCAAAAACATTTATTCCCGCGGCCGGGGTCAGGCCGCGTCCTCCCGCCGCGCTTTTTCCCGGGCCGCGGCGAAAGCCGCGAGGGACCGGTCGATGTCTTCCCGGGTTGTCATGAAGGAACAAACGCTGAGGCGAATCGCCGGCGCCCCTCGCCACGCCGCCCCGCCGCACCAACATTCCCCCGACCGCTGGACCAGGGCCAGGGTTTTCTCAGTGATCCCGGGCGATTCGGCGGCGCAGAGGACCTGGTTGAAGCAGACTTCGTTGAGAATCGAAAAACCCAGGGCCCGCAACCCCGCGGCGAAAAGGGCGGCCTGGTCGCACAGGCCGTCCACCAGTTCCGCGGCCCCCCGACGACCCAAGGCCTTCAGAAGCGCCCAGAGCTCCACGGCCCGGGCCCGGCGGGACATTTCCGGCGTATACAGCATGCCGTCCCGCTTTTCCCCGTAAATAATGTACGACCCGGCCATTTGCATGGACCGGGCCAGTAATTCCGGGTCCCGACAGAAGATCACGCCGCTGTCATAGGGCGCGTTCAAGGTTTTGTGGGCGTCGGCGGACCAGGAATCCGCCCCGTCCGCGCCCGCGGTCAGATAGCGGCGCCTCGGGGAAGCGGACGCCCACAGGCCGAACGCGCCGTCCACATGCACCCAGGCGCCCGCGGCCCGGGCCCGGCCCACGATATCCGCGAAGGGATCGAAGGCGCCGGTGGAAACATGCCCGGCCTGGAGGACCAGCAAGGTCCGGCCGTCCAGTTCCGGGACCAGGTCCGCCCGCATCCGCCCCTGGTCGTCCGCCGGGACCACGGTCAGGCGTTCCCGGCCAAGCCCCAGCAAGGCCAGGGCCTTATACACCGTGGAATGGGCCCCGGCGCCCACAATCACCCGTATTTCCGGCGCCCCGAACAGTCCCCGGGCGCCGGCGTCCCAGCCCTGTCGCCGCAGCAGCTCGTCCCGGCCGGCCGCCAGGCCGCAAAAAGTGGCCATGGACGTCCCGCTGACAAACCCCGCCCCGGTCCCCCGGGGCAACCCCAGCATCTCCACCAGCCATTTTTCGCAGACCGATTCCAGGACCGAGGCGGTCGGCGAAATCACGTACAAACCGGCGTTCTGGTCCCAGGCGTCCGCCAGCCATTTCGCCGCCAGGGACGCCGGAACGACCCCGCCGTTCACGAACCCGAAATACCGCCCCCCGGTCTGAGCCGAGGTCGCCGGCGACCCGACCCGATGCAGCAGCTCGAGTATCTCCCCGGGAGCGGTCGGCTCGTCCGGCCAGGCTTCCTGAAAAGCCTGGAGCCCCGCGAGGGCCTCCTCGGAAGGAAAAACCCTCCGGTCGCTGATGGTCGCCATGTATTCCAGGGCGTATTCCTTGACTTGTTCGAACAGGCCCCGGTCCCCGGCCTGCCGGCGAAGGTCCTCGATTAGAGACATTTTCCACCTCGTTTCTTTTATTGTCCCGGCCGCGTCCGGCGTCGGCGCGGCCCGCGCGTTCCGGGAACCAAGTTAGCGCTTGACATTGTATGCAGTCAATAATATTATTGTACGTCATACAATTTGACGAGTAGGAACCAACCAATGTGGAAGCCTCGACTCGACCCGGACAAACCCCTGTACCTGGCCATCATCGACGCCCTGGAAAAGGACGCGGCCTCGGGCCGGCTCAAGCCGGGCCAAAAACTGCCGCCGCAACGGGATTTGGCCGACCAGCTCGGAGTCAATGTCAGCACCGTTTCCCGGGCTTTCAAGGAAGGGGAGCGGCGGGGCCTCATTTCCGGGACCGTGGGCCGGGGGACGTTCATATCCGCCGACGCGGGCATTGCGGTCCCCCTGGTCCAGCATGACGCCCCTAAAACCGGTCTTATCGAAATGGGGCTCGTCCTGCCGCTGTACGCGCGGGAATCCCGGGTCTCGGCCGGACTAAAGGATATCTTCGCGGCCCTCGACCCGGCGCCCCTGCTCCGGTACGCGGGGCCGGCGGGGCTGAGGGAACACCGGGAAACAGGCGCGGCCTGGCTGGAGCGGTTTGGTTTAAAAGCCGGGGCCGAGGAGATAATCGTGACTTCCGGCTCCCAAAACGCCCTGGCCTGCTGCCTGATGGGTTTGTTCAGGTGCGGGGACCGCCTGGCCGTGGACGCCCTCACCTACCCCGGCGTCAAGACCTTGGCCGGGCTGCTCGGAATCCGGCTGGTCCCCATTTCGCTCGATGACCAGGGGATGTCGCCCGAGGCCCTGGAAACGGCCTGCCGTAGGGACTCCATCCGAGGGCTTTATCTCATGCCCGAATTCCAGAACCCGACCACCGGCCGCCTGGCCGAGGTCCGCCGGGAAAAAATCGCGAAGATAATCGAAAAACACGACCTGATCCTGATCGAGGACGAAGCCTACGGCTTCACCTCCGAGCTGGCCGGTAAGGCCCTTTCGGCCAGGCTCCCCGAACATGGGATATTTATCGGCGGCCTGTCCAAGGCATTCGGCGCCGGGCTCCGGATATCGTTTCTTGGGGCCGGGAAACGCTTTCGGGAAGCCCTGGAACAGGCCATGCTGGGGTCCACCTGGATGGCCTCGCCCCTCTGCGCGGAACTGGCCTGCCGGATCATAAACAGCGGCCTGGCCGGGGAAACCATGGCCGAGAAAAGAGACGAGGCCGAAATAAGACTGAAAATGGCCCGGGATAAACCGTTCGGACCAAGGCTCCGCTTTCGCCCCCATGGTTTTTTCGCCTGGCTGGAGCTTCCGGAACCCTGGACCGGCCGGGAATTCGAGTTGACGGCCCGGGAAGCGGGCGTTAGAATTTTTTGCGCGGAAAAGTTCGCCGTGGGGGGAGGCCGGGCGCCCGCCGCGGTCAGGGTTTCCCTGAGCGGTCCGGAAACCCGGGCCGACCTGGCCCGCGGCTTGGACATTCTAGCCGGGATACTGTCGGGAGGGTTCCGGGACGAAAGGGCGGTGTTTTAAAAATGGAATATATCAACGGCATCGCGGAATTAAGGCCGTTTCTGTCCGGCGCCGACCACATCGACGTCAAGCGCGCGTCCAGCCTTAAACCCCTCCGGGAGTTCGCGGCGGCGTTTCTTGGTTTTCAACCCGGCTGGATGAGGTTCCTTTATCGGGTTCGCGGGGTCCTGGTCAGGTTTTTGGGGTTGAAGCAGGACCAAATACCCGAAGCCGCGCGCCTGGCGCCCCGGGACCTGCCCTTTGAGCCGGGCGCCGCCATATCCTTCTGGACGGTCGTTGCCGCCGAGGAAGGCCGGTACCTGGCCATTGAAGCCGCGGACCGCCACCTGGCGGCCACGCTGATAATCGCCGCGGAACCCCGACCGGACGGGACAACCAGGTTTCACCTGGCCACGGTTGTTCATTACCGTAATTGGGCCGGGCCGGTATATTTCAACCTCATCAGGCCGTTCCACCATCTGGTGGTCTGGGCGGCGGCCCGGGAAGCGGCCCGGTGAAGCTTTCGTAAAAAAAATGTAATCCGCCCTGGGCCGGGAGGGGCTATTTGGCCCCGAGACGCCGCCGGGTCTTGACTAAGACCGCCGGGGGGGTGAAAATAGCCGAAAATACCAAGGGAGAACAACCTTGACCTCAAAATACACTCTCGGTTCCTGGAGCCTGGCCGACCTGTTCGAAACCCCCGACGCTCCGGAACTCAAGGAAACCTGGAAAAAACTGGACCAGGAAGTAGCGGACTTCGAACAAGTCCGCCCCAGCCTGACCGACGACATTTCCCGGGAAGAATTCCTGGCCCTTATTTCCCGGTTGGAAGCCCTGTCCGAGGCGTCCCAGCGCTTGTCCGGATACGCGGAGCTTCTTTTTTCCGAGGACGTCCAGAACCAGAAAGTCCTGGCTTTCCTGGCCCAGGTGGAAGAATTCATGTCCGGCCTGGCCAACCGGACCCTGTTTTTCGAAATCTGGTGGAAAAACCTGCCCGACGACCAGGCCGCCCGGTTGATGACGGATGTCGGCGACCACGCCTACTGGCTCGAGGCCATGAGGCGGTTCAAGCCGCACACCCTGTCCGAGCCCGAGGAAAAAATAATCAACATCAAGGATGTCACCGGCATCAACGCCCTCAACACCCTGTATGACTCGCTGACCAACCGCTACGTCTTCAAAATGCAGATCGACGGCGAGGTCAAGGAGATGGCCCGGGGCGAACTGATGACTCACGTCCGCCAGGGCGACCCGGCCCAACGGGAAGCGGCGTACCGGGAACTTTACCGGGTGTACGGCCAGGACGGCCCGATCCTGGGGCAGATGTACCAGACCGTGATTCGCGACTGGCACGGCGAGCAGGTCGGGCTGAGAAAACACTCGACTCCCATGGCGGTCCGGAACCTGGGCAACGACGTCCCGGACAAGGTGGTGGACGCGCTGTTGGAAGTCTGCCGGGAAAACGCGCCCCTTTTTCAACGTTTTTTCCGGCTCAAGGCCCACTGGCTGGGCCTGGAACGGCTCCGCCGCTACGACCTGTACGCCCCGCTGTCGCCGGCGGATAAGACCTACGACTATCAAACGGCCGCGGACCTGGTCCTGGAAGCCTTCGCCGAGTTCCATCCCCGGGTCGAGCAGTCGGCCCGCATGGTTTTCGATCAAAACCGCCTGGACAGCCTGGTCAGGAAAGGCAAGCGGGACGGAGCGTTCTGCGCCACCATCACCCCCCGGCTCACGCCCTGGGTCCTGGTCAACTACCAGGGCCGGGCCAACGACGTGGCGACCATGGCCCATGAACTGGGCCACGCGGTCCATTCGATCCTGGCCGCCGACCACTCGATCTTCACGGCCCACGCGCCCCTGGTCCTGGCTGAAACCGCGTCCATCTTCGGGGAGATGCTGCTGATCGACAAGATACTGTCCCGGGAACAAGACGAAGCCGTCCGCCGGGACCTTCTCTTCCGGCAGCTCGACGACGCCTACGCCACGGTCATGCGGCAGGCCTTTTTCGCCCTGTTCGAACGCCGGGCCCACGACCTGACCAGGGAAGGCGCCACCCCGGACGACCTGGGCGAGGTCTATTTTCAGGGCCTTGGGGAACAGTTCGGCGACGCGGTGGACATCGGGGATGAATTCCGCTGGGAATGGGTCTCCATCCCGCATTTTTACCACACCCCGTTTTACGTCTACGCCTATTCCTTCGGCCAGTTGCTGGTCCTGGCCCTGTACCGGCAGTATAAAAAGGACCCGTCGGGCTTCAAGCCGAGGTACCTGGACATCCTGGCCGCCGGCGGGTCCGATTCCCCGGAAAGGATACTCCGCCGGGCCGGACTGGATATCAGCCGGCCGGAATTCTGGAAAAGCGGGTTCGAGGTTATCGAGGACCTGCTCCGGGACCTGGAAGCCCTGCCCCTTCCCTAAACCGCCATGGACGCGCCCCGGCCGCGACCCGGCGCCGGGGCGATCGAACGGACCACTATTCCACCACAAGGAGAGACCATGAAGCCGCCGAAAATGATCCGAACCAAGGGAGACGGAATTGAAATCCAATTCGCCGAATGGCCGGGGGAAGGACAGACCGTCTTCTGCCTCCACGGCCTAACCGCCAACTGCCGTTCCTTCGACGCCATCGCCGCCGGGATTTCCCCCCCCCACCGGGTCCTGGCCATGGACCTCCGGGGCCGGGGCCTGTCGGACAAACCGGCTTCCGGGTATTCCCTCGACCACCACTGCCGGGACCTGGAAGCCGCGGCCCGGGACCTGGGCGTGAATAGCTTTTACCTGATGGGCCATTCCCTCGGCGCGTACGTCGCCCTAGCCTACGCCGCCGGCCACCCCGAACAGGTCAAGGGAATCATCCTGGTCGACGGCGGCGCGGCCCGGACCCTGGAACAATGGGCCAAGATTTCGGCCGGCATACAACCTTCCGTGGATCGGTTGGGCAAGGATTTTCCGTCCTTCGACGCCTATGTCGAACTCATCAGGAAAGCCCCGTTCATGCAGCCCTGGAACCAGACCGCGGACGACTATTTCAAGTATGAATCGGAGGAAACCCCGGACGGCAAGATCAGGTCAAGAATCAACCCGGCCAACATCAACGAGGAACGGGGCAACCTGCTCACCATGGACGCCGCCCAATATTATCCCCTGATCAAAAGCCCGGTCCTGATCCTAAGGGCCGTTCAGGGCATGGTCATGGAAGACGACCTGGTGCTGCCGAGGGAAGCCATGCCCGCCATGCGGGCCGCCCTGCCCCAGGCCCGCGTCGTGGACCTGCCGGGCATAAACCACTACACCATCGCCTTTCATTCTTCCGAACCAAGGGACCAGGCCATTCTCGATTTTCTGGGATAAGATAGCCGTTCGCGCGGCCCGGGGCGGTCGATACGCCGCCCGCCCCATCCACTCCACCAACGGGGCCGCAATGTCATTAAGTCAAGAGTAATTTTTGGTTTTTCATTTATTAAAAGATGGTGCGCGTTGCGCACCCTACAAACTAATTTACAAAGTAGGGTGCGCATTGCGCACCAAATGGCGATCCTTGGCCCTCAAGATAATACCACGTCGGATTTTCGTCGAGTAAAAAGGCCATATTAAAAACCTGTCTATAGACTTAATGCCATTGAACGGAGTCGGACGCGAATGAATCAGAAAAAATGTCCCAAGCAAGCCTAAACCGGGGTTGCCCTCCGCCGGCGCTCGGGTCCGGCGGAGGGAAAAAAACGAGGCGCCTCAAGCCGGAGGCATGACCTGGGCTTCCCCCGCCAGGACCTGGTCCCCCTTTTGGTTCAAGCAGACGGTTTCGAGCCGCAAGCGGTTTTTTTCCGGAATTTTTTCCACCACCGTCAGGCGGACGGTTATTTCGTCCCCCGGAAAAACCGGCTTCATAAACTTCAGGGTTTGCCCGAGATAAATAGTCCCCCGGCCCGGAAACCCGGTCCCCAGCACGGCGGACAAAAACCCGGCCGAGAGCATGCCGTGGGCCACCCGGGTCTTGAAGATCGACTTTTTCGCCTCTTCCTCGTCCAGGTGAATGGGGTTGTCGTCGCCGGTCGCCGCGGCGAAGAGTCGGATTCTTTCGTCGGTGACCGAAAAGTTTCGCTCAAAAACTTCCCCCAGGCTGATTTCAGCCATGGTCTTGCCTTTTTCCATCAATGTTCTCCCCTCTTATCTTTCCCACAAAAACGAGGCCGCTCCAAAGGCGAACCCGATTCCTCCCGACGCCATGACCACCAGGGCGCCGTCCCTGACCAGTCCGGCCCGCAGCCCCAGGTCCAGGGCCAGGATCACGTCGTTGGGCCCGTGGTGTCCCAGCTCGTCCAGGGCCGGACAGGCCGCGCCGGCCACGCCGGTCCCGGCCAGGACCTTGTCCCTATCCCGGGGGCCGAGATGGCGCAGGGCCAGGAAGTCGACCCGCCCGCCCTTGGCGACGGAATTAATCACGCCGATGATACTGCGAGACCAGGCTTCGAGCAAGTATTCAGCCACCAGCGCGGGCCGTGGGGTGTGAAAATACATCAGGTACGAGCCCAGGTTGTCCGGAGTGAAGGGAATTTCGCACCCCCCGCCCGGCACGTAGACTTCGTCGGCCATTTCCGGGTCCACGTGAAAAGACAAGTTCAGCAGCCTGGCCCGGCCGGCGTTCCTTTTCAAAATCATGGCGCCCCCGGAACAGGAATAGGGCAGCAGAAAACGAGTGTCCGGATTGGAATAATCGACCAAGTCGATGTTCCGGGAACCTCCGGCCAGAAGGACCGCGTTTATCCCGGAGTCCCCCAGGATCAGGTCCCGGGCGGCCCGAAGGCCCACGATGGACGTGACGCCCTGCCCCACCAGGTCGAAGGCGAAGGCGTTGCGGCAGCCCAGTTCTTCCTGCAGCCTGATGGAAGCCGTCTGGGCGATGTAATCCTTGTATTCCTCACCGATCCAGATGACCGCGTCCACGTTTTCGGGCCGGACTTCCGTCGTCTTTTCAAAGGCCCGGCGGGCCGCCTCGCGGGCCATGACCACCGGTTGATCGTCGGCCGCGGGGATGAATTTGCGGGTCAGGCCCAGGGCGAGAACATCTTCCACCGTCAATCCGGCCCGGGCCGCGGCCGCGGCGGCGGTTTCCGTTTCCCGGGGCAAGTAATATCCGTAAGTTACAAGTCCGATGTAATCCATTTATATAAACCTCTAGTTGTCGGGTCAGGCGTCGATGGCCGCGCCGGGCCGCCGGGCCCGCGCTTGACGCTCGGGCTGCCTTCAGCCCGCGGGCGCGGGGTTTCGCCCTCGGCTCAACCCAACCCGCAACATGCCGATAACATGCCTATTTCGTTATAAATATTGAACGTAGGTTGGGTTAGCGAAGCGTAACCCAACATCTTGTCAGCGGCCATCTGATAATGCCTAAAACC
>JAZDGM010000110.1:0-40945 GCA_043806915.1 Pseudomonadota bacterium | reverse complement strand
GAGTCCTACTATCCTTCCGGGATAGCTTATGAATTACTGTTACCTCATGCCCTACCGGGACAAATACATCGTGTACCGGCCCCTACGGAAGCTGGCCTTCCTGGCCAACGCGGCCCTGGTGAATTACCTCGAAACCCGGCTGCATCGGCCCGGCGAGGCCGCCGACCTAGGGAACCCGGCCGCGACTTTTCTTGACGAGATAAACTTTTTCGAACCCGACCCGGAACCTCCGGAACGAGCCGCGCCGGACCGGGCTTTCCAACCGGTCATGGCGGTGCTGTTCCCCACCACGGCCTGCAACTTTCGCTGCGGTTATTGCTACGCCTCCGCCGGCGACGGTCCGCCGGCCCGGCTGCCCCTGGAACTGGGTCGGCGGGCCATCGACCTGGTTCGCCGCAACGCCCTGAACCAGGGCCTCGACCATTTCATCCTGGGCTTTCACGGCGGGGGCGAGCCGTCCCTCGAATCCGGCCTGCTGCGGGAACTCGCGGCCCACGCCCGGTCCGGCCCCTTGCCCTGCCGGATCAACCTGACCAGCAACGGCTATTGGTCCGCGGACCAGCGCGCCTGGTTTTTGGATAACCTGGATGAAATCAGCCTGTCCCTCGACGGCGCCCAGCCCACCCAGGACCGGCAGCGGCCCCTGGCTTCCGGCGCCGGCAGTTTTTTCGAGGTGCTGAAAACCGTCGCGGCCCTGGACCGCAAAGCGTTTCCCTACGGCGTCCGCCTGACCGTCACCGACGAAAGCGTGGACCTTTTACCGGAAAACATCCATTTCCTCTGCCGGGAAACCGGGTGTCGGACTTTCCAGGCCGAGCCCGCCTTCAACCACGGCCGGGCCAAAAAAAACCACACCGCCCTGAAAAACGCCGAAAAATTCGTCCGGGCCTTTCTGGAAGCCCACGACCTGGCCCGGCGGGCGGGTCGGGAACTTTATTATTCCGGGGCCCGGCCCTGGGTCCTGACCGAGCGTTTCTGCCAGGCCCCGGAAAAAGCCTTGATCGTGACTCCCGAAGGCTTCCTGACTTCCTGCTACGAGGTCTGCGGCCCCGCCCATATCCTGGCCGACCGCTTTTTTTTCGGACGAATGACCGCCGCGGGCGGTCTTGACCTTACCCACGGACGGCGGGAAGCCCTGGAACGGTCCCTCGCGGAACGGCGAACCGAGTGCGAGGCCTGTTTCTGTTACTGGCACTGCGCCGGTGATTGTCCGTCCAAGGCCTTTTCGTCCTCGGAAATGGAACGCTGCCTGATGAACCGGAACATCACCAGGGAACTCATCGTCAGGCGCATGATCGAAAACGACGGGCTAGGGGTGGAGCCCTTTCCGGAAACATCAAACCGGGAATGTCGGTGGTTCGAATGACCGGGCCGGGCCGTCGGACCTTTTTTAAACGGCTGGCCGGGGAAGCGGTCAGCCTAGTCCACGAAGTCCAGGGGCGGCCGCAACTGTCCCTGAAGGATATCCCCTCCTTGCCCGACGACGTGGTGTTGCGGATGGTCCCCGCGCCCGGCCCGGCCCCATCCGCCCGGATCGAGGGCCGCCGACTCCTGGTCCGCCGGACCGGTTCCGGAGTGCTGGAAGAAGCTTATATTTTCGACAGCCAGGAAACGTGGATACTGGACCGCTTTGACGGGCGCGCGTCGCTGGAATCCATTGCCACGGAATTTCAAGCGGTTTTCGGCTTGGGCCGGGACGCCGCCCGGTTGAGGGTCCGGCGGTTGTTTCAAACCCTGGCCGGGTTGGCCCTTTTTGTCCCGACGGCGCCCCCGGACGGGATTTAGCCATGACGTTCGATGGCGGCCCCGAGGTTTTCGCCCTGCCGGCGGCGGACAAATTCCTGCTGCACGGGCCCCGGGCGGGCGTCACGGCCCTGGTCAACCGCGCGGCCCGGGACGAGTTGGCCCGGGCCCTGGCCGACCCGGCCGGTTTCCGGACGCCGTCCCGGGCCGGGGACGAACTCCTTTCCCTATTCTCCGTCCCGCCCCGGCCGGTGGAAGGACCAACCGGACCGCTCGACCCGCTGTTTCTGGGCTTGGTCCCCACCAGGTCGTGCAATCTGTCTTGCGGTTACTGCGATTTCGGGTCCAGCCGTCCCGCCGGCGTCCGGATGAAGCCCGCCCTGGCCGCGGCGGCCGTGGACTGGCTGGCCGGGCATCAGCTTGGCCGGGGGGAAAAACGCCTGGAAGTCCACTTTTTCGGCGGCGAACCCCTGGTCGCGGGCGACGTGGTCGACGCCGCGGTCCACCGAACCCGGGCCGTCGCCGCGGACCTGGGTCTGACGGCCCATCTGGAAATATCCACCAACGGGTATTGCGACGAACAGCGGGCCGTTTTCCTGGGCGATTATTTCAATGCCGTGGTGCTCTCCCTGGATGGGTTCAGGGACAGTCACGACCGGCACCGGCCCTTGGCCGGAGGCCGGGGGACCTTCGACGTGGTGGTCCGGACCGCCGGCATACTGAGCCGGTCCGGGACGGAACTATGCCTGCGCTGCTGCGTTTCCCGGGAAAACGTCGACCGGTTGGCGGACATCGCCCTGTGGTTTGGGGAAGATTTTCAACCCGGGATCATCAACTTCGAGACGGTCTGCGAGAATGACGACTCCCGGGCCGCCGGAATCCACCCGCCCGATCCCTTTGTTTTCGCCGAGAATTTCCTCAAGGCCCGCCGCGCGGCCCGGTCTTTCGAAATTGACGCGGAATACGCCTCGTCCCAGCCCGGCCGGGTCCGGAACAGTCTCTGCCCCCTGGGAAACGACGCGGTCCTGGTCTTTCCGGACGGCCAGGCGCGCGGCTGCTACCTGCCGGAAAACGAATGCCGAAAAGCGGGGCTCGACCCGCGGCTCGGCCGCCTGACCGAAACGGGAACGATGGAAATCGATAACGCGGCCGTCTCGCGACTACGCCGCCTGGTCGCCGAAAAACCCCTGTGTCGCGACTGTTTTTGCCGCTGGTCCTGCGCCGGCGGGTGCCTGGTTCGACAAACCCTTCCGGACGCCCGGACCGGGACCGGCGATTTCTGCGTCCAGACGCGGCTGATCGCCTTTTCCCTTTTACTGGAAGAATTGGGGCGGCATGATATATTGGAATATCTTTGGCGCCATCAAGAACTGCTGGAAAATACCGCGGGAAGGCCGGGATTCCGGTTGGCCCCCATTCGGGAGCCCCGGCCGGGGAGTCGGAAATGGACGAACGCAACAAGGATGATCGGATAAAGCCCGTCGCCGCCGTTCCGGAGGAAGAACCGGAAATATACGCGGTTTCCAGGAAGGAAAACGACCCCGGCCTCACTCGCCGGGCCTTTTTTGGAAGGATGGGGTTGGGGGCCGCGGGCGCGGCCGCCGGGTTGGGCCTGCCCGCCGCAAGTCGAGGGGAAGAGCCGCCCGGCCGGGACCCCAAGGACGGGGACGCTCAAAATTTAAAAAAAATAGAGAAGTTGCTCTGCGGGCCATACCTGGCCCACCAGGGGCCGGTCGCCTCCCTGGCCTTTTCCCCGGACGGACTCGTCCTGGCTTCCGGGTCCATGGACAAGACCGTGAAACTGTGGTCCCTGCCCGGGGGGGAATTGATCCAGACCCTGTCCGGGCACACCGACGAAGTCTCGGCCCTGGCCTTTTCCCCGGACGGCCGGACCCTGGCCTCCGGAGGGCTGGACGAGACCGTGCGCTTCTGGTCGCCCTCGGTCGGCAAATCCTTCGAAACAATTCAAAAAACACTGCGGAAGGTGTACGCCGCCGCTTTTTCCCGGGACGGACGCTACCTGGCCTGCGGCAGCGAGGAAGAGATCAGGCTGTTTTCTTTTCCGGAGTTGCAAGAGCTTGCGGTCTTGTCCGGGCATATCAGCGCCGTCAAGACCCTGGCCTTTTCCCCGGACGGACGATTCCTGGCCACCGCGGGCATGGACGAAACCATCAAGGTATGGTCCCTGCCGGACGGGACCATGTTGCAGAATCTCTCGGGCCATTATGACGCCATAACCGCCCTGGTCTTTACCGCGGATAGCCAAGCCATCATCTCGGGAAGCTGGAACGGGCGGATCAAATTCTGGTCCGTCGCGGAAGGCAAAGCTATCAAGACCGTTAACTGGAAAAATAATTCGGTCCGGTCCCTCTGTCTCTCCCCGGACGGAGCAACCCTGGCGACCGGGGGCTTCGGCGAGGTCCGCCTCTGGTCCCTGCCCGAGGCGACGGAGGCGCGGTCCTTGAAAGGCCACGCCGGCTATGTCACGGCCGCGGCGATTTCCCCGGACGGGAAATTCCTGGCTTCCGGAGGCGAGGACCAAGCCGTCAAGCTCTGGAACCTGCCCGGCGGCGAGCCGAACTGGTGTCTGTACGATCCCCAGGCGGTCAAGAGCGGGACCAAGGCTCGCAACTGCCGCCAAACCGGGCCGGGGACCTTCACCCAACCTTGCGGGACTCCTCTTCCGGCGGGAGCGACCTGCATCTGCGACTGCATCTCCTCCTCCACATCCTTTAATGTAACCACGACCATATGCATCTGCGACCTGATCTCCATTCCCGCGGGCGGCGCCTTGCCCGCGGGATCGGTCTGCGTCTGCGACCTGATTTCCCTGGGGGCGGCCCGCACCCTCAAGGGCGTTCCGCCGAATCACAGCCGGCAGATGTCCGGGTCCTTCTGCACCTGCAATACCATCTGCACCTGCAACACGGTTTCGGTGGGGTCCCATTACTGGCGTCCGAACTAAACAACAGGCGCCAACGACACAGGAGTCGCCGGTGATTTTCAATTGTCCGCCGGAAATCGAATGGGCCGTGGAACAGGAAGGCCTTCTTGTGATCGACTCCCGCTCGGGGCGGTCCCGCTTTCTGCCCCAGCCCGAAGCCGCGGTCTGGGACCTGTTTTCCCGGGGCCGCGACTGCCGCCAGGTCGGGGAAATAATCGGGGCCGTCGCCGGGCTTCGTCCCGACCAGGTCGAAAGTTTTATCCTGGGCCTCGTCCGCGGGTGGCTCGAGGCTGGCTTCCTGGAAGGGCCCCGGGCCAATGACTAACCTGGTCCTGACGTCCCGCTGCGACCTGTCCTGTTCCTACTGTTTCGCCCGGCCCGTTTTTTCCAAAACCGGACCCCCCCGGGACACGCCCCTCGACCTGTTTGAACAGGCCCTCGATTTCCTGGAACTTTCCGGTCAGGACCAGGCCTGCCTGCTCGGCGGGGAGCCGACCCTGCACCCCGACTTCCCGACCCTGGTCCACAGGGCCGCCGGCCGGGGGTTCCGTCTCCTGGTTTTTTCCAACGGCCGAATTCCCGAGGAAAGCCTAAAGGCCCTGGCCGACGTTTCCCCGGACAAAATGAGCCTACTGCTCAATCTGACCGCCGCCGGCTCGGAAAACCACGACCAAGCAGTCGCCCGGGTCTTGGACCGGCTGGGGTCCCGGGTCGGGCTGGGCCTGAATCTTTCTTCCCCGAATTTTTCCTTCGAAGCCGCGTCCAGGTTGATTGCCAGGCACGGGTTGAGGCCTTTAATTCGGGTCGGCCTGGCCCACCCGGGCCTGACCGGGGAAAACGCCTTTCTGCCGCCCCGTCAATACGCCAAGGTGGGCCGAAAACTTCTAGCCGCGGCCGCGGACCTGGCCGGCCAGGGCATTAGCCTGGAACTCGACTGCGGCTTCACTCCCTGCATGTTTCCCGGGGGGGAAGGGCCGGGCGACCTTGTCGACCTGGGGCGCCGCTGCAATCCCCTGCCGGACCTGTTGCCGGACGGGACCATGATCGCCTGTTTCGCCCTGGCCGCCCTGGGCCGCCTCCCTTTCACGGCCGCCAAAACCGCCGGGGAATTCCGGGACCTTTTCTTCGAAAAACTTTCACCCTACGAAGCCTTGGGCGTTTTTCCGGAATGTCGGTCGTGCGGCTTTCGCCTCGAAGGAAAATGCCAAGGCGGATGCCGGGCGACGGCCCTCCGGAGGCTCCGCCGCGGACCGTTTACACTGGAAATAAAAACCGGCGTTTCTGTTGTCGTTGAACGGGCCCCGGACCCCAAGGCGCCCCCGTCGCTCCCGCCCGTTCGCCCCCAAATCGCCGTGCCGTACATCGATCAGCCCCTGTCGTTCTGGATCGAACTGGCCCAACGCCGGGGGCCGGAGATCAAGGAAGTCTATTTCCCCTTGCCGGGAAATATCATCGGCTCGGGCCGCCCGGAACGGCCGGACAGGTTTTTGAGGGATTTCCTGCGGGACGCGCCCCTGCCCCGGTCGGTCCTGCTCAACCCGGTGGTCCTGCCCCGGCCGGTCGAGGACCTGGCGCCCGTGATTATCGAGGCGCTGAAAAAACTACAAGAAGAGTGCGACCTAGCCGGGGCCGTGGTCGCCAACCCGGCCCTGGCCGTGTTTATTCGGGAAGCCCTGCCGGACCTGCCCTTGACCGCTTCCACCCTGATGGACATCGCCGCTCCCAACCAGGCCCTGTTGCTCAACGGGGTTTGCGACGCCCTGGTCCCGGCGTCCGGGATCATGCGCGACCTGGAAGCCCTGAAAGCGCTCCGCCAGGCTTTTTCCGGCCGCATCCGCCTGCTGGTCAACGAGGGCTGCCTGCCGCGCTGCCTGCTGCGTTCCCAGCACTTTTTCGAGATGGCGAACGCGCGGGACCGGGAACCCCGGTCCTTGTGCCGGGACTGGCTCGAACAACGCCCCTGGCTGCGGTTGACCGGGGCTTTTGTCCTGCCCCAGCACCTGGGCCTGTTCGACGGTTGTTACGACGAGCTGAAATTGGCGGGGCGGGTCTCATTGCAACGACCGGACGATTTTCGGCGCACCCTCGACGCCTATCTCGACCGGACCCCCCTGACTCCGGACCGCATCGGCGGCGGTCCGGCCGCGCCGACCGTCCCCCTGGAAATAGATGATGACTTTTACGCCCGGACCCTGGTCTGCAAACGCCGCTGCCACGCCTGCGACATCTGTCGGGATTATTATGAACGAAAAACGTCCTGAACCCGTTGCCGCCAGGGTTCATCCCGACCTGCCGGTGTTTCGGCTCGAGTGGGAAGACCGGGCCGTTTTTTACGTCCCGCCGGGAGAGCTGGCCCTGGTGGACCTGGCAACGGCCGCGGCGATTGAAACGGCCTGGCGGCAAGGGCGGCCCCCTCGCGAAGACCCCTTGGCGGCGGAAGTCGAAGGCCGGTTGCGGGCCAGGGCCGGGGAAGCGCTGGACCGGCGCCGGCGCCTGTCGGAGAGGCCGTACCAACCGGAATGCCTGACCGTGGTCCTGACCGACGCCTGTCGCTTCGCCTGCGAATACTGTTATTCCAGGATGTCCCGCTCCGCCGGTCCCGGGGCGGGGCCGACCGAGGCGCAGGTCGCCGCCGCCGCCGCGCTCGCGGCCGAAAACAGCCGGGAACGGGGCGGGCCCTTTCGCCTGGTGGTCCACGGCGGCGGCGAGCCGACCCTGGATTTCCATCTGCTCGAAAAAGTGGTCCGGCTTACCCGGGCCCTGGCCGGCCGTCGCGGGTTGGATTGGACCGGCTATATCGCCACCAACGGTTTTCTGTCCACGAGCCGGGCGGCCGGGTTGGCCCGGATGTTCGACCGGGTGGGCTTGTCCTGCGACGGCCCGCCGGACATCCAGGACCGGCAGCGCCCCCTCGCCTCGGGCCGGCCCGCGTCCCGCGTCCTCGAACGGACCGCCCAGATACTGGCTGAGTCGGGAATCGAACTGTCCGCCCGGGCGACGATCACTCCCCGGTCCTTTCGCCGCCAGGTGGAAATAGTCGAATATCTCTGCTCGGGGCTTAAAATCCGGGACATCCGCTTCGAACCGGTGTTCGGCGCCGGAAAAGCCGGGTTCGAGCCGGACCTGGCCGAGGAATACGCGGCGAATTTCCTGGCCGCCCGCCGCCAGGCGGCCCGGTTGGGCGGAAATCTGTCCCAGGCCGGGGTCAGGCCCGAGGAAATCCACGGCCCTTTTTGCGAAGTTTCCCGCAACGTCCTGCGACTGGTCCCGGGAGGGTGGGCCTCCGCCTGCTTTTTATTTCCAGGCGTCCATGGCCTTACCGCCGCGGAGCTCAAGATAGGCGCTCCCGACCCCATTTCCGGCCGTTTCCTGATCGATGCGAACGCGGTCGCGGCCCTGGGGCGGGCCGCTGATCGTATTCCTTCCGCCTGCCGGGACTGCCTGAACATTTTTCATTGTTCCCGGGGTTGCCCGGACCGGTGCCCGGTTTCGCCCCGGCCCGGCCCGGACCCGGGCGGGGACTTTCGTTGCCGGTTAAACCAGGCTTTAGCCCGGGCCATGATCCTGGAAGCCGCCGCGCGCCTGCCGGAAGCCGGGGAAACCCTGGCCATGACCATAAGCGGCCGTCCGTCGCCGGAAGAACGGGTCGCCGCGTTGCCGGCGGAGGCGCCGGCGACCCTGGACGTCGGGGAAATCCGGCGGACCGTCCAGGCGATCTCGGCCTGGCGGGACCCGTCCCGCGCCCGCCAGCCTTCTCCGCCCTGGGAACGGACCAGTTGGTCCCATTCCGGCCCGGAAGCCTGGGCGGCCTTGCAAGGCGTCATCCATGAAGACGGCCGGGCCGGCCCCATGTCGGTTTACGCGCATATCCCCTTTTGCGAGGAACGGTGCGGCTTTTGCGACTGCCGGGCCGTTCCCCTGGCCCGGCCCGGGGGCCGATTGGAAACCGGCTTCCTGGAAACCCTGGTTTCCGAAATCAAGGCCTGGGGCAAGTTGGGGCCGCTCCGAAAACGTCCGGTCGCCACGGTTCATTTCGGCGGCGGGACCCCGAACCGGATCGGCGACGAGGGATTCAACCAAATTATCGAGGCCCTGCGGGCCAACCTCAATATTACTCCAGCGACGGAATGGGCCGTGGAAATCACCGGCCGACTGATGACCCCCGAGCGCCTGGAACGGCTGCGGCGCTGGGGCTTTTCCCGCTTGCACGTGGGGGTCCAATCCCTGGACGACTCCGTCCGGGCTCGCCTGGGAAGACGCGACGCCGGCGCGGAACTGCTGGGGAAGATAAAAACGGCCTTGGGCCTGGATTTCGTCGCCAGCGGCGACCTGATCTGCGGGCTGCCCGGCCAGACCCCGGCCACTTGGCTGGATACGGTCCAACGCCTAGTTGAAGCGGGTATTTCCGGGCTGTCGCTGTATCGGTTCAATATCTCGCGGCGCAACCTTGCATTCGTCCGCCGCAACCAGCCATGGACCCCGGACCCGGTCCGGGCCTACGTCCTCTTTCTGGCCGGCGTGCAAGTCCTTTTCCGGGCCGGATATCGTTTCCGGTATTACAATCACCTGGCCCGGCCCGAGGACCTGAACCTCTATTTCACCCATCCGGCGCGAGGGGAAGACTTGCTGGCCCTGGGCCCCACGGCGGACGGGGTTTTCGGGGATTTCGCCTACCGCGCCGTCGGCCTCGGCGCCTATCGCCGGGCGGCGCGGGACCCGCGCAACCCGGCGGGCCTTGAGGGGGGAGGACGGCTCCCGGCCTGGGAACGCGTCGGCCGGCCGGTCTTGACCGGGCTGATCTCGGGCCGCCTGTCCGCGGAAGCGCTAGGGGGGTTGGGCCTGGAACGCCTGGCCGACCGGTGGCTGTCGCTGGGCTTGCTGCGGCCCGGCGCCCGGGATGAATCCCTGGAACTGACGGCCAACGGCGCCTGGTTCATTGATGACCTGCTCGGGGAGGTCGAGGAAGCCCTGACCGGAGCAGCCGCGCCCACCGGTTGAAAGGCCGGCCAAAGCGTCCGCCGCTAATCGGCGCCCGCTTGCAGCAGGAATTAAACCGGTTTGGAATGGTTGACTATTCCATTTGGGTTGAACCGCAAGGTCGCCCCGGGGAGGGCGGAAAAATTGACCTGGATGGCATTTCACGGAATAAAAGTCGGAATTCCGCTTCGTCGAGGCGCGTTTTTCCGCTGAAGGGATAGCGGTCCACCATGTCGGAACTAGTACTGAATGCAATAATCCATATTTTCGCCATCCTGACCCACGGCCTGGGCGAGGCTTTCCACCCCAAGGCCCGGGAAATAGTGCGTTCCTACCTGGAGGATTACCTGGGCCTTGGTCCGGCCGGAGGGACATATCTGGGGCTTTTCGATGATTTCCTTGATTTATACCAGGACGCGCCGCGCGAGGGGCTGGAAGAAAACGTGAGAAAAATCGCCGCCCGCCTGGCCGGGCGCCTGCCCCTGGCCGAGCGGTATATCTGCCTGCTGCGGTTTTTTGAACTTACGGCCCGGGCCCGGGCCGCGGAAATGGAGGCCAAGAAATATATCGGGGGGTTGGCCGCGGAGTTCAACATTTCCAAGGAAACCACCTCGGAGCTGTTCCTCCTCTGTTTTCATCCTGATGATCAAGCCCATTTTTCCGATCGATTCGGCGTGTTGAACGCCAAGTCCGTCACCGGCGGCGGTCAGGGCCGGGTGATTTCCCGCCCGGATTTCGATGGTCGGTTAACCGTATTGCACGTCGAGGAAATCGACGCCTTTTTTGTCATTCGCCTCGAAGGCGGTCCAATCCTGCTCGACGGGGCGCTTCTGGCGCCGGGTCGGGTGCATGGCCTTGGACCGGGCGCCATTCTGCACGACCGGCAGTGGCGCTCGATCTACTATTCGGAGATAGTCGCGCCATTCAAGTCCCTGGCCCGGGACCTGACGCTTGAGGGCCTGGACCTGAACTATCGTTTTCCCGGCAACGATAACGGCTTGCATGACTTTTCCTTTTCGGTCTCGTCCGGGGAATTGACGGCCGTAATGGGCGTGAGCGGCGCGGGCAAGTCAACCCTGCTCAATATCCTCAATGGTTCCTTGCCGCCGGATTCGGGCCGCTTGTTGATTAACGGGGAAAACGCCGCCGGCGTCCCCGACCGCCTCGAAGGCGTGATCGGGTATATCCCCCAGGACGACCTGCTTTTCGAGGACTTGACGGTTTATGAAAACCTGCGCTACAGCGCCAGGCTGTGCTTGGCCGACCTCACGGACGAGGAACTGGGGCGCCGGGTGGAAGAGACGCTCAAGGAGCTGGGGCAATACGAAATACGTGATCTAAAAGTAGGTTCCCCGTTGGAAAAGACCATCAGCGGCGGGCAGCGCAAACGGCTCAATATCGCGCTCGAACTTATTCGCGAACCGGCGCTGTTGTTCGTGGATGAACCCACTTCCGGCCTGTCTTCCTCGGATTCCGAAATCGTGATGAGCCTGCTCAAGGCCCAGGCCCTCAAGGGCCGGCTGGTAGTGGTGGTCATCCACCAGCCGTCCTCGGCCATATTCAAAATGTTCGACCGCCTCTGGATTTTGGACCAGGGCGGATATCCGATCTACGACGGCAATCCCCTCGAGGCGGTGGTCTATTTCCGAGCGGCGGTCCAACAGGCCGGCATGGAGGAATATGCCTGCCAACGTTGCGGGACCGTCAACCCCGACCAAATTTTTTCCATTATCGAAGCCAAGACCATCGATGACCACGGCCAATTCACCACATCTCGAAAAATTTCCCCTCTAGAATGGCATCGCCGTTATCTGGATAAACGCGGCGCCGCAAGACCCGCTTACGATCACGGGTCGGGCCTAATTGACAAAAAACTCTGTCGGCCGAGTCTCCCGGGGCAGTTCAAGATTTTCCTGGAACGTAATTTCAAGGCCCGCTTGGCCAATTCCAATTACCTTTTGGTGAACCTGCTGGAACCCTTGGCCCTCGCTCTCTTTATAGGCGGGCTTACCCGCGGACTGAGCGGCAAGGAATATGTGTTTCGGGAAAATATGAATGTTTCAATCTTTTTTTTCATGAGCGTCATTGTGTCCCTTTTTCTCGGTTTGAGCGTCAGCGCGGAAGAAATAAACGGCGACCGCAAGGTTCTTTCCCGGGAGCGCTTTCTCCATTTAAGCTGGATGGGGTACATCGGCGCCAAGACGGTGTATCTGGCCCTCGTTTGCGCCGTGCAGATGGCCATTTATACGGCCGCGGCGAACACCTTGGTTCAGGCGCCGGATATGTACGCAAAAACATGGCTGGTCCTGTTTTCCTGCGGCTTGGTTTCGTGCCTGCTCGGGCTCAACATATCGGCTGCCTTTCAGCGCACCGTGACCATTTACATCCTCATTCCCTTGCTGCTCATACCCCAGATGCTTCTCTGCGGCTTGGTCATCGATTTCGACGATCTTATTTCCCGGCGAGCCGAAGAGCGGCTGGTCCCCTGGTACGCCGAGTTTATACCCTCCCGTTGGGGCCTGGAAGCTCTGTTGGTCGAGCAATATACGTCCAACCGATATATGCGGACCATGCTGGACGACGAAATGCTCCGGCGGCGGAAGGAATATTACCACCAGTATCATATTCCGGAAATGGCCGCGTTATCCGACTATGTCTTCCTGCCGGATCGACCGCGGGACTTCGAGGAACAAGCCCGGATCAACCTGGAAACTCTTCGCCTGGAAACCCGCGTTCTCGAAAAGGAGTCGCTGCTAAATTCCGGTTTTGACGATTCAGCTTTCACCCTGGAAAACTTCAACCGCGAATCCTGGAAAAAATTCGGCAAGTTCCTGGGAAAGGCCGAGGCCGCCATCCTCGCGGAACAAAGAAAGGCCGAAACCGGCGTCGATAAGGCTGAAAATGAAATCGACTCGAGGCTTGGCGTTTCCGGTCGCCAGGAAATAAAAAATCGGCACACCAATATCAGTATCGAACGACTGGCCCTGGGTCTCGGGCGTCTCGACTTGGTGCGCCGGGCCGGTGGAAGGATCGTTCAACTGGTTTATCCGGTCGCCCAGGTTCCGTCCTCGAACCTGGGCCGGGCCCATTTTATGTCCCGGGTGAAGGTGATAAACGGTTTTCACCTCAATGCGTTTGCGTTCAACGTCTGCGTCTTGGGCCTGATCGGCTTGGCTCTTTTTTTGAGCCTTTATTGCAATTTAGGGCCGAGGACCTGGAAGGCGGCCGTTGAAGCCGTTAAAAAATGCAAGTCGGCCGTCAGGCCCGGGCTTTTTTAAAATATATTTTTTGAGCCGCCGGCAACACACGGATATTTGGCCTTCACAAGCCTTATGGCAAGTTGGGTCAAGGACCAAGGTTACGCGGTTGGCTATTAAAACAGTACTTTTGTAAAAGGAGAAAAATGATGAAAAAAATCGTGACAATGGTAGTAGTGACGGTCTTGGCGTTGTTGACGGCGGCCCTTCCTGGCGGGGCCCAGAATAGCGGCGGACAGGCCTCACTTGATGACAAGGAACTCAGCGGCTATGCGGGCGAGAGCCGGAAGGTATTGACCAAGGAACTAATGGATCAATTATTGAGCGTCATGGATGATTTCAAGGCCGCCGGGGCCAGCTTCCAGCCGTCATTGCTGGTTCCCGTCGAAAAAGCCGGGAGCTATAAAAGCGACGGGGCCTTGCGGGTTATGAACTCTTTATATTACATCGATTCCATCTACGCCATTATATTCAAGAAAAATCAGATAGCCGAGGAATATCTGAAAATCGGCGACGACTTGTATGAAAAAATTATCAGGCGAACCTGCCCGGAAGCCGCCATCAATCCGTCCGCCGGGACCGGAAAACTTCTGCGGGCCATGAATGAATACTCTTTCGCGGAAATCCGACGGGACTTGGCCGACGACTTGTTCAAGGAAAACGAGGAGTTGATGAAGTCGACCGCTGGGGCGGTCCTACTGGCGGACAGCACGTACGGCGCTATTATTGAATCATTCCACCTGTCAACCCAAGCGGTTTTAATTTCCGACGGCGAGGAAGAGATGATCAAGCTGATCAACCGGCAATTGAGCGTGACCGCCAAAATGATGGAATTTTTCAATATCTTCAAGAAAAGCCCGGCCTACTCCAAATTGGTCGGTTTGGACGAACGGCGCGAGGTCATCGACCACCTCACCGGCCTGGCCGCCAAGGAGCATATCTCCCTGGAAGATGTAAAGGGCTTGAATAGCCTGATCGCGCCGGTGCGGGAAAAGATGATCAACACTTACTAAAACCCATATCCGCGGACGCCGGCCCTAGGGCCGGAAAGCGGGCCTGACAAAGGCCGGAAAATTTACCGGTCATGAAGACATCGATTAGTATTCCCGGGCGTTCCCGGCGTCCCCAATAACAAACAGCCGGCCTTCGCCCCCCCGGCGCTGCGTCGCGGAAACCGTCCCGGCCCCTTTATCCTTCTTCCTTCCCTGGGAGGATGGATAAAAGGGAAGGGCGGCCCATTTCGTCTTCCTGTCCCACCCCGGCGCCATAACCACGCCGGCGTCATCCGGCCATGATGCTGTGTTATTAGGTCGGAGTGTAGCGCCTGGTCGGCCGGCGACCGGTAGCGCCCCGGACCTCTTCGGGCGGGCATGGACGCCGGGCCTTGCGCGCCCCTGACCCTGGGACTGGAAAGAGTCCTTCGAAGCCCTACCCCTGCCGCGCGTGGCGCACCCTACAAACTATATTATACCTGGAGGGGCCAGGCATGGAGGCCCAAAAGCCCCCCTCACCCCGCCCTCTCCCCCCATGAATGGGTGGAGAGGGAGAATAATCGCCCCGGGCTTGTTTCTTTTATTTCGCAAGACAACACCTCGCCCAAACCCGAAGGGGCGAGGGCCGGGCCAGACAATTATCTCCCTCGCCCCCCGACGGGGGGAGAGGGTTGGGGTGAGGGGGGAGTCCTTGGTTCACCCGGGCCGACGGGGCCGGCCAGTAGGTTGGGTTTCGCCTACGGCTTAACCCAACCTACTGAAATCACATTATTTTTAGTCCAGAGGAGGCGCGCCGGGCCAAGCAATTCCAAACGTCCCGGACTTCTTCGGGCGGGCATGGACGCCCGCCCTTTCCGCCCTCGAAACAGGACGTTTCGGGGCGTAAAACCGACGCTTGACGGCCCGAGATTATCCGCCAACTTCCGGCTTGGCCCAGGAAAAACAAAACCGAAAGCCGCCCTGGACAAGCGGCTTTCGGTCGAGATTGTAAACTAGGCGACGAGGCTATGAGCTCGAGGCTTCACTCGAGGCCGGTTTGCTTTCGCTTTTTTCAGCCTTTTCGCTTTTCTCCGACTTTTCCGACTTTTCCGACTTGGCGCTGGCCGCGTTCTTGCCGGCGTAATCCGTCACATACCATCCCGATCCTTTCAGATGGAATGAATTCATGGACATAAGCTTGCTGACGGCGCCGCCGCACTTGGGACACACGGATAGAGGCGGGTCGGAAAATTTTTGAATCTCTTCGGTTACATGGCTGCAACAATGACACTGATATTCGTAAATGGGCATGATTTGGTCCTCCCGGTTATGAACCTGACTGCGTCTTAAAAATAACCACTCCGCTTTCCTTGTCAAGCCCCTTTTTTATTTTTTTGTCCCGCGGCGGTTATTTCGCCTCCCCGGCCGGCCCGAGGCCTGGTTCCGGTCAAAAAACCATTTCCCGGTGCCGGGCGTAAAAATCCATGATAATGGCCAGGTCGGAGAGGTTGAGTTTTCTCAACATGTCGTAGGTAATGCGATGCACCCGGACCTCCTCGGCCCGGCGGTCGTTTTCATCGGCGTCAAAAAACTGAAAAAACTTGTAAAATCTAACAATATGAACCAGTTCATGGGTCAAGACGTAAACCATGAGGGGAAAGAGCCTAAGCTTGGGCTCCCGGTCCAAGGCGGCCAGGATATTGTGGTCCTGGAGGCAGATGCGGTAAAAGTCACCCGGCCGGAGTCCGCCCCAGGGCGCCGGACGGACGTAGCGGACGATCTGGGCAAAGACGTCCGGAGCGGTCTCGGCCGGGATTAGTCCAGCTAACGTCTGGATATCATACCTATATTTTTTCCAGGACGAAATGGTCAGTTGGAACCGGTCGCTGATGATGTCCTCGGCCACGATCACCGCCTGATTGACCGTTTCCAATTGATCCGAATTGAAAATATTTTGGGCTTCTTCTTCCATGACGCCCTGTTTATATCCCAAGTCGACGCCCCGATTCAAGCCTTGGGTTTATTTTCGGACTAACCGGTTCAGCCCGGGACAAACTTATGTTATAGTCGGGTTAATGGGGATGGTGAAAAAAATGAGCAAAGTAATCGAACTCGCGGCTTTCGCCCACAACAGGGCCGTGGAACGGGCTCGCCGGAACTGGGTCAAGAAGTTTCCCGACAAACTGACGGCTTCAACCAAGCTGGGCGACCTATCCGACAGGACCTTGATTACCATGGCCCGCCTGGGCGAGGAGATGATGACGGTGATCTACGAACTGGTCATGGCCGTTCTTGACCTGGGGCCAGGCGGAAAATTTGAATTCCTTCCGACGGAGCCGAAATTGAAGGTGCTCGACGCCTCGCTGTTTTTGATCGATCAACTCCGGTGGGAATGCCTGGCCCGACTCGGCTGGATTCACGGCTTCGCCGCCGAGAAGCATCCAATCGTCGAATTGGTCCTGGATTTTGAAAAAATCAGAAAAAACTTCACCCCCAGATTCCCCAGCCTGGTCGAAAGCCACCCCAATTATCCGGAATTTCGGTTCAGGCAAAACATCGACGGGGAAGCCATGATCCGCTCCATGATTCCGGCCGCCCTGGCCGCCCTGGGCGTCCGGTCCTCGGTCTGAAAAAAAGAAGGCCGGGGTCGCCGGCCTTCGTAATACTCTCGGGGTCTGGAGTTCGGGGTCTTCCGCCACTCCCTCCCAGTTCGACCCCGCTTTTATAATTCCAGCGCCAACTTGTCAAGCCCTTTTTTAACTTTTTACCGGGGAAGAGGATGATTCCGCGTTTATAAGTCCCTTTTGGCGGAACGGCTTTCGTCCTCGCCAAGGGCGCGCCGCGCTGTTTCCCACAGGGTCATCCCAACCTGAACCGTAATCGGTCCGCTCCGTCGAGCCGTTTTTATTCACTATTGACTTGCCCCTAGTAAAAGTCGCTGGTAAAATAATTTGTCCCGTAGTAAATAAAGGCCTTATGATAATAGGTTACTTCCGGGGAAAACCGGCGGGCCGGGTCAGCGTGGATCGTCCGATTCCCGGCCCGGACCGGGCGGCGGTCTTATGGGGATGTGGAAACCGCGTCATTGCCCGCCGAGCCTGTCGCGCCCGCCGGACTTTACAGTTGAAGGATAAATAAAAGACGGATGGAATCAATATATGAACCTCGTTAAAAATCTCTGCCGAGCGATCGACCGGCTGAATGAATTGGTGGGGCGAGGAACGGCCTGGGTCACCTTGCTCCTGGTTGTGGTGATCTTCATCGACGTCATCCTGAGGTACGCGTTCAATATCAGCTATGTGTTCGTGCAGGAATTGGAGTGGCATCTGTTCGGCTTCATCTTTTTGATAGGCGCCGGGTACACCCTGCTCCACGACGCCCATGTGCGCGTGGACATTTTCTACCAGCGCCTGGGGGAAAAGGGCCGGGCCTGGATCAACCTTTGGGGCGTGCTGCTTTTCCTGATACCGGGCTGTCTGTTGATCATCGTGACTTCCTGGAAATTCGCGTTCACGGCCTTTCAAATTTCCGAGGGGTCCCCCGACCCCGGCGGCATTCCCTTTCGCTACCTCATCAAGGGGTGCATCCCGGTTGGGTTCGGCTTGCTGCTGCTGCAGGGGATTTCGCTAGGCTTGCATAGCCTGCTTCAAATCATGGGACTGGAAAAGAACGAGGAGAACAAAGCCTGATGGAATACTTGCCCGCCTGGATGTTTCTTGCGCTCACCATCATCTTGTTGGTCGGCTTTCCGGTGACCTTCACCCTGTTGGGCACGGCCCTGGTCTTCGGCGTGATCGGATTCGGTTGGTCCTTCTTTGACCTGCTTCCCCTCAGGCTCTGGGGAACCATCACCAACGTAACCTTGTTGGCCGTGCCCCTGTTCGTGTTCATGGGGGTCATGCTCGAACGCTCGGGACTGGCCGAGGAGCTGCTCGACACCATGGGCATGCTTTTCGGTCGGATGCGGGGGGGGTTGGCCATATCGGTGGTGGTGGTCGGGGCCTTGCTCGGGGCCTCGACCGGAATCGTGGGCGCCACGGTGGTCACCATGGGGCTGTTGGCGGTCCCGACCATGATGAAAAGGAATTATCAAAAAGAGCTGATCACCGGCACGGTCGCGGCCTCGGGGACCCTGGGCCAGATCATACCGCCCTCCATTGTCCTGGTCCTGATCGGGGATATCGTGGGGGTGCCGGTGGGCGACCTGTTCATGGGGGCCGTCCTGCCCGGGCTGTTGCTGGTGACGCTCTACATAATCTACATCATCATCGCCTCGCTCATCTGGCCCAAAATGGCCCCGGCCATTCCCAAGGAGGAGCTGGCGGCCATTTCCCGCGGGGAACTATTTACCAGGGTCGCCAAGGCCCTTTTTCCACCGCTCTTTTTAATGGTGGCAGTTTTGGGGACAATCTTCGCCGGAGTGGCCTCGCCCACCGAGGCGGCGGCCGTCGGGGCGGTGGGCGCCACCATCCTGACCGTGGCCAATCGAAAATTCAATATTGAAATTCTGCGCGCGGTGATGATCAGCACCTTGAAACTGACCTGCATGGTCTTCATCATCCTGTGCGGCGCCGCGGCCTTCGGCTTGGTCTTTCGGGGGCTGGGCGGCGACGACCTGGTCCGGAATTTTCTCCAGGCCATCGCCCACCGCTATAGTCACAACATGGTCCTGGCCATCGTCATGGGCTTGATTTTCATCATCGGTTTTTTCCTGGACTTTATCGAGATCACCTTTATCCACGTCCCGGTCCTGGCGCCGATCATGATCGAATTCGGGTTCGACCCGCTCTGGTTCTGCATTTTGCTGGCGGTCAACCTTCAAACGTCCTTTTTGACTCCACCGTTTGGGTTCTCCCTGTTCTACCTCAAGGCCGTAACCCCTCCGGAAGTCACCACCGGCGACATTTACCGCGGCATATTGCCCTTTGTGCTTGTGCAGGTGCTGGGGCTGGCCATTGTGATCGCTTTTCCGATACTGGCGACTTGGCTGCCCAAGGCGGTCTTCGGCGGTTGAGCCTTGGCTGAAAGCAGCCCCGACCCACTGGGACGGGGCGTAATAAAAAATAGGTCGGCCGAGCGAGCGAGGCTTTAGCCCGGCCGCCGCGCAAACCGACGGTTGGCGCCGCTCGGCTTCGCCGAAAACGAACGCTATTACAATTTTAAAATTGGCAAAACCGTTTTTTTTGTTATAATTCAAAAAAGTTTCGATAATCGGTCATTGTCGCGAGACCTTTTATTTTTTCGAAAGGTTTTTGCTTCTTCCCTTTTCGATTGAGGGGCGGCGGAAGGCCATGCGTCTTTTCCGCCGTTCGGGGTTTTCTAAAAAACCTAATCATCCTAGGAGGTTGATAATGAAAAGACGCGATTTCCTGAAAAAGGCCGGGCTAGGCGCGGCCGCGGCCGCCGCGGTTACGGCGGTCAAGGCCCCGGCCGTTCTTGCTTCCAAGACCTACAACTGGAAAATGGTCACCACCTGGCCGCCCAAGCTGCCGGTTCTGCAAGACGGCTGCGAGCGCCTGGCCAAAAGAATCGAGGAGATAAGCGACGGCCGGATCAAGATCAAGGTTTACGCCGCCGGCGAATTGGTGCCCGCCATGGGCATCTTCGACGCGGTTTCCAGCGGGACCGTGGAAGTCGGTTCCGGCGCCTCCTACTACTGGGCGGGCAAGGTCCCCGCGGCCCAGTGGTTTTCGGCCGTGCCCTTCGGAATGAACGCCCAGGGCATGTCCGCCTGGTTCTATGGCGGCGGCGGCCTGGAACTGTGGGAGGAAGTCTACGCCCCCTTTAACCTGGTCCCCCGTCCGGGCGGGTCCACCGGCGTGCAGATGGGCGGTTGGTTCAACAAAAAAATCAACACCATGGACGATTTCAAGGGCCTGAAGATGCGCATCCCGGGCCTGGGCGGCAAGGTCGTGGCCAAGGCCGGCGGGACCGTGGTCCTGACCCCGGGCGGAGAAATTTTCACCAACCTCGAACGCGGCGTCATCGACGCCACCGAATGGGTCGGCCCCCTGCACGACCTGCGGATGGGCTTCTACAAGGCGGCCAAGTATTACTATTACCCCGGCTGGCACGAGCCCGGGACGTACCTGGAATATTTCTTCAATAAAAAAGTGTTCGATGAGCTGCCGACGGACCTCAAGCATATCGTCAACTCCGCCTGCATGGAAAACGAACACTGGATATTGTCCCAGTTCGACGCCCAGAACGGCGCCGCGCTTATGGAACTGATTGAAAAGCACCATGTGGAACTGGTGGAATTCCCCGCCGAGGTTCTCGAGGGGCTGCGGAAATTGACCGAAGAGGTCCTGGAGGAAGAAACGGCCAAGGACCCGCTAAGTAAAAAGGTGAACGACGCCTTCAAGGCCTTCCAGAAAGTGGTTGGGACCTGGGGCGTGGTCTCGGAAAAATCGTACTACGATATTATTCAGCCCAAGTTTTCCCTCAAAAGCTAAAACGACGCCTTGGTCGGGCCGGGCCGCGCCTGGCCCGGCCCTCGGTTGAAGCTCCCCGCGGCAAGCCGCGGGGAGCGCGCTCGGGTGCATGTTCAATTGCCCTTTTCCGGCAGTCCTTCATATTCAAGAACCTTAATCAGGTTGGTCGTGCCCGGACGTTGCAACGGCACTCCGGCCGTGAGAATGAGACGGTCCCCCGGACCGGCCACGCCGTTCTTCCCCACCCATTTTCTGACTTCCTCGATCATCTCGTCAATGTTCCGGCAGGGCGGTATCAAGGCGGGAAGCACGCCCCAGCTCAGGCACAGTTGCCGGCAGGTCCGCTCGTTGGAGGTCAGTCCCACCACCGGATAGGGCGACCGGAAACGGACCATCAACCGGGCGGTGCTGCCGCTATGCGTGGCGGCCACAATGGCCGCGACCTCGATATCCCGGGCCAGCCAGGCGGCGGCGCGGGTAATGGAGGCCTCGGTCAGGGGCAGGAGATCGGACAGGCCTTCCCGCAAAAACCTCATCCAGTCCAGTTGCGGCTCGGTGTATTGGCAAATCTTGTTCATCATCATCACGGCCTCGACCGGATACCGTCCCATGGCCGACTCTTCCGAAAGCATGACCGCGTCCGTGCCGTCCAGGACCGCGTTGGCCACGTCGGTCACTTCCGCCCGGCTCGGTCGGGGGTTGGTCGTCATGGAACCGAGCATTTGGGTCGCCGTTATCACCACCTTGCCGGCTTGGCGGGCTTCGCGAATAATCTTTTTCTGGATCATGGGGACTTCCTCCACGGGCATTTCCACTCCCAGGTCCCCCCGGGCCACCATGACCCCATCCACGACCTCCAGTATCTCCGACAGACGCTCCACGGCCTGGGGTTTCTCGATCTTGGCGATTAAAAGCGGCGGCCGGTCAATGCGAACCATCATTTCCTTTAGGGGCTGGAGGTCGTGTTCGTGGCGGACAAAACTCATGGCCACAAAATCCACGCCCATTCCCAAAGCGAACGACAAATCAGCCCGATCCTTGTCCGTGAAGGCGGGAATCCGCAGATCGCTCAACGGTAGATTCACGCCCTTATGGGACGTCAAAACGCCGCCCACCACGACGTGACACAGGATGGAATCGTTCTGTTTTTTCACGGCCAAAAGCTCGACCCTGCCGTCCGCCAACATAATCCGGGCGCCCTCCTTGACGTCCTCGTACAGAAACGGATAGTTCACCGGCAGTTCGTCGCCTTTCGCCTCGACCCCGGCGATCAGGCGAACTTCCTCGCCATAGGAGAGAACTCGTTCCGCGGTCGAGAGCACCCCCAACCGGATTTTTGGTCCGGCCAAATCGGCCAGCACCCCCACCGGGCGATTGGCTTCCTCGGACGCCCGCCGGATTTCCTCCAGAATCCCGCCATGCCCCTCGTGATCCCCGTGGGAAAAATTCAACCGGGCGACATCCATGCCGGCCCGGATCATGCTCCGAATCATTTCCGGTGAATTGGTGGCGGGACCCATGGTGCAAACGATTTTGGTCATGCGGGAATGTCCGGCTTTTATCATATTTATGTCCTTTTTAGCCCGCCGGCCGCCGAAACGCTCGGCGGATTTCGGTCGCCTCGTGGAAAAGGGCCGGGGCCGGCCGGGGTTATGCCGGAGGATGCGCCCCCAGCAATTAAGTATTGCATACCTCGGAAAAATGGTTTAAAAGTGAACATCCGTTCAATACCGGACGTCAGCTTTCTTTCATCAGCAGCAAAGGAGCCGCCATGGAATTCAAGACCTTGCGATTCGAGGAAACCGAACCCGGAATCGGGCGCCTGACCCTGACCCGCCCCGAACGCCTCAACGCCATAAATCTCGACATGCTCGAAGAATTTCATTCCTTGTACGAGATTCTCTGCCTGAATCGGGATGTCAGGGTGATTATCTTGACCGGCGAAGGGCGCGGTTTTTGCGCCGGCGCTGACATCATGGATCAAAGAATGCACCGGGAAGCGCCGGAATTGTATGCCAACGCGGCGACGTTCCTGATTAAGGTGCAGAAAAAATATTCCAACATGATCCTCGAAATGAAACGGCTCCCCCAGCCCATTATCGCGGCCGTCCGCGGTCCGGCCGCCGGCGGGGGCATGACCATGGCCCTGGCCTCCGACGTAGTCCTGGCCTCCCCATCGGCCAAATTTATTCCATCGTTCATCAACATCGGGCTTTCCGGAGGCGAATTGGGCACCACCTATTTTCTCCCCAAGTTGGTCGGAGCGTCCCGGGCCGCGGAAATCCTCCTCACCGGACGGGCGGTCCCGGCGGACGAAGCGGCCAGGATCGGCCTGGTCAGCCGCGTCGTCCCCGAGGAAGAACTCCTGCCCCAGGCCCTGGAACTGGCCCGGGTCATGCTGACCAAAAGCCCCATGGGCCTGAGCCAAACCAAGGAAGCCTTGTTCCAGAACCTGAACGCTCCCAGCCTCGAGGCGGCCATTGAGCTGGAAAACCGCAACCAAAGCATCTGCGCCTTCACGGATTCCTTCCGGGCCGCGATTGACGCCTTCGCCCAAGGCAAGAAATAGACCGCCGCGGGCCGGAGCCGAAAAACGCGCCTCCGGCCCGTCAAGTTGCCAAATCACCGCCAAATTCCACCCGCCGCGCTCTTGGCGCGTTCGCCCCGGGAGGCGCTCACTTGACCTTGCGGACCAGCATGGTCACCGCGTTGGAGCGGTCCGGGCATTCAAACGTCATCTCGTCGTCCTTGTCCCAGGGATACTTGCCGCCGAACTGCAACATGCTCAGCCCGGGAAAAATGTCGTGGTAAAAAAAGCCGCAGAGGCCGCCCGGGTCCCAACACCCCAGCGTCAACCTATCCCCGGCTCGGTGACCGGCGCCGCATTCCCCTTTAACGGATAATATCTCCGCCTCGAAAGCCTTGAAGCCTTCCGGTTGTCTCGCCATGCGCCCCTCCCTTCAGTTCTTGTCTTCTTCCCGTTCCGGCGTTTCTCCGATCATATCCAAAAAAGCCAGGCGTTTTTCCCTCGTCCATTGGGAACAGAAAACCGGTTTCAAGGCCCCGGCCCTTTTGTAACAGAGCGAACAGGTCGGTTGGCAAGCCGTAATGGGTCCGGGAACTTGCCCCAGGGCCTTGCGCGGCCAAAGCGGGTCGGCCAACAGGACCCGGGCCAGTCCGATGAGGTCGGCCTGCCCCTCCCCGATGACCCGTTCGGCCGTTTCGGGATGTTGTATCCGGCCGGCGGTTATGACCGGCAGGGCGCCCACCGCTTTTTTGACCGCGCCGGCATACGACGCCATATAGGCTTCATTTCTTTCCAGGGCGGCGTTTTCCGGAGTATGAAAGGAATCGTGGGTCCCGGCCATGACCGAAAGATAGGCCAGGCCGGCGGAAGCCAACCGTCGCGCGAAAACCAGGGTTTCCTCGACCTTGAGGCCGTCGGGCAGGAGTTCGTCCGCCAGGAACCGGTATCCCACCGGATATTCCGGCCCCACGGCGGCCCGGACCGCCGCGATGACCTCCAGGGGGAACCGCATGCGGCTGTCGAGGCTTCCGCCGTACGAATCGGCCCTGTGGTTGGTTCGGCTCGACAGGAACTGGGACAGTAGGTACCCGGTCCCGCCATGGATTTCCACCCCGTCAAAACCGGCCGCCTTCACCCTGGCCGCGGCCCGGGCAAAGGCCTCCACCACCCGGATAATATCTTGTTCATCCATTTCCCGGGGAACGACGCCCCAGGTCGGGACCGGGGACGGCGCGATTTTATCGGGTAAGAACGCGTACCGTCCGGCATGGTTTATCTGAAGAAATACCGCCGCCCCTTCCTGTTTCACTGTTTCGGCCAATTGGGCCAGGCCGGGCGAAAACCGATCGTCGTGGACCCCGAGGGTGAGAGGCGAACCCAGGCCGAGGGGGTCGACCGCGGCGTTCTCCACCACGATCAAACCGGCGCCCGAAGCCCCCATTGCCCGGTAATGGTCCAACACCAACTGATTGACCGCGCCGTCCCGGCCCGCGTACCCCAGGTACAAAGGCGCCATGGTTATCCTGTTTTTTAGGCTCAACCCTTTCATCTTGAACGGTTCGGACAAAACGGACATCACCTAACCCCCTTGTTTTTTTCAATTACCGTCCCCTGGGACCCCATCCGCCAAGGAACGCCGGGCCGCAAAAAAAACCCCGGCGGCCTAAAACCCCGGGGTGAAAATCGCCGACACGATCAGCGCCGAAAACGTCGTCAACTTTCGGATTCCGCCTCGGTCGCGGTTTCGGTCGCGGTTGCGGTTTCCTTGGTCCCTTGGTTTTTAATGGCCTCGAGTTCAGCCTTGTATTTTTCCGCTTCGGCCCGGTACCTCTCGGCTTCCGCGTCCATGGCGTTAAACCCGCCCGACTCGGCGACGCTCTGGGCGTCTTTCCATTCTTCCAGGCCAAGATAGACGGCCAAGGCGCCGCCGAGGACCAGCACCAGGGGAATGCCCGCCTGGAGAATGATGACAAACTGTTCCCACCAATAAAGCAACCCCAACAAACCCAGAACCAGGGCAATGACGCCGCCCACTAGAGTGGTCATGATCTTATCCTCCTTCTGATGGCGCCCGGCCCGACGCCCGGTCGCATTATTCTATTTCTGTATAACATGATAAAATGGTCAAATCAACAACTAGGCCGGAATTGTCCAGGGAAGCCCCGGGCCGGCCTTGAAAGACCGCCGGTCCCATATTCGGGACGCCGATCCCGGATCGGGCCGTCAACTTCCAAAATTATAGACAATAATAGCCGGTTCTGCTATGTTAATTTGGGATCAGTCTTAATCATCGGAGGGGGAAAGCCATGACCAATAAAGGAATTATTCTGCCATCCTTGTTTATCTTTTTAATCGGGTTGGTGTTTTCGGCGACCGCCTCCGCGACGGTCTGGACCGGGGAGCCCATCGACTGGAGCGTCGACAATCACGGCGCCTCGGTCATGGTCGTTTACAACGACAACCTCTATGTCGGGACTACAAACTACGTCGACGGTTCAGAGCTCTGGAAATTCGACGGAGCAAGCTGGACCATGGCCGCCAAGGCCTCCGCCGACTTCGGGATCGACGCCTCGGAAATAACCGCCATGGCCGTTTATGACGGAAAACTTTTCGTGGCGGTGATGGGAACGGCTTCCGGGGCCAATATTTTTTCCTGGGACGGCGCCGCCTGGTCGCCGGCCGTTACGGCCTCGGGGTTCGGCAACCCCTTGAACTACCGGATTCCCTCCCTGCTGGAATATAACGGCTGCCTTTACGCCGGCACCAGCAACAGCGGGGAGCCTGGCGGCGCGGAGGTTTTCCGCTACGAAGGCGGGACTTCCTGGACCATGATCGCCGATTACAACATGTGGGCGCCCGCCCTCCTGAGCTCGGCCGCGACCATGACCGTTTACCAGGGCGCCCTCTGGGTCGGGTTCGAAGCCGCCGCGACGGCGAGTTATGACCGGTCCGAAGTCCAGGAAGCCGGCGAAGTCTGGAAATACGAGTGCGGCGAAGGCGTCTGGACCCGCCTGGCCTATACCGGGAACCCCTGGACCAGCTACAATACCAAGATCGATTCCCTACTGGGGACGGAATCCTACCTCTTCGCCGGAACATCGAACTCCATGACCGGAGCGGAAGTCTGGAAATACCCCGGGAGTTACTGGGAGGCGATCGGCCTGCCCGAATCCGGGTCCATCTGGCCGAGCACGGCCTCGATAGCCGACTGCATGGCCGAGGGTTCGGTCTATGTGGGGATCACCGACTATACCGTCGGAGATCAGGTGTGGAAATACAGTTTGAATACTTATACCTGGTCCCAGGTGGGCGAGACCGGGTTTGAAGACCCCACGACCAACAACGGGGGGGTCATCGCCATGGCGACCTTTAATGGACGCGTGTACGCCGGGACCTGGAACAGCACCGGCGGCGCCAAGGTTTTCAGCATCATGGCCGGGGATTATTACACCCTTACCATCAAACGCACCCCCACCGCCGGCGGGAAAGTCAAATATGAAGTCACGACCGCCGACCAGGGCGTCCGGGCCGACTCGGGAACCTGCCCCACTGACTGCACCCCCGCTTTCAACCAGGGAGAAACCGTTACAGCCGAGGCCCGCCCCACCACCGGAAACAAATTTTTCCAGTGGCTCGATCAGACCGGCGGCCTCTACTCCGAGGATAACCCGACGACCGTGTACATGGACGCCGACAAAACCTTAAACGCGGTCTTTCTCCCGGATGTGGATTACACCTTGACCGTGAATATTTCCCCGGCCGGAAGCGGGACCATCAGCTCCTGGCCCACCGGCATCTCCTGTCCGGACGGGAGTTGCACCGCCCAATACCCGTCCGGTCAGTTGGTTTATCTTGACGCCTTGTACAAACCCGGGTATCAGTTCGACCATTGGGAAGGAGACTTGGTCGGGACGACCACCACCGGCGCCGTCATATACATGACCGGAAACAAGACGGCCGCGGCGGTCTTCATTCCCGTGGTCGAACCGCGGACCTTGAACGTGACCGTTTCCCCGGCCGGAGGCGGAACCGTCAGCTCCTACCCCGAGGGCATCGGCTGCCCCGACGATTGCACGGCCTCGCATTTCCCCAAGGATACCACGGTGGTTATAACGGCCCAATACAAACCCGGGTATCAGTTCGACCACTGGGAAGGCGATTTCACCGGACCCGCCCCGGCCATCTCCATCAAAATGGATTCCACCAAGAACATCAAGGCCGTGTTTGTTCCCGTGGTCAATCCCCAGACCTTGACCGTGTCCGTTTCCCCGGAAGGAACAGGAAATGTAACTGTCTATCCTGGCGATATCAACTGCCCGGACGTTTGCACGGGCGATTATTTCCCTATCAACTCAACAGTCTATCTCAGCGCCAACTACAACACGGGGTATAGGTTCGACCATTGGGAGGGCGACCTTTCGCCTTCAACCAACCAGGCCGAAACCCTGACCATGAATTCGAACAAAAACGCGACGGCCGTCTTCGTGGCGGACGCCAACCCCAAGACCTTGACGGTGGAAGTCTCGCCGGAAGGGTCCGGCCGGGTCGCCAGCTACCCCGGCGGCATCGACTGCCCGGAAGAAAAATGCTCCGCCAAGTTCCCCGAGAACGCCAACGTGATCCTGACCGCCGAGTTCAATGACGGGTATCAATTCGATCACTGGGAAGAGACCGCCGTGGACCGCGCCGCCGGCAAGGTCAAGACCGTGACCATGGACTCCGATAAGCTCGTCAAGGCGGTTTTCACTCCGGTTGTGGTCTCCAAAAGGCTGACCATCGCCGTTTCGCCGACCGAGGGCGGCAATGTTTACAGCATCCCGGCGGGGATCAATTGCCCTTCCGGAGATGAATGCGGGGCTGATTTCCCCGAGGGCCAGGAAGTGAAGCTCATCGCCGTTCGCGCCTCCGGCTACCAATTCGGCGGCTGGCAGGGAGACCTTTCCGATGGAGGCAACATCGTCTCCGTGGTCATGAACGCGGATAAAAACATCACCGCCCTTTTCAACAAGACCGGGGAATCCATTACCCGGACCAAAAAAATGCCCGCTTATTCAACCCTGGCGGATTATCGGATACTGTCGGTCCCGGTGACCCTGGATTACGGCGGCGTCAGCCGCTCCGGAGCTTTCGATTCGGAAATCGGGACCTACGATTCAACCACGGTCCGGATAGGTCGTTGGGCGCCCTGGGCCGAGCCCCCGGACTATATCGAATACCCGGACATCCAGGAAGACATCGTCCCCGGCTGGGCCGCCTGGTTCCTGTTCAAGGAAGCCCGGGATTTCAACTTCCAGGGGACCGCCACCCCGACGATTATCGGACCGGAAGGCCTCGAGGGTCATGCCGTGAAAATTTACCAGGGCTGGAACCAGGTGGGCAACCCCTTCGACTACCCGGTTTTAGTGGAACGGTGCCTGGTCATCGACCAGGATGAACGGGTCGCGAGGCTCCTTTCCCCGGAAAACGACATCACCCAGAAAGTCTTCTGGGTGTGGACCGGCGAGTATCAGGCCGGCGTCATCCTGGGATTCGCCGATGGCGGCTGGCTGTACAAAAAAACAGCCGGCGAGGGAGAACTGTTCTTCCCCGCGGCTCGTGTTTCTTCCGGGTCCGACCTGACCGCCGTGGACGCGGATAAGGACGAGGAACAGCCACCCTCGCCTCCGGCCGCCTCGGGCGGCATAAGCGTTGGAGCGGCCAAAAGTTCGTCGGACTCCGGCTGTTTCATCCAAACCGCCGACTGAACCGAAAAATAAAGTGACATCGAACCGGCCGAGGGCGCCCGCCTCGGCCGGTTCGACGTTATAGCGCCATCATACTACTTGAACGGATTGACCCCGCCTCTCCGCCCCAGGCCGAAGGCGACCCGATAGACGTCCGGCATTTGAATACGGCCGTCCCTCAGTCTTTGAATAAGCCCCAAACCTTCCAGGTCCCTTAGAATACCCAACGGACCCTCTTCCAAATGTTGCGGCGGTAATTTTACGGTTCCCTCTTGTCCCATAAGATTCTCGATCGTTTTGTTCCCGTCCCACAGCGCGGTGAATTCATAAGGCTCGCACGGCACGGTGATCCGGCCGGACAAGGGCGCCATAACCTGTTGGACCCAAGGGTAATCTTCGCGGGTTATTTCATCGACCCTAATGCGGGAGGCTTCTTGCACACCGGCTTGGATGGCCTTGTAATGGTTGTAATGTAACGGATAGGGCCACTCATCTTGGACGCCTTCCTCCACGGCGCGTCTCAAGGCCGCGCAAAAGCTACGCGGGCTGACCTGATTATGTCCGTCCAAGAGGTGATTGGTGTGTCAGCGGCCGGTTGAAAATGTAAGGAAAATGGCTAAATGAGTAAGGCTGGTTCCCAAGCTAGAGAGACTGTGAAAGTATTCAAAATTTGAGAATAACGTCATCGTGATTTCAACTAGTTACGTGATATAAAATGGACAAAATGGCAATTCTTTCACGGCCTCTAGACCTTGGGAACCAGCCTTACTCATTTTCATTGGTTGTTGCGACCGACATGGCCCGCGGGCATGTCGGTTTGCATGCGCTTCGCTATGCCAACGAATTTGCGGTTTTTTTCCCCGGGACGGGAAGGATGATGGCGGGATGCTAGGCGCCAAACCGGCCGCGGGTCCCCGCGGCCGGTCGTCCGCCTGTTTATTGAATCAGGGAGTCCGCCACCATGGAGGTGAGGAACTGGACGTTTGTTCCGAGCCCGTAATGGCCGTTGAGATCGCTCAACTGGGTATGGCAGTTTTCACAGGCCGTGGCCAGGATCGCGGCCCCGGTTCCCCGGACCTGCTCGGCCTTGACCCTGGCCGATTTCAGGCGAAAATCGAGGGTGTCCTCGCCCAGGGCGACCAGGCCGCCGCCTCCGCCGCAGCACCAGTTGTATTCGGGGGCCGGAGAAAGCTCCCGGTAATCGTCGGTCAGGCGGGACAGAATGTAGCGCGGCTCCTCGATCACCCCGCCGTTGCGGGCGATCTGGCAGGGATCGTGATAGGTGACCGCTCCCTTGATCTTGCCTTTTTCCACCTTGATTCGTCCTTCCCTCAGGTACCGGGCGTGGACCTCGGTAATGGAGGACACCTTGAAGGGCGGGGTCCCGGAAAGCTGCTTCATCACCCGAAAGGCGGTTCCGCATTCGCAAATGCAGACTTCCTTGACCTTGAGGCGCTTGGCCTCGTCGACGATCCGGTCCATGATTATCTTGGTCTTGGTCGGATCGCCCACAAAGGCGCCGAAATTGACCGCCTCGAAAAAACTCAAGGACCAGTTTTCCCGGGCCGCGTTAAAGACCGCGGCGGCGGGGATGATGGAATGGGCCCCGGCCAGGGCGACATACAAAAGGTCGGCGCCCTGCTTGTCCACCGGAATGGCCGTTTGTCCGGCTTCCTGCCGCCATTTTTCCACCACGCGGCTTTCCAGCCGCTTGATGCCGGCCATGAAGCCTTCCTTGAGGTCGTCGATGGACTCGCCCTTGGAAATGGACACATCGGCCAGCAGGGACAGCGTCTCGGGCTCCGCCCCGGCGCCCACCAGCAGCAGTTTGGCGATGGACATGATTTGCTGGGTGTCTATCCCGAAGGGACAGTAAACCATGCACCGCCGGCACCCGGTGCAGGAATAGGCGGCCTCGTGGAGTTCTTGCAGGGACGTTTCGTCCAGGGTCTTGGCTTCCCCCAGGAAAGGCAGGAACCGTCCTTGCAGCCGGAAGTATTTTTTATAGACGCGGCGGACCACTTCCGCCCGGTACGCGGGCGTGTACTGGGGGCGCGGCATGGAGGCGTAGACATGGCAGGCGGTCGAGCACAGTCCGCACCGGGAACAGGTCCGCAGGTACATCTCGATGACCCGGTTGCGTTTGCCCTCGAACAGGTGCAACAGGTTTTGTCTTTGTTCCAGGTCCATGATCAGACCCTCCTGATGATGTTCAGCGGAATGGCGAAGATGCCGTGCATGAGGCTGCTGAACGGAAAGAACGCCAGGAAAAGATTGGCGCAAAAGACATGAAGGACCAGCATGAAGGAATGCCCGGTCCCCAGGATATCGTCCAGGTTGACCTCGAAATGAAGAAGCGCCGTCAGGTAATCCCGGTACACGGCCGGGTCCATGGTCCCATATCCGTACCAGCGCCGGGCCCAGTCCATTTCGCTCCCGAATAGGACCGTCAAAAAAAGGAGGATCAGGAGGAAATAATCTTCCGGGACCGATAGTTCCTTGGTGGGGGAAATAAACCGCCGCAAGAGAAAAAAGAGCAGGGCCAGGCACATGAACAGTCCGACCAGCCCGCCCCCGAGGAATATTTGGTGCGGAACGATCTGAAACAGCCCGAAATCGGCGATCAATTCAAGGTGTCCGACCAGCAGCAGGATCAGGCAGAAATGGAAGCCCAGCAAAAAAAACCATAATACGGGATTATGCCGACGCACCGCGGGCAGCAGCAGGGCGTCCAGGACGGCGTAAAGCCAGGCCGGTTTTTTTAGGGGATAAATACGCAGGGAAGGCGCGAATTTCGGCCGCCGCGCCGTCCGGACCGTCTGGTGGACCAAGCCCGCCGCGAAGATGAACACGGCGGCGTACACCATGGGGCCGAGAATCAGATAATAAACCGTTTCCATGGTTTGAATTTCTCCTTGTCCGGGAACCGGTCGGATTGATGGGACAATTCGGCGAGAGTCATCGGCGCCGGCCGGGTGGGGCCGGCGCCGGCGGCGGTCATACTTTCCGCTTGATAAAAAACCTGGTTTCGTTCCCGTCGGCCGCGGTGTGGACGATTTCGTTTCCGGATTTGCGGGCCCAGGCCGGAAAATCGGTCAGGGCGCCCGGATCGGTGGTGACCGCTTCCAGGACCTGCCCGACAGCCACGTCCTTGATCCCCTTGCTGACCTTGACCACCGGCATGGGGCAAGGCAGTCCCTTCAAATCCAACACTTTATCGGCTTTGGTTGTTTCGCTCATGTGAATGTCTCCTTCTTGTACTAGTTCGATGGTCAGATAAACAACTGCACCCGGCTCCGGCCGGCCTGTTCCAGGAAAGTGGCCACGCCGGCGTAGGTCAGGTCCGGGTAGTCGATCATTTCCTCTCTCTTGAACCCCATGAGGTCCATGGACATCTCGCAGATGTAAATTTTAACGCCCAGTTCCCCCGCCATTTCGATCAGTTGGTCGAGTGACGCCACGTTTTTCTTTTTCATCAGGGCTTTCATCATGGCCGTGCCCATCCCGCCCATGTTCATTTTGGACAGCTTGAGCTGGTCCACGCCCTTGGGCAGCATCTTGCCGAACATTTTGCCCATGAAGTCCTTGCCGCTCGCGCTCTTGTTCTTGGCGCGCAGTAGGGGAGTGCCCCAGAAGGTGAAGAACATGACCACCTCGGTCCCCATGGCCGCGGCGCCGGTGGCGATGATGAAGGACGCCAGGGCCCGGTCGAGGTCCCCGGAAAAGACGATCAGGGAAAGTTTGTCCTCGGCCGCGCCCCGGTCCAGGCCGTCGACCTGGGCCTGGAGCCGGTCAAGCTGTTCCTGGATTTTTTCTAGGTCCGCCATTTCGTTCTCCTTGCAATTAAAATAATAAGGTTAATTGGTTTAACATGGTGCTTTTATGTAATTTTTTGTTAAAAAATATTAATTTTAGTTAACGCTATAAACATTCAGTTCAAAAAAAATCAGCCGAGCCGCCCGGTCGCGACGCAAGCCGCCTGTTCCAGGGAATCCCGCACGGCGGCCATGGATGTTTCCAGGACTCCCAGGTACCCCAGCAGGGCGGTTCTCTGGTCCGCGGGCGCCTGCCGCAGGATTTCCCCGTACAGCTCTTCCAGAAAACCGTTGATCTCGTTCCATTTCCGGCGACCGTCCGCGGTCAGGCTGAGCAGGACCCCCCGGGAATCCTCCGGGTCCGCGATGCGCTGGATCAATTTCCGCTGAATCAGTTTCTCCGTGATCTTGCTGACCCGGCTCTTGGCCACGCCCATTTCCCGGGCGATGCCCTTGGGAGAAAGGTATCGTTCGGCGCCGAAAAGCATCAGGCAGCGCAACTCGGCGTCCGGCAGCCCGAACCTCTCGCTCAGGTACTGGGCCCGATCCTGGCAACACCGGAACAACTTGGTGACGAGGGTCTTGAGTTGAAGGACCTGGCTGGGGGAGGGGTCGAGGTTTATTTGTTCGGCGACTTTGTTCATAGTGTTAACTATAGCGCCGCAGGGGCTAGCCGTCAAGCCTTTTTTTTTCTTTTCCCGGAAAAATTTGATTCCGCCCGCGGGCGGGGCGCTATTCTCGGCCGGCGCGTTTCCAAGCCGGAGTTCCGGCCCGGCGGCCTCCAACCCCGCGCCGCTCACCAGCGGGACAGGGGCAGTTCGACTCGAAAGCAACTGCCCCGGCCCACCGCGCTGCAAAGGGTTATCCGCCCGCCATGGTCCTCGACGATGGCCTTGACAATGGCCAGGCCCAAGCCGGCGCCGATGACGTCCCTGGCTCGTTCGTCCTTCACCCGGAAAAACCGCTCGAAAATTTTGGCCTGGTATTCCTCCGGGACGCCCAGGCCGTTATCCTCGACGGAAAAAACCGCCATGGACCCGTCCCGGGTTGCGGTTATTTTAATCCGGCCCTGGGCGGGGGTGTATTTGATGGCGTTGGACGCCAAATTGACGGCCACGTTCATGAGGGCCGAGGGGTCGCCCAACACCGGGGGGAGGTCCCGGTCCAGGCTGGTTTCCAGGGTGATGCTTTTTTCCCCGGCCTGGTCGGACATCAGGTCGGCGGCTTCCTTGGCCAGGGCCCCGAGGTCCACCGGTATTTTGTCCTTGACGAACTGGCGGGCCTCGATCTTGGACAAGTCGAGCAGGTCGTTGATCATGGCCAGGACCCCCCGGACTCTTTTTTTCATCCGGGAAAGCATATCCCGCTGCTTGTCCGACAACTGCCCGGCCAGGCCCTTCAAAATGACGTGGAATTGGGTGTCGAGGGAACTCAGGGGGGCGCGCAGTTCGTGGGTGAGCATGGCCATGAAGGCCGATTTTTCCTTTTCCTGTTCCTTGACGTGGGTCACGTCCCGTAGGACCACCACCAGGCCGAGCATCTTGCCGCTTTCCGTCAGCACGCGGTTGACCGCGGCCGTGTAGTATTTGGGGGGCGAGCCATCGACCATGTATTCCCGGGATATCTGTTCGCGACCGGAATCGGGTCCGGACGCGAAGTCGTCGATCATGACGTTGAGTTGGGACAAGGCGGGATGGTCGGAGGTCTTGGCGCCGATGATCTCCTTGCCCAGGCCGGTCATTTTGGTGAAGGCCGGGTTGCAGAGGATGATGGTTTTGTTGCGCTGGGTGATCAGGAGCCCGGACATGATGCTGTTGACCACGGTCTTCAGGCGGCTGGTTTCGGTGCTGATGGCCCAGAGCCCCCGGGCCCGTTCCTCGCTCAACCGGTCGAGTTCTTCCCGCAGCCGGATATGTTCCACGGCGCGGCCGACGCCCAGCCGGAGTTGGTCGGGCCGGAAGGGTTTGGTCATGAAGTCGTAGGCGCCTTTTTTCATGGCTTCGATGGCGGTTTCGATGGTGGCGAAGCCGGTGATGATGATGACCAGGACGTCGGGGTAGGTTTCGCGGAGGGAATCCAGGACTTCCATTCCGCCGATCCCGGGCATTTTCAGGTCCAAGAGGACGATGTCGGCCCGATTTTGGGCCATCAGGGACAGGGCTTCCCGGCCCCGGGAAGCCAGGGAAACCTGGTGGCCTTCCCGAATCAGAATCCTCCGGGCGCCTTCCCGCAGGTTCTGTTCGTCGTCAACTATCAGGACATGCAAGGTCCTGGGCGAGGAAATCATCCTGGTCTTCCCCCTTGGGGCCGCGGTCCAAAGGCAGTTCAATCACAAAGGCCGCCCCTTCCCCGGGAGCGCCGCGGGCCGTTATGCGGCCGCCGTGGTTCTCCACCACCCCGTGGGCCACGCTCAAGCCCAGGCCGGTCCCCTGCCCGGGCTCCTTGGTGGTGTAGAACGGGTCGAAAACGTGGGGCAGCACTTCCGCCGGTATGCCCGGTCCGTTGTCCGATATTTCCACCATCACCCGCCGGCCTCCGGGCGAAGGGCGGGTCTTGATCTCTATCCGACCCCGGCCGCCCAGGGCGTCGGCCGCGTTGAGGATGATATTCATGAAAACGTGCCCCAACTGGTGGAGGTCGGACGGGACCAAGGGCAGATCGGGATCGTAGTTCCTGGCGATTTCTATGTTCCGGAACAAGGGTTGGCTTTCCAGTAGGAAAATTGTCCGGTCCAGGGCGCGGTTAAGGTCGTTCCGTTTTATTTCCAGGTTGGATTGGCGCGAAAAATCTAAAAGTTCCCGCACGATGTTTTGGCAGCGTTCCGCGTCGCCCAGTATCCGTTGGAGGTCCTGGCGCGCGGCGGGTTCGAGGTCGTAATCCTCCAGCATGAGCTGGCCGAAAAGAATGATGCTCCCCAGGGGGTTGTTCAACTGGTGGGCCACGCCCGCGGCCAGCTTGCCCACGCTGCTCATTTTTTCCGCTTGCATGAGCTGCACCTGGGCCATCTGGAGTTCCTTTTCCAGGCGCAGCTTTTCGCTCAGGTCGTAGAAAAAGCCCACCGTCGCCGTTTCCCGCCCGCATTCGTAGACGATGGTCGCGGACAGGTCGATGGGAAAGATGGAGCCATCCTTTTTCCTGGCCGGGACCCGCTGGCCCTTGAGCTTCCCCGGCCCGCCATGCTTTTCCGACCGCAGCATCGCCATGACCTGGCGGGCCCCGTCGCCGGGATAAACGTCCGCGATGTTCAACCCTCCCAGCGCTTCCTCGCGGGTGTAGCCGTACAGCTCCGCGGCCGCCTCGTTGAAGACCAGGATGCGGCCCTTCATGTCGGACGCGATTATGCCGTCGACCGAGCTCATGATCAGGTTTTTCAGGAAGGCGTTGGCGCTGGAAAGGCCCCGGTCGGGTCCGATGAAGCGGTTGGCCGGCAGGTCCATGACCGCCACGGCCTCGATGGTTTTTTCGTCGGCCTGGTAAAGGGGAAACATATGGCGGACCGTCTTTTCCGTCCAGGGCGGTCCGAAGGGTGGAATTTCCCGGACCGCGGGCCGTCCCGAGGCCAGGACTTCCAGGACCCCGCATTCCGGGCAGGCCGAGTCGCGCTCGAAAAACGCCCCGTGGCAGGTCCGCCCCACCAGGTCCGGGCGCCGTTCCAGCAAGGAGGGCGGATGAACCGCCAGAATGGTCAGGTCCGCCCCAATCACCACCAGGCGGTCGCCGAGCGTTTCGATCGCCCGTTGGATATATCTAGGCAACTCGGGGGATGACATATTTTCACCGGTCCGAACGGATAGGTTCCCTGACCCTAGTGTATGGTTCTTCGCTCAAAAAAACAACGGTTTTTAGGCCGTTCCCGGGCGGTCGCCAGGCGGGCCGGCGGGGCCGGCGGGGTCGGGCGAGCCGGGTCGGTAAAATTTACCAACCCGGCTAACAGGCGGTGATCTCGGCATATCGCCAGGGGCGGAGGGCAAGGCCGTTACTGAAAATTCTTGACATGAACATCTATTTGGTATACCAACTATCAAAAAATTCCCCGGCGACCGGGCTTTTCCAACGCCGCGAAAACAGACCTCGGAACAACCAAGAGCGCCTTTCCCCTGGGACCGAAGTTTGGTCATTACGAAAAAAGGTGATCCAGATGAAACTGATTTCGGTTGAGAAAAGACCTTCCCTAGCCATCGACGTCGATTCCGCCGCCGCCCTGATCATCCGCACCCAAAAAGCCAACGGCGAAATCCCTTGGTCCGTGGGCGACAAGACCGACCCCTGGGATCATATCGAATCGGCCATGGGCCTGAACGTGGCCGGCCGGAAAAGGGAAGCCCGGGCCGCGTTCTTGTGGTTGGCCGAAAACCAGTTGGAGGAAGGCGCCTGGTACTCGTCCTACCGCGACGGCGGGGCCGAGGACCGCACCCGCGACGCCAATATGTCTTCCTACGTGGCCGTGGGGACTTTTCATGACTACCTGATCAACCGGGAATTGGATTTCTTGGAACGGATGTGGCCCACGGTCCGGAAAGCCATTGATTTCGTGCTTTCCCTTCAGGCCAAGGGCGGGGAAATATACTGGGCCGTCAGCCCCGAGGGCGTGGTCGATCCCATGGCCCTTCTGACCGGGTCCAGCTCGGTCTTCATGAGTTTGAAATGCGCCTTGGCCATCGCCCGGCGACTGGACCGGGACATGCCCCGCTGGAAAGAGGGCTTGAAAAACCTGGGGGAGGCCCTCCGGCTTCGTCCGCACCTCTTCAACATGTCCAAGTCCAGGTTTTCCATGGACTGGTTCTATCCGGTCCTGTCCGGCGCCCTGACCGGAGCGGACGCGCACCGGCGCATCGAAAAGTATTGGGATAAATTCGTCGTCAAGGGGCAGGGCGTTTTGTGCGTCCACGACCAGCCGTGGGTGACCATGGCCGAGACGTCGGAATTGGTCCTGGCCTTGTCGGCCATGGGCGCCCAGGACTTGGCCGAAGCCGTGTTTTCCTGGATATCCGACAAGACCTTCGACGATTCCAGCTACTGGTGTGGGCACACCCACCCGGAAATGGTTATTTGGCCGGAAGAAAAAGTGGCCTGGACCAACGCCGTGGTTATTATGGCGACCGACGCCCTATACCAGTTGACCCCGGGCGGCCGGCTGTTCAATCATCAGTTCTGGCAGGGTCCGGAAGCCGCTTCCCTGTTCTAACCCAATAGTCATGCTTCCCCCGCGCCCGGGCCGCGTTCCCGGGAGCGGAGGGAAATAATCCATCGAGGCGAGCCCTTGATTCGCGACCACCGTCCCTACTATTTGAAAAAAGCCTATCGTAGGTTCGAGGAGTTCTACGTTCGGCACTGGATTCGGCCTCAACTCGAATCCCTGGGCGAGTTTTTCACTTTCGTCAAGCCCTGGTGCGTGGAAATTTTCGGTCAACCCATCGTCATTGGCGACTGCGTCAATGTCATCGCCTCTCCCGACCGTCCGGTCAGGCTTTCCGTCTGGTCGGAGTTGGAAGGGCAAGGTCGAATAACCATTGGCGATAATTGTCTTATTTGTCCAGGGGTTCGCCTGGGGTCGGCCCGGGGGATTTCCATCGGCGACAATTCCATGCTGGCCAACGGCGTCTATGTGACCGATTCCGACTGGCACGGCATTTACAACCGCATCGCTCCCGGAGACAAGGCCGCCCCGGTTCGGATCGAGGAGAACGCCTGGATAGGGGACAGCGCCATCATCTGCAAGGGCGTGGTTATCGGCCGGAACAGCATCGTGGGGGCCGGGGCCGTGGTGACCACCGATATTCCCGCCAACGCCATCGCCGCCGGCAACCCGGCCCGCGTGGTCCGCGACCTGGACCCCAACGAGAAGATCGTCACCCGGGCCGAATGGTTCAAAAACCGGGAAAAACTGAAAAAAGAGATAGAATTTATCGAATGGGAAACCCTTCGGGGCAACACCGTGCCGCACTGGTTGAGATACTTGCTTTTCCCTTCCCGGGGAGAATAGCGGCGCGGTCCCCGGCCCCTGGGCGAGGCCGATAAGCCCGGGTGGAACAACCCCAAAACTTCTCCCGGCCGACGCTCCGCGCCGCGATAAGCTCCCCCGGACCTTTCCCGTCCCGTCGGACCCTTCCGTAACCAGGTTTCGGCGTCGTCTCCTTTCTTTTCCACTAGTAAAAATGGTATTATGGTGTATTCTTCGAGCCAGGGGGCCGGGAAGAGGCGCGGCGGTTGTTCCCGGTTTTCAACGCCCTTTGGGGTCCCCCCGGTCGTTCGGTTTTCGGCCCCCATACTAAAAGGAGATCAACATGGGTATTTTATCTCGAATACTGGGCCTCTGCCAAACCAAGCCTCCCCGTGACCCCAACTGCTGGCGGTATGAGAACGGCCTGGTGGAAATCAGCCTGGCGGCGGCTCACGAACTATCCATCCCGGGAGGCGCCATTCGCCTGGAAGGACGGGGCCTGCCCATGCGCGTTTTGGTTTTTCTGGGCAAGGGCGGCCGGTTTTTCGCCTTTCACAACCGTTGCACTCACGCCGGCCGTCGCTTGGACCCCCTGCCGGGGCTGGACCGGGTCCAATGTTGTAGCGTGGGCAAAACCACCTTCGATCTTGACGGCCGGGCGCTTTCCGGTTCCGGAAAGAAAAACGCGACCAAGCTGTCCACGACGCAAAGGGACGGGAAGCTGTTCGTCGATTTGGGCAAGGACCATCGCGGCTAGCCCCGAGCGGTTTTTTTAGGCCCGACATCTTGTTTTTAAAGCCGGTTTCATTTTCCGGACGAGCCGGCGGACGCTTGGCGGGCCTATTGCGCCGGACCGGGGTGATGGGGTAATGTTGGGGCGGCCAAGCGAACAAAACGAGGAGGACCTGGTCTCATGAATAATGTCGACTGGAGCAAGAGTTTGGTGGTGGCCGGCGAGGAAGCTTTTGACGACGGGGATATTATCTTCGAGGAAGGGTCGTCCGGAGACTGGATTTACGTCGTCCTGTCCGGCGAGGTGGAAATATTCAAGCTGGTGCGCGGGAAAAGAATCGTGGTGGATGTCCTGAGAAAGGGCGATCTGTTCGGGGAAGTCAGCTTTGTGGACAAACAACCTCGTTCCGCCGGCGCCAAGGCGGTCGGTCAGGTGACCCTGGGCGTGTACGACCGGGTCTACCTGACCGAGCAGTACAATCGCCTGCCCAGCGATTTCAGGACCATTTTCCATGCCATGGCCAGGCGACTCCGGAAGATGACCGTGGTGGCCACCAACCTGGCCAGCCGCAAGAACGCTTGAGGGCCGGGGAGCGTCATGGCGTCGCAACCCCTAACCTGCCCCCACTGCGGTCGGCTGGTCTCGCCATATCGAAACCCGACCCCGACGGTCGATATTGTCATTGAAGTCGACGGGCGCGGGGTGGTCCTGATCGCGCGCCGAAATCCGCCCCTGGGCTGGGCCTTGCCGGGCGGTTTCGTGGATTACGGGGAATCCCTGGAACAGGCCGCCGCGCGGGAAGCCCTCGAGGAAACGGGCCTGCGGGTGGAACTCCTCGGACAGCTTGGCGCTTATTCGGACCCGAGTCGCGACGCCCGGGGTCACACCATCACCAATGTCTTCCTGGCCCGGGCTTCCGGACGACCCCAGGGCCGGGACGACGCGGTTCGGGCGGAAATTTTCGGACCGGACAACCTGCCGACCCCCCTGGTCTTCGATCACGCCCGGATTCTGGATGATTATTTCCGCGGCCGGGGTCTGATCCGAACCGTCTAGCAAGGAGATGCGATTGTGGAAAAAGGATTGAGCGCAAGGGAGCGGTTGACGCTTTTGAAAACCGCGCGGGCCGCCATCGCCGCCAGGCTGGGCGCGGACCCTCCAGCCGTGGAAGCCGGCGGTGGAAGCGAGGCGCTATCTTCCCGGAGCGGGGCCTTTGTGACGCTTCATAAAAAAGGAAGCCTGCGGGGTTGCATCGGTCGATTCACCGCCGATGGCCCCCTGACCGACACGGTCGAGGAGATGGCCCAGGCCGCCGCCTTCGAGGACCCGCGATTCCCGTCCCTGACCCCGGCCGAGTTGGACCAGATCGACTTGGAGATATCCGTCCTGACCCCCATGACCCGCGTCAGGGACCACGAGGAAATCGAAGTCGGCCGGCATGGGATTTACATTATCAAGGGGCGCAACCGGGGGGTGCTGCTGCCGCAGGTGGCGACGGAACGGGACTGGGACCGCGAAACCTTTTTGAGACAGACCTGCCTCAAGGCCGGGCTCCCCCAGGAAGCCTATAAAGACCCCAAAACGGAAATATATATATTTTCGGCCGAGGTTTTCGGCGAAAAAGACCTGGCCTGATCCCGCCGTTAAGGCCGGCCGCGCGCGATTCCCGGAACTAGGGCCGGGCCGCTCCAGGGTGAAAGTTTGTAGGTTGCGCGGCGCGCGCCATTTTTTCTATTTTCCGGGCCTGACCACGGTAAATTGGAGACGTTGGCCACGCCTTGCGGGCGGGGTTGCTCCGCCCCCCGCGCGCCTAGCGTTGGGCTTCGAGAGACTCCTTCCCGTCCCAGGGTCAGGGGCGCGCCGGAGCCGGCGCCCCCGGC
>JAZDGM010000109.1:0-22424 GCA_043806915.1 Pseudomonadota bacterium | reverse complement strand
CCTCGAAACAGGACGTTTCGGGGCGTGAAACCGCCGCCAGGCGGGTTCTCCGGAAAAAGAGCCGGGGGTTGTCAGGGGCGCCGGCTCCGGCGCGCCCCTGACCCTGGGACGGGAAGGAGTCTCTCGAAGCCCAACGCTAGGCGCGCGGGGGGCGGAGCAGCCCCGCCGCAAGGCGCCGGTCAACGTCTCCAATTTACCGCGGCCAGGCCCGCAAAACAGTAAAAGATGGTGCGCGTTGCGCACCCTACTTACTCATTTTCATTTGGCCATTTTCCTTACATTTTCAACCGGCCGTTAACACCGCGCCGTTTTAGCCCGTCTGTCAACTCCGGGCGGCGGGTGTTGTCAAGCCCAAGCTTACACTGTCAGACCGTGGCTGACGTTTTCCTCGACATTTTCCTCAACTTTTTTTCACAGCAAAATATAACATTCTGAAATAAAAGAGCTTATTTGCAAATTTTCACTTGGCACGTAGTTTGATATACATCAAGCCAGGGGCGGTAAGCCTGAATTACAACAAGGGGTGTCATGTGCAGATAGTTTTTTATTCGGCCGCACCCGGAGAAACGACGGACAAGCTGAAAAAGTTGGTGGCGCCGTTGGTTCCGAAGGAAAAGATGGAAATCGCCCATGGCCTGGGCAACCTGAGCCGGATATTGCGGCGCCCCCGCGTGGAACAGACCGTGGCGATTCTGCTGGCCACGACTTACCAGGAATTGGTCGATCTGAAAGATTTGTCGGAATTGTTATCGTTCGTGCGACTGATCGTCGTCGCCCCGGACGAGAAAAAGGAAACGGTTGACATGGCCTACCAACTCCATCCCAGGTTCCTGAGTTTTTGCGACAGCGATTTCTCGGACGTGGCGGGGGTAGTCGGCAAGATGATCAACAGCCGATCCGGCTGGGAATTGGGCCTGGGAGAAAAAACGATCTGAACACCGACGCGGCCGGGGCCAACCCCGCGCTCCGTGCCTGGTTCCCCGCCGTCGGCCCGCCAACCGCCGCGGGTTGAAAAAAGGGCTAAACTCAAAACGACCGCAACTAGCTGACCTAATCCGGGAAATACGGTTCGCCGCCGGTTCGATCAGGGGGGGGGACTCCCTGGGAATGGAGAGTGAGACCATGTCCAGCGAAGAATTCAATGTCAGGGTGTGGATTGACGACGAGGACGCCGGAGACCGCGACGAGCAATGGGTCGCCTCCGAACCCTACCAGGAAGAAGAGCAGGAAGAATCCCGGCAGGTGGTGGATACACCCCTGAAGGCCTACCTGGCCGACATGAAGCATCACCCGCTCATCACTCCCAAAAAGGAACTGGTTTTAAGCAAGCGCATTCAAAAGGGGCGGGAACTGATCAGCTCCCTGATCTTGAAATGCGACGAAAGACTACCGGAACTGGAAACTCTGAAGGTGACGGCCGAGGCGGCCGCCAATCCCGAGGTCAAAAGGCAGCCCAACCAGAGCGAGCGGGAGGCCATGGCCCTGATGGTGCAAAAGGTTCGGGACCTGTCCGAGAAGTTTCCTCTCAACCAGGGCCTCGGGGCCTTGCGCCGGAAACTGGTTCGCATCGAAATGAAGGTCCGCCAGGCCATGGACGAACTGATCTCCGCCAACCTGAGGCTGGTCTTCATCGTGGCCAAGCCGTACATCAACCGGGGCATTCCCCTGACCGACCTCATTCAGGAAGGAAACATCGGACTGATCAAGGCCGCCGGAAAATACGATTACGACAAGGGTTGTCGGTTCTCCACCTACGCCGTGTGGTGGATTCGACAGGCCATCATCCGGGCGATCCAGGACAAATCCAGGACCATCAGGCTGCCCATTCACTTCGTCCAGTTCGGTCAGGAATTGTCCACGACCCATCACCACATGCGGCAGGACCTGGGCCGGGAACCGACCCCGGAGGAATTGTCCAGCGCCGTGGGCGCCTCGTCCGACAAGGTGCTCTCCGCCCTTAACTTCTTCCAGGAGCCCATTTCCCTGGAAAGCCCCCTGGGCGGCGATTTGACCTGGGGCGACTGCCTGGTCCATCCGGAACAGGTTTCGGCCGCCGAGATACTGGGCTGCCGGGAGCTTAACCACTCCATCCAGGACGCCCTGGCCACCTTGTCCGTGCGGGAACAGCGCGTCTTGCGGGAACGTTTCGGGATGGAAACCGGCCAGGGTCGAACCCTGGAAGAAGTGGGCCAGGACTTGCAAATTTCCCGGGAACGGGTTCGCCAGATCGAAAAAAAGGCCCTGGATCGCTTGCGCCGCCCGGAAATAATCCGGTTGCTCCAGGAACATATTTAGTACAACCTCCCCCCCAACCCCGCGCCCCGGCCGGCCCCTCGTGGTCCGGCCTTTTTTTTCAACCCCGGCAATCATACGCCGCCCCCGACGGGACCCGGGTCCCGCCGACGGGCCCGGGCCCGCCCGGCCGAAAAACACGGCCCGCGGGTTTTATCCGGTGAAAAAAAAGGCCGCCGGAGTTAAACTGCAACTATACATTCCGTTTAGCGGCGGCGAGAGCAAAGGAGCCGAGTATGTCCCAGAACGTCGAAATGAGAATGACCCCCAAACTGGAAATGCTTTTTGAAGAAAACATACCCAAATTCAACCAGTTGGTTGACCTGGGACGCCCCCCGGACCTTAAGGGCGCCAACCTTTCCGGCCTGGACCTGAGACAGGCCAAGCTCAAGGGCCTGGACCTCGGCGGCTGCTACCTCCGGGGCGCCAACCTGCGGGGCCTGGACCTGACCGGCTGCAACCTCCAGGGCGCCAGCATGCAGGGCGCCTTCATCAGCGGCGCCTTCTTTCCGGAAAACGTGCCGGTGGAAGAAATCCGGCTCTCCGTGGAATACGGGACCAGGATCAGGACCTGTCGGCTGGGGGACAACTCGGATAGAATCCTGAAGGTCCTGGCCCGGATTCTCCACGAAATACAAAAGGAGACGCCCAAATAGGACCGCCGCGGCCCGCCGGACCCAAAAACAATCTTGGCAAGGAAATTGCTTATTATATTTGCAACTGTTTCGGAGTCGAACAACTCCCCCCGGCCGGGAAACCTCACACTCGGCCCCGGGGACAAGAAGACCGAAAAGTCTCGCGACTCGGAAACAGCGACTCCTTTCCTCCTAACCGCATCCTCATCCCCAAAGACCGCCGGGTTCCCCCTTCCCGGCGGTTTTTCCTTGGCCCTTCAGGCGCTCCAGGCCCTTGACGCCGGGAAAACCACGATCGGCGCGGCCCGGGACGCTTCTCGAGGCCACGCGGCCGACCGCCCGGGACATAACCGCGAAAATATTATATAAACAGATGGTTACATGAAAATGCCCGGCGGGCCTTGTCAGTGGTTGTTGCGACCGACATGGCCTTCGGCTAGGTCGGTTGGGTCCGGTGCGGTGTAAGCCTTTTCCCGACAGTGTCGCCCTCGGGTTGACAAAATCCCGAAAAAAAAACAGGAATAATCCCGAATTGCCGCCGCTCAGGCCGGCTGGTTCTCCGCCATCACCCGCAGAAAATTGAGGCCCAGAATTTTTCTGACCCGTGGTTCGGTGAAACCGGCCTCGAACAGGGCCGCGGTCAGGACTGGAGCGTCCGTCAGTCCCCAGTAGCCTTTCATCAGACCCGGGACCCCGTGCGCGTCCGTTCCCACGGCCAGGTGGTCTTCCCCGGTCAACTCAAAAACATGCCGGGCGTGGGCTTGGAAGGACTGGATGTCCGGCATGCCCCTGCCCCGAAAATAAAACGGCCAGAGCCCCACCACGCCGCCCGTGGACGCGACGGCGCGGATTTCGTCGTCGCCGATATAACGCTTGAAATCCCCCAGGGCCCGGGCTCCCGTGTGGCTGACGATCACGGGACGCCGGGTCAGCCGGACCACGTCCCCGAGGGTTTCCCGATCGGCGTGGGCCAAGTCGACGATCATCCCCAGGTCGTTCATTTTCCGGATGGCGGCCTCGCCCAGGGAAGTCAGGCCGCGCGTCTTTTTTTTCCGTTCTCCCCGGCCCCAATATTCCAGGGCCGTCGTTTCCACGGTCCCCAGGGCGTTGTCGCTGAAATGGACCAGGGTCAGGGCCAGGACGCCCTCGGCCCGCAGGGCCTGGAGGTTGTCCAGGTTTTGTCCCAGGGGGTTGCCGCCTTCCAGCCCCAGGACAAAGGCCGGGCGCCCCGCCCTCTTGGCCGCCAGGACCTCCGCGGCGGAAGCGACGACCGCGCCGCCGCTCTCCCCGACCGCCGCCCTGATGGCCCGCAAATCCCTCGCCACCGGCCCCAGGTTGGCCCTGGCGGGGTTTTTCCAGTTGACCGGGAAGTCGCCCACGGGGCAAACGATTCCGCCGTCCACCCCACCCACCCGGCACGCACCCAGGGAGCGAAACGGCGGCGCGGTCCCGCGCAGGACCAGCTCGTGCAGGCGGCGGACAAGAGGGGGAAAGAGGCCCCGGTCGTGGAGATGGATGTCCAGGACCAGGGCGTCCCGTTGGAATTCGTACAGTTCGTGACGGCGCATGGATCAATCCTCCGTTCCTCGACCGCCGTTCCCGAGCCGGACGGACGCCGGGCATCCGAAAACCGGTCCGGTTGAAACTTGTCCCGCGTTAGGCGGTTGACGAAATAGGGCGGCCCTATATACTTAGAGGCAGGAGTTTAACCCGAAACGAAAACGAATTGGAGGATATAATTGCCACGATTTTTCCCCGGTCGGCTCGTGTTGGTGGTCACGGCGTTTTTTATCATTCTTTGCGCCGGTTGCGGGTCGGTTATTTCCAAGGAAGTCCGGGACCAGGTCAATCCCGATCTCGCCTTCGCCGAGGTGGTGAAAAACCCGGAAAATTTCCAGGGGGAAATGGTGATCTTCAGCGGAGACATCATTGACTCGGTCAACACTCCGGCCGGGACTCGCCTGGTCGTTTTACAGCGCCCCACCGATCAATTGGGCCGTCCCATCAGCGGCGACCGTTCGCAGGGCAGGTTTATCGCCCTTGACGGGAGGTATTTGGACGTGGCGATCTTTTCCCCCGGGCGGCAGGTCACGGTCGCGGGGGTCCTGGCCGCCCCCGAAACCTGGCCCCTGGGAGAAATACAATATAAATATCCGGTGCTTGACGTCAAGGAAATTTATCTGTGGCACCCCTATCCGCCCGCTGACTTCCGGTTTGGGATTAGCTTTCAGCAGTCCTTTTAGACCGGGGAATGGCGCCGGATCGCCATTGGTTTGAAAAAAAACCGGCGGTTTGAAAAAAAGTCTTGACTTTCCGGGCCAGGAGAATTAAAAGTCTGTCCCTACGAGTTGGGCTGTTCTTGATGGGCCGTTAACTCAGTGGTAGAGTATCTGCCTTTTAAGCAGAGAGTCGCTGGTTCAAGCCCAGCACGGCCCACCAAAATATAGAGATGTCCCCATCGTCTAGCCAGGTCCAGGACACCGGCCTTTCACGCCGGCGACAGGGGTTCAAATCCCCTTGGGGACGCCAAACAATTTTTGATCGCAAAGCCGGGTTTCTTTAACCCGGCTTTTTTATGGCCCCGCCATCGCCGTCGCGACCTTCACCCGCCCACTTCATTTTTATATCAAATGGATGTCCTAATACAGTCCACCGGTCTAACGGAGCCAGCCAAAATGTTGGGTTCCCCTACAGCCCAACCCAACCCACTAAAATAACATTATTTTTTAGACACACGGAGGCGAGCCGGGCCAGGCGCCTCCAAGCGCCCCGAACCTCTTCGGGCGGGCATGGACGCCCGCCCTTGGCGCCCTCGAAACAGGACGTTTCGGGGCGTGAAACCGCCGCCAGGCGGGCTTGCCCGCCCCAGGCGGGTTCTCCGGAAAAAGAGCCGGGGGTCGCCGGGGGCGCCGGCTCCGGCGCGCCCCTGACCCTGGGACGGGAAGGAGTTTCTCGAAGCCCCACGCCAAGCGCGCGCGGGGCGGAGCAACCCCGCCCGTTAGGCGCCGGCGGCGTCCTTCCCGGTTTCCCGCCGAACCTATCCATTAAGACAGTCCCCCCAAAATGGGCCAGGCATGGTGGTCCCCAAAGCCCCCCTCACCCCCCATGAATGGGTGGAGAGGGAGAATTGTCAGCGGCCATCTGATAATGCCTAAAACTTGGCCATCTGAAATTTTTGCTGGTTCCCAAGCAAGAAGGGTTGTGAAAATATTCAAAATTAGAGAATAACGTTATCGTATTTCAACTATTTACGTAATATAAAATGGACAAAATGGCAATTCTTTCACGGTCTATGGAGCTTGGGAACCAGCCTTGCTCATTTTCATTTGGCGATTTTCCTTACATTTTCAACCGGCCGCTCCAAGCCGAAAAACCATCAAGCGTCGGTGGTTTTTTCAGCCTTAAGCCTCGCCAGCATGGTTTTGATTTCGTCCTGGTGGTCCCGGACGTAGCCGCAACTGGGAGAAGCGCCGCAGGCCCGGCAAACCCGATCATAGGCCGAGTTCGCGACTCCGCAGTTCGGACAGGCGAAATGTTCGGCCATTTCCTCGTACCATTTCTCCCAACCCACCTCGCGGATGCGACGCTGCGACTCCCACAGCTCGATCCGGTGGGGTCTGGCCGCCTGAAACTCCTTGAGTTCCGCGCACGGAAAATCGTCGCATTCGCCGCAAAAGTCGAGCCCCTTTCGGGCCGCGCATTTTTCCATTTCGCAGGCCCGGCAATAAGGAATGCGCACGTCCGAACGGCAGCCGTTGCAATAGGCGTCCTCCACCGCGATCCCCATGGTCCGGGCGATCGCCTTCAATCGTTCCGGGTCCTCCCGGGAACCGATATAGATCGAACAGGCGGGACAGAACAGTCCGCACACCGCAGCCAGGCGTTTTTCGGGTATCAAGCGCTCCTTTGACATGGCCTCTCCTTTTCCGACCGCCGGGCGGCCGGTTTTTCCATTATATTACCACACGCGGGAAGCCCCGCGGTCGGAAGAAAAAATGAATCGCGGCTTCCCGGCGGCCGGGGCCGGGACGCTCCCCGTATTTTAAGGAAAAAACAGGCCGCGTCTTGTTTTTAAACCTGAAAAAACCTTAAAATACCAGAAGGGATGGTCCGGTCGTTCCATTTGAAGGGGAAAATTTCCAGGAATCCGCGGTCCCGTTCCCGGGACCGGAGAACCTTTGATTTGTCTGTTTATATTTCACCCGCCGGCAAGAGCGGTTGATCGGGGGACCCGTTTAAATGCCAAGCAATAACAATGGTGGATGGCTAAACCTGCCGAGGAAGCTGGAAAAAGTCTCGACGGAGGCGGCTTCCGCCTTGGTGAGGTGGGGTTTTCCGGATTCCGCCCACCACGAAGACAGCCTGGAATTCTGGCGCATTAGAATAATGTTCACCATTTGGTTTTCGGGCGTTCTTATCGGATTGTTCGCGCTCTTTCCTTCCATGTCCCTGGCCTTGCGGGAAGGTCGTTGGGACGTGGCCCTGCTCGACCTGGGTTTTTACTTGTGGTTGTTCATCCTTTTTTTCGCGCGTGGGACCAGGACGTCCCTGCGGGCGGCGGGGACGTTGGGAGCGGTATACATTCTCGGCTTCAGCCTTATCCTGACCCTCGGCCCCCTGGGGGCCGGTTACGTCTGGATATTCGCCTTCGCCGTTTTTACCGGGCTTCTTTTAGGAATGAGAGCGGCCGTGATCGCCTGGGTCTTGAACCTGGCCGCGGTCGTTGTCACGGCCTGGTTGATTAGGACGAATAGCCTGCCCTGGGCGTCCCAACTGGAAAGCCCGTTCGAACGCTGGCTGGTGATCGGCGCGAGCTTTCTTCTTCTCAACGCCCTGGCGTCCTTGTCGACGGCCTTGATGCTCCGGGGCCTCAAGCTGGCCCTGGAACAAAAGCAGAAAATCAGCGAAAACCTGGAGGGGCAAAGGGCCGAGCTAGCCGCGACGAATAAAAGGCTGCTGGAAGAAATCGCCGTGCGCACCCAGGCGGAAGCGGCCTTGCGGAAAAGCGAGGAACTCTCCCGCAAGCTGATCGAGCATTCCGCCGTGCCCGTCGCCGTGTTCGGCGGGGACGGGACGCCCCAGTTTGTCAATCTGGCCTTCACGGCGGCTTTCGGGTGGACGATCGCCGATTTTCCGACCCTGGGCAAATGGGAGGAAAAACTGTTTCCGGACCCTGACTATCGAGTCGAAGCCATAAGGGAATTCCGAAAAAAAGGGTTCCCCGGCAATCCGCTCGGCGACGCGCGGGACAAAAAAATCGCCTGCCGGGACGGCGGAATCAGGGAAGCGGCTTTTCATTCCAATTTTCTGCCGGACGGCCGTTATCTAACCCAGCTTATCGACGTCACGGAGCGAAACCAGGGCGAGCGGGATAGGAATAAACTTGAAAATCAACTCCGGCAGGCCCAAAAAATGGAGGCGATCGGGGCCTTGGCCGGGGGGATAGCGCATGATTTCAACAATCTGCTGTCAGTTATCCTGGGATTTTCCGCCTTCGCCTTAATGGATATGAATGTCGACGACCCGCTGTTTCATTCGATCAAGGAAATCGAAAACGCCGGCGCGCGGGGCGCCACCCTGGTTCGTCAACTTCTCGCTTTCAGCCGCAAGCAGATCGTGCATTTTCAGGTTCTCGACCTGAACGAGTCCGTGCGGGACATCAAAAAAATGCTGGTTCGGTTAATCGGCGAGGATATTGAATTCAGCCTGAAGCCGGCCCCCGACCTGTGGAAGGTGGAAGCCGACCCCGGACAGATCGATCAAGTGATCATGAACCTCTCGGCCAATGCCCGGGACGCCATGCCCACCGGAGGCCTCCTCGCCATCAAAACCGCCAACGTTCATCTCGACGCCGACTATTTTCACGACCACGCCCTGGAAGGCGAGCCCGGTCCATATGTCCTTCTTTCCATCAGCGACACCGGCCAGGGCATGGACAAGGAAACCTTGTCCAGGATTTTCGAACCCTTCTTCACCACCAAGGACCGGAATAAAGGCGCCGGACTGGGCTTGTCGACGGTTTACGGCATAGTCAAGCAGACCGGGGGATTTATCTGGGCCTACAGCGAACCCGGCTTGGGCGCCACCTTCCGCATCTACCTGCCCAAGGCGGACAAGGGGGAAGTAATCACGGCGGCGCAATCGCCCCGGGCCGGCGGGGCCGGCGGAGCGGAAACCATCCCGGGCGGGGCGGAAACCATCCTGGTGGTTGAGGACGACGACATGGTGAGGAACCTGGCCGCCAGGGTCCTGGCCCACAAGGGCTACCGGATACTGCAAGCGGCCGACGGCGACGAGGCGGTGGATGTGATGAAAAACCATCCCGACCCGATTCACCTGGTCCTGACCGACGTGATCATGCCGAAAACAAGCGGCCGGGAAGTGTCGGAAAAGGTCGCGGAGCTCCGGCCCGGGGCCAAGGTCATTTTCATGTCGGGCTACATCGACGACACCGTTTTTCGCCATGGCGTCATCGAGAAAGGCGCCAATTTTATCGAAAAGCCATTATCCCCGGAGACCTTGGCCCAAAAAGTCCGCGCCGTCCTGGACGAGAACAGGGGCTAAAAGGGCCCCCTAGGCCCAACCTAGGCGAAATTACAGCCGCAACAACCGCCGGGCGGCCTCGCCCTTGATGGCGCCGGCCCACTCGTCCCGCAGTCCGGCGCCGGCCATCTCCTTGAAATACCTGGCCGGCCGGATAAGGGGAAAATCAGACCCGAAAAGGACCTTGTCCGGCCCCACGATGCGGACGGCCAGGTCGTATATCCAGGGTCGGTATAGAAAGGGGGAGGCGGCGGTGTCGTAGAAAACCCGGGACAAGGCTTCCGGGACTTCCTTTTTCAGCGTGTTATAGAAAAACAGCCCGCCGCCCCAGTGGGCCAGGATCAGGTCAACGCCCTGAAGCGCCTTGACCGCGGCGTATATTTCCCGAAGGGACAAGGGGGCTTTCCCCGGATACTGGTGACCGATGGGCTCGTTGACATGGAGCAGCAGGGGAACGTTCCTATCCCGGCACAGGGCGCCCAGGTCGGCCAGGCGGGCCAGGGCCTCGGCATCGAACCCGGCCCCGTAAATCGCCAGTTCACCCAGGCCCCGGAGCCCCTGGTCCAGGGTCCGTTCGGCCTCGGCCGGCCCCCAGGCCTGGCGGGGATCGAAACAGGCCAGCCCGAGGAGGCGGTGGGGAAAGCGGGCTTGCGCCTCGAGGAGATAATCGTTGTGGGCCCGGGCCGTATCCCGGTTGACCCACGGGAAACCGAAGGCCGCCGCGACGTCCACGCCGTCTTCGTCCATGGTCGCCACGAGTTCCCGGGCCCCGATCATCCGGGCCTGGGGGTCCAGATAGATGGAACGGTACGCTTCCTCTTCCGGACCGGCCGCGCCGGCCCGATCCAGTCTTATCCGGGGCGGAAAAATATGGGTATGAATGTCGATTATCATGGGTTGACTCCGGAAAAATGACGTCGCTTCTCCCGACAACGGCCGACGGAGAACGCGCTCGCTCGCAAGCCTATAAAGCCGCGGTGGTCAAGGCCGATATCAAAAGCCGCGCGGCGGCGGGAAAAAAAGGAGCGTCGTCTTCCTCGGAAAGGCGGGCTTCGAACTTTTCCAGCCAGGGAAGCATTTCCTTGTCGGCGAAGGCGCGCGCCTCCGCCCGCAGGACCCGGTTGGGCGCGGCCAAGGCTTCCTCGAAAAGAATGAACAGGTATTCAAGCTCGATGGCTAAATGATCGGGCGGCCCGGAACTCTTCTCCTTGAAATCGAGGCCGGCGGCTTCCAGGCGCAGGGCCATCATGTCGGGCGGCCGACGCCGCGAGGGACCGGTCCGGGCCTCGTAATAAGAGTGATACAAGGACGCCGCGCCTTCCCCGCGGGACTCGAGGAACAACCGCGCGTAATTTTCCTCCAGGGCCGCGAACAAGGATTCGGCGTCCCCGAATTCGGCGAGGAAAGAGGTCATTTCCTCGGCGGCCTCCCGGGCCTCGTCGTCCATAAGGGAAGCGAATTCCGACAGCTCCCCCGAAAATTCCGGCTGGACCAGCTCCTGGCACAATTCCCGGCCAGGCCCCCAAAACACCAGGCATAACAACGCCAGGCCATTGAGAAAAATGGCTTGGTCCTCCTGTTCCATTCCAAAAAACGACTGCGGCATGATCACGCTCCTTGGTCTCTATTACACCAAACGCCTTCCGGCCGCAACCTGGGGGGAGAAGGGGGGGAGGCCTTCATTCCCCGAATGACCGCTCTAACCGTCGGGGGGTCGGGCTTGAAAACTGCAAGGACTGATGGCCGCGGATGGCGACCGGTTGTTTGGGCCGGGGCCGCCCCGGGCGAGGGGGCGGCCTTTTGATCCTAGGACTTGAAGAAGGAGCCGAAGGCCTTGATGGTCATGTGGACATCGGCCTTGGACGCTATTTCAAAGGGCGAGTGCATGCCCAGGATGGCCGGGCCGCAGTCGACTATTTCCATGCCGTACCGGGCCAGGTCCATGGCCACGGTGCCGCCGCCGCCCTCGTCGATCCGGCCGAGCAGGCCGGACTGCCAGAGGACCTTGTCTTTTTTGAATATTTTCCGGAGCCACCCCATCATTTCCGCGGACGCCTCGGAGGCGTTGTATTTACCTCGATGGCCGGTGAACTTGGTCACGCAGGGGCCGTACCCAAGGCGGGCGGCGTTGGTTTTTTCGTGGACTTCCGGGTAATCGGGGTCCAGGGCGCCGTTGACGTCCGCCGAAAGGGCGTAGGTTTTTATCAGGGCCTTGCGGAGGGCGTTCGAGGTCGGATTCTGTCCCAGGGCCTCGAACAGGTCGGCCAAAATGTCTTCCAGAAACCGGCTCTTGGCCCCGGTGGCCCCGTCGGACCCGGTTTCCTCGCGGTCGACGAACAGGGCCAGGCAGGTTTTGGAAGGTTCCCGGATTTGGAGCAGGGCCTTGAGGCTGGTAAAGGAGCAAATTCGGTCGTCCTGGGCGTAGGCCCCGATCAGGCCCCGGTCGAAGCCGAGGTCCCGGGCCCGCCCCGCCGGCACGGCCTCGAATTCCGCGCTAAGGAAATCCTCTTCCACCAGCCCGTATTTTTGGTTCAGAAGGTCGAGGAAGGCCAGCTTGAACCGGTCCTTGACTTCCTCGTCCCCCAGGGGCAGGGAACCCACGATCAGGTTCAATTTTTCTCCGGGAAAGGCGTCCCGGACCTTCTTGTCGGCCTGGACGTTCTGGGCCAGGTGGGGCAGGAGGTCGGCGATGGTCAGGACCGGGTCGTCCTCGTTTTCCCCCAGGACCAGGTTCACCTGGCGTCCGTCGTCCTTGACCACGAAGCCGTGCAAGGCCAGGGGCCGGGACATCCATTGGTATTTCTTGATTCCGCCGTAATAATGGGTCTTCAGGAAGGCCAGGTCCGAGTCCTCGTACACCGGCTTGGGCTTCAGGTCGAGCCGGGGCGCGTCGATATGCGAAATGATCAGCCGTAGGCCCGCGGAGACCGGTTCCCGGCCGGGGACGATCACGGCGGCCAGCTTGTTCATCCTCGAAGCAAAGAAGCCCTTGGCGGTCCGCGAGGCGCCGAGAGGCTCGAAGCCGGCGGCCTGGACCCGGGTTTCGATTTCCCGAACAGCCTCCCGCTCGGTCTTGGCGGCGTCCAGGAAGCTTTTATAATCCTCGGCGTCGGCAAAGGTTTCGGTCCGCTCGTCCGCGCTTAACTGGTCCCAGACAAATACGGGTTTGGCTTTCAGGCTTTTTTCCAGTTTTTTAATGTCAGCCTTAGTGTGTTCCTTGGCCATGTCTTCCCTTTCCGGCGATAAGATATTTAATGACGATTCCAATAAAATTCATGGAATTCCATCTGAACGAACAGGGCATTCGCATTCCGGCGGCCTGGTTGTTTATTTGACGGGCGTCGACAACCGCTCGGCCAGCCAGGGGTTGTCCAGGAGCAGACCGCGCAGGGCCTGGGGAAGGCCGCCGGGTTCCGCCTGGACCGTGACGACGGGAACGGGCCGGCCGTTTCTCGCCGCCTGGTAGGTTATCCGGCGGGTTATTTCCCCCAAATAGGCGACCTTGCCCGGGGATATTTCCGCCTTAAACAAGACGGGCGTGAAAAATATTTCATGCCCTTGCCGACTGCCCTCGAAATCCTGAACCAGGTGGCTGGATATTAATATTTCAACCGTCTCCGGCCGGCCAGACAGTTCCTCGACCGGGACCCAGGCCACGTAGGCCCGACCGGTTCCCTCGAGTTCGAACCGCGGGATAAGTCCGTGCGGTTCCAGTCGCCCGCTATAAAAGGAAACCGAATCCGGGACGGGAGTCAGGCCGATCGGACCATGGTCCTGGACCAGCAGCTCGTTTTTTTCCAGAAGGAGCAGGCCGACCAGTTCGGAAAGGTCGGCCCCGGGAAGATCGACCCGGGTTCTGGGGTCGGATTCGCCGCAGGCGGTGAAGACAAAAAAGGCCAGGCAAGCCAAAACCACCGCCAGGGCGGCTTTCCGGTTCGAGCCGGAGGGAAAGGCTTGGTTGACATGGTCCGGCATGTTTTTCTCCTGGACGGGCGCGACGGCTCCGGAGGTCGAACAACCCTATCCCAAGTTCGGGGCTATTTCAAGTTGGTCGTCCAATAAAAAACCCCTCCGGGGAGGGGTTGTCATGTTTTTTGGTTTGGCGGCGGCGCAGGGAGTCTAATTAAAAGGCTATTTGGCTGTAATAATTTAAATTTTTCAAACATGTAAATCAGGTGGACCCCCAATAATACCCCCAAAAAAAGCTTCCCCTCTTTTTTTCCAGCCTGTGATGTCGGATTAGTGAGTAAAAAAATACCGGTATGGCGGATTTTTTTCCGATATTTTTTTAGTGCGCCCACTCCGGGTCCAGTCATGGGGTAAGAAATTTTTACCTCACGCTCTTCCTTTATCCAGTCTCGGAATCCCTGCCTGGCCCTTGGCCGATCTTCCTTCCTGCCAGGGCTTCCAGGTTCGCCTATGCGGGGCGATAAGGAAGGGCCTGGTGAAAGAGGTCAGGCCTTTGGGGAAGGGACGGTCGGCTTACCCCCCTGGAAGGACTCCTTGCTTGCCCTTGAGTAAGGGCCGCCGCCCTAAAATATTTCCGGAATTTGCATGTCACGGCATATCAATTGAGCTATAAATTTATTGATCTCGTTGTGTCGGTGTTAGCGGCCGGTAGAAAATGTAATGAAAATAACCAAATGAAAATATGTAAGGCTAATTCCGCCAAGCTCTAGCTTGGGAAGCAGCGAATAATGAAAAAATGAGATAAAATCAAATAAGAGAGGATGTCTTTAAAATAATTAAAAAGGTCTCCCCCGAAACCATTTGGCCATCGGTTAGCCCTCCCTGCCCGATGACAAGGATACAAGGGGCCGCGGCGGCAAGAAATCGAAAAGAAGAAAAATGAAGTAGTCAAATTTTTGAACTGAAAAGGAAAGGAACAATACAATTTCAGATGGCCGCCGACGGATGGGGTTACCCTCTAACCGGCGGAAGTTGTTTTCGACTTACGGCGTTTTCCACACCTCCCATGAGGCTAGCCGACTGTGTCGTCGCCCAACAAACCCCCGGAAGCGAAGAGCTTGTGAGGCGGGAGCCTAGGCGGCTAGAGCGTACTTTTACAAGTCGAGGAAAACCTTGACATGCACCCATGGTATAACTTTTCCCGTCAAAGCCGTCTCACCCCCGCGAAGGTAAGTGCAAATAAATGGTCCCGAAGGCGAAAAAGCAACTTTGTTCAGGGAAAAAGCTTCAAGGTGCATCCATTGGCAAGGACTTCCCGCCCGGCTTGACCCCGGGGTCGGCTTGGGCTTGGGATAAATTGGGACCATGAACACCCGGCGGCCCAGTATGCCCACCCACCTTTGGCGAGGGCGCCGCCAAATCCATGGACCAGGTCTTTCCGGGCCTGGCCAAGGAAATGGTTCGGGTTTTCGAGGCCTGGGGGAAGAAGTAGGGGGTGAACACAACGCCGCCGGCGCCCGGCCGGAATCCTTGAACATGCAAGCGAGCGCATTCCCCGCGACTTGCCATGGGGAGCTTCAACAACGGCCGGTTGACCGTGGTCGTGGAGAGCGCGGTTCGGCTAGGCGGCTTGATTTGATACAGGAATTCATCGGCCGGCTCATTCCTGCTTGGTGGATGTCCGTCTGTTGGAGCTCGCACAGGCGCGGTCCCCTGTAAGGATTCACTGAATATTTACGATTTACCCCCCAAATCAGGATATTTATGAACCCACCGGCCCCACTCCCGGCTGTCCGGCGAAATGGTGGTATTATACCTTTTGGGCAAATATGACCTTATTTTATGGCCGTCAATGCCGGCCCGATGTTGTTTTTGTGCTTAATTTTCTCTGTAAATCGAATAGATACGCGATAAAATCGTAATTATGTGAACTCGGCACAGGGATTGCTGTATATAAAGCGACCAACAAATCCCCCACCCCGGAAGGAGCGGAAGAAAAATTACAAAAAATGGAGGATTATGAATTATGCCGCAAACAAAGCAGGGCCATCACCCGAAAAAAAGCAGAGTGTCAGCCTCGGGCCAAGGCACGATAAAACACGTTAAGATAATTTGTTTATAAAAATGCGGATATCGAGACCTGGTTTGGATACAATTAGGCGGCCATTGATGGCTCGACAGTGAAGATGCCGCGCCAGAAAGAGATAATTGAATATTTTGGAAAATTGTTTCCTGGGAAAGGGGCGCCTTGCCCAATGGCTCGTGTATTACAACTGTTTGATGTCAATAAAAAATTCACCCTTGATGCCATCATCGCCCCATTCTCTATCGGTGAACGTGAGCCGGCTTCGCTTCATGCCTTTCAACGTAGGCCAACAGGTTTGTTATTATTAGACCGTGGCTACGCCTCCTTTCAGTTATTAAAAATTATGCTACACACCGGAGTGAATTACCGCGCACGAGTTAAACGCAATCAGTGGACGGCCGTTCAGTCATTTTTTGAATTCAGTCAACTTGATACGATGGTAATTATCAGCCCAAACACAGAGGCCAAAAAACAGCGTCGGGAATTATGGTTAGACGTAACCCCCATTAATATAAAACTTATCAGGATAGAATCGTCTGGTGGAGAAGTTGAAATACTAGCTACATCCTTGACTGATACTAATATTTTTAAATACGATCAATTTAAAGAACTCTACCATTACCGGCGGCCTATTGAAGATGACTACAAGGTCATGAAGCATCGAATCGAGGTTGAAAATTGGTCTGGAGAAACCGTGGAATCAGTATTTCATGATTTTCACGCCAAAGTGTTAGTTGAAAATATCACTGCCGCCTTGGCTCATTGCACGAGAACGGCAATTAAACGGAAGACGAATTATCGAAAATATGAATACCGGATAAATTTCAATTAAGCCTTGGCAAAAATACAAAATGTTGTTGGGTGTTAATTTTAGGAGACAATGTAAATACCATGATAATGTCTCTGTTAGAAACCTTACCGGCGTTGGGGCTAAACTCAGCGACGCATTGTTCAAAGTGGATACACCCCCTGGCCCTGCTCGGCATCGCAACAACAAGGAAAATTGAATTATGAAGCCAAAAACTCTTACCCCGGAACTGCTCCACAAGATCGATGCCTACTGGCGTGCAGCCAACTACCTGGCTGTCGGGCAGCTCTATCTTTGCAACAACCCTTTACTTCGGGAGCCGCTGAAGCTGTCGCACGTGAAGTTGACGCTGCTCGGGCATTGGGGCACGACGCCGGGGCAAAACTTTATTTATGTACACTTGAACAGGGTCATTAAAAAATACGATCTCGACATGATCTACGTCTCCGGCCCCGGGCATGGCGGCCCCGCCATGGTAGGCAATACCTATCTTGAGGGAACCTACAGCGAGTTCTATCCCGACATCAGCCAGGATGAAGCCGGTCTCCGCAAACTTTTCAAGCAATTCTTTTTCCCCGGCGGGATTCCCAGCCATGTTTCACCGGATTGTCCGGGGTCGATTCACGAGGGCGGCGAGCTGGGGTATTCACTCAGCCATGCCTTCGGGGCCGTGTTCGACAATCCCGAGCTCATCGTCGCCTGCGTCGTCGGCGATGGGGAGGCGGAGACGGGGCCGCTGTCGACGTCGTGGCATTCGAATAAATTTCTTAATCCGATAACCGATGGCGCGGTGCTGCCGATTCTGCATCTCAACGGCTACAAGATTGCCAATCCGACCGTCCTGGCGCGCATCGAGCCGGAAGAGCTGGACCAGTTCCTGCGAGGCAACGGCTGGACGCCGTATTATGTCGAGGGGCATGAGCCGGGAGGCCATGGCCGCGACGCTCAACGCGGTGGTGGAAGACATTAAGCGCATCCAGCTCGACGCCCGCGATAACGGCAACACCATGCGCCCTCGCTGGCCCATGATCGTCCTAAAATCACCCAAGGGCTGGACCGGACCGGAAGTCGTCGAGGGCTTGCAAATCGAGGGCGCCTTTCGATCGCACCAAATTCCCCTGCTGGTGGATTCCGAGCATCCCGATCATCTCAAGCTGCTTGAGAACTGGATGAAAAGCTATAAGCCCGAGGAACTCTTCGACAAGAGCGGCCGTCTCGTGGCTGAACTGGCCGATCTGGCCCCGCGGGGCGAGCGAAGAATGGGCGCGAATCCCCACGCCAACGGAGGCCTGCTGTTGCGCGACCTCATCATGCCGGACTTTCGGGAGTACGCGGTGCAAGTTACGTCTCCAGGCGCTGTGCTCGCGTCAGACGCACATGAGCTCGGCGTGTTCCTGCGCGACGTGGCCAAGCTCAACCAGAGGCAACGCAATTTCCGGATTTTCGGCGCCGACGTGACACTCTCCGACCGGTTGGGCGCCGTATTCGAGTTTACCAATCGGCAGTGGAACGCGCGGGTGCGGGACAACGACGAGTTCCTCGCCCTGGACGGTCGTGTCATGGAAATGTTGAGCGAGCACCAGTGTGAAGGCTGGCTCGAAGGCTATCTGCTCACCGGCAGGCACGGGCTGTTCAACAGCTATGAAGCTTTCATCCACATAGTGGATTCGATGTTCAACCAGCACGCCAAGTGGTTGAAGGTCTCGGCGGGACTGTCGTGGCGGCGGAAAATCGCGTCACTGAACTACCTGCTGGCTTCCCATGTCTGGCAACAGATGCACAACGGTCTGACTCATCAGGACCCCGGCTTCATTGATCACGTTGTAAACAAGAAGGCCTCCGTCGTGCGCATCTATCTGCCGCCGGATGCCAACTGCCTGCTATCCGTCTTTGATCATTGCCTGCGCAGCCGACACTACGTCAACGTCGTGATCGCGGGCAAATATCAAGCTCCCCAGTGGCTGACCATGGACGCCGCCGTCAAGCATTGCACCGAAGGCATCGGCATCTGGCAATGGGCCGGCAGCGACGCCGGCGACGAACCCGATGTCGTTATGGCCTGCTGTGGCGACGCGCCCACCCTGGAGACGCTCGCCGCCGTCTCTCTCCTGCGCGAACATCTGCCTGACCTTAAAGTTCGCGTTGTCAACGTCGTGGATCTGATGAAGCTGGAACCGCGGAGCGAACATCCGCACGGGCTGAGCGACGAGGCTTTCGACGCGTTGTTCACCAAGGACAAGCATGTCATCTTCGCTTTCCACGGGTATCCGTGGTTGATTCATCGGCTGGCCTATCGCCGCGCCAACCACGACAACATCCACGTCCGCGGCTACAAGGAAGAAGGCGCCATCACCACGCCGTTCGACATGACGGTGCTGAACGATCTGGACCGCTTCCACCTCGTGATGGACGTCATCGACCGCCTGCCGCATTTGGGCGCCAAGGGGGCCGACCTGAAGCGGATGGCGCGGGACAAGCTTGTCGGGCACAAGCAGTACATCGACAAGCACGGCCAGGACATGCCGGAAATCCGGAACTGGAAGTGGGTTTGACCCATGAATAAATTCAAGCATTTTTGGAGCAATCTTCGATCGAGTTTTTGGTTTCTGCCTTCGTTGATTGTCCTGGGCGGCATAGCCGCGGCGGTAGCGTTGATCGAGGCGGACCGAGTGGGCAGCGACCGATGGCTGGCCCAGTGGCCGAACCTGTTTGGGGCCGGCGCGTCATGCTTGACGGGACCGAGGTCGCTTGCCAGGCCGGACCGATCTACTGGGGGGAGCCGGGCGCCAACGGCGACTCATTTGACCAGTGGGGGGGCAAACTGGGCAAGGCGCTTGCCGAACGCATCATTCCCGAACTCGAGATCGGGGTCACGAGCCAACTCAAGCACGATAGCTCAACCAACAACCTGATTTGGAGCTACGGAAAATCCAAGGAGCTGTTGCATGGACGATAATATTAGTCCCAGGAACGTCGGCGCGGTGGTCTCGGTGCGCGGCAGTGTCGTAGATATACGGTTCGATAAACATTTGCCGCCCATCTATTCGTTGCTGCACGCGAAGGAGGGGGAAATTGCCATTGAGGTTTTAGCCCAACTCGACGCGCATCGCGTGCGTGGCATCGCGCTGACCCCCACCCAGGGTCTTGCCCGCGGCATCGCGGTGGAAGACACGGGGGGGCCGTTGAAAGCGCCGGTCGGCAAGGGAATTCTCTCGCGAATGTTCGACGTGTTCGGGAACGCCATCGACCGCCAGGCGGCGCCGACGGATGTCCAATGGCGGACAGTCCATCGAGCCCCGCCGGCGTTAGCACGGCGTTCTACTATATCCGAAATCTTCGAGACGGGGATCAAGGTCATCGATGTTCTGGCGCCGCTCGAGCGCGGCGGCAAGGCCGGCCTGTTTGGCGGCGCGGGCGTGGGCAAGACCGTATTGCTTACCGAAATGATTCATAACATGATTGGGCGCCAGGAGGGGGTAAGCATATTTTGCGGGATAGGCGAACGGTGTCGTGAAGGCGAGGAACTATACCGTGACATGAAAGGGGCGGGAGTGCTGCCGAACATGGTGATGGTGTTCGGACAGATGAACGAGCCGCCGGGCAGCCGTTTCCGGGTGGGCCATGCGGCGCTGACGATGGCCGAGTATTTCCGGGACGACGAGCATCGCGACGTGTTGCTGTTGATCGATAATATTTTCCGATTCATCCAGGCCGGCATGGAGGTGTCCGGCTTGATGGGACAGATGCCGTCGCGCCTGGGTTATCAGCCGACCATGGGCACCGAGTTGTCGCGGTTGGAGGAACGCATCGCCAACACCGACGCCGGAGCCATCACATCCATTCAGGCGGTGTATGTGCCGGCGGATGATTTGACCGACCCGGCGGCGGTGCATACGTTTTCGCATCTCTCGGCGTCCATCGTGCTTTCGCGCAAGCGGGCAAGTGAAGGACTTTATCCGGCCGTTGACCTGCTGCAATCCAACTCTAAAATGGCCACGCCTGGCATCGTCGGCGAACGACATTATCTCCTGGCGCGCGAAATCAGGCAGACGCTCGCGCAGTATGAAGACCTCAAGGACGTTATCGCCATGCTCGGCCTGGAGCAATTGTCGCCGAACGACCGCAAGGTGGTTGCCCGCTCCCGGCGGCTGGAGCGATTCCTCACGCAGCCGTTTTTCGCCACCGAGCAATTTAGCGGCGTCAAGGGAAAACTCGTCAGCCTCAAGGACGCGCTCGATGGCTGCGAACGAATCCTGCACGATGAATTCAAAGACTACCCGGAGAGCGCGCTCTACATGATCGGGGCGATTGACGAAGCGAGGAAAAAGGCCCCGTCCGGCCAACCGGTAGTCAAAGTCGACCCCGGGGCTAAACCCGCGGCGAAGGCCGACCTGAAGCCTGCCGACGATTCCAAGCCAAAAACCAAGTCCGAACCGCAACCGAAACCTGGACAGGAGGTCGAACATGCAGTCGACACTCATGAATCTTAAGATTCTTCTGCCGTTTGGAATTTTTTCCGAGAAAACCGGTGTTTCACGCATCGTGGCCGAGACGCGCGATGGCTCGTTCGGACTCTTGCCACACCGACTCGATTGCGTGGCGACGCTCGTGCCGGGAATTTTGATCTACGAGACAGAATCTGACATGGAAGTTTTGGTGGCCGTGGATGAAGGGGTGCTGGTCAAGACCGGTCCGGACGTGCTTGTCTCCGTGCGCAACGCAATTGGTGGAGCAGACTTGGGCCTTCTACGCGAGACGGTGGAGCAGGAGTTTCTGAACCTCAACGATCGGGAGCAGATGGTCCGCTCGGTGATGGCAAAAATGGAGAGCGGTTTCATCCGTCGCCTAGCGGAATTTCATCATGAGTGAAAGATCGGAAATCAAGAGCACGGAAGACCGGACCTCGTTCAGTCAGACGGTCGGCGCGAAGGCGGCGCGCAAGCTCAAGGCGCGGCGTAACCCCACGCCGGGCGTCTGGTTTGGCCTGGGTATGATGGGGCTGGTCGGCTGGTCGGTGGTGATTCCAACGCTGCTCGGCGCGGCGCTCGGCATCTGGCTGGACCATCGCCATCCGGGAAGCCATTCCTGGACGCTGGCGCTACTCGTGGCCGGGCTCGTAATCGGCTGTTTTAACGCCTGGCATTGGGTGGCCAAGGAAGACAGGGAAATGCGGGAAGAACAGGAGGACAATGATGAATGAAACTTTGACACTGGTTCTGGCGTCGGTGGCGGGCGTTTTTCTCGGTGCGCTGTTCTTCGGCGGCCTCTGGTGGACGGTTCAGAAAGGCGTTTCGTCCAAACGGCCGACGCTTTTGTTCCTCGGCAGCCTGCTGCTGCGAACGGGCATTGCCCTGACTGGCTTCTATTTTATCGCAGGCGGTCATTGGGAGAGGCTGCTGGCGTGCCTCCTTGGATTTGTCATTGCGCGCCTTATCGTGACGCGGCTCACCCGAGCGGTGGAAAAGCCAACTAGCTTGACACAGGAGGCCCGCCATGCGTCTTAGTCCCGATGAGATCATATTTTGGCAATATGGATTTTTTAAACTCAACGCCACCATTGTCTTCACGTGGGGACTGATGCTCGTATTGGCCGTCGGTTCAAAAATCATTACGCGCAAACTTTCCACGGATCTGACACGTTCCCAATGGCAAAACCTTCTGGAAATCGTCGTCACCGGCATCATGAAACAAATTGAAGAGGTCGGCCTGAGTCAGCCGCAAAAATATATTGGCTTTCTGGGGACGCTTTTTCTGTTTGTCGCCGCCGCCAGCCTCTGCACCGTTATTCCCGGGTACGAGCCGCCGACCGGTTCGCTCTCGACCACGGTTGCGCTCGCGCTGTGCGTGTTCGTGGCCGTGCCGGTCTTTGGCATCGAGGAGCAAGGGGTGGGCGGCTACCTCAAGTCCTATGTGAAGCCGACGTTCATTATGCTGCCGTTTAACATTATCAGTGAAATTTCGCGCACGCTGGCCCTGGCCGTCCGTCTGTTTGGCAACATGATGAGCGGGGCGATGATTATTGCCATCCTGATCACGATTACGCCCCTCCTCTTCCCGATGGTCATGACCATGCTGGGGCTGCTCACCGGCATGGTGCAGGCTTATATCTTCAGCATCCTCGCCGCGGTTTACATCGCGGCCGCCACGCGAG
>JAZDGM010000108.1:0-56718 GCA_043806915.1 Pseudomonadota bacterium | reverse complement strand
CATGAATGGGTGGAGAGGGAGAATTGTCGGCGGCCATCTGATAATGCCTAAAACCCAGCCTTATTCATTTTCATTTGGCCATTTTCCTTACATTTTCAACCGGCCGCTAACAAAAAGACAACACCTTGCCCCAAACGGAGGCGAGGGACAGGCCGCCCTATTCTCTCCCTCGCCCCCCACGGGGGGAGAGGGCTGGGGTGTGGGGGGCTTGGCTAACCCAGGCCGGCAGGCGAGCTAGGTTGTTGCGCCGCGCCGCGCCGGTCCAACCGACCTTATTGAAAGGGCTAGGTCCCCAAGGGTCCTTTTTCCGCCAGGACCTGATGGACGGAATGGGCGAGTTGGGAGATGGAAAAGGGCTTGCGGATCAGTCGCCTGACGCCGCTGGAGCGTGTTTTTTCCTCCAGGAGATCGGCGCTGAAACCCGTGCAGATAATAATGGGAATGTCGTCCCGCAGCTTGTTGATTTCCGCGGCCAGTTCCAGCCCGGTCAGGTTGGGCATGGTCTGGTCCGTGATGATCAGGTCGAAGCCCTGGGGCTGGGACCGGAAAAGTTCCAGGGCCGCGAAGCTATCGGTTTTAGTTTCGACCTGATAGCCTAGCGTCGTCAGAATCTCGAATCCCGCCTCGGCGATGCTGTCCTCGTCGTCCACGAAAAGAATACGCCCCGCTCCTCTTTCCGGCGGCGGCGGGGATTCTTGTGGGACGGGGACTTCCGATTCGTTCAACTTCAGAAAAACGTTGATTTTGGTTCCCCGTCCGACCTCGCTGTAAACCCGGATGGCCCCGCCATGCGACTTGACTATGCCGTGGACGGTGGACAGCCCCAAGCCGGTCCCTTCCCCGACTTTTTTGGTGGTGAAATAGGGATCGAATATTTTTTCCAACAATTCCGGGGGAATTCCCGAGCCGGTGTCGGCGATGCCCAAGGCGACGTAGTCCCCTGGTTCCAATTCCGAAAAAAAAGCCGGCTCTTCCGGGCCCACCCGGGTTTTGTCCAGGCTGACCGCCAGGACCCCGCCTTGTTTCTTCATGGCGTGCGCGGCGTTGGTGCAGAGGTTGACCACAATCTGGTGCATTTGGGTGGGGTCGGCGAGGATGTTCAAGGGGACGTCCGGGAGGTCCCTTTTAATTTCAATGGTGGTCGGCAGGGCGGCGCGGAGAAGGTTCAGGGCTTCCTCGACCAGGGCGTTGATGTTCACCAGGGTCTTTTCCCGATCCACCTGGCGGGCGAAGGAAAGAATATGGTTGACCAACTCCGCGGCCCGGAGGCAGGCTTTATGGATGTGTTCGAGATTGTTGCGCAGGGTCGGGTCCACGGAGGCCAGGGCTTGCGATAGTTCGGTCCAACTGATGATCGCCCCCAGGATATTATTGAAGTCATGGGCTATGCCTCCGGCCAAGGCGCCGATGGCTTCCATTTTCTGGGCCTGGCGAAGCTGCTTTTCCAGGTTTTTTCGCAAGGTGATGTCATTGCCGATGCACAGGACTTCCTCGTTGTCGCGGATGGATTTGTTGGTCCAGGCCACCCAGACTCGTTCCCCCCCGCGCAGGATGTTTTGATTTTCCACGGAAGCGTGGTTTTCCGGGTCCAGGCAAGTATCGTGTAAAATCTTGTCCAGGTCCCGTCCGGTCGATTCGGTCGGAGGCACAATGGTATTCATAATGTTTCGGCCGATGATTTCTTCTTCCTTCCAGCCGAAAAAGCGTTGCGCGAATTCGTTTATAAACCGGATATCGCCGTTCTTGTCCAGGCGCAGGATGATGCTGTTGGCGTTTTGAACCAATTCCCGATATTTTTCCTCGCTTTTGGCCAGGGCCTCGCTCATGGTGGTTTTTTCATCTATTTCGTTTTTCAATTCCAAATTTTTCAGGTTCAACTGGCGATTGGCCGTATTGAGCTCGGAAATGGCGTTTTTTATTTTTTCGGCCATGGAGTTGAAGGCCTGGGCGAAAATTCCCAATTCGTCCCGGGAAGCCACCTCGACCCGGTCGCCGTATTCTCCCCGCGCGATTTTTTCCGTCGCCGCGGAAAAATCGAACAATGGCTTGGTCAGGCGCCTGGTCAGCATCAGACCGAACAAGAGGGCGAGAAAAAGGAGCGCGCCCGCCCAAGCGAGTATGCCGATCAGGACGGTCTTGGTTCCGGATTTGACCAGTTGGGTCAGCGTGCCGGAGGCGGCGGCGACCAGGTTGACCGGCGCGACCAGGCCGGTGCGCCAGTTGATTTTGCTCAAGGGACGATAGGCCAGGTATTTGGATTCGCCGCCCAGGTCGATTTCCAGCAGCGAGGATTCGCCCAGGACGATTTTTTGAAGAACCTGGTCGAGGATTTTATTGCCGGTGTTCCGGATGTCCACCATCCCCCTTGGGTTTTGCGACCCCCGGGGAACCAGTTCCACCCGTCCATGGGGGGGCGCCCCGAGCAGTTGAAAGTGGGAATCGATGATAAAAAAATAACTGCCGCGCAGGGGTTGGTCTTGGTTGAATCGGGCGATGATTCTGGTCAGTGAAATCGAGACGCCGACATAGCCATGGATAAGACCCGCGGCGGTGATGGGCGCCGCGGCGTCGACCACCAAGTCGTGGGTCCGGGAAAAAGGGTTGGAGTGGACCTGGCCCCAGAGGGCCGTTCCCGGCCGGAGAGGCGCGGAGGCAAGGGATGGGAAACTGTTGCGCAGCCCGGCCGCAATTTGACGCGGATCACCGGACCCCGGCGAAAAATTCGGGAAAACCCGGATATCCCCTCGGCTGGAAATATAGTACGCGGCGGTACAATTTTGGGTTTCCTGGAACAGCTTGCCGAGGAGTCGGTCGATGTCGCGGTCGTCCGGGTTCGGGGGGAGGAAAAGGGCGCCCAGGCCGACGTTGGCCAGGGCCTGTTCCAGTTGAATATCCAAGCCGGCGGCCCGTTCCGCGAGCAGGCGGCGGACAAAGCCCTTGGTCTGGTCCGACAAAACGGCGCGGCTGCTTATGGCCAATTCCCGGCCCGATCCTTCCAGGATGCGCCACGTTCCCAGGAGAATTCCCGTGGTCAACACCAGGATGGAGCCGGCAAGAAGCAGGATGATTTTGTGCCGGAATTTCAAGGCAAAAAAACGGGCGCCCATCATATTACCTGGTTCTATAGGCTTGGCCGGTAAATCTAGTCACCCTTTTTCAGCACGGCCGACCATTGCGCCTGTATCTGGTCGAGGGCCTCGGCCGGTTGCATTTGTCCTTCCAGGGTCAAGATGAGGTATTTGGTTAAAATTCCCAGCAGTCGCGGGGCCTCGGGAACCGTGGGCCAGGGGGCGGCTCTTTCCAGGGCCGCTTGAACCGCGCCATGCAAGTCGGGGGCGAAGTCCCGGTAGGCCGGGGATTTAAGCACTGAGACCCGCACCGGGTCGATGCCGCCGTTGATCAAGTTCAGTTTCAGGGTGATGTCCGGCCGGTTGGCGAAAAGCAGGTAGGCCCGGGCCGCGTCCGGGTTGGGGGCCCGGGAAGACAACCCCAGGCTGAATCCGGCGTTCAGGGCCGGAGTATGGGCGGCTTTTTCCCCCGACCCCTTGGGCATCCGGACCACGCCCCAGTCGCCCTTGATCAGGGATTGGGTGGAATCTTCCGCCATGACGCCGATGTCGGTCCACTGTTCCACCATGGCCGCCCGGCCGGTTAAAAAGGCGTCCCGGGATACTTCCCAGTCGGTTTCAAGGGGGCTGGGCAGGGCGTATTTCGCCTGTTGGACCAGGGATTCCAAGGCCAGTTTCGCTTCCGGGCTGTCGAGGGCCGGGGCCCCGCGTTCATCCAGAAGCTTGCCACCGTATCCCCCGAGGCGGTTCATGAAGCTGGAAACGATAACCATGGGGTTGTCCGGGGCCATGATCGCGGACCCGAAAATGCCGGCGTCTTTTTCCCCCTCGGTTATGGTCCTGGAAATGTTCAGGTAGTCGTCCCAGGTTTCGGGAGGGAAAAAGTTGTATTTTCGCAGCAGGGATTTGCGGTAGAACAGGACGTGCGTGTCGCCGTCGTACGGGAGGGCGAACCGCCGGCCCTGGTACAGGGTGTAGGGGTCGTACACGCTGGTCACGAAATCCCCGGGCTGGATGACGGCGGCGTTTTCGGAAATGAAATCGGTCAGGTCGGCCAAGACCCGCCTTTTCGCCAGCTCCCCCAAATCCACGTACCAAAACATTATGACATCCAGTTGGGGATGGGGCGAGGCCGCGTCCTCGATGGCGAAACGGGCCATATCCTCGTAATTGATCACCAGGTTCTGGACCACGGCGCCGGTTTCCCGTTGAAACCAATCGGCCAGGGCTTCCGAGGCCCGGACGTGGGGGTGATTGGTCATGACGGCGACTTTTTGTCCGGACAAATACATCTTGGGACCGGGGATTCCGGCGTCATTATTCTGTTTTTTCATGAGGGTTGAATAAAGCAGGAGGGAAAAAACAGCGACCGTGAGCGAGATCGCGACGGCGACGGCGATAAGTTTTGGCGTTTTTCCCATGCTTCCCCTCCCCCCCCGGGTTGTGGAAAGTTCATCCCTGGACTTTTTTTCGGAACCGCGGCCGGTCGCCGTAGCGGGATTGAATCAGGTTGGGAGAGGTTGAAGCCGGCTCAAAAAACGCCTGATTTTCGTTTTAAGACCCTCCTGATTTAAATATAAAAGCAGTGGCTAAAAGGTGCAATGGCGGGCGCCCCGAAGGCGGGGGAAAGGATCGGCCGTCGGGGCTCTAATTGTCAGGTCCAGGATTGTATTTCCACGATGTTGCCTTCGGGATCGGCGGCGTAAACGAAGGTCAAAAGGCCCTTGCCCGCGACTTGGGCCGCGGTCACGCGTCCGACTGCCCGCCCGCCCGCGGCCTCGACGGCGGTTAAAACCCCGGCGACGTCGTCGACCTGAAAGGCCAGATGACACAACCCCAACCGGTCGGCCCGAGGCGCGGGCCGGTCTTCCATGGCGGCGTAACTGAAAATTTCGAGGGTCGGCCCCTCGTCCCCGAACCCGGGCAGCCGGAGGTGCTCCCCCTCCAGGGACGCCCCGGGGACCCCGATGGCCTCTCCCAGCCACGAACCGGACAGTCGGCGTTGGGGCGGAACCGGGACGCACTCGAACACCGTCCGATAAAAAAGGGAAAGGTTTCGCCAATCCCGGGCCACCAGGTTGGTATGGGCGTATTTGATGGTCATTTTTTGCTCCTGGAAAAAGTTTGGTCAACGGCTCAATATGGCGTTTTTTATCATAACCGGCCCGCGGAAGGGAAGTTGGACCGGCCCAGGCGGACCTTGACCGCCCTTCCCGCCCCGGCCTACCCCAAGACGAACGAGGCCGCGCTGCCGGACCTCCCCGGGACGACTTCCAGCCTGGTGGGGATTCTTTCCTTCAATTCCGGCACATGCGAAATAATCCCGACCAGGCGGCCGCCTTTTTGCAAATCCACCAGGGCCCTCAGGGCGGCTTCCAGGGCTTCGGGGTCGAGGCTGCCGAAACCTTCATCGATAAAGATGGCGTCGAGCTTAACGCCTCCGGCGTAGGCCTGGACCACGTCGGCCAGGCCCAGGGCCAGGGATAGAGCGGCCAGGAAGCTTTCCCCGCCCGACAAGGTGGAAACCGGCCTGGCCCGGCCCGTGTATTCATCGTGGACCTGGAGGTCCAGACCCCAGGACCGCCTCCGGTCTTCTCCGCCGAAAATTCTTTCCAGGCGATATCGTCCCTGGCTCATGATTTGAAGCCGGCTGGTGGCGGCGGTGAGAACATCGTCCAACAAGGCGCCCAGCACGAACCGCTGAAAGGTCAGCTTGAACTGGTTGGCGCCCGTCGCCGTGTCGGCCAACCGCCCGACCACGGCCAGGCGGTTTTCCAGGCCGCGCAGCTCGTCCTGGCTGCTTTCCAGTTGCTGGAGGGCCAGGGTCAGGTTCTTGACCCGGCCGGCGGTTTCGGTTTCCAGGCGGATGGAAGCGTCCAGGTCGGCCCGGGCTTTTTGGGCCGCTGTTCCCAGGGCGGCGAGGTCGGGCCGGACCAGGCCCCGAATCGCGTCCTCGGTCCGCCGGGCCCGGTCCAGCGCCGCTTCAAGCTCGGAATAAAAACGCCGCAGGGACGTTTCCAGGACCTTGATTTCCTCTTCGGAACGCTTGGCTTCCTGGTATTCCTCCGGGGAAGCGAACCCGGCCCGGCTGATTTCCCGGTTCAGGGTTTCCCGTTGGGCGTCCAGGTCCCGGGCCGCTTGTTCCTTTTTTTCCCGGGCCGCGTCCCGGACGGCCAGGGCCGAAGCCTGGGCCTGCCCGGCCCGCCCGACGCGGTCCCGGGCCATTTCCAGGGCTTTTTCCAGGGCCGCCAGTCGGGCCGCGGCCTGGTCAAGGGCCTTTTTCAAGGCGTCCTCGGACCCGAACCCGGGGGGGAGCTCCGCTTCCCCGGCCCGGACCAGGGCTTCGGCGGCGGCCCGCTCGGCCTCGGCCGAGGATAAAACCATGACCGCCTTTTCCAGTTCCCGCCGGGCCTCGGCCAGTTTTTTTTCGGCCTCGGCCAAGTCAGGTTCCAGCGTCCTCATCCGGGCCTGGGCCTCTTTTGCCCGGGCCAGTTCCCGAAGGACGCCGGCGGCCTGTTCTTCCAGGACGGCCGGGTCAATATTCGCGGCGGCACCCAGGGATTCGGCCAGGAATTGAACCTGGCCGCCCAGGCGTTCCAGTTCCCCCAGGTCCGCGCCGGCGGCCCCGTGGGCCTTTTCCAGGCTAATTTCCAATTTTCGGATGTTGTCGCGTTTTTGGGTCACATCCGCCTGGCTGGGAGCCGGGACGTCGGCCTGGGCCGGCTGGGGGTGATGGGCGGACCCGCAGACCGGGCAGGGTCGTCCCGGTTCCAGGGCCCGGGCGAGGACCGCCGCCTGGCCGCCCAGGAAGGCCTGTTCCAGCGCGCTGAATTCTTCCCTGCTTTTTTCCAGCATCGATTTCGCTTGCTCGAAGGCCTTGAGGGATTTTTCATGCTTGCGGCCGGCTTTTTTCATCAGGTCGGCGGTTTCCAACAGCCTGGCTTTCCCGGCCCGGGCCTTTTCCAGGTCCCGGGCCTTGATCTCCAGGACTTCGAACCGTTCCGCCAAGGCGGCGACCTGTTTCAGCTCGACTTCCATTATTTTAAGCCGGGCTTGTTGCTGTTCCCAGGCCAGCTTTTTCCTGTCCCGGGCCTCGGCTTCCCGGGTCGCGGTTTTTTCGGCCAGGGTAAAGGACCGCCGCCGTCCGGCCAGCTCGGCTATTCTGGGCGCCAGGGCCTCCAATTGGGAAATTTCCCGGCGGGCTTGAATCCGTTGGTCTTCCCGATCCTGTTCCTGTCGGAACGACTGGTCGGCCGCCCGGGCTTCCCCCAGGGCGCGGTCCAGGGCTTTTTGGGCCAGGTCGAGCCTTTTTTCCGCCTCGGCAAAATCCTTCCGCCGGATGGCGGCCAGGGACTCCGCCCCCCCGATCCCGGCGGCCCGCCGGGCCTTTTCCAGGCCGGCTTCCCGAAGTTTTTGTTCCGGTTCCTTTTGCCGAAGAGTGGTAAGAGCGTTCTGGGCGGAGCGGTGTTCTTCCAGGCGTTCCAGGGCTTTTTTCGCCTGGACTAAATTCTCGGCCGCCTCTTTTTCCATAATTTCCAGGGCCGCCAGCCGCTCCCTCTCTTTTTCCAACGCGGACCGCCGGTTTTGCAACAAGCGGGTCAATTCATCCCCGGATTCGACCTGGGCCTGGGCCAGGATGGTTTTACGGACATCCAGGAGCCTGGCGACCCCGGTTTCGGCTTCCTTGGCCGAGTTCTTGAGAAATTCCTCGATGTTGCGATATTTTTCGGCGTCGAACAGGGTTTCGAGGATTTCCTGGCGCTGCTTGGAGTCGGCCAGGAGCAAGCGCCGAAACTGGCCCTGGGGCAGCATGATGACTTGCCGGAACTGATCGTGATGGAACCCGATAAGGTTGACGACCGCTTCCCCCACCTGGTTGACCCGGTCGGCCATGGTCCGGGTTATGGTAAAATCCCGGTCTAGTTCGTAAAGCTGGGCCTGGGGCGGCAGGGTGGCGACCCCCTCGCCCCTCAACTTGGGCCTTTCCTGCTGGGGCCGCCGCTCGATCCGGTAGATTTTTTCGCCCAGGGAGAAGTCCAGGGTTACCTCGGTCTGGAGGTCCGGAGGCGCGTGGTGGCTGCGGACGTGCCGGACTTCCCGTTCCGGGCCCGAGGGCGCGCCGTACAAGGCGAAGCAGATGGCGTCGAGGATGGAGGTCTTGCCGGCGCCGGTGGGGCCGTTGATCAGCAGAAAGGCCCGTCCCCCCAGGTCCCGGAAATCGAGGATCAACTTTCCGGCGAACGGTCCGAAGGCCTGAAGCGTCAGCAGCAGTGGTTTCATGTCAATTTTCCCTTTCGAGGCGGCTTAGGGCGGACAGGGATTCGACCAGGACTTCTTCTTCCGCATCGCTTAAAGCCTCTCCGGCGGCGTAGTGGAAAAACGACCGGAAAAGATCGAGCTCCCCCAGCCGGCGGTGGTCCCCGGTCGGCGGCCGGTCGTGGTCCGGGGCGGTCAGGAAGGGGCGTTCCAGGTGGAGCACGTTGGGGTATATTTCCCGAATTCGTCCGACGGCGTCCAGTATGGGGCCCTTGTCCCGCAGGGAGATCAGGATATAGTCGTCCTTGCTTTCGCCGGGTCCGGGGCCGGCCATTATTTCGTCGAAAGAGCCCTCGATTTTCCTCATGTCGCGGCGGGGGGAAAGAGGAATCCGTTCCACCCGCGTCGAGCCGCGGGCGTCGATTTCCAGGAGGCAGACCGATTTTTTGTCCTTGATTTCCGAGAAGGAATATTTCAGCAGCGAGCCGGGATAGATGATATTGCCCGCGGCGGCGGCCTGGGGACGGTGCAGATGCCCCAACACGGTGAAGTTGAAGTTGGCGAAGACCTCCGGTTCGACGGTTTCCTGCCCGCCCAGGGACAAGGGCCTTTCGGAGTCCGAGGCGGTCCCTCCGGCCACGAAGACATGAGCCAGGGCGATGGACCTGGTCGGTTCCGGGCTCAAGGCCGGGGCCCAGGCCTGGGTCCGGGCCTTGAGGGCGGCCTGTTGATCGAAATTGTCGTCCCCGCCCAGCTTGCGCCGGACCAGGGCGGGTTCGGCGAAGGGAAAGGGCAGGACGGCCAGGGGGCCGAATTTGTCTTCCAGGATAATGGGCCGGTCGATCCCGGTATAGGAACCCCGGACGTACAGGCCGCTTCCGGCCATGACCTCGGCGCCGAATCCTAGCCTGATCGGGCTGTCGTGGTTGCCGGCGATGAGAATCACCGGGACCTTGACGTCGAGAATCAAGCGGGCCAGGGTTTCGTCCAAGAGCTGGACGGCTTCGGGCGGCGGGACGGCCCGGTCGAAGACGTCGCCGGCGATTAGGACGGCCTCGGCCCGCGATTCCCGGGCCAGGGTCAGGAATTGTTCCAGGACGAAAGCCTGGTCGTCGGTGAGGTGGGTCCCATGGAAGAGCCGACCCAGGTGCCAATCCGAGGCGACGAGAAGACGCAAGGTATTTCTCCTGATTTTAGGGTTTGTTGACCAGGACCAGCCCCAGGCTGACCAAGACCAGGGCCGCCAGGAGATTGGTCCCGAGGGGCTCCCCCAGAATGAGCGCCCCGCTGATGAACACTCCGAACACCGGAGTGAAGAAGGAAAAGGCGTGCAGCAGGCTCACCGGGAAGGTCATGATCATCCGCATCCACAGCAGGTAGCTGAAGACGCCCACAATGACGCTCTGAAAAAGCAGGGACGAAACCCCGACCCACGACAGGTCGTGGACCAGGGGATGCTCGAAGACCAGGGCGTAGGCCAACAGCAGGGGACCGGAAAAAAACAGGTGGTAGAAAAGGGTCTGGATGGCGCCGGCTTTTCCGGCCAGGAATTTCTTGACGTAGACCGAGGCCCCGCCCCAAAACGCCCCCGCGCCCAAAACCAACAAGTCGCCCAGCAGAACCGTCGCGGATGTCTGCCCCAGGTTTTTGACGAATAAAAGGACGACCCCGGCGAAGGCGAGGGCCAGGCCGGAAAATTTTCGGAAATGCAGCGGGTCGGCGGGCAGGAATAAATGGGCGCCCAGGGCGGCGAAAAACGGCGCCGTGTAAAGAATGACGGACACGTGGGAGGCCAGGGACAGGGTCAGGCCCAGGTAGATCAGGCCGAACTCGGCCGCGAAGATGAAACCCACGACCGCCCCGTGGAAAAAAATTATCCGCGAGGGGAAGAAGATGATTCCCTTGTATTTCATCCAGGCGGCCAGGCAGGCGCAGGCCAGGACCGAGCGTATTCCGGACATGAAGACCGGGGCCATTTCGCGGGCGCCGATCTTGGTCACGGCCAAGTTGGTCCCCCAGACCAGGGAGAGGCCGAGCAGAAGGAGTATCGCTTTTAGGGGCAGGCGTTCCGAGGGCATTTTATTCCTTTGGCCGTGGAGAGTCGGCCGTTGTGGGCCTGGCGCCATGGTTCGGCTCGGCCGGCCCCCTTACAGGTTATGCTCGGCCACGATCGGCATGCGGCGGCCGACGCCGAAGGCCTTGGTGGTGACCTTCAGTCCCGGAGGGGCCTGGCGGCGTTTATATTCGTTTCTATTGACGGTCCGAACGATCCAGGAAACCATGTCCGGCTCGAAGCCCTTGGCGATAATTTCCCGGCTGGAAAGTCCTTCCTCGATGTGGAGCTGGAGTATTTGTTCCAGCAAGGGATAGGGGGGCAGGCTGTCCTCGTCCTTCTGATTCGGCCGCAGCTCGGCGGACGGCGGTTTTTCGATGGATTCCCGGGGGATGATTTCGCCGTTTTGATTGATGAGTTCGGCCAGTTGGTAAACCATGGCCTTGGGAACATCCGAGAGGACGGCCAAGCCGCCGGACATGTCGCCATAGAGGGTGCAGTAGCCCATGGCCAATTCGCTCTTGTTTCCGGTGGAAAGAACCAGGCTCCCGAATTTGTTGGAAAAGGCCATCAGGAGATTGCCCCTGATCCGGGCCTGGATATTTTCCTCGGTCACATCGGGTTCGCGGCCCTTAAAATGAGGGGCCAGGCTTTTAAGATAGGCGTCGTGGATGCTTTTGATGGGAATGGTCTGGAAATTCACGCCCAGATTTCGCGCCAGTTTCGCGGCGTCGTCCTTGCTCCCCTGGCTGGAAAAAACGGAAGGCATGGAAATGCCGGCGACGTTGGCCGGTCCGAGGGCTTCCACGGCCAGGGCGCAGGTGACGGCCGAGTCGATTCCTCCGGAAAGACCCACCACGGCCGAGGAGAAGCCAGACTTGCCCAGGTAGTCCCTGATTCCCAGGACCAGGGCCTGGCGGACCGCGGCGGCGCGGTCCTGGGGAACGAAGGTCAGGGGCGGGCCGGGTTTGTCCAGGTCGACCGTGACGACCTGTTCGACAAAGTTGTCGAGCATGACCAGGGGGCGTCCCTTCTTGTCCAGGATCATGCTTTGCCCGTCAAAAATAAGCTGGTCGTCGCCGCCCACCTGATTGACGAAGATGAAGGGAATCTGGTGGCGGGCGGCGTGATTGCTCAGCAGCCGGTATCTGGTTTCATCCTTGCCGGCGTGGAAGGGGCTGGCCGAAACGTTGATCAGCAGGGACGGCCGTTTTTGGGCCATGGCCTCGATGGGGTCCTGGGTGTAGAGCCGGCTCTGCCACATGTCCGGATCGTTCCAGGCGTCCTCGCAGACGGTCAGGCCCAGGACCTCCCCCTTGAAAGGTACAGGCTTGATCTGCGCGGCCGTGTCGAAATACCGGGCTTCGTCAAAGACGTCGTAAACCGGGAGCAAGGTCTTGGCCTGGGAAAAGCCGGCCTGGCCCTGATGAATGAGCAGGGCCGCGTTGTAGAGTCCATGGCCGTGGGGCCGGTTGGTCGGCACGGCCGCGCCCACCACCAACCCGGTGTCCGGATGGTTTTTGGACTCCTTTATCAGGACGTCCAGGGCCTGGCGTTGTCGTTCGATGAACCATTTTTTTTCCAGCAGGTCCTGGGGCGGATAGCCCATCAGGAACAGTTCCGAAAAAATAATCAGGTCCGGTAAATCGGGTTTGACCCTTTCCAAAACAGCGAGGGCCTTGGCCAGGTTTCCCTGGAAATCTCCGACCTTGGGGTTGAGTTGAGCCAGGGTGACTTTCACGTCCGCCAAACCTCCGGTAAGCCTTTCCAATGATATATAATCTTAGCCCTTGGATTGATGGTTGTCGAGATTAATTTCATCGGTCCGAAAGGGTTGTTGACCGTTTTGGTCGAGGAAGGGTAACCTGGGATGATCAACCGCGCGGTCCGGGAAAAGGTTCCGGGGGCGCCTGTTAGGATCGGGAGTGACGTCGATGACGAGGGCTTGGGTCAAGAGGTTGCTTATGCTGGTCGTCCTGGCCGGCGGCGCGCTCGTTTTCGGAGGGTGTTCCAACCTGGCCGGCCACGCGGCCGACGGACTGCTTTACCCGGTCGCGGATTTCGAACCCGCCCAAGCCGCCGGGGACGTTGTTTTCATCCCGGTCGCCTTCATCCGGCAGCCTCATGAATTGTTGTGCGGCCCGACTTCCCTGGCCATGGTCATGGCCTATTACGGATACACCGGGAACGATGAGTACCTTGACCAATGGAGCAGGCGGCCGAAGCGCGTGGTGAAATTTCGGGAGCTGGCCCATGACGCCAAGGACCGGGGCTTTGACGCTTCCCTGGTTCAGTCCTCCGAGGAACAGCTCCGGCGCTGGCTGGACCAGGGTTGTCCGGTAGTCGTGCTTTTCCCCCAGCCCTGGGGCGTCGACCACATGATGGTGGCGGTTGGGTATTCCCGAGCCCGCGATTTTTGGATTCTATGCGACCCCAGCCGCGGCTTCCGCAAAATGCCCGCCCCCAGGTTCAACACCAGATGGGCTGAGCGCCTGCGCGCCGCAATGCTTGTTCTTCCCGCCAAACCCTCCCGCAACGCCGCCAAGCCTGATTGGACAGGGAGACCGGATTAAAGCGACGATCCAGCCCGCGCCAGTCCAGGCCCAGGTCCAGGCCTTCCCGGGCGTTGGGGTCGGTTCCCGCCGCCGGGGCGCCGGTCGAAAGTTTGGCATATTCCATGTTGCGCCACATAATCAGCCTCCTTGTGAAAACTAAACGACTGTGTCGACCAGGTGACCGTAACCCGCCACGTTAAGAACAGCCTTTTGAATGGCAATCTTGGTCTCGACCTGTTCTTGTTGGAATTCACGCAGACCTCCCCCGGTTACCCGCTCCAGGTATCCCTGCAGCGCCGGGTATTGGGCTGCGCCGGTGGTGGCGGCGCCAGTGTTGAAACCGCCTATCTGCATTTTTCTTCCTCCCCGGATAAACTCCTTTTTTAAACTTGGAGTTCTCTTTGTTCAACTTATCGGTAAGAAGGGTGGACGGCTTTAGAGGAATTATTAAAAACACGGCGCCTTTTTTAAAGCAAACTTTAGCTTTTGGATAATTAGCGTCAAAACAACAGGTTATGGAGGGTCAACTCGGACGGCGCCGCCGGGGGCCGGGATGGTCCCTACGTTGGGCCGGCGGCGGTGGTTGTTGTTTAAGGCTTGTAGGGGCGGGTCTCCGCGCCTGCCCTCTTCCGCGCGACCGGGATTGTGGCTTGGCGTATCGCTGGGTGTCTTGTTAATATTATTCGCTGGTTCCCAAGCTCTAGCTTGGGAACCCGAGAATGGGAAGCTCTAGCTTCCCCACTTTATCCGGAAAACAACCACGGGGAATCAACGCGGCGTTTACATTTCGTAGTCCTAGCGCGGCGGTGAAGGTATCGATATTAGTCGGTTTGAAATTTCATCCGTCTCGTTGAACCCATGCCTGAATGATCGCCGGGCAAGGTCCATTTCCTGACCAACGATTATGGGCGGGGCGGGGGCGCTACATCTCTAGAGTGAGGAAGCTGGAGCTTCCCTGGCCGAGGTTCCCAAGCTAGAGCTTGGGAACCAGCCGTACTCATTTTCATTTGGCCATTTTCCTTACATTTTCAACCGGCCGCCAACAGTCCCTACGTTGGGCCGGCGGCGGTGGTTGTTTAAGGCTTGTAGGGGCGGGTCCCCGCGCCTGCCCTCTTTCGCGCGACCGGGATTGCGGCCGGAAATAAAAATGAAGGTCGGCAAATTACTTGCCAAGAGGGCGCCCACGGGGAGGCGCCCCTAGGTTGGGCCGCCGGAAGCCGGGATGGTCCCGGGGGGTCCGGCGGCCCGCGGGCGCGGCGACGGCCGGTCCCCTTGGTCCCGGGGGAAGCTGAATTTAGGCCATTTCAATTGACATTGGGCCGATCATAAATTAACTTAAGAATCAATTGCACAACCCGGATATTTGGCCCAAAGCTAGGAAGGTAAAAATTTAAACCCGCTGACATACTGAAGTATTTCGATGAGTTAAATTTGAGGCTGACGGCAGCTTGGGTCAAGGACCAAGGTTTTGCAAGCGGCGGTTAAAACATTGATCAGAAACAAGTTGGAGGAGGTGATGAGCGGTGCTCGGCTTGGGAAGCGGCGAGATGGCCCTGGCCTTCATTCTTTCGGTGTTGTCCGCTATTTTCTGCGTCATTTACGGCCTAGTTAAATGGAACAGCATGGGGCGGTACGCGGAAGGCCTGGAAGAGAAGGTCGAATGGGAGCGGAAGGACAAGAAATTGAAGGAAAAACTGCCCTAGTGGCATAAAGTCCGGGAGCCGGCTTTTAAGGAGGAAAGATGGCGGTCAAGATCGTTTTGACCCTGCTGTACCTGGTGATCGTCTTCTATTTGGGATACAAGGGGTGGAAAGAGACCCGGGAAGCCAGCGACTACATGCTGGCCGGCCGAACCATGAACCCGTTCGTCATGGCCATGTCCTACGGCGCCACGTTCATCAGCACGTCGGCTATTATCGGTTTTGGCGGAGCGGCGGGGATGTATGGGTTCCCGCTGCTGTGGCTGACCTTTCTGAATATTTTCGTCGGCGTGTTCATCGCCATGGTTTTTTTCGGCAAAAGGACCCGCCGCATGGGCATTGCCTTGGACGCCCATACGTTTCCCGAGTTATTGGGGCAGCGGTACCAATCGCGTTTTGTCCAGGGGTTCGCCGGGCTGGTGATCTTTTTTTTCATTCCGGTCTACGCCGCGGCGGTCCTGATCGGCATCTGCCGGATGATAGAGGCCAGCGTCATGGAAGCCCTGGCGGAAAATTTATCCGTCGCGGCCGCGGCGTCCCTGTCCGCTTCCGTTTTTAATATCTCGCTCCTTGGCTTTTCCGTCATTCTGGCCTTGTACGTGGTTACCGGCGGCTTGAAGGCGGTTATGTACACCGACGCCTTCCAGGCGACCATCATGCTGGTCATGATGGTGTTTCTGGCGCTGTTCACCTATGGAAAGCTCGGCGGCCTGACCGGGGCCCACCAGGCCTTGACCGACATGGCCCAGTACGTGCCGGCCAAGCTGGCCAAGGGCGGGATGCTGGGCTGGACCCAGGGCGCCGAGCTGGGGTCTCCCCTGTGGATGGTGATCTACACCACCATCATCTACGGCGTCGGCATCGGGGTCCTGGCCCAGCCGCAACTGGCGGTCCGGTTCATGACGGTTAAATCCGACCGGGAACTGCACCGGGCCGTTTTGTACGGCGGGGTTTTTATTCTGTGCATGACCGGGGTCGCCTTTGTGGTCGGGGCCTTGTCCAACGCGGTTTTTTTCAAGGAATACGGCCTGCTGCCCGTGGAGGGCGGCCTGACCGCCCTGCGGGACTCCCTCGGGCTTTTCACCCAGGAAGTGGACGGCAAGGTCCTGACCCCGGCGATAAGCATCGTCATGGGCCAGGGCAATGTGGACGCAATCATTCCGACCTTTATCGAGCGCCTGACCCCGAACTGGTTTTCGATCCTCTTTTTACTGGCCATGTTCGCCGCGGCCATGTCCACCCTCAGTTCCCATTACCATGTGGGGGGGACTTCGCTCGGCCGGGATTTTTATGAAATGGCCCTGGGCCGGGGGGGCCGCGGCCGGGAAATCGCCGTCACCCGGATGGGCGTGGGCTTGACCATCATCCTCACGCTGGCCTGGGGCTACGCCTTGCCGCCCGGGATCATCGCCATCGCCACGGCCTTTTTCTTCGGCCTGTGCGGGGCCGCCTTCCTGCCGGCCTATTTCCTGGGGCTTTACTGGAAGGGCATGACCCGGGCCGGGGCCGTCGCGAGCATGGTCGGCGGGTTTTTGATCAGTCTTTTTTTTCTGGTATTCGTGCACCGCAAGGAGGCCGAGGCCCTGGGCTTGTGCCAGGCCCTGACCGGCCAGGTCACCCTGGCGGCCGGGACTTCCTGGGGGATTCTCGAGATGGTGGACCCGAATATTGTCGCCTTGCCCGCGGCCTTCGTCCTGGCCGTCGCGGTCAGCCTTTTTTCGGCCAAGCCGGCGGAAGAACACTTGCGGCTTTGCTGGAAAAACATATAATCCTTCCCGGCGGGTTTTTTTTCCGGGCCGCCCGGGGCCAGGCGCCCGACCAAAAGGCGCTCCCGTTGTCCGTCGGGCGCCGGGGACCGCGATGTATGGTCGCGGTCCGGGCCGTGAATTAATATGGTTGCCGTTGGAACATCGGTCCGGCGGTTAGGAAAATCAGGAGGGTGAAATGCCGTTATCCGTTCGTGTCTGGGATTTCCTGGACCGGAATTTCCAGACTATCGGGCCGGACGCCACCTTGGGCGAGGCCATGGAATTGATGCATCAGGCCGGCGCCTGCGGGGCGGTCAGCCGGAGCCTGGTGGTGGTTGACGAAAAGATGCATCCCTTGGGCGTGATTTCCATGCGTAACATCCTGGACGCCTTCAAGCCGGAATTCAAGCTCTGGACCGGGTTGCTCGGCCAGGACGGCTGGGCGGACGCCCTGGAAAAAGGCCTCAGGGAATGCAATTACCGCATGGTCAGGGACTACATGGTGAAGGTCCCGTATCTGCGCATGGGCGATGACCTGCTCAAGGCGTTCAAGGTCCTTACGGAAAAGAACCTGGAAGTCCGGGCCGTCCCGGTGGTGGAAGCCGATCGCGTCGAGGGCGTGGTGCGAATTCCGGAATTGTTCGAGGCTTTTGTGGCCGCGTACCACAAAACCAAGCAATAATTTGACGCGGTCCCTCCCAACCCCGACCCGGTCTCGTCCGGGGACGGGGTTGTTTTTTTTAGGTGCGAGGCGCCGCCTTGCCTGGCGACGAGAAAAGTATTTTTTGGAGCAGCCATGAATTCCAAACCCAAAAAGGTCAGTCTATTTCTTCCCTGCCTGGCCGATCTGTACTATCCGGCCCTCGGGCGGGCGGCCATCCGGGTCCTGAAGAAGGTCGGACTGGAAGTGGATTACCCCGAGGACCAAACCTGTTGCGGACAATGGGCCTTCAATGTCGGACAACCCCAGGCGGCCGAGAGCCTGGCCCATCATTATATCCGGGTGTTCGAGCCCGCGGCGGCCGTGGTCTCGATATCCGCTTCCTGCGTCCTGACCGTGCGAAATCACTATCCCGAACTGTTCGCCGAACAACCGGGCTGGAAGGCCAGGGCCGAGGCCGTGGGGGCCAAGACCTACGAGCTGATGGATTTTTTGGTCAACGTGCTGGAAACGGACGACCTGGGGGCCGTCTTCGCGGGAAAAGCCACGGTCCACGATTCCTGCCACCCCCTCCGGGGACTAGGCCTGAAGGATGAACCCCGGCGGCTGCTGGCCCGCGTCCAGGGGCTCGAGTTGGTGGAAATGGCCGAGCCCGAGGTTTGTTGCGGTTTCGGCGGGGCCTTCATGGCCAAGAACCCGCCCCTGTCCCTGGCCATGGCCGAGGCCAAGGTCAAGCAGGCCCTGGAAACCGGCGCGGACCTGATGGTCATGACCGAACCCGGGTGCCTGCTTAACGTTGATTCGGTCCTGAAAGCCCGGAAGTCGAGGATGAAAGCCCGGCACATCGTCGAGGTGCTGGCCCAAGGTGACGGCTATGCCCGATAAAGTCGATTTTGACCAGATAACCCGCAAGGCCTTGCAAAACGAGTTCCTGCAACTCGCCCTCAGCCGGGCCACCGGGACCTTTAAAAACAACCGGACCCGCGCGGCGGCCGACCTGGGCTACTTCGAGGAACTGCGGGAAAGGGCCAAGGAAGCCAAGGACCGCGCCCTGCTGAACCTGGACGTCTACCTCCCCCGGCTGGAAGAGAACGTCAGGGCCCGGGGCGGGCAAGTGGCCTACGCCCGGGACGGCCGGGAAGTAATCGAATATATTCTCAACCTGGCCCGGGAAAAAGGCCTCAAAACCGTGGTCAAGGGCAAGTCCATGACCACGGAGGAAATCTACCTCAACCCGGCCCTGGAAGCCGCCGGCCTGGAAGTGATGGAGACCGACCTGGGGGAGTACATCATCCAGTTGGTCGGCGAGAGGCCCAGCCATATCATCGGACCGGCCATTCATAAGACCAAGGAAGAGATCGGCCGGTTGTTCGAGGAAAAGATCGGCCTGCCCTACACCGACCAACCGGAAGTCATGACCCAGGCGGTGCGGGTCAAGCTGAGGCAAAAATTCCTGGACGCGGACCTGGGGATCACCGGGGCCAATTTCGCCGTGGCCGAGACCGGGACCATCGTTCTTCTGGAAAACGAAGGCAACATCCGCATGTCCACCACCCTGCCCAAGGTTCACGTGGTGGTCATGGGGCTGGAAAAAGTCGTGGCGGACATGGAAGACCTGTCCAGCCTGCTGCGGATTCTGCCGCTGTCGGCGGTGGGGCAGAGACTTCCCTCGTACGTGTCCTTCCTGACCGGTCCCGGCCGCCGGGAAGGTGAAGGGCCGGAGGAGCTTCACCTCATCATCCTGGACGGTTTCCGTTCCAAGGTCCTGGCCGACCCGGACTTCCGGCAGATTCTTCGTTGCCTGCGCTGCGGGGCTTGCCTCAATTTTTGCCCCGTCTACGCCCGCCTCGGGGGGCACAGCTACCCGTGGGTGTATTCCGGACCCATCGGCGTGGTCCTCACCGGAGCGGCCATGGGCGCGGAGGCGGCCGCGAATGTGGTCGCGTCGTCGACCCTCTGCCAGGCCTGCGGCCAGGTTTGCCCGGTCAAGATCGAGCTGCCGAGCCTGATTCTGAAACTGCGGCAAAGACTGGCCCGGGGCGACCGGAAGTTGGAGCTTCTTTTATCCGTCGCGGGCAAGGTCCTGGCCGCGCCCCTGGGATTCGACCTGGCCGGAAGGGCCGCCGGGAAGGCTTCCCGGGTGGTCCTGGACCCGGACGGCGCTGTTCGCCGGGGCCCGGAAGTATTGAAAAACACCGGACAGGGGAGATGCCTGCCCCGCCTGGCCGAGGAACCGTTCCACCGGTCCATGTTCAAGGGGAATGAGAAATGAGCGCCGCCCGAGACGATATACTAAACCGCGTCAAAAAGGCCCTGGCCGGGGGACCGCCTCCGAACCCGCGGCGCTTGCCGCCGGAGCCGAACCGTGAAACCCGGTCCCGGGAGGAATTGAAACGGGAATTTTCCGAGCGCTGGGTGAACCTGGGGGGGCGCTTGCGCCTGGCCGGCTCGCCCCGGGACCTGGAAGAAATCATTCGGGAAATTTCCCGGGAATACCCCGGTCCGGCGGCGGTGGCGACCTCGGCCCTGGATGTCGCTCCGGACCTCAAGGGGATTCTCGAAAAGTTGAACCTCGAAGTCTGGTCCGCCCATCCGGACCAGGCCCGGGACGCCGCCTTCGGACTTACCGGCGCCTTTCTGGCCATGGCTTACAGCGGTTCCCTGGCCGTGCGCAGCGACCCGCCCGGAGAGCTGTCCGCGTCGTTGGTCCCTCCGGTTCACGCGGCCCTGGTCCCGGTCGACCGGTTGATTTACGGACCGACCGAGGCCATCAGGCGCCTGGGCGCCTCCGGCTGGCCCCGGGCCGCGAGCTTCATCACCGGCCCCAGCCGCACCGCGGACATTGAATTGAACCTGGTCATGGGGGTCCATGGACCCGGCCAAACCTACGCCGTTCTCCTGGATTTTTGACCGGGGGCGGCCCCGGCCCGGTCACGATTATAAGGTTGACCGCCCGCGGTCGATTGTTCCAGGGCCGCGGGTAAACAGCGTGGTCCGGCCAAGGGCGCCGGACATTTCTTACTTTGGCATGAAAACGCCCGAAGGGCGTTTTCATTGATTGTTGTGACCGACATGGCCCGCGGGCCATGTCGGTTTGGGTGTACATATGTCCGATTTAACCACGCGTCTCCGCCGGGCCGGGTACCTCTGCGACGACCGCTTCGCGGCGGCGGTCCAGGTCGCCCTGGCGACCAAGCCCGCGGCCGGGGCGTTTTTATCCGGGCCCATCGGGGCGGGCAAGAGTTTTCTGCCGGAAGTCCTGGCCCGGGTCATTGACGCCGATTTCTTTTTCTATCAATGTTTTCCCGGGACCAGGGAGGAAGACCTGCTGGTCAAGATGCTGCCTTCCGAGGATTCGGTTTCCGGGGTCGCCCTGTTCGACGGGGTGATTATTCAGGCGGTGCGGGCGACCCAGGCGGAAGGCGCCGGCCGCCGGGTCATCCTGACGCTCGACGAATGGGACAAGACCCGGCCCAGCGCCGATTCCTTTCTGCTCGACTTTCTTCAGACCGGCCGGGTCAATTTTTCCGGCCGGGTCTTTCAGGCGGACCTGTCCCGCCTGGTGGTGTTCCTGACCTTCAACATGGAACGGGAAATGAGCGAGCCGTTGCTGCGCCGCCTGCCCAAGATCGATTTCCCGGCGCCCACGCCGTCCCTGGTTTACCAGGCCTTGCGGTTGACCCACCCGGACCACCCCTATGTATACAACGCCGTGATCCTGTACGAACGCTGCCTCGCGGCCGAGCTGCCCAAGCCCGCCACCATCCAGGAACTGAGGCAGCTCCTGGACGCGGTGGCCCTCTTGGGGGACGAGGCCGACTGGGACGACCTGGTGTACCAACTGGTGACCAAGAGCGAGGAAAATCACGAACTGTTGCGCCGGGCGGAGCAGGGGAAAAGCAGGTGGAAGAACAAATTCCGGAACCGGCTGGACCCCGCGGCGTACGAAATCGGTCTTCGCCCCTTCCCACGCGACGAGGCGAGCGGCCGGGGCCGGTCCATGCCCAGGCTGGCCGAGGCCCGGTCCTTCGACGAAAATTTCGAAACCCCCGGGGACCCGCCCGACCCGGCGAGTTCCGGCGGCCTGATCGAATTGACCAAATCGGCGTATAACGAACTGGTCCGGCTGGTGGACGGTCCGACGGACAGCCCGGACCGGCTGGGGGATATCGCCCGGGTCCACGGCCGGGTCATCAGCCTGGAACGGCCCTGGCCCTTGTCCCGGGTCAACGAGTTGGAAGGCCTGTGGGGGGAAAACGGGGAAGTGCTCCTGGTGGAGGACGCGGCGACCTGGGAGGACGTCAAGGCCCTGCCCACCTGGGCCCATATCGACATCGTCAAGTTTTCCCAACGGGAGATACTGGCCAAGAGCGACGGCGTGGACCTCCGCTGGACCCCGGAACAGGGCGCGGAGATTATCGTGGACCTGGCCAAGCGCCACGTCTTTCAGCATGTGTTCGGAGAATCCTGGGGCCGGGCCGGGGAAGCCAAGTGGATCGGCCGGGGCGGTTCGATTTTCCAGCGACGGCTCGACCGGGACCAAAAGGATGGCTGAAATGTCGCGGCTGGCCCCGCCCTGGCGGCGGGTCCTGGACCTGGCGCCGACGCCGGACCTGGTCTTTCCCTCGGACCTGGCCGCGGCTTCCGGGCCTGGAAACCCCGAACGGGAGGCAGGGGCGGTCCATAACCCGGACCGGCCCCGGGACCGCCACAAGTTCGATAAGCAGGCCTTTACCAAGGCGGCCGCCGAAAACCTGGTGGAAGACGACCCCTTGGGACCGGACTCGCGGGAAGGGTCCCTGAACCACAGCCAGGCCTTTTCCCTGGAAGAGGCCCGTCGGCGTCGACTGGCCCACGCCTTTTCCATAATCGTTTCCAAGGTGGCGGAAGACCTGTCGGGTCCGCCCCTGCCCGGCGAGGACGAATGGAGCGTTTCCGACCTGATGGAACGCCGCCTGACCCGGCGGCCCCTGCACATGTGCCGGCGGACCAGGGAACGGGAAGCCCTGGTGTTGATCCTGGACACTTCCGGGTCCTGCCTGCCCCAGGCCCAATTTTACGGCTTTCTGGCCGAGGCGGCGGTCAAGTCCGGCGACATCGAACTGTACGCCGCTCCCAACGCCGGGCTCCGGTCCCGCCGGACCCACCGGGGGTGGGTCCCCCTGGGGTCCGTGGACTGGTTTTTCCGACGCCGCGTCGTAGTCTTTTGCGGGGATTTCGACGGCGGGGACCGGGTGGTGGAAGCGAGTTGGAGTAACAAGGTCTATTGGTTCTGCTCGGAAGGGGGGCGGTATCCTTCCATGGACCTGCATCCGTGGTGTTCCTACAAGATGTCGCGCTTTCGCGGCCGCTATTTCGATTGCGCCACCGAGGACGAATTCATTCCCCTGTGGCGCAAGGTCCGGTAGCGTTTAGGGCCGCTTGGGGTCGTACAGGCGGTCCTCGAGGTGCATGTACCCGACGATGGCCTTGATTCCCAGGCCGCGCAGGGGTTCGGGAGGCCAGGGGATGGTGGTCCGGTTGACGAAGAAGACGTCGGTCAGGTCGGTCTTCCGTTCCAGGACCAAGTCCCGGACCGTCTGGCCGTTTAGGTGGGTCAGGCTGACCCCGTGGCCCACGCAGCCCAGGCTGTATACCACCCGCTTGTCTCCCAGATACCCCAGGGCCGGGGCCATGTCGAGGGGCACGGACACCGGGCCGCCCCAGGCGTCGGAAAATTTAATGTCGCGCAGGGGCGGAAAGAGTTCCCGGACGTCCCGGCGAAGTCCCTCGAACACCTGTTCGTTGAGGTCCCGCTCCATGTCGAGGCCCGAGCTGACGGAAACGTCCCGGCCGCCCATGACGATCCGGTTGTCGGCGGTCAAGCGATAATAGTGGACCATGTTGCGGGCGTCCTCCACGCCCTGCCTGTTTTGCCAGCCGATGGACCGGTATTGTTGGTCGGTCAGGGGCTCGGTGATGACGATATGGGTCCAGACCGGCAGTTGCTTGTTTTTCAGTTTCGGGAAAAAGTGGGACCAGGCGTTGGCGGCGAACACGACCTTGTCGGCCTTGACTTGGCCCCCCGGCGTGATCAGGGTGATTTTATGGGGCCCCCGCTTGACCTCGGTCACGGGCGTCCGCTCGTGGACCTCCACGCCCATTGACCGGACCTTTTCGGCCCAACTCCAGGACAGCTTGGCCGGATTCAATATCCCGCAGCGGGGCTCCCACCAGGCGCCCAGGTACATCGGGCTGTCGACCTCGGCCCGGGTCCGGTCCTTTTCCAGCCACTCGATCCCCGTGATTCCGAGTTTATGGGCCAGTTCGACTTCGTGCATGATCCTTTTTTTATACTTGTCCGAGGTCGCGACCCGCAGGAAGCCCGGGTGTTCGTAATCGCAGTCCAGGTTCAGTTCCTTGACCAAGTCCCGCAGCAGGTCCACGGCCCGTTCCATGTAGAGATGGGATTCCCGGGCCTTGGCCTTGCCGAAGCGCAGCGCGGTGATGCTCAGGGTCAACCCGAACAGGGTCATGTTAAAGCCCCCGTTCCGGCCGCTGGCGCCGAACCCAATGATTTCGCTTTCCAGGATGGCCACCCGCAGACCCGGCGACTCTTTTTTGAGGTGGTAGGCGGTCGACAACCCGGTGAAACCGCCGCCGATGATGGCGACGTCGACCTCGCCGTCGCCCTGGAGACTTGGGCCGGGTTGATAATCCCGGGTTTTCATCCAATAGCTTTTGGCTTCGAATTTTTGTTCCGACATGAAAGACCTCCCTGGTGAACCTGTTTCATAAGGGGGGAGCAAAATTAGAGCCAAGATTCTGAATAAAAAAAGTATAGATATTTCCGTTCGTTGGCGGGACCGGACTGGCGGGCGCCTTTTTTTCTCTCATATACGTCCCCAAATAACGGCGAATATGATAGATACGAAGGAACGGACATAAACGATAGAAAAAGGACGGAAGGCGCATGGACGTCAACCCGGACGTTTTTTTTCGGGAAGCCGCCTTGCGGATTTGCGGCAGCCTGGAGATCGAGAAGGCCCTGTACAACTGTTTCACCTACCTGGCCGAATTGATGCCGGCGGCGCGGATGGGGCTGCACGTGTACGATTACGGGCTGGGCCAGGTGGACACCATCGCCCTGGCCGACCGGGAGGGCGGCCGCCTGGTGAACATCCGGACCCAGTTGCCGCCGGACATCAGGAAAAAAGTGCTTGATGAATGGCGGGTGGGGGTGACGGTGATCGACCGTTTGGAGGACAACGCCATCACCCGTCTGCCGGCCCGGGCCTTCGGCGCCCAGGACGAGGCCTGCGTGGTGATGGAGTTGATTTTGGAGGGCCGGGAGCTGGGCATGCTGACCGTGTTCTTTCCCCGGGACCGGAAGCCGACGGCTGGGCACGCGGCCCTGCTGTCGCTGCTGAACGAATTGTTCGCCCTGGCCTTGACCAACAGCCTGCGGTTTCGGGAACTGGGCGCCCGCCAGGAACAGTTGGCCGAGGACAACCGCCTTTTGAAGGCCCGGATTCGCGGGCTGGCGGACCTGGAAGTGATCGGGGCCGGGAACGGGCTCCGGGAAGTCATGGACATGGCCCGGCTGGTGGCCGAACGGAACAGCCCGGTGATTCTATTGGGGGAAACCGGGACGGGCAAGGAACTGATCGCCCAGGTGATCCACCTGATGTCCTCCCGCGGCGACGGGCCGTTCATTCGGGTCAATTGCGGGGCCATTCCGGAAACGCTGGTGGACAGCGAGTTGTTCGGCCACGAAAAAGGCGCCTTTACCGGGGCCATGACCCTGAAGCGGGGGCGATTCGAGCAGGCCCACGCCGGGACCATCTTTCTGGACGAGATCGGGGAGCTGCCCCTGGAAGCCCAGGTCCGCCTGCTGCGGGTGTTGCAGGAAAAGGAGATCGACCGGGTGGGCGGGTCCCGGCCGATCAAGGTGGACATCCGGGTTATCGCGGCCACGCACCGCAACCTGGAGGACATGCTGTCGCGGGGGCTTTTCCGGCCAGACCTGTATTACCGGCTGCGGGTTTTTCCCATCGGCATCCCGCCCCTGCGGGAAAGGCCCCACGATATTCCGGCCCTTTTGTTTTATTTTCTCAACAGAAAAGCCCGGGAAATGAACCTGCCGGACGTTCCCACCCTGGCCCACGGCGCCTTGGACCGCCTGACGGCCTATCCCTGGCCGGGAAACGTCCGGGAGTTGGCCAACACCGTGGAGCGGGCCTTGATCCTGAGCCGAGGGCGGCCCCTGGAATTCCCGGAGTTGGAAACGCGCTCGCCGGCGCCGGACCTGTCCGGGCCAATCGTTGGGGCGGAGGCTTTTCCGCCCCTGGACCGGGTCATGGCCGGGCATATCGGCCGGGCCCTCGGGCTGGCCCGGGGCAAGGTGGAGGGGCGGGGCGGGGCGGCCGAGCTACTGGGCGTGAACCCCCGGACCCTCCGCCACCGCATGAAAAAACTGGGGGTCCCCTTCGGCCGGAAAACCAAGCCGCGGGAAGGGAAAACCGGGACCCCCAAGGCCGGGTCGGGTTGAGCCCGCGGCCCGGATCAGTTGACCTGCCGTTCCCGGTCTTGCCAGAAGGGGGCCCGCAGGGTTTTCTTGTCGATCTTGCCGATGATGGTCTTGGGCAGTTGGTCCATGAACACGACCTTTTTGGGGACGGCGTATTTGGACACCTTGCCCTTGCAATGCCGGATGAGCTCCTCTTCCGTGGTCCCGGGTTCCGCCGTCACGCAGGCGGTCACCGCCTCCCCCCAGTGATCGTCGGGCGCGCCGATCACCGAGACGTCCCTGACCTTGGGATGGGTCCGCAGGACCGCTTCCACCTCGGCGGGAAAGACGTTCATGCCGCCGGTGATGACGATGTCGCGCTTGCGGTCCACGATGTAGACGTAGCCTTCCTCGTCGACCCGGCCCATGTCGCCGGTATGCAGCCAGCCGCCCTCGAGGGTTTTTTGGGATAGTTCCTCCTGGTTCAGGTACCCGGACATGACGTACGGCGCTTTCACCAGGATTTCGCCCACCTGCCCGACGGGGACCTCCGCGCCGGAATCGTTTACGATTTTCAGGGCGACCAGGTGGTCGGGCTTCCCGCAGCTCTGGAGTAGCGACGGTTTTTCCAGGGCCCGGACGTGGTCTTCCACGCTCAGGGTGGTGATCATGTTGGGGCATTCCACCAAGCCGTATTTCTGGAAGAAAATCGGGCCGAACCGTTCCATGGCCTCGGCCAGGCGCGGGCCGGAAATGGGCGCCGCGCCGTACCCGATCAGGCGCAGGGAGCCGAGGTCGAAGGGGGCCTGTTTCAGGATGTCTAAAAAGACGTAGATGATGGTGGGAACCATCATGGTGACCGTCACTTTTTCCTTCTGAATGATTTCGAGAATGCGCAGGGGGTCGAAGATCATCTCGAACACAAAGCTGGCCCCCTTGACGCAGCCGGCGAAAAGCAGCCACCCGGTGGCGTGGGACATGGGGGTCATCAGGAGGATTTTATCCTGGTGGGTGAGGGGCAGGCCCACCACGTGGGCGATGACGTCGAAGAACAGGCTTTTCTGGCTGTGCAGGACGCCCTTGGGATTCCCCGTGGTCCCTCCGGTGTACACGATGAGGGCGTCGTCCTTTTCGTCGGCTTCCGGATAAATCCCGGTCGGGAGCTGGGTCGCCTTGAAGTCGTCCCAGCCGACCCAGCCGTCGCCTCCCGGGCCGCCCACCGCCACGATATGCCGGAGCAATGGCAGGCCGGGTTGCATGGCCTTGATCTTTTCGACCAGGCTGATGTGGGCGAAAACCATGCGGACCGAGGCGTCCTTGAGAATGAAGGCGATATCCCTTTCACTGACCATCATGTTGGACGGGACCAGGGCCGCTCCGGATTTGTAGACCCCGAAATCGGCGACGGCGTATTCGAGGCTGTTGGGCAGGATCACCCCGATCCGGTCGTTCGGCCCCAGGCCCAAGGCCCTGATCCCGTTGGCGACCCGGTTGGAATCGTCGTCGAAGTCGCGGTAGGTCACGGCCCGGCCCGCCTGGTTGGCGAACAACAGGCCCCACTGCTTTTTAGTGGAATTGATCGCGAGCGCCTGAACGGTGGTGGTTTGTAAATCTGTCATGCGCGGCCTCCCTTGGCGTGGTTTTTCCATGGGTCGGCGGGCCTGTTCGTAACAACGCCGCGATTCGGGGGCTGTCGCGGTGGTCGTGTTATTTTTCGTGACCCGCCTTCGCCCGTGGTGGTGAAAGCTTAAAACGTACTTCGGTATGATACCAAGGTATGATATCGCGGCCGGCTTGTCAAGAAGCATCAAACGACTTGCCCCGGGGCCGCGAATTTTATACCATGGACCTTCGCCGCGGCGACCGAAGGAGGATTTTCATGGCCCCGGGAAAAATAGGACGGCCCAAGGGCGGGCCTGGCGACACCAGGCAAAGGATTTATGAAACCGCCATCCCCATGTTTATTAAAAAGGGTTACGACAACGTTTCCATCGACGATATCTGCCGCAGGATGGGGCTGACCAAGGGGGCCTTCTACGCGCATTTCAAGTCCAAGGACCAGTTGGTGGTCGAAAGAATCCTGGCGGTCGACAAGTACTATCGGGAAGAAATTTTTCCCGCCCTGGCCGACCTGGAAACCGCGGCGGACAAACTGCTAACGTTTTGCCGCCTGGTTTTTCGGTACATGGATTTGTTGGGCAAAAAAGTCATCAACACGGCCTATTACATTCAGATCGGCCCCAATCCCAAGGTTTCGGGCGCCATGACGGAAAAGCGGGAGCTGTACCGGATCGTGGAGGAATTGATCGACGAGGGCCGGGCGACGGGTGAATTTCGAGGCGACATTTCCGGGACCGAGCTCACCCAGACGGTCATGCACAACATCCGGGGCGTGATCTACGACTGGTGCCTGCCGCACAGCCGGTTCGACCTGGAGGAAGCCGGGGAGATCATGCTGCGGGTCTTGTGCGCCGGATTGAGGTCCGGGGACGCCGGCCAGAAGGTGGGAAAATGAAAAAATTTTTCGCGGCGCTGGCGTTGGCGTGTTTGCTGGCGTTGGCCGGGGGAGCGTCCCCGGCTTCCGAATCGCGCCTGTTTTCCATTGCCGCGGGCGACGGCGCGGCGACAACGAGCTTGGATTCCGCCTGGAAAGGGAAGGTCCAACCCCGGCTGTTGGATGAGAGTTACCCGTCCGAGGGGCGGGACGTCGTGGTCCTTTTCCACGGCCGGGCCGACCTTTCCCCGGCCGCGGGCCTGTCGTGGCTGGAAAAGGGACGGTTCGTTCATCGGGCCCTGCTTTCGGCCGCCGAACAGGACCAGGCGGAACTGATCGCCTTGCTGGAATCCCGGCCGGGATCGTATCGTTCCTATTCCCGGCATATCGCCCTCAACGCGGTGACGATCGCCGGCTTGAATTCCCCCGACCTGCTGGGGTCCATGGCTCGCCTGTCCCGGGTCAACGAGGTCCGGGCGGCCGGGACCCATGATGTTGTTCAGCCGGTTACCCTGGAAAAAGGCCCCGAGGCCTTGGGGACCTTGCCCTGGGGACTGGCGGATATCAACGCTCCCGCTTTGTGGGACCTGGGGATCAAGGGGCGGGGGATAGTGATCGGAAGCATCGATTCGGGCGTCAGGTTCACCCATGAAGCCCTGGCGGCCCGCTACCGGGGGGCGGCGGACGGAAAAATCGAGCACGACTATAACTGGTTCGACCCCTTGTCCGGCTCGGCCGTTCCGGAGGACGCTTCCGGCCACGGCACGCACACCACCGGGACCATGGTGGGGGTCTTGCCCTCGGGCCGGCCTCTCGGCGTGGCGCCGGAAGCCCGGTGGATCGCCTGCCGCGGGTGCGATTCCGCCTGCTCGGACCAGGCCCTGTTGACCTGCCTGGATTGGGTGCTGGCCCCCTGGCCGGTCGACGGCGCGGGGCCGGCCGGGGGCGACCCGGACCGGAGGCCGCATCTGGTCAACAATAGTTGGGGCAATGACGGCTGCGACGACATGTATGAAGCGGCCTTGCTCAATTTGCGGGCCGCCGGTATTTTTCCTTCCTTCTCGATCGGAAATTCCGGGCCGGGCTGCGGCTCCGCCGGACAACCGGGGGGCTTGGTCCAGGCCTTTTCCACCGGCGCCCACGACCCCGAGCACGGGTTGGCGCCGTTCAGCGGCCGGGGTCCCTATTGCGGGACGTCCCAAATCAAACCGGACCTGACCGGGCCCGGCACGTCGGTTTATTCATCGTTTAATAACAGCGATAGCGATTATTATTACGCCGGAGGGACGTCCATGGCCGCTCCCCACACCGCCGGAGCCGCGGCCCTGTTGTGGAGCGCCAAGCCCTGGCTGGTGGGGGAAGTCGACCTGACCGAACAAATACTCCGCGACACGGCCTTTCCGGTCGCGGACGGGACCTGCGATCCGGCCGCGAGGACCATGGAAAAAACGCCCAACTATTCCTGGGGCTACGGGCGGTTGGACGTCCTGGCCGCCCATGGCTGGAGCGATTCCCGGGCCGCGGTTTCCCCGGCCAGGCAGCGGCGGATGGGGACCAACGGCCAGACCTTGACCTATGCCTACACGGTTTACAATCAGACCGACCACGACCTGCCGGTGGAGTTGCGCTTGGGCGAACATTTCTGGGACGCTTCCTTGTCGACAGGCTCCCTGGTCGTCCCGGCCGGGGGGAGCGCCGGGTTCAGCGCCGATCACGTCATCCCCGCGGCGCCCGTCGCGGACGAGGAAAGCGTCGCGGTCGCGGTCGCCTGGTCGGGCGGAGCGGCGGAGGTCCGGTTCGATACCAAGACCCGGAGCGCCCGGCCCTGCGCCTGCCCCCGCCGGCGCGTCGATTTTCTGATGGAGGAATTCGAGGGCGCCTTCCCTCCCGACGGGTGGAAGGTCGTGAACAACCATTCGGCCGGCGTCATGGGCTGGGTCCGGAATGACGAAGCCGAAGCGGACAACATTACCGGCGGCTCGGGGTTATGCGCCGCGGCCGCGGCTAGGGACGACAATCCCATCGACACGGAATTGTGGACCAAATCGCTCGATTTATCGGGCCTCGACGCGGAAGCCGAGCTAGTGCTCGAGTTTAATTATTATTATTTTTACTATGACGAACAGGAGCATTTCGAGGTCGACCTGAGCCGCGACCAGGGACGGACCTGGGAAAATGCGTGGACCGCGGGTTACGGGGACCGCGATAACAACAAAAAAACGGTCAGCCTCGGCGCCCGGGACGGGGACGGGCTTCTGGTCAGATTCCATTATTTCCCGGCCAATCGGGCCATAAGGGCCTTGATCGACAACGTCAATATTTACGCATGCGAGGCCCCCGCCGAAGGAGCGGTCATCTGCCCGCGGGCCGACCTGGCTTGTCCCGGCGGGGCGGTCCGGCCCCTGGCCCTCTGGAATTTCGGCGCCGCGGCGGAATCCTTCGACCTAGCTTATAAAACCGAGGCGGGTCAAATCGGCGGGCCGCCGGTCGTCGGGCCGGTCCCGGCCGGTTCCTCGGAAACATTCGACGTTTCCGCCATCCTGCCCTTCGGCCCCTACGGCTCCACGGTCCTGGCCCAGGTCGACGCGACCGGGGTCGCTTCCGGCGCCAAGGCCCAGGGAAAAATCACCACGCAGCTAGGGGGCTGGAAGGCCGGAGCGGAGGCGCCTTTCGCCACGGCCGATAACCCGGTCGTGGCCTTCAATGGGCGTATTTACGTTTTCGGCGGCCTGGGCGTCGCGGGACAAGTGGGAATTTACGACCCGGGGTCGGATGCCTGGACCTCGGGCGCGACCCTGTCGGAAAAGGTCATTCCCAGCCCCGGGTGCGGCATCCTGGGGTTCAACGCCGCGGGCGAGGCCGTGGCGACCATGTTCCCCGGTTCCAATTCCAGAAAACCGTACCTCCTTAACGTCTACAATATCGACCGGGATTCCTGGACGACCCCGGCTGTTCCGGAAGTTATCGGCGGCCCGTCGCCGTTTCCCGCCTGCATATCCGATGTCGAGAACAATGTGGGATACCTGGTCTCCGGCAATTGGGTGGGCCGGCTGATCAGATACCATCCCGCGGATAACACCGCCGAGGAGCTGCCGGAACCGCCCCTGGCCCGGGGCCGGGCCGCCGCCTGGCTGTGGCAAGGAAAAGTCTGCCTGGCCGGAGGGATTAACACCGACCACGAAACCTATCGGGACGTTCCCTTGAATTCCACCCAGTGCTTCGATTTGGAACAGGGCGTCTGGAACGCCGAAAACACGGACCTGCCCGCCCTGCCCCATACCTGGTGGGGCATGGCCTACGACTTGATCGACGGCCGGCCGGCCCTGGTTTCCGGACTCATGGGGACCCACGCCTCGGGCGGGGGCGTGAGGTATGATCCGATCGAGGGCGCCTGGACCTCGCTTCCGGTGGCGCCCCGGGTGGTCCTCCAGGCCGGAGGAACGACGCTGGACGGCCGCTTTTACCTGATCGGCGGCGGCGTTCCCAACGGGCTGGTCCAAAAATACACCCAGGTCCTCCAGGAATGCCTCGACCAACCAACCGAGCTGACCATCTCCGGGACCCTGAAGACCCCGGACGGCTCTCCGGTCGCCGACGCGACCATCCTCGGCCCTGCCCATCCGGGCGCGTCGGATTCCAACGGCCGTTTTTCCGTCGCCGTCCCCTGGGGGTGGACCGGGGCCCTGGCGGTGGTTAAGCGCGGCTGGATATTCCTACCCGCTTCCCGGAGTTACGAAAAGCTGGATTACGACCCCGCGGACCAGGATTTCACGGCCGTTGCGGGCAACACGCCAACCGGGGGAAAGGCCCCGGCCTGCTTCGTTTCAGCGCTGGGCGACTAGTTTTCCGCGAGGACGCGCCCAAATTCCAGCGGTTGCCAGGGAATCATCATCCTTCGCCGGGTCCCCGGGCCGACTCCTTGGGGCTCGGCGAAGGAACGCTCCTCGGAATGAACCCATCTTAATGGATGTCCTTGGCGTCAATGGCGGCCGCGCGAGGGGCGGAGCAGCCCCGCCGCAAGGCGCCGGCCAACGTCTCCAATTAACCTTGGTCGGGCCCGCAAAATAGTTAAAGATGGTGCGCGTTGCGCACCCTACAAGCTTACCCCCCAAGGCTGGTTCCCAAGCTCTAGCTTGGGGACCTCGGCCAGGGAAGCTCTAGCTTCCCCACTTTTACCGATTGAAATCGCCTGGGGGCTTGATTCATCCGGGCTAACCGGCGCGAGCCAAGATGTTTGGTTTCGCCTACGGCTCTGCCCAACATACTAAAATCACATTATTTTTAGGCCGGCGGAAATGCGCCGGGCCAAGCAATTCCAAGCGCCCCGAACTCTTCGGGCGGGCATGGACGCCCGCCCTTTCCGCCCTCGAAACAGGACGTTTCGGGGCGTGAAACCGCCGCCAGGCGGGTTCTCCAAAAAAGAGCCGGGGGGCGCCGGGGGCGCCGGGGGCGCCGGCTCCGGCGCGCCCCTGGCCCTGGGACGGGAAAGAGAATGTCGCAGCCAAAATGATTCAAAACGAGGGGCGGAGCACCCCCGCCCGCACGGCGTGGCCAATGTCTCCAATTTACCGCGGTCAGGCCCGAAAAATAGTAAAAGATGGTGCGCATTGCGCACCCTACAAGCTTGGGGCTCGGCGAAGGAACGCTCCCCGGAATGAACCGATGTTAATGGATGTCCTTGCCGCCAATGGCGTCCCACAATAAGAAATGCAGCAAATGGGTGTCCATATCATCCTGGGTGTCAGAAATAAAAAGAACTTGACCCGACAACGGCTTTATAGTTGAAACTCCCGGGCGTCACGCCGGCGCTTACGCGAGGGCCGGCGGACGAAATCATGGTCGGCCGTTTCAAGGCCGACCAACGAAGGAGAACAAACATGGAAGAATTCAAGGCGCAAAGGGCGATCAGGTCATTTCGCGGGACCTCGCCCGCCGGTCCCGGGGCGATCTTCCCCTTGCTCTGCCCGGTCAGGGAATACGAGTGGGTTCCGGGCTGGGTCTGCGATTTAGTTTACGCCCCCAGCGGGTTTGGGGAAACCGGCGGGGTGTTCCTCACGGATTTCGAGGATTCCGGGCCCATGACCTGGGTCATAACCAAGCGCGACGCCGAGGAAAAATGTTTTCATGCCCTGATCAAGGCGGGCGGTAATTTCCTGGTGAAGCTGGAAGTCAAGGTCGAGGGCAATTTAGATGGGACATCCATTTTGGACTGGACAAGGACCCTCACCGGTTTGACACCCCGGGGAAACGCGATGATCGCCCAACAGACCGACGAGGCGTACCGGGAATCCATGGAAAAGCTGACCAGGGAGTTGAACCACTATCTCGTCGCCGGTCGCATGCTGGACGGACCGGGCCGAGTCAGCCGCCGGCCCGGCCTGGTCAGGCCCCCGGAAACGGTCGTTAGAAAGGAGTGGTCAACCGTTTTCTTTTCCCCGGCCGCCCCGGGCAGGGTCTTCCCGCTGCTCTGTCCGACCAGGGAATATGAGTGGATAGATGATTGGGACTGCCGCCTGATCTTTTCGGAAAGCGGGTTCGCCGAGAATAACTGCGTGTTCACGACGGATTTCCCGGGGGAGGGACCCGCCGTTTGGGCCGTGTCCCGGTACGAACCGGATCGGGCGATAGAATTCGTCTTGTTTTACCGGGACGCCTGGGTGCTGAAATTCGAAATCCACCTGGAAGAGGCCCCCGGCGGGACCAGGGTGGAGTGGCGACATATCCATACCGGTCTGAGCCCGGAGGGGAATTCCTACCTCGAGGGGCTGACCCGGGGCCATTTCAAGGCGGAAGTGGACCTGCTGGAGAAGATGATCAATCATTTTCTAACCAGCGGCGATATGTTAAAAAGATGAAAAGCTAGGACGAGCGACCCGGCGGCGGTAACGAGGGCCGGGCCGAACACGGGGGGCCGGATGTACACCATCAGTCGCTTGGCCGCGAAGTTCAAACTGACCCGAAGCACACTACTCTATTACGACTCCATCGACCTGCTCAAGCCGACGAGGAGGACCGACGCGGAGTACAGACTTTATTCCGAAAAGGACGCGGCGCGCCTGGAACAAATCCGGACCTTTCGTCGCGCGGGGCTCAAGCTCGAGGAAATAAAAAGAATCCTCGACGCCCCGGGGCATGACCTGAAATCGGCCCTGGAAAACCGGTTGGAGGAGTTGGACCGGGAAATTATCGACCTCAAGGCCCAGCAGCGGGTCATAATCGGCTTGCTGAAAAACGACCGGCTGTTCGAGAAGCTAGGGGTCATGAACAAGGAAACCTGGGTCGCGCTCCTGGAGGCCTCGGGGTTCTCGGATGAGGACATGTACCACTGGCATGTGGAATTCGAACGCCTGGCGCCCGACAAGCACCAACGTTTTCTGGAATTTCTGGGAATGCCCGCGGACGAGATCCGGGCCGTCCGGGAGATGGGGAAGGCGCCGGCCTAACCCGTCGCCGGTTTTTTCCCGCTCAGCCCTGGAGTTATGACCCGGCCCCGGTCCCGGACGCCGCGCCGACCTAGCTAGATAGCCGCCAGGACCAGGGAGGAGACCGCGGCCATGACTCCGGCCCACTGCCGGGTCCGGAGGTTTTCCCGCAGGACCATCCAGGCCAGGAGCACGGTGGTGGTGGGGTAGAGGGAGGCCAGGGCCGCGGCGATGTCGAGGCGGCCGAGTACGGCGGCGAGGGCGAACAGCGAGCTGCCGGCGGCGTCCAGGAGCCCCGCCAGGGCGATGAAGAGCCAGCTCGACGGCTGGGGGGGCGCGGTCAAGCCCTCGCGCAGCAGGACCAGGGGCAGGAGGATGGCGATGGCGCCGATGCGGGAACCGACCAGGGGCCAGAGCACGCCGTCGCCGCAGACTTGGTCGATGATGGTGAAATAAAGTCCAAACCCCAGGCCGGCGACCAGCGGGTATTTCAAGTCGGCCGCCGTGAAGCCGTCGTGGCCGGTCTGGGACGAAATAAGCCAAATGGCCAGAATGGCGGCGGCGAACCCGAAGTATTGAAACATCCCGGGCGCTCCCTCGTAAACGGAGGAAAAAACAATGGGGATCAGGGCGCCCACCACCGCCGATATCGGGGCGGTGATCCCCATTTTTCCCTGGGAAAGGCCTTTATAGAGGGCCGCCAAGCCCAAGGCGCCCAGCGATCCGGCGATAACGGCCCCGAGCATCTTGTTCCAGGACGGGAAGTTCAAGTCCCAAAAGACAGCCGGCAGGATCAGGACGATCAGTCCCAGGGCCTGGGAGTAGAGGACCACCAGAAAGGAATTGCACTTCTTGGCGGCCAGGCCGCCGCTAAAATCCCCGGCGCCCCAAACCAGCGCGCAACTCAATCCGCAGATAAAAGACAGCATCCCGTCAGTCATATGGAAAGTCTCCCTAGAGAGTAGACCGCAAAATAACCGGCCTTCCCCGCGAAACCGCCCCGGACGGAGAAAACTAATTAGGTTTGTGGTCCCAACATGGTATTTTTATAGGGTGTTTTTCGATTCCCGGACTAGGGGATGAAGCTCCTGGAGATTCGTGTCCGAAAAAACGCCCAAGGCGTGAAAATAATGGCTCCCGGCCCGCGCGTCAACCCCCGTGGAAGAGCGGGGCGGGGAAAAGGAGTGGGCTTCCCGAGGCCGGGGCGGGGTTTGGCCCATTTTTCTTCTTTTTTGCAATGGTCGCTTCGGGCCTTTTTTCGCTTGTCCTTCCCCTTGGTTTAAGATAGAGTGAAAATATGGTCCGCGCCGTTGCCGGGCCGCAGCAAAAGTATAGTGGCCGGTCGTGTAAGTCTGCGTTTTAGACAAAGCCTTTTCACACGTTCTTCGCCTTATATTTTGCTATCTAAAAAGGCTGGTGAAAAAGAATGCCTTCCATGAATCTTTATGTGGGAAACCTTTCTTACAAGTTGTCAGAATCGGATTTGGCGGACATGTTCGCTCCCTACGGCGAAGTGTTGAGCGCGAAAATCATCACGGACCGCGATTCCGGCCAGTCCAAGGGATTTGGATTTGTGGAAATGGCCGATCGAGGCGACGGGGAAAAGGCTATCGCGGCTCTGAACGGCAAGGAAATTGATCGTCGCCAGATCAAGGTTAATGAAGCCAAGCCCAAGACCGACACCCGTCGGAGCGGACCTGGCGGCGGCGGCGGCGGCGGTGGTGGACAGCGGCGCGGCGGTGGCGGCGGCGGCGGAAGGTATTAAAAGTTTCCGTTCTGAAAGTCTGTTTTTTATCCTGAAAGGACCTGGAATCTAGTCAAGATCAGGTCCTTTGGAAGAACATAAAGGCTTGCGCCGGGCCATCGGCGCAATTGGAGAGGCGGCCCCTAAATATCCAGAACGGAAATTAACCACTTTGGTTTACGTGTCTTCAGGTCCCCCCACCCCTTCGTGCGTCAACTAAAAAGATTACATAATCCGGCCATTTACGGCTACCGGGTCTGGCAGTCGTGTTGGCTGCTGATGGATTACATAAAACAGGAAGGCTTGTCGGAAGGCCTGGGAATTATGGACATCGGCTGCGGTTGGGGCCTGGCGGGGATTTACTGCGCCAAGAACCACAATTCCGTCGTCACCTGCGTCGACGCCGATCCCAAGGTTTTTCCCTTCGTGGACCTGCATTCCGAGGCCAACCTGGTGGAAATCGAGACCAGGAACCTCACTTTCGACCAAATTCAGGCCGAGCACTTCGAAAACATCGACGTCATCATCGGGGCGGACATCTGTTTTTGGGAAGAAATGGTGAGTCCCTTGATCATGCTGATCGATCGGGCCCTGGCTTCCGGAGTGGGCTTGGTACTAATCGCCGACCCGGGACGGGGACCCTTTTTTCGGCTGGGGGATTATTTCGCCAAAAACCACGACGGCAAGACCATGCCCTGGCGCGTCGAACGGCCCTATCCGGTTTCCGGAAGCATTCTGAAGGTCGGGACCCGGGCGGGCGGGCGGAGAAGGTCCCGCATGATCTAACCCTATCTTGTTTCAGTCCCCGAGGGCATTTCCCGACCAAGCCGCGGCCCGCCTCCTCTCCTCCGGTGGGGGCGAGGGGACCAACGGCCCCTCCAATTCCCACTCGGCCACTGGAAACCGCTAGGCTCCCGGAGGGACGGGCTCCACCTTGTCCCCGCCCAAGAGCGCCTTGACAAGACCCCGGCCCACGGCCTTGTCAAGGCGCTCTTTTCGCTCCATACTATCTTTAGGGGGGGAAATTAGAAATGAATTCCGCGCTCGTTCGTCCCGGACGCAGCGAGCGGGTCGCTTTTGGCTTTCGGCCCCCCGGCGGGGCTTGATTTCCAAAAACCCGCGGCGGGGCTCTTTCCCACGAAAAAGGACGAGACCGACCATGCAACTCGGCCGGAGCATCCCATCCGTCTTCCTGCGCGGCATGATCATACTGGTTTTGGCTTCCCTGGGACTGCCGGGCTTGATCTGGGTCCAGGACGAATACGCGGCTTTCCGGAGGGAGTCCCAGGAACTCCGGGAGAGGTATCTGGAAGACCAGAAGGCGCTGATTCACGATCAGGTCGCCGCGGTGGCGAGTTACGTCGAATACATGCGGAAGGACACCGACCGGCGCTTGCGGGTTTCCCTGCAAGAGCGGGTCAATGAAGCCTGCGCCATCGCCGCGAGTATTTTTCGGGAAAATAGCAACGATTTTTCCCGGGATAAGCTCGGGGGGCTCATCAAGGACGCGCTCCGGCCCATAAGATTTAACGAGGGGCGGGGTTATTTCTTCGCCTTCAACCTCGCCGGCGTGGAACAATTGTTTCCCGACCGGCCCGAGATGGAGGGGCGGGACATGCTTCCGGTCCAGGGGGCCAGGGGCGAGTATGTGGTCCGGGATATGCTGGCCCTGGTCCGGGAACGGGGCGAGGGCTTTTATCGTTACACCTGGACCAAGCCGGGGGCGGCGGGCCGGGGTTTTCCCAAGCTGGCGTTCGTCAAGCTCTTCGCGCCCCTTGGTTGGGTTTTGGGGGCCGGCGAGTACCTGGACGACGCCGACGCCCAGGTGCAGGCCGAAACCCTGCGCCGAATCGTCGACCTCCGGTTCGGCCGGGAAGGGTATTTTTTCGGCAGCACCCTTGACGGCGGGTCGCTTTTTTCCAACGGCAAGATCACCACGGCCGCCGGTTCCATCAAGGACCTGACCGATCCCAACGGCGTCAAGATATTCCTGAAACATCGCGAGGCGGCGGTGCGTCCGGATGGCGGTTTCGTGGAATACGTCTGGCCCCGGCTGGATTTTTCCCATCCTTCCCCCAAGATTTCCTACGTCAAGGGCGTTCCGGAATGGGGTTGGATTATCGGCGCCGGGGTCTACCTGGACACCATCGAGCAGGTGATTACCGCGGAGGAGGCCCGGCTGAGGACAGGGCTCTGGAGCAAGCTCGGCAAAAGCTTGGTGGTGATTCTCGGCCTGGCGGTCCTGATTTTTTTCCTGGCCCGCTACGTTTCCGAGCGAATCCGGGCGGGCGTCTCCACCTTTTCCGAGTTTTTCGAGCGGGCGGCCCGGGAGTCGGCCCTGATTTCCACCCGGGACCTGGGTTTTTCGGAATTTCGTCGCTTGGCGGAGTCCGCGAACAAGATGGTGACGGATCGCCGCCAGGCCGAACAGGCCCTGCGTGACAGCGAGGAGCATTTACGGTCCGTGTACAACGCGGCGGATAACGTGGCCCTCGTGGTCACGGACCTGGGCCGGGAAGAGACGGTTATTCTGGATTTCAGTCCCGGAGCGGAAAAGATATTCGGCTACACCCGGGACGAGGCGCTAGGCCGGCCGGTGGCCCTGCTTCATCCTCCCGGGCAGAGCGCGACGTTCCCGGATGTTCAGGCGGCCCTGCGGGAAGGACGAAAGGGCTTTGCCGGGGAGACGGTTTTGGTCAGAAAGTCGGGTGAAACTTTTCCGGCGCTCCTGACCATTCATCCCAAGAGGGACGCCGGCGGCGGGATTTCCGGAACGATCGGGGTCACCATCGACATTTCGGAACTCCGCCGGACGGAAAGGGAATTGGGTGAAACGCGGGCCTTGCTGGCCGCGGTCGTGGAGCAGAACCCCATGCCCATGGCCGTGCGCGGAGTCGGGGGGCGGGAAAGCGGGATTCTGAATGCCGCCGCCAAGAAATTCCTGGGAATTGGTGGCGAACCGGGCCTCGGTGAAATATCCCGGCCGGATTTAAGTCGAAAAATGACCATTCTCGACAACCAGGGGCGGCCCCTGGACCGGGCCGACTTGCCCATGGAGCGCGCCCTGGCCGGTCTCGGGACCGCCGCGGGGGAATACATTATCGTCCGGGAGGATGGGGTCCGGCGGTGGGCGACCATATATGGCGCTCCGATTTTTCACGAGTCCGGGAAAATTTTGGCGGGCTTCGTCGCCTTTTCGGATATCACCGCGAGGAAGGCGGCGGAAGAGGAAAACGCCCGCCTCCAGTCCCAACTGAAGCAGGCCCAGAAAATGGAGGCCATCGGGGTTTTGGCCGGCGGCATCGCCCATGATTTCAATAATATCCTGGCGGCCATCATCGGCTACACCGAGCTGGCGCTGCTGGAAGTCGGCGCAAAAAACGTCGGCGATTATTTAAGAAGCGCCTTGAGGTCGGCGGAAAGGGCCCGGGACCTGATCCGGCAGATTTTGACCTTCAGCCGGAAGGGCAACGAGGAACAAGCCCCCATTGACGCGGCGATGGTAATAAACGAGGCCGTGGAGCTCTTGAGCGCTTCCCTGCCCCGCTCGATCGCCATCAGGACCATTGCCGGAATCGATTCCTGCACCGTCCTGGCCAATGCCCCGCAACTCAACCGGATACTGATAAACCTGGCCGCCAACGCCGCCCACGCCATGCGGGAGAAGGGCGGGGTCCTGGAAATCAGGCAGGACGTCCTGATCCAACCTCCCCTGGAAAATCGGGGGCCCGACGACTTGGAACCCGGGGTGTATTACCACTTGGCCGCGGCCGACACGGGCGAGGGCATGGACGCCAAGACCATGGAACGAGTTTTCGACCCGTTTTTCACCACCAAGGAAGTGGGGCAGGGGACCGGCATGGGCCTGGCGGTGGTGCATGGCATCGTCATGAGCCACGGCGGCCGGATCAGGGTGGACAGCCAACCCGGTCAAGGGGCTTGTTTTCATGTTTTTCTGCCCGCCCTGGACGAGGCGGCGGGGCCGTCGCGGCGCGCGGCCCCCGGGAGCAGCCTGGCCGGGACCGAACGAATTCTGTTGGTGGACGACGAAAGGGACCTGCTTGCGGCCGTACGGGAAAACCTCGAGCGGCTCGGGTATCGGGTCGAGTCCTTTTCCAGCCCGCTTGCGGCCCTCGAATTTTTTAAAAACAATCCCGGGTCCTTCGACCTAGTCATAACCGACATGTCCATGCCCGGGATTTCCGGGGAAAAACTGGCGGCCCGGATTTTGGAAATCCAGCCCGGGGCCGCCATTATCCTCTGCACCGGGTTCAGCGAAAACATCGACCGGGAAAAAGCCAAGGCCCGCGGCATCAGGGAATTTATCCTGAAACCGTATCTTATCTCGGAGTTGACCAAGACCATCAGGGAGGTCCTGGCGGCCCGGCCGGCCCGGGAGACCCGCTAATCCCCGCCGCCGGCCCCGTCATCACCGCGGCCCTTGTCGTCGGAACGCCTTCCCCGGCCGGATTCTTTTCCATCGGCCGCAATTGATGTTAAAATATATTTGAGTTGACAGCGGCGGCCCCATCTTCCCAACCGGGGATCGGGCAACCGCGTCCCGGCGCCCCCGGGATCGGGCGCCGGGAATCGCGAACCGGCGAAAAACGAGGCGGAAAAGAGATGTTCAAACTTCTGGGGAGCCTGCGCCACAGCCTGATTTCCAAGCTGGTGCTGGCCGTGGGCGTCAGCCTGCTGGTCTGCATCTCGGTCTGGTCGTTTCTGAATTTCCGGCGGCAGCAGGTCATGCTCATGGAGAATATCGTGGCCTCCTCGGACCGTCTGGGGACCACGATCAAGCTGGGCCTGCACTACGCCATGGCCCTTAATTCCCGGGACGACATCAAGCAGATCATCAAGAATATCAGCAAGCAGCCGGAAATAGAACATATCAGAATCTACAACAAGCAGGGGCAGATCAAATTTTCCAATTCCGATACGGAGATAGACAAAACGACCAATATCCGGGCCGAGGCTTGTTATGTCTGTCATCGGACCACGCCGCCCCGGGTGTCCCTGGAACTGGACGAGAGGAAGAGAATCCTTCGTTCGGAAAACGGTCATCGATCCCTGGGAATCCTGAGTCCCATCCACAACGAACCGGGTTGTTCCACGGAAGAATGCCATGTCCATCCGGCGGACAAGAAAATTCTCGGGGCCCTGGACATGTCCATTTCCCTAAAAGGGCCGGACGAGGAGATGCGGACTTCCGCCCGGCGCGCGTACCTGGCCACGGTGCTGGTGATCCTGGTCACCTGCGCGGCCATCATGTTCACCATCCTGGTCTTTGTCAGGCGGCCCATGACGAACCTGATCGCCGGAACCAGGGAAATAGCCGGAGGGGAAGAATTCCATCCCATTGAAGTGGATCAGGATGACGAGATGGGGCAACTGGCCTCGGCCATCAACAACATGGGGCGCGAAATCATAGAAAAGCAGCATTTGCTCAATAAGCAGCGGGACGAATACCAAGGCTTGTTCGAAACCGTGCCGTGCATTATCACGGTCCAGGATCGCGATTACCGCCTCCTGCGGTACAACCGGCAGTTCGCCGACAAATTCAAGCCCGCGCCCGGGGATTTCTGTTATCACGCCTATAAGGGGTTGAGCCGGAAGTGTCCGGAATGTCCGGTGGAAAGGACCTTCGAGGACGGCTTGTCGCATTACAGCGAGGAATCGGGTTTCGACCAAAACGGCGAGGTTCGGCACTGGGTGGTGACCACCACGCCGATCTACGACGAAACGGGGCGGATCATCGCGGCCATGGAAATGAGCCTGGATATCACCCACCGCCGCAAGCTGGAAGAAGAGCTGGAAAAGTCGGAAAAAAAATACTACGCCATTTTCAACAATATCCCCAATCCTGTTTTTGTCCTGGACATGGAATCCTTGCGCATCCTGGACTGCAACGAGAGCGTTTCCCTGGTGTACGGCTTCCATAAGCAGGAAATAATCGACAAATCGTTTTTGGCTTTTTTCGCGGAACAGGAAAGGGAACAATATTTCACCGCCATGCGCGAGTCCGCGGTGATAAACCAGGCCCGCCACCTGAACAAAAACGGGGCCGCGGTTTTCGTGAACATACGCATCAGCCCGTCCGAATACCCCGGGCAGAAGGTCTTGCTGGTCACCACCAGCGATATCACCAAGCGGCTGGAAACCGAACAGCAGCTCATCCAGGCCAGCAAGATGGCCACGTTGGGGGAAATGGCCACCGGCGTGGCCCATGAATTGAACCAGCCCCTGTCGGTGATCAAGACCGCGGCCGGCTATTTCCTGAAAAAGGTCAGAAAACGGGAGGCGGTCCCCGAGGAAATCCTGGCCAGCCTCTCGGAGGAGATCAACAGCCACGTCGACCGCGCGGCCAAGATCATCAACCACATGCGGGAATTCGGCCGAAAATCCGAAATGGACCTCGAACCGGTCCAGGTCAATCACGTTTTGGAAAAAGCGTTTGAAATTTTCAGCCAACAACTTAAACTTAGGGAAATAAACGTCGCCTGGCGACTCGAGGAGAACCTGCCGGAGATCCTGGCCGACCCGGGACGCCTGGAACAGGTTTTCATCAACCTCCTGATCAACGCCCGCGACGCCATCGAGGCCCAATGGGACAAGGCCCCCCGGCCGGAAGGCAAGACCATCGCCCTGGAAACCAGCCTCGCGGCCGGGCGGGTCCGGGTGAGGGTCATGGACAATGGGACCGGGATTCCACCGGCCATTTCCAGCAAGATATTCGAACCGTTTTTTACCACCAAGGACGTCGGCAAGGGCACCGGCCTGGGCCTGTCCATCAGCTACGGGCTCATTCAGGATTGTAACGGGGCCATCTGGACCGAGCCGGGCCAGGGGGGCGGAGCAGCCTTTATCCTTGAGTTTCCGGCGGCTGGAGAAAGCGCATGAAAGAGTCGATCCTCGTGGTTGACGATGAACCCGGAATCAGGAGGGTCCTGGGCATCTCCCTGGAAGAGGAGGGCTACGAGGTTCACCTGGCCGCCGACGGGGCCGAGGCCCTCGATCTTTTTTTCCGGGTACGGCCCCTGGTGGTCGTCACCGACATCAAAATGCCGGGCATGGACGGCATTGAACTCCTCCGCCGGATCAAAAAAGAGGAGCCGGAGGCGGAAGTGATAATGATGACCGGGCACGGAGACATGGACCTGGCCATCCGCAGCCTGAAAAATGACGCCACGGACTTCATAACCAAGCCCATTAACGACGAAGTCCTGGAACTGGCCATTAAACGGGCCGTGGATCGGTTCGATCTGCGGCGGCGCTTGCGGGAATACACCGAGAACCTGGAGCGGCTGGTCGAGGAAAAGACCCGGGACCTGCTCGAGGCGGAGCGCCTGGCCGCGGTGGGGGAGACCGCGACCGGCCTGGCCCACGCCATTAAAAACATCGCCGGAGGACTGGAAGCCGGCGTCTACGTCCTCGAACGGGGCCTCGAATTGGATAATCAAACCTATCGCGGCCAGGGGTGGGAGATGGTCAAGGCCAACCTGGGAAGAATCAAGAATCTGTCCCTGGACCTCCTGGGATTCGCCAAGCCCGCGGCCCTTTACGTCCAGCCGGAAGACCCCAACCGCCCGGCCCGGGAAGTGGCCGAATTGATGAAGCCGGCGGCCGATAAAGCCGGAGTGGCGTTGCGGGTGGTCCTGGACGAAGGGTTGCCCCTGGTGGGAATGGACCGCGAACAGATACACCGCTGCCTGTTGAATCTGGTCGGCAACGCCGTCGAGGCGTGTTCCGAGCTGGAAGACCCAACCGAAGCCCCGGAAGTGACGTTGACATCCGGCGCGAAACCCGGCTTCGGCGTGGTCTACCGGGTCAAGGATACCGGCCCGGGCATAACTCCGGAAGCGCGGGAAAAAATTTTCACGAGGTTTTTCAGCACCAAGGGCGGCGGCGGTTCGGGAATTGGGTTGATGACCACCAAGAAAATCGTCGAGGCCCATTCCGGACGCATCGAGGTGTTTTCCGAACCGGGGCGCGGCGCGGAGTTTTCTATTTTTCTGCCTTGATTAGTTTAAAATTATTGCTTTTTAACTTATTGTTTTCTTGCCGATTGTATCATCGTTATTTACCATTTCATGTTGCTTTTCCCGCATCATTTGGTTAAATTAAATTAATAGGTCGGCTGTTTTTCAGTCGGCTGTTTTTTTTATTTGTTTTAACTTGACAGGGGTGATTTTCGTGTGTTAGACGACTATGACCCTTATCATAGGAGAATAACAATTTCGTCGATTCCAGATTGTTTTTTTTGGGATATGGACTAGTCGTTCCTTAAACCAACCAAGGATATCATAAATGAAGAATGGAAGGTCATTTTTGCGAATAACGGGCGTCTTGGTCGCCTTGGCGGTCCTGACGGTTTTCGCGGTTCCGGCTCGGGTTGCGTCCACCCCGTCTCCGGGCGCGAGGGCGGATGTCATTGTCATCGAGACCATCAGGGCCTTCGGGGAACTTGAGTACCCGGCCGCCGCCTTCCTGCACGACCAGCACACCGACGCCCTGGAAAAACAGGGGAAATCCTGCGACGCCTGCCATCCAGCGGCCAAGAGCGGGATTACCGGACGGGAGTTTTGGTCTCCGAAATTCAAGCGGACCGCGGACTTTCCGGACCGCCAGGCCATGATCGACCTTTATCACCAGGGGTGCCTGGGCTGTCACCAGGAAACGGCCGGCGCCGGAAGCAAGGCCGGCCCGGTGGAATGTCGGGACTGTCACCAGGACCGGCCCCGGTTCGATTCCAACCGCCTTCCCCTGGGATTCGATCTGTCCTTGCATTCGCGTCATTCCAAGGCGGCGGAAGAGAAATGCGAAAAGTGCCACCACGACTACGACCGGGACAGCCGGAAACTGGTTTACGTCAAGGAAAAGGAAGGGACCTGTCGTTATTGCCACCTGGAACAACCCCGGGAAAACGTGGACGGACAGGGTGAAATCCGCTCCATGAAACAGGCTTCCCATATCCAGTGCCTGGAATGTCACCAGTCCATCCTGGCCGAAAACAAGCCCGACCGGAAAGCCGGCCCGGTGAAATGCGCCGGCTGTCACGCTCCCGAGGCCCAGGCGGCCTTTCAAAAGGTCGTCGATCCGCCCCGCGTCAAAAGAAACCAGCCCGACGCGGCCATAATAAATATCGAGACCGACGAGGTCGTCGGCCGGATGACTCCGGTTCCCTTTGACCACAAGTTCCACGAAACCAAAAACGACACCTGCCGGGTTTGCCATCACGCCTCCCTGGACGCCTGCGTCAAGTGTCACACCTTGACCGGTTCGAGGGAGAGCGACGGCGCGACCCTGGAACAAGCCATGCACCAGGCGCAAAGCGACCGGTCGTGCCTGGGCTGTCACGCCAAGCGGCAACAGGACAAGAGCTGCGTCGGCTGCCATTCCGGCCTGTCCGGAAACAAGCTGTCGGACGCGTCCTGCCGCGATTGCCATGTCAAGCCGGGCCTGCCCGAGGGCGTCCGGATTCCGTCGGACCGGGCCGAGGAAGCGGCCCTGGCGACGACGATGCTGGAAGCCCGGCCCAAGCTTTCCGATTCCTTCAAGCTGGAGGAAGTCCCGGAAAAGGTCGTTATCAAAACCCTGTCGGAAAAATACGAAGCGGTGGAAATGCCCCATCGGAAGATCGTCGCCGGCCTGTCCAAGGACCTCCTCGAGGGGCAACTCGGCCAATATTTCCATGCCGGGGAAGGCGTCCTGTGTCAGGGGTGTCACCATAACTCCCCCGCCGACAAGAATCCGCCCCGGTGCGCCAGTTGCCATGGCCGGCCCTTCGACCGGGACGCTTCCGCGCGGCCGGGGCTGAAAGGCGCCTATCATCAGCAGTGTCTTGATTGTCACCGGAACATGGGCGTGGCCAAACCGGCTCCGACCGCCTGCGCCGAGTGCCACAAGGAAAAGAAAAGCTAGGCCGGCCTGTCCGGCTTAAACTTTCGAGGTGTTTTTATGTCCATTTCCCGTAGAAAATTCCTGGGTTGGCTTGGAGCCGCCGGTCTGGCGGCCGGCGGGGGCGAAACGGCGGCGGCCGCCACGACCCAGCATTTCACCGGTTATCCCGACGCCCTGGGGGTCTTGTTCGACGCCACTAGTTGCATCGGGTGCCGTCAGTGCGAGGCGGCCTGCAATAAAGTCAACGAACTCCCGGCCCCGGAAAAGCCTTTCGACGACCTGACCGTCCTTGACCAAAAAAGGCGCGCCACCGCCAAGGCCTACACCGTGGTCAACCGGTATGGGGAAGACTCCTCGGGCGCCCCGATTTTTAGAAAAATTCAATGCAATCATTGCCTGGAACCGGCTTGCGCCTCGGCTTGCTTTGTCCGGGCCTTTTCCAAGAACCCCGATGGATCGGTGACCTACGATCCCTCCGTGTGCGTCGGGTGTCGCTACTGCATGATCGCCTGTCCCTTCGAGATTCCGGCCTACGAATACGACGAGCCCCTGACTCCCCGGGTGATGAAATGCACCATGTGCCATCCCAGAATCCAGGAAGGCAAGCTGCCGGGCTGCGTCGAGGCCTGCCCCAAGGAAGCCTTGACCTTCGGCCGCCGGGAAGACCTGCTCCAGCTAGCCCGGCTGAGGATCAGCGGCCGCCCGGGCCGGTATCTCAACCATATCTATGGCGAAAACGAGATGGGCGGGACCAACTGGCTTTATATTTCCGGGGTCCCTTTCCGGGAAATCGGCTTGCGGGAAGACCTGGGCCACACTCCGGCCCCGAAGTTGACTTCCGGCGCCTTGGCCGCCGTTCCCGTCGTGGCGGCCTTGTGGCCCGTTTTGTTGACCGGGGTGTACGCCATGAACAAGAGACGGGACAAGATCGCCGCGACTGAAAAGGCCGCCGCGGTCGCGGCCGCGGTCGCCCGGACCCAGGAACGGGCCGAGGCCAAATTGAACGAGGCCATGACCAGGGCGGAAAAAGAGAAGCTCAAGGCCGTGGACCGGGAAGTGAAAAAAGTCCAGGACGACGCGGCCAAACGGTATAAATCGCTTCTCGAGACCCAAGGCGGCCTGGGAAACCGGGAGAATCAGGAGGAGGACGCTTGATGGCCAGGCGCATCTCGATTAAATACCCCATCGGACCCTTTGACTATGTCGCCGGCTTCATCCTTCTGGTCGGCCTGGGGATTACCTTCCTCCGTTTCACCGGGGGCCTGGGACGGGTGACCAACCTTTCGGACTACAACCCCTGGGGCCTCTGGATCGGGTTCGACCTGCTCTGCGGGGTCGCCCTGGCGGCCGGCGGGTTCGTCGCGTCCAGCGCGGTTTATATTTTCGGCATGAAGAAATACCATTCCGCCGTGCGTCCGGCCATTCTCACCGCCTTCCTGGGGTACGCCCTGGTGGTGGTGGCCCTCAATTACGACGTCGGCCGGCCCTGGCGGCTGCCTTATCCCTTCGTGGTGCAAATGGGGACGACGTCCCTGCTCTTCGAGGTGGGCGCCTGCGTGGCCTTGTACCTGACCGTGCTGTTCGTGGAATGGACCCCCGCCGCCTTCGAATGGCTGGGCCTGGGCCGCATCAGGCACATGGTGGTCCGCCTGACCCTGGGACTGACTATTTTCGGGGTCATCCTGTCCACCTTGCACCAGTCTTCCCTGGGCGCCCTGTTTCTGATCGCGCCCTCGAAACTCCACCCCCTGTGGTATTCGACCTACCTGCCGGTCTTTTTCTTTGTGTCGGCCATTGCCTCCGGCCTTTCCATGGTTATCTTCGAGAGCGCCCTGGCCCACCGTTTCCACCGCGACCGGATGGATCAGGCCCACCTGGACGAAAAGGAAGGCGTGGCCCTGGGCTTCGCCAAGGCCGCGTCCCTGACCCTGGTTGGGTATTTTTCGGTAAAAATATTAGGCTTGGCCATGGATGACAACTGGAAATACCTGGCTTCCGGATACGGCGTCTGGTTTTTGGTGGAACTTCTCGGTTTCGTGGCCCTGCCGGCCATCCTCTACGCCGTCGGCGCCCGGGAAAAAAGAATCGAGCTGATTCAATTCACCGCCGGCTGGACGGTCCTGGGGATCGTGCTCAATAGGTTGAACATCTCCCTGGTCGCCTTTAACTATCACCTGCCCCTGGCGGAGCGGTACCTGCCGCACTGGATGGAACTCTGGATTTCGCTTTTCGTCGTCACCCTGGGGGTGGTCGCCTACAAGTTCGTGGTTCTAAACATGCCGGTTTTATATGGGCATCCGCGGTTCGCCGAACGCCACGAGGCCGAGGCCGAGGCCGGGGCCGGCCATGGCCGCTAGGAAAGGTCGGGAATAAGGATATGGACGGACATTTTTACCATCTACAGGAATTCATGCTCCACACCAAAAGCGTCATCTATGTACTCATGGTGGGGATTTTGATAGGGTTCGCGGCGTTCTGGAGGTTTTTGTCGGAAAAGGACGACTGACAAGGGCCCTGGACCTGGCGGCCAACTACTTCATATTTTTATTATTCGCCCCCAGGTTGCCAAACCCCCTTGACGGGGGTGGAGGGATCGCCTTTAATTATTTGATAGCATCAGGGAGAAGTCTATGTACCAATTCATAACCGGGCCGCTGCTGTGGCTGACGTTCCTGGTCTTTTTCTTGGGACTGACACTAAGGGTGGTGTTCTATATCCGGGGCCTTGATTGGAAACTGGACCGCGTGACCTACCGGGTCAACACTTCGTACGGCGTCAAGGGGGCCTTTTGGTCTATTTTTTACTGGATCATGCCCTTCGGTTCGGCCAGTTGGCGGGCCAGGCCCTTTTACACCCTGGTCTTTTTCGCCTTTCATATCGGCCTAGTCCTGACGCCCATCTTTGTCTTGGGACACGCCGTGCTGCTCAAGGAACGCTGGGGGATCGGCTGGCCGACGTTATCCAACGCCCTGGCCGACTTCCTGACCGTCACCGTCATCGTCACGGGAATTTACCTTTTCCTGCGCCGCCTGGTCCGGCCCGAGGTTCGCATTCTGACCTCGGCCCAGGATTACCTGGTCCTCCTTATCGCGGTCGCCCCCTTCATCACCGGGCTCATGGCCGGGCAAGGCGGGGAAAACTACCGCTTCTGGTTGATTTTTCATATCTTGTCCGGGGAAGTCTGGCTGGGGGCCATTCCCTTGTCCAAACTGGCGCACGTGGTTCTTTTTTTCTGTTCCAGGGCGCAGTTGGGGATGGATTTCGGGATAAAAAGGGGCGGCATGAAGGGCCGGGGAGTGGTTTGGTAGGATTTTCTCCTGTTTTTATTAAGGAGTTCGATAAATGCCTGAAGGAACATTGTGTAATAAACAGACCGTCAACACCGAGGAACAGCTCCAGGACCTCCTGGCCGACAGCGGCGGCAAGGTTTATTACCAGGAAATGTTGGAACTTGGCGTCGACCAGGAAAAACTGTGGTCCACGATCGGGAAAACCTTCAAGTCCCGGCTGCAAACGTGGTTGAAAATCTGCGCCCGGTGCGGTCTGTGCGCCGATTCGTGTTTTCTTTACCACGCCAACAACAAGGACCCGAAGTTGGTCCCGGCGTACAAGATTCAGACGACCCTGGGCGAAATTGTCCGGCGCAAGGGCCGGGTGGATAACGAATTCATGCGGCATTGCATGGACGTGGCCTGGTCCCAGTGCACCTGTTGCAGTCGGTGCGCCATGTACTGCCCCCATGGCATCGACACCGGGCAGATGTTCAGCTATCTGCGGGGCTTGTGCTACGGACAGGGATTCGTGCCCTGGGAATTGAAGATCGGGGCCGGAATGCACCGCATCTTCCGGGCCCAGATGGACGTGACCGGCGAGGATTTCACCGAGACCTGCGCCTGGATGGCCGAGGAGAACGAGGAAGAGTGGCCCGGTCTGTGCATCCCCGTGGACAAGGCCGGGGCGGACATCATGTACACGATCAACGCTCGGGAAGTCAAGCACTACCCCGAGGATATCGCCGAGGCGGCCATACTGTTCCATCTGGCCGGGGAAGATTGGACCGTTCCCAGCGAGGGTTGGGAAGAGACGAGCCTGGCCATGTTCGCCGGAGACTGGGAAGCCTGCCGCCTGCAAGTGGAATCGGTGTACGAGGCCATGGAGCGGCTCAAGCCCAAAAGGATGGTCGTGACCGAGTGCGGGCACGCTTATCGGGCCACGGTTATTGAAGGCCCCTATTGGGCCGGCCGCCCGTCCGGGAAAACCCCCGTGGAAAGCATCCACTACGTGGAATGGCTGGCCGAGGCCCTCCGGACCGGCAAGTTGAAGATCGATCCCGAAAAGAGAATCAAGGAGCCCGTGACCTACCAGGATTCCTGCAACTACATCCGGAACGCCGGATTGGTCAAGGCGGCCCGGGAGATCATGAGTTACATCGCCGAGGATTTCCGGGAAATGACTCCCTGTGGGGAACACAACCATTGCTGCGGCGGCGGGGGCGGATTCAACGGCCTGGGGCGGTATCGGGAACAACGGAACATCGGCTTGAAAATGAAACGCGATCAGATACTGGCCACTGGGGCCAAACTCGTGGTTTCGCCGTGCCACAATTGCTGGGACGCCATTCGGGACCTCGAGGAAATTTACCATATCGGCATTAGGTGGTCATTTTTAAAGCCTTTAATCCTGGGCATGGTCATTGTTCCCGATCATTTTAAATCCGAGGAATAACCAACACGCCCCGGGAAACGGCGCGGCCTTTTCGGCCTCCGATCCCGGGGCCGGCTGAAGGGACCGGGTATGGACAGCGTCACCTTGAAGAAAGACGGCGCCGTGATTCCGGATTACGACGAATCCGGTTCCAGTCCGCTGACTTGGCTGGGCCACCGGATTACGCTGGAGGAAGGCTATTGCCTGGCCGATTTTCTGCTCATGCTGGAACGATATCCGGACCTGACCAAGCTGAGCGTCTTTTTCCCCGAGTTACTGGAACGGTTTCGGGAAACGTGGGGCCGGGAACTCCCGGCGTCCGGCCTGGAATGGCTCGAATTTTCCCGGACGGTGGAGATGATCGGATTTCCCGGGCCGCCAAGCCTGGAAATTTACAACTCCTTTTACGGGCTTTCGGGAGGCCTGGCCGGCGAATTGAAGAACCATGCCTTTGAAAGCCTACTGGTCGTGCCGATCAGGCTGGGGGGCGTCAGGCACATCGTGTTCGGGGACCGCGTGGACATTTACGAATTTAAAACCGCTTACACCTTTTTCGAATTTCTGGACGGCTTGGCTTGGGAACTCAGCATTCAAGGGGCTCCGGCGCGGTGCGCCCTCAGGAGGTGAGATCTATGTTTGAACGAATTTTATTGGCGACCACGGCCTCTCCCACTTGCGACGACGCGGCCTCCATCGCCTTCGACCTGGCCCAAAAATACAAGTCCCAAATTCACCTGATACATGTGTTGGGCATTCCCTCCCGAGGCTTCAGCCCCTTCATCACCGATGTGCGGACCGGGGAGATGGAAAATCTCTATGACCATAATTACTTGGCCCTGGTCAAGGAGGAGATGCGGCATACCTATGAAAAGCAACTGGCCGGTTATCCTCCGGCCCAGGTGGAGGCGGTCGTCGGCGTTCCCCATACCGAGATACTGCGCAAGGCCCGCAAGATGGACGCCGACCTGATTGTCATGGGGACCCACACCCGGATCGACGACGTCGGGTCGTCCCGGTTCCGCGGGGTGGTGGGGAGCACCATGCAAAAAGTGGCCAAGGCGGCCCGCTGTCCGGTGCTCATCATCAGCCGCCCCTGCACCACCTGCTGGTGGTATTTCTCGAATATCGTGGTCGGGGTCGATTTTTCCAAGGCCTCCCTCTCCGCGTTCCTGTTCGGAATGAAGGCGGCCCGGGAAATTCCCTGCCGGCTGTATATTTTTCACGTTCTCGACCTGCGGGGGCAGGAACTTTCCCAACCCGAAATCGAGGCGCGGCTGGAACAGGCCCGCAAGAGGATCGAGGAGATGTACCTCCCGCACCTGGACGGTTTCGAGGACTTCCAGATCGATGTCTGGGAAGGCGTGCCCCACGTGGAAATCCTGAAATACGCCAGGCAGCGCGAGGCCGACTTGATCGTCATGGCGCACCATACCCGGGAAGTCGACCCTGAAAAAGCGCTTTTAGGGAGCACGGTGGAGCAGGTTGTCCTGAGGGCCGCCTGTCCCGTCGCCTCGGTCAACAGACCCGATAAAGTGTCGGATTGAGGCGAAAGACGATTCCAGTAAGCATGACCGGCGATATCAGTCCAGAAACCAAAAGAATTCTCGCCGTGGACGATGAAATCCACATGAGGATTTTTTTGACCACCCTCTTCGAGACGAACGGGTTTCAAATCCAAGTGGCCCGGGATGGACGCGAAGGCATGAAAATCGCGAGGGAATTCCGGCCCCATTTGATAATGCTCGACGTAATGATGCCGGGAAAGGGCGGCGTGCCCATGTACCGGCTTCTGAAAACCGACCCCGACCTCCAGAACGTCCCTGTGGTTTTCCTGACCGGCGTGGCCGGCGAAAGTTTCAGTCACTGCCTGAAAATGATCAGCGCCGGCTTGAGCGAACCCCTACCCCGGCCGGAAGGATACCTGGAAAAGCCTCCCAACCCCGACCAGTTGCTGGAAGTGGTCCGGGGCCTGCTCGGCGGCTAGACGCGATTCGGAAAACCAGGCGGGGCTAGTTTCGCTCGGGGCCGGCGCGAGGGATTCATTTGGTTGACGAGATAATAGTCCATGAATGAAAAGCTGCTGCTGGTTGACGACGAGGAAGGAATCCGCAAGGTCCTGGGGCTGACCCTGGCCGATTCCGGATACGAGGTCCGAACCGCGCCCAACGGCGAGGAAGCCCTGAAAATTTTCCGGGAATTTCAACCCGGCATCGTTCTGACCGACATCAAGATGCCTGGGATCGACGGCATCGAACTGCTCCGCCGTATCAAGAAGATAAACCCCGAGACCGAGGTAATCATGATCACCGGGCACGGGGACATCGAGGTGGCGGTCAAGAGCCTCAAATACGAAGCCACCGATTTCGTCACCAAACCCATTAATGACGACGTCCTGGAAATAGCGCTCCTGCGGGCCGGGGAACGCCTGGCCATGCGTCGGGAATTGAAGGCCCATACCCAGCGCCTGGAGGACCTGGTCAGGGAAAAATCAGAAAAACTGATTCGGGCCGAACGGTTGGCCGCGGTGGGGCAGGTGGTGGAAGGACTGTCGTCCGCCTTGAAGGGCCTGGTGGACGACCTGGGCGGCGATATTAATTTTTTTAACGAAATGCCCTGTTTTGTCTCCATTCATAATCGTGAGTTGCGGGTGTTGGCCGCCAACCAGTTGTTCCTCAAGCGCCTCGGGGACCGGGTGGGGGCCGGGAGTTGGGAAGTGTATCACGGCCCCTCGGCCAAGCCCGAGCTCTGCCCCGTGGCCCGGACTTTCGAGAGCGGCCGCGGGCTCCGGGTCAAGGAAGTCGTGGTCGGGGCCTCGGGGACGGAGTTGCCGGTCATTGTTCACACCGCTCCCATTCGCGGTTCCGACGGGCAGGTGGAACTGGTCCTGGAAATATCCGCCGACATCACGGAAGTCCGGCGGGTCCAGGAAGAGCTGTGGGACGCCCAGGCGAAATATCACCAGCTTTTCGAGTCCGCGCCCTGTTACATCACGGTCCTGGACCGCGACCTGACCATCAGGGAGGCCAACCGGATGTTCAAGGACGATTTCGGGAACCAGGTGGGGACCGCCTGCCACCAGGCTTTCCGGCAGAGGGCCGAGGCTTGTCCGGATTGCCCGGTTCAGGCCACGTTCCGGGACGGGGAGTCCCATCGGGGGGGGATGGTCGCGGTGGACAAGAACGGGGTCCAGCACGAGCTTCTGATTTCCACGGCGCCGATCTGGGATTCCAACGACGAGATCGTCGAGGTCATGGAACTGGGCGCGGACATCACCCAGATTCGAACGCTCCAGACCCACCTGTCCAACCTGGGCCTGTTGATCGGCTCGGTTTCCCACGGACTCAAGGGGCTGCTGACCGGCCTCGACGGCGGCATGTACATGGTCGAATCCGGCTTCGCCAAGGAAAACCGCCGGCAGATCAACGAGGGGTGGAACACGGTTCAACTGATGGTGGAACGAATTCGGTCCATGGTCCTGGATATACTTTTTTACGCCAAGGAACGAGACCTGAAATGGGAACGGGTCAATGTGCTGGGCTTCGCCGAGGACTTGGCCCTGACCGTGCGGACCAAGGCCCGTCGGTTGGGGGTGAAGCTGGTTCCGGCTTTTGACCACGCGGTGGACCAATTTGAAGTCGACCCGGGCGTGGCGAGGTCGGCCCTGCTCAATATTCTCGAAAACGCCATCGACGCCTGCGGCGAGGACCACGCCCGGGCGGACGAGGGGTTTGTGGTCTTCGGCGTCGGGCAGGACCGGGACAATATTATTTTTGACATTCGGGATAACGGCGTGGGCATGACCGCGGAAACTAAAAAAAATCTGTTTTCCTTATTTTTTTCTTCAAAAGGGAGTCGCGGCACTGGACTAGGGCTATTCGTTTCCTATAAAATAATCCGACAACACGGCGGGAACATAGAAGTCGAATCCGAGCCCGGCCAAGGGTCCCGCTTCAAGATCACCTTACCCAAGGTCCTGCCCGAAACAATCAAGACCCGGGGTGAAGGCCATCCGAGCAAGGGAGGAGACGGCGCTAATGTCCAAGAAAATATTCATCATTGACGACGACCCGAACATTGTCCGTTATTTGGAAACTCTTTTTCAGGATAATGGATACGAAACCTGTTCCGCCTCGGACGGCGCCGAGGCCATGGCGGTCCTAAAAACGGAAAAACCCGACCTGGTCACTTTGGACCTGGAAATGCCCCAGGAATGGGGGCCGCATTTTTTTCGCCGCCTGTCCAAGGACCCGGAACACAAGGACCTTCCCGTGATCGTCATCAGCGGGGTGTCGCGGCCGGAGTTGGCCATCAAGAAGGTCGTCGCCGTCATCAAGAAACCCTTTGATCGCGAAGAATTGTTAAGCGTCATTAAAAAGACCATCGGCTGAAAAACCATGGCTCCCGATGACGCCCAAACCAACGAAAATTTTTAAAGGACATCCATTTCACTATTTGTTCGGTTGTAGGAGGCAATTATGACCACGGCCAGAAAGGAAATGGTCCCGGAAGGGGTGGAAGGGGTTTACCATTGCATTTCCCGATGCGTGCGGCGGGCTTTTCTGTGCGGGCAAGACCCCTATACCGGGAAATCGTTTGAGCATCGAAAGGAGTGGGTTCGTTCCCGCCTGGAGTTCCTGGGCGGGGTTTTTGGCGTGGAGATCGGCGCGTTCGCGGTAATGTCCAACCATCTCCACGTGGTGCTGAGGACCCGGCCGGACCTGGTGGACGGGTGGGACGACGAGGACGTCGCCGGTCGGTGGCGGCGCCTTTTTCCCAAAAACCGTGATGAAAAGGGCGCGTCCCCGGACTTCCTGGAGGCCGCGGCCAAGGTTTTGGCGGGAAAGAGTTCATATTTGGAAGAGATTCGGCGCCGGCTGGCGAGCGTCAGTTGGTTCATGCGCTGTCTTAACGAGCCCGTGGCCCGGATGGCCAACAAGGAAGACGGCTGCAAGGGGCGTTTTTGGGAAGGTCGGTTCAAATGTCAGACTATTTTAGACGATTCCGCCTTGTTGGCCTGCCTGGCCTATGTGGACTTGAACCCCGTCCGGGCCGGAATGGCGGAAACGCTTGAGACGTGTGAATTTACCAGCATGGAGCTCCGGATAACGGCCTGGAGGGCCGAATTGGCTCGAAAAACGGGCGCCGGGAAAAAGGAAAAACAGGCCGGGGATGACCGGACTGATGTTTCCGGGCGGGGTGAAACGTCTAACGCGGACGCGTGGCTCTGTCCCCTGGGCTTGGAGGAGGAGGAGGCTCTTGGCGGGCGGAGACCTATTTTGAATATATCAATTGAAGATTACCTCAACATCCTGGATTGGTCCGGCCGGCAAATACGAGGCGGCTCCTCGGGGGCGCTGCCCCGTCATTTGAGTCCGATTTTGACCCGGCTTCAGGTGAACGAGGAAAACTGGCTGGAAACGGCGCAACAGTTTGGACGAAAGTTTTTTGGTGCGGCGGGCGCCGTCGACGCGATGACGGCGGAAGCGAGGCGCTTGGGCAAAAACTGGCTGCGGGGTTATCGGGCCGGCGGTCGGGCCTTCTTCTAGCCCCGGCGTGTTGATGAAAAATCGGCCCCGGGCGTGGACGCCTTTCCTCCGAGGCGACAAGCGCCGGGAGTAGGTGAAGACTCAGGGGAGATCGTTCTTACTTTTTGGATGTCCTTTTTTTTGGATGTCATATAAACACTGCGCCGTCATTTGAGTCCGATTTTAACCCGGCTATTAGCAGCCGGTTGAAAATGTAAAGAAAATGGCCAAATGAAAATGAGTTTGTAGGGTGCGCAAAGCGCACCATCTTTTACTATTTTGCGGGCCCGACCACGGTAAATTGGAGACGTTGGCCGGCGCCCCCGGCGGCCCCCGGCTCTTTTTCCGGAGAACCCGCCTGGCGGCGGTTTCACGCCCCGAAACGTCCTGTTTCGAGGGC
>JAZDGM010000107.1:0-5569 GCA_043806915.1 Pseudomonadota bacterium | reverse complement strand
CGAGGGCATTTTTAAGGTCGAAGTCGAGGGCCTCGTCCCCGGCCAGGGCTTCCGGGGCCGCCAGGGGCTGGTCGAGTTCGAAATCGAGCTCCTCCTCGTCCTCGAGGGCATTTTTGAGGTCGAAGTCGAGGGCCTCGTCCCCGGCCAGGGCTTGTGGGGCCGGCAGGGGTTGGTCGAGTTCGAAGTCAAGTTCCTCCTCGTCCTCGAGGGAGCCTCCGAGTTCGAAGTCGATGGCTTCGTCTCCGGCCAGGGTTTCATCCTCATCATCCGAGGCGTCGTCCAACTCGAAATCAATCTCCTCGTCATCAGGGGAAGCCAGGCCAACGCCGGCGATTTCTCTTTTAGCCGGCGCGGCGGGTTTCTCGTCCAAGGCGTCTCCCAAATCGAAATCCAACTGATCGTCGTCCAGGTTCAGGTTGTCTTCCGTCCCGGTCGAGGTCGGCGTGGTTTCATTATTATCAGACAGTAGATCATCGAGATTGAAAATATCGTCGTCTCCACCGGAGAGGGAGGGGTCGCCCAATGCTCCTTCCAGTTCGAGGTCGATATCCGTTTCCTTGATATTTAGGTCTTCAAAGCCCAGATCGGGGTCCAAGATGTTTGTTACTTCGAGATCATCACTGCCTGCCACGCTTTTTCCCCTTTTTTTGGCCAAGGATAGTCGATTAACGCCGGGTATTTAAATTAGGCCTATTTTACCCTAACAACCACAAGTTACCATGGCGGTCGGCCCTTGTCAAGAACAGGGCGGCGGGTCTTTTTCGGCTGTTTCCCTTTATTATCCGAAGCTCAAAAGGCTTGACAAGGGGCGGGTTTCGGGCCTAAAAAACGGCATGAAAGAAAAAAATTTTCCCGATGAAATAAAACCGTTTTTGACGCCCGAGCCGTCCGGACGACTCGTTTATCACTGCCTGGGTTGTGAACGCGAGTATGAGGCGGACTCTCTTTTTTACACTTGCCCGTCCTGCGGCGGCGTTTTTTTGATCCAGGATTTGGAAATGGAGCGGCTGGGCGCCGTTCCCGGACCAACCTGGCGTCGTGTTTTCGACTACCGGAAAATGTTGAACCGGCCGGCCTTGAAAGGGGTTTTCCTCTTTCATGAGTTCCTGGCGCCCATGATACCCTTGGAGGATGTGGTTTACTTGGGCGAGGGACATACACCGTTGGTCGCGGCCAACGATTTCCTGGCCGGCAAGGTCGGTTCTCCCTTTTATTTCAAGAACGACGGACAGAACCCGAGCGCGTCCTTCAAGGATAGGGGCATGGCGGCGGCCCTATCCTTTCTGAAATATTTGGTCCGTCAAAAAGGCTTGCCGGAAATTCTGTCGGTCTGCGCCTCGACCGGGGACACTTCCGCCGCCGCGGCTTTTTACGCCTCGTACCTTACCGGTATTGTCAAGTCGGCCGTGTTGCTGCCCCATGGCAAGGTGACTCCCCAGCAGTTGAGCCAACCCCTGGGCAGCGGCGCTCAGGTTTTTGAGCTGCCGGGCGTGTTTGACGACTGCATGAAGGTGGTCGAACATCTGGCCGATAATTACGACGTGGCCTTGCTAAATTCCAAAAACGCCTGGCGCGTTTTGGGGCAGGAATCGTATTCCTTTGAAATTGCGCAAAATTTTGATTACGAGATCAAGGACCTTTGCCTTTTCGTCCCCATCGGCAACGCGGGTAATATCACCGCCATACTCTCGGGACTGCTGAAGTTCCATCGCTTCGGAGTCATTGACGGGTTGCCCCGGGTGTTCGGCGTGCAATCATCCCATGCCGATCCGGTGTTCCGTTATTACTTCCAACCGGCGGGGGCCAGGAAGTTCAAGCCCGTGGTCGTGCGGCCCAGCGTGGCCCAGGCGGCCATGATCGGCAATCCCGTTTCCATGCCCCGGGTTCTGAAACTGGTGGATGAATATGAAAAACGCGCGGACAGCCCGCGGTTTTTCACTGTTAGGGTCGAGGAGCAGGAGATCATGGATTCCATGCTTCTGGCCAACCGCAACGGGCACATCGCCTGCACCCAGGGTGGGGAAAGTTTGGCCGGCTTGAGAAAAGCGCTGGAAACCGGTCTGCTCCAACCCGGGGAGACGGCGGTTCTGGATTCCACCGCTCATGCCCTTAAGTTCGCTGATTTTCAGACTAGATATTTCGAGGATTCCTTCGGCCCCGAATATGAAATCGACCCCAGGGAGGAATTTAAAAACAAGCCCCGTTTTGTGAAACCGGCTGATCCGAAAAAGGCCCCTTCGCCGGGCGTCACCTTGGAACCAGAGGAATTCAAGGCCTTTGTGGAATCCTCGGCCGGGGAGATCGCCCGGCTCATGGGACTGACCGCCAAGACCGAAAAATGATCGCCTGATGAAGGATTGTTTTGTCTAGGAACTGTTCCCCCAGTCAATCAAACGAAGGGGCCGGACGATCGTGGGGAGCAGGTCCGGATATGATGAAGGTGCGGGCCCTGATTCCGGCCGCCGGATACGGTCAACGAATGGCCGGTGTGACCGGCGGCCGCCCCAAGGAACTCCTTTACCTCGGCCCCTTGACCATGATTGAGCACTGCCTGGAAATGACCTTGGCTTCGGGAATTCGGGAAGTCGGCGTCGTGGTTCGTCCGGGCAAGGAAGAAATTATCGCGGTTCTGGAAAAATACCTGGCCAGGCGCGCCGGGGATGTCAAGCCGACCGTGACTTTTTTATTTCAGGATCATCCCCGCGGCGTGGCCGACGCCATGCGCCTGGCCGCCTCTTTTGCCGGCGACGCGCCCTTGGCGGTCTTGATGCCGGACCAGATTCTCCTGAACGGACCTCCGGCCTTGGCTCAAATGCTGCAAATCTTCAACCTGGTCAGGGAAAACACCATCGGAGCGATTTCCATCTCCCCCGAGCGGGCCGCCCTGTTCGGCGCCGTCGGGCTCATGGGTCTGGAACCGGCCGAGGGGAAGAACAGACCCCGTCGGGTCGTTTCGTTCAGCCCGAAAACGCCCGGCGCCCTAGCCGGGGACTGCGTCGCGGGCCAAGTCAAGGGACTGATCGGGGTGATTTATGTTCCCGGTTGGCGGGACCGGCTCGGGCATATTATCCCCAACCGAGAAGGCGAATTGGACGATACCGATCTGGTCATGGGCCTGGTTCGGGAAGGGAAGCTTTTTGCCGCGTTGCTAATCGGTCTCGGCTTCGATTTGGGCCTTCCGGCCGGGCTGGCCGCCGCTCGCTCGGCCTGGGACCAGGCGGCGGGGACGCCATGCGCTTGAGGTTCCTGTTCGTCGGGCGCACCAAGTCGTCTTACCTGGCGGCGGGCGTCGACGATTATTTTAAGAGGATAAAACCGTACGCCCAGGTGGAGGAAGTGATCATACGGGGAGGCAAGGCCGACGATTCGAAAGTCGACGCCGTGCGGGCCGAGGATTCCAAACGGCTGCTGGCCGCCGTCAAGGCCGATGATATTTTCGTTCATCTCGATCCGGATGGTCGGGAATTGACCTCCCTGGAATTGGCCGGTTGGCTCAAGGACCAGTGGGAACGCGGCGCCGGGGCCGCGGCTTTCGGGCTGGGAGGCCCATTGGGACTGGACGAACAGGCCGCCGCCCGGGCCGACCTTCGTCTATGCCTGTCGCGCCTGACCTTGACCCACGAAATGAGCCGCCTGGTTCTTTTGGAGCAGATTTACCGGGCCTTTCGGATTAACGCCGGCCACCCCTACCACAAGTAACAGCGTCGGGCATATTTTTTAGAAAAACAATGGTTGAGCCAATGGAAAAAACTTTAACCCGCGGACATACTGAAGTATTTCGAGGAGTTAAAGTTGAGGCTGACGACGCGTTGGTTCAAGGACTGAAGTTTTGCAATTGGCTGGGTTGCTTTTCGTTTACTTTTGTATCTTAATTATGGTAGTAAGGTTAACGAAAAATTTTTTAACCCGGAACGCCCGCCGGACGGGTTGAAAAGGTGGACGGATAGCTTGGAGGAGTCTCTTTTTATCGATTGAGGTTCCCAGCCGGATCAAGTCGGCCTTGAACCGCAAGATCGGAGAAAAGAGATGCGTTCTCGGTTCGTCCCGGGTTTCGACCGACCGGCGGATTTCGGGTTAAGCCACTAACAGGCGGATAAGAGGAAGATGAAGGAGTATTTTACCACCCACGATATCGCCCTCATGCTCAACGTCACCCGGGTGACAGTTCGTAACTGGATTATCAAGGGGCGCCTGAACGCCACCACCACGCCCGGCGGACATCGTCGCATCAGCCGCAAGGAACTGATGGGGTTCATGGAGCAAAACAGTTACAGCACTGAAATTATAAGGGAATACGAACTGACCCGGCAAAAGAGGTTTGTGTACTGCTGGGAATACCACCATAAGGGGTTCGTCAACCTAGCCCATCGACATCGGTGCGACGACTGCCTGGTGTACCGCTGTCGCGCTCAAAGATGCCATATTCTCAAAAAGGTCGTGGGCCATAAACGTGTTTTCTGCATGGATACTTGCGAGGAATGCGGCTATTTCAATAAGTATTTCGGTCAAAAGTAACTAGTTGTTTTTTTCCGCGACCAGGGGATGGTTCTTGAGGCTTGGAGGGGGGCCGGGAGGCCGCGCCGGACTTGTTCTTGGCGGACTCCCGTAGGGGGCTCGCCGGCTTTAGGACGCCGCCGGCTCGTCTCCACTGAATTGGAGAAGCGGCCACCGGCTTTGCGTCTTCCTATTTTTTTCCCGGATTATGAAAAAGCGCCTGGCGGGTCCGTCGTGAAAACGGGCTGTCGCCGATGATTGTCCTGTTCGCTTCCGGAGCGAGGAGGCCATCTGATAATGCCTTAAACCTAGCCATCTGAAATTGTATTGTTCCTTTCTTTTTCAGTTCAAAAAAATTGACTATTTCATTTTTTTCTTTTTGATTTCTTGCCGGCGTGGCCCCCTGTATCCTTGTCATCGGGCAGGGAGGGCTAAACGATGGCCAAATGGTCTCGCGGAGACTTTTTGCAAAGAAATCCAATATCCGCTGGTTCCCAAGCGCTAGCTTGGGAACCCGAGAAGGGGAAGCTCTAGCTTCCCCACTTTATCCGGAAAGCAACCATGGGGGTCAACGCGGCGTTTCCATTCCGTAGTCTTGGCGCGGCGGTGAAAGTATCGATATTAGTCGGTTTGAAATTTCATCCGTCTCGTTGAACCCAAGCCTGAAGGCTCGCCGGGCAAGGTCTATCCCCTGGCCTGCGATTATGGGCGGGGGCTGGGCGCTACATCTCAAGAGTGAGGACGCCGGCGAAGCTTCGCCTCAAACCGTCAAGTAAATACTTGATCTGTTTGTAAAGAAGTTGAAGAATATAGGTGTCTGGAGTTTGTAGGGTGCGCAACGCGCACCATCTTTTCTATTTTGCGGTCTCGACCACGGCAAATTGGAGACGTTGGCCGGCGCTTTGCGGCGGGGCTGCTCCGCCCCCCGCGCGACTGGCGTTGGGCTTCGAGAGACTCCTTCCCGTCCCAGGGTCAGGGGCGCGCCGGAGCCGGCGCCCCTGACAACCCCCGGCTCTTTTTCCGGAGAACCCGCCTGGCGGCGGTTTCACGCCCCGAAACGTCCTGTTTCGAGGGC
>JAZDGM010000106.1:0-8271 GCA_043806915.1 Pseudomonadota bacterium | reverse complement strand
GCCCAATCCGGCCGGGTCCGGAGAATAACGTGCAAATGATTGGACATGACGGCAAAGGCGCATATTTCCATGGCAAAGGAACCGGCCAGCAGCTCCAGGCGGTCCCGTACCCAGTCCCGCCGGTGTTCAAAAGACTTCCCGCTGTAGGGGTCTTGTCCGCACAGAAAAGCCCGGCGGACGCACCGGACCACGCAGTGAAAAATACCTTCCACACCATCAGGGACGATTTCCTGCCTAGCGATAGTCATGACTGCCTCCCCCAAATTGTTTGAATGTGATTGCAGTATATCATAAATTTGGGAAAATTCGAACAGAATGGATGTCCTTGGCAAGGAAATTATAAATTTGGGAAAATTCGAACCGAATGGATGTCCTTGGCAATGAAATTTGGGAGAATTCAAATTGAATGGATGTCCTGTGAGAGAAAAAGGGATGGGGCGAACCCGCGGCGTCTTGACAGGCGCCCCAATTAATTCTCATAATGGAATAGAGCGGCAAGCTCCAAATCAAGATTGAAAATGAAAAGGTGGAATCATGGCTCCCAGGCTTTTCCTTATCGCGGCCCTGATTTTCGTTCTGGGCGCCTCCGGCGTCCCGGCCCGGGCCGGGGAAAACATCCAGGCGGCCCACGCCGTCGCCATGTCCGGCGCGCCGAAATATCCGGCGGGGTTCGCTCACTTCGATTACGCGGACCCTAACGCCCCCAAGGGCGGCAAAATCAAGTTGTCGGCCATCGGGACGTACGACAGCTTCAACCCCTTCCTGACCAAGGGGGACCCGGCGACGGGCGTGGGCTTGGTGTACGACAGCCTGACGGTTCAATCCGACGACGAACCGTTCACCCAATACGGCCTGTTGGCCGAAAAAATCGAATGGCCCGCGGATAGGTCCTGGGTCATTTTTCATCTCGATTCCCGGGCCAGGTTTCATGACGGGGTCCCCGTCGCCGCCGCGGACGTGGAATTTTCCTTCAAAACCCTGATGAACCAGGGCAACCCGCTGTACCGCCATTACTGGGCCGGCGTGAAAAAAGTCGAGGTGTTGGACGACCGGAGGATCAAGTTCCATCTGGGTAAGGAATCCAATCCCGAACTGCTGCTCATCCTGGGGCAACTGACGGTCCTGCCCAAGCACGCCCTGGAGAAGGTCGATTTCACCACAACGGGCCTGGCCATCCCCCTGGGAAGCGGGCCGTATAAAATTTCCGAGTTCAAGCCGGGGCATGCGGTGGCCTACGCCCGCGTGGACGATTACTGGGCCAAGGACCATCCGGTCAACAAGGGGCGGTTCAATTTCGATTCCATCACCTACGATTATTACCGCGACGGGACCGTGGCGTTGCAGGCCTTCAAGTCCGGCGAATACGACTATCGGCTGGAAAACGTGGCCAAGGAATGGGCGACCGCGTACACCGGTCCGCGGTTCGACCAGGGGTTGATCAAAAAGGAGGAAATCCATCACGAGAACCCGGCCGGCATGCAGGGATTCGTCATGAATATCCGCCGGCCGTTGTTCCAGGACCGCCGGGTCCGGGAAGCCCTGGCCCTGGTCTTTGATTTCGAGTGGACCAACAAAACCTTGTTTTACGGCCAGTACACCCGGACCACCAGTTACTTCGCCAACTCCGAACTGGCTTCCAGCGGACTTCCTTCCCCCGCGGAGCTAAACATCCTCGAGCCGTTCCGGGACAATATCCCTCCGGAGGCGTTCGACCGGGAATACCGTCCGCCGACCACGGACGGGTCGGGGGATATCAGGAACAATCTGCGCCAGGCCTTGAAGCTGTTGGGGGACGCCGGGTGGGCGGTCAAGGACGGGGTCCTGGCCAACCAAAAGGACGGACGGCCCTTTAAATTTGAAATAATGCTGCAAGACCCCGCTTTTGAACGGATCGTCCTGCCTTTCACCCGGAACCTGGGCCGGCTCGGGATCAAGGCCGAAATCCGGTTCGTGGATTCGAGCCAATACCTCAACCGGGTGAACGAGTTCGATTTCGACATGATCGTTCATGTGCTGGCCCAGTCCAATTCCCCGGGCAACGAACAGCGCGACTTCTGGTTTTCGACCTCGGCCGACGTCAAGGGCAGCCAGAACGTCATCGGCCTGAAAAACGAGGCGGTGGACCGCCTGGTGGAGCTGATAATCGCCGCGCCCGACCGCCGGGCCTTGATCGACCGGACCCGGGCCCTGGACCGGGTCCTGTTGTGGGGCTTTTACGTGATCCCGCATTGGCACCTGAATTATTACCGGGCGGCGTATTGGGACATCTTTTCCCATCCGGCCGTCACCCCCAAGTACGACGCGGGCTTTTTTTCCTGGTGGGTGGACCCGGTCAAATGGGCCAAGGTGGAACAATACCGGACCCAGACGCGCAAATAAATGACGGCGTATATTTTCAGACGAATTCTGCTCATCATCCCCACGCTCCTGGGGATCATGACCATTAATTTCTTCGTGGTCCAGGCGGCGCCGGGCGGGCCGGTGGAACAATTCATCGCCGCGATGAGGGGCAACAGGCTGGGAGCCGTGGAACGCTTCAGCGGCGGAGGCGGGAGCGAGGCCGCGGGGTCTCGTCCGACGTCGGTCGCCGGGACGAACAGCCGTTATCGGGGCGCCCAGGGCCTGGACCCGGCCCTGATCAAGGAAATCGAAAAGCTGTACGGCTTCGACAAACCCGCGTACGTCCGTTTTTTCCGGATGCTGAAAAATTACGCGCTGTTCGATTTCGGCGACAGTTTTTTCCGCAACAGCTCGGTAATCGGCCTGATCGTTTCCAAGCTGCCGGTATCCATTTCCCTGGGGCTCTGGAGCACCCTGCTGATCTACGCCATCTCCATCCCCTTGGGCGTCCGCAAGGCCGTCCGCCACGGGACCCCCTTCGACGTCTGGACCAGCGCGGCGGTGATTATCGGGAACGCGGTGCCGGTGTTCCTGTTCGCGATCCTGTTGATCGTGCTGTTCGCGGGGGGCGGCTTCCTCAACTGGTTCCCCTTGCGGGGACTGACGTCCGACGGTTTCGCCGCGTTGTCGATTCCGGGAAAAATTCTTGATTATTTTTGGCACCTGACCCTGCCGATCACGGCCCTGGTTATCGGGGGCTTCGCCGCCCTGACCATGCTGACCAAGAATTCCTTCCTGGACGAAGTCGGCAAGCAGTACGTGATCACGGCCCGGGCCAAGGGCTTGACGGAAAAGCGGGTCCTTTACGGCCATGTTTTCAGGAACGCCATGCTGATCATCATCGCCGGGTTTCCAGCGGCGTTCATCGGCATGTTCTTCACCGGGTCCTTGCTGATCGAGGTCATTTTTTCCCTGGACGGCCTGGGGCTCCTGGGTTTCGAATCGACCATCAACCGCGACTACCCCGTGATTTTCGGGACCCTTTATATTTTCACCCTGCTGGGGTTGGTGCTGAAACTGGCGAGCGACCTGACCTACACCCTGGTCGACCCGCGCATCGATTTCGACGCCAGGGGCGAGTGAGTCGGCGGCATGGCTGGACCGGTTAAATTAAATCCGATCAACCGGAGAAGGTGGGGGAGGTTCAAGGCCAACCGGCGCGGGTACTGGTCGTTGTGGATTTTCCTGGTCCTGTTCGTAGGCAGCCTGGGCGCGGAGTTCATCGCCAACGACCGCCCCTTGTTGGTTTCCTACGATTCCAAGCTGTTTTTTCCGGTTTTCAAGGATTATCCCGAAACGGCCCTGGGCGGGGAATTCCCCACCACGGCGGATTTCAAGGACCCCTATGTCCAGGGCCTGATCAAGGAAAAGGGATGGATGGCCTGGCCGGTGATTCGATTCCGTTACGACACCATCAATTTCGACCTGCCCACGGCGCCCGGGCCGCCTTCTTCCCGGAACTGGCTGGGGACCGACGACCAGGGGCGGGACGTGGTCGCCCGGTTGATCTATGGATTCAGGATTTCGGTGCTCTTCGGCCTGTGCCTGACCATTTTCAGTTCCCTGTTCGGCGTGGCCGCCGGGGCCATTCAAGGGTATTACGGCGGCTGGGTGGACCTGGTCGGCCAGCGGTTCATGGAAGTGTGGTCCGGCCTGCCGGTGCTGTTTCTGCTGATCATTCTATCCAGCTTCGTCCAACCGAATTTCTGGTGGCTTTTGGGCATAATGCTTCTTTTTTCCTGGATGACCCTGGTGGACCTGGTTCGGGCGGAATTCCTGCGGGGACGGAACCTGGAATACGTCCGGGCGGCCCGGGCCCTGGGCCTGTCCGACGCGGCCATCATGTTCCGGCACATCCTGCCCAACGCGACCGTATCCGCCGTGACCTTCATGCCCTTCATCCTGAACGGCGCCATCACCACCCTGACGTCCCTCGATTTCCTGGGGTTCGGACTCCCGCCCGGGTCTCCGTCCCTGGGCGAGCTGCTGGCCCAGGGCAAGGCCAATCTACAGGCCCCCTGGATAGGCCTTTCCACCTTCGCGGTGCTGGCGGTCATGCTCAGTTTGTTGGTCTTCATCGGGGAAGCGGCCCGGGACGCCTTCGACCCGCGGACGAGCCGAGGGGAGGGGCGGACCGGGCCATGAGCGAACCCTTGCTGAAAATCGAAGACCTTTCGGTGGATTTTTCCGCCGGGGAACAGGTCGTCCACGCGGTCCGGAACGTCTCCCTGGAAATATTTCCCGGCCAAACCCTGGCCCTGGTCGGGGAGAGCGGGTCGGGAAAATCGGTCACGGCCCATTCCATCCTGAGGCTTCTGCCCTATCCGGAAGCTTCCCACCCCGGCGGCCGGGTTCTGTTCCGGGGCCGCGACTTGCTCGGGTTGCCGGAGAAAGAGATGCGTTCCATCCGGGGCGCCGGGATCGGCATGATCTTCCAGGAGCCGATGACTTCCCTGAACCCCCTACACACCATCGAGAAACAGATCGGCGAGGTCCTGGAAATCCACCGGGGTCTGTCCCTGGCCCAGGCCCGCCCCCGGATACTGGAGCTTTTGACCCAGGTCGGCCTCCAGGGGCCGGAGGAACGCCTCGGCTCGTTTCCCCATCAACTTTCCGGCGGCCAGCGGCAGAGGGTCATGATCGCCATGGCCCTGGCCAACGAACCGGACCTGCTGATCGCGGACGAGCCCACCACGGCCCTGGACGTGACCGTGCAGGCCCGGATAATGGACCTGTTGTCCGATTTGAGGAACAAGCTCGGCCTGGCCATCCTGCTCATCACCCACGATTTGGGAATGGCGCGACGCCATTCCGACCGGGTGGCCGTTATGTATCAAGGCGAAATCGTGGAATGCGGCCCCACGGAGGCAATATTCCGGGAACCCGCCCATGAATACACCCGGATGTTGCTTAATTCCGGGTTCGGGGGCCGCCCGGTCCCGGTCCCGGAAAACCCGGCGGAAATCCTCTCGACCGACAATCTTCGGGTCTGGTTTCCCATAAAAAAAGGGGTATTGCGGCGGACCGCCGACTATTTTCGGGCCGTGGACGGAGTATCCCTCGCGGTCGGGCGGGGCCTTTCCCTCGGGATAGTGGGTGAAAGCGGTTCCGGCAAGACGACCCTGGGGCTGGCCATCTTGAGGCTTCTGGAAAGCCGGGGGGGGATCGAATTCGAGGGGCGCCGGATCGACGGCTTGAACCAAAAGAAGATGAGACCCTTGCGGCCGGATATTCAAGTGGTTTTCCAGGACCCCTTCGGCAGCCTGAGCCCCAGGATGTCGGTGGAGGCCATAATCGAGGAGGGCCTGAAAATTCACTTTCCCGGGACTCCCGGGCAAAGAAGGGCGTTGGTTCGGGAGGCCCTGGAGGAAGTGGGGTTGGACCCGGACACGGGAAGCCGCTACCCCCATGAATTTTCCGGAGGGCAACGCCAGCGCGTGGCCATCGCCCGGGCCCTGGTGTTACGGCCGAAATTGATTATCCTGGACGAGCCGACCAGCTCCCTGGACCGGTCGGTCCAGTTCCAGGTGCTGGCCTTGCTGCGGGACTTGCAGGAAAAAAAAGGCTTGACCTATCTGTTCATCACCCACGACTTGAAGATGGTCCAGGCCCTCTGCCACCACGTTATAGTCATGCGCGCCGGGAAAATCGTGGAATCCGGGGCGACCGACAAGTTGTTCCGCGCCCCGGAAGAGGACTACACCAAGGCCCTTCTGGCGGCCGCGTTCGAATGAACCCGCCCCTAGCGCAGAAAAGACCGCAGCAAGCGAAAAAAATCTTCCCGGGCGGCCCGTTCCAGCCAGGGGGAATGCCCGCAGCGGTCGAATTCGAAGTATTCGAGATGGGGCAGGCATCGCCGGAGCGAGTCGCGGACCAGGCGGCCCGGGTGCGGGTCGTGGGTCCCGTGAAACATGGCCGTCGGCGCCGCGATTAGGGAAAACGCGGCCGGGAAGTCGCCTTTTTCCTGCCGGGCGAGCATATCGCGCCAGGTTTCCTCGTGGGCCCGGGCGTCGCAGCGGGCCGGGTCGCCTTCCTCGGAAAGATGGAAGTCGAAGACCGGGGCGAGCAGGCGGCCCAGGGCGGCCAGGCGTGCGTCGGGGTCGGGGATGTCCGCGGGTAAAGCCGCCCAGGCGGCCCGCCGCTCGGCGGTCAGGCGCCGGGCGATGGCGTCGTTCATCACCCGCCGGGCCAGGGGGTCGAAGGTCCCGCAGCCAATCAGGGCGAGCTTGGCGACGCGACTCGGATGGGCGGAGGCGAAAGCCAGGGCCAGCATGGCGCCCCAGGAATGCCCCGCCAGGGCCGGGGGATCGTCGGGGGAAAAATGTTGGATAACCTCAAGCAGGTCGGCCGCGTGCCCATCCACGGTCAAGGCGTCCGTCCCGCCGCCCCGCCCGCTGCCTCGTTGAAGCGGTTCCAGGACCGTGAACTCGTCCGTAAGGCCCCGGGCCAGGGGCGCCAGATACCCGGCGGTCCCGGGGCCGCCGTGCAGCAGGATGACCGTCGGACCGCGGCGGCCGTGGACGCGAACCTCAATCATTGGACCCGCGGGGCCGTCGCGACGCGGCGATTTCCGCCGACCTGGCTCAGCCGAACGCCCAGCACGACCACGCCGGCGGCCATGAGTTGGGGGACGTTGAGGGTTTCATCCAGCCAGAGCCACCCCAAAAAAACGGCGGTCACGGGGATGAGGTTCAAGAAGGCGGACGCTCGATTGGTCGGAAGGCGGCTCAGCCCCCAATTATAGAGCCCGAAAGCGCCCAGGGTGACCAGGCCGCCCAGGAACAGCATGGCGCCCAGCAGGTCCGGGGTCCAGGTCGCCGCGTCTGTTTTGAGTAGGAAATATAATCCGGGACTGAAAAAAATCGTTCCCGCGCCAACCTGCATGGCCGTCAGGGACCAAGGATTATAGCGACGACTCAACTGCTTGATCATGATCAAGTTGGCTGTCCCAACGGTCATGGCGCACAGTTCCATGGCGTTTCCCAGCAAGGGGTTTTCCGCCCGGCTGTCGTCTCCCTGCAACAGCGTCAGGGCCGTCACTCCGGCCAGGGAAAGAAAAAGCCCGACCAAGGTTTTCCGGCTGATGGATTCAGCTAAAAACAGCCGCGCCCCCAACGCGGCCAGGAGCGGGACCGCCGAGGCGATCACTCCGGCCTGGGAGGATGTGGTGTAGCGAAGCGCGTTTGATTCCAGGAGGAAATACAGGCACGGTTGAAAAAGGATGGCCGGGAGAAGCAGCTTCCAGTCGCCGGCCCGGTAATTTTTGGGAAAAACCTTGCCGCTGAAGGGCAGGATGATAATCAAGGCGATAACCATGCGCCCCCACATCACCGCCCAGGGGTTGAGGGCCTGGACCGCCGTCCTCATGGCGGGAAAGGAGCCGCCCCAGAGAATGACGGCGGTCAGCAGCGCGGCCGTGGGCGCCAGGTCTTTATTTTCCTTCAACATGCGGGCCGCGTGGTCCACCGGCCGGAAGGCTGTTTTTTCTTGAGCATGGGGCTTCTTTCCTTCTCGGGGTAAATCGCGAGGGCATTTTAAACCATCAGGCCGTTTTTGTCTTGTTTATAATAAGGACATCCACTTTTCTGACATTGGCGCGGACCTTGATTGACAAAAGTTTGTAGGGTGCGCAACGCGCACCATTTTGTACTATTTTGCGGGCCTGGCCGCGGTAAATTGGAGACGTTGGCCGGCGCCGCGCGGGCGGGGCTGCTCCGCCCCCCGCGCGCTTGGCGTTGGACTTCGAGAGACTCCTTCCCGTCCCAGGGTCAGGGGCGCGCCGGAGCCGGCGCCCCTGACAACCCCCGGCTCTTTTTCCGGAGAACCCGCCTGGCGGCGGTTTCACGCCCCGAAACGTCCTGTTTCGAGGGC
>JAZDGM010000105.1:0-3884 GCA_043806915.1 Pseudomonadota bacterium | reverse complement strand
GGTCCAGGTTTTTCGGACTCACTATCTGTTCCGGGCTCATATACTGCGCCGTGCCTATGTTCGCCCCGGTTCGGGTCAGGCGTTGCGAACCCAAAAGCAGGGCTATCCCGAAATCGGCTATTTTCGGCGTCCCGTCGCTGGCCAGCAAAATATTGGACGGCTTGATGTCGCGGTGTATCACTCCTTGGCTATGCGCGTAGTTGAGACCGGAAAGGACCCCCTTGATAATAGAAAGAGCCTCCTTTTCCGGCAGCGCGCCCCGGCCCGCCAGCCGTTTATCCAGGGATAGGCCGCCCACATATTCCATCACCAGAAATAGTTCACCCATATCTTCCATGAAATTATTCAATTGCACGATGTTGGGATGCTTCAGGCCGAACTGCGCCTTGGCCTCCTTGGCGAACCGTTCCCGTAACTGGGGGTCGCGGGCGACTTGTGAATCCATCGCCTTGAGGGCGCATTGACCAAGCACGCTGTGTTCCGCCAAATAGACCTTCCCCATGGCGCCCTGCCCGATTTCGGCGACGATTTTGTATTCCCGAATAGTGCGTCCAATCATTGAATCAATACTCCCACGAGTTTTTCATAAAAGGTTTTCACGGGGCCATCTTGAATCCACGGCCGCGGATGGCGTCAGGAGGCGGCCCCACGGGCCGCCAAACGACTTCTGCGTTTACGGTCGCCCGTCGCCCGGCGGGTCGATAATAAGCAACCGGAATTCCGTATTACCCATGTTGACGCGGTCATAATTCCGCAATTCAACGTCCTGGGTTGTTTCCTCGCCGTTGACCCAGGACCCGTTGGTCGACATATCATCCCTGAAAAGGAACCTGCCGCGCCTGTACAGAAGAACGGCGTGCCGAGAAGACATTAATTTATCCTCCGCCATGCACATATCAACTCCGTCTCCGCTCCCGATAAGGCTCCTTCCTTCCCTTATCTCAAAATATTTTCCAGCGGGGTTGAAAGAGAAGGTCACCAAAAACCCGACTAATTTGCCGGGTGCGCTTCCCGGGGCGTCGGCGGCGGGGTCGTCGTCATATCCGGCGACCCTGGTCTTTTTCCTCTTCAGGGGGTTGTCGGTCTCGAACGACGAGGCGGCTGAATTTTCGGGAACGGCGGTCTCGATCTTGGTTTTTCGCCGCGGACTATCCTTGGGAGGCGGGCCGAAGTCATTAGGCTCGACGGTGGTGGTTCGTCTCTGCATTTGGCTTTGGGAACCCGCTTGGCAGATGGGACAGTCAGTCCAGGACGGGTCCAGGATATGTCCATTGACGCAGCGAGGCTTCTCGCCCGTCTTAGGCATCGGAGAGCCGCAGGCCTTGCAGAAGCTGGCATCGTCGACATTGGGTGTTTTGCATTTCGGGCAGTTTTTCATTATCAGCGCTCCTTAATAAAAAATTTTCAATGTGGGCGGCGATCAGCCTCCGGTCACCCGCACTTCTATTTCCACCGGCCCAATGCGAATGACGTCGTTTCCTTTTAGCGGGGTCGGGACTTTGATCAACTCGCCATTGAGTTTTGTCCCGTTGGTTGAACCAAGGTCCTTCAGAACCCATTCCCAGCCATTGCCGGTAATTTCGGCGTGGTAGCCCGAGACCGTGTCCTCATCGAGCGCCAAATTATTGTTGGGATATGCCCCGATCGTATTCGCGCCCGGCGCCAAGGGGAAGCTGATTTTCCGGGACGGGATATCGAGATAAGTCCTGGGGCCGCTGAATAAGGGGGTTTGGCCCGGGCCTTCGGCCTCCACGGGGAGCGAGGAGAAATCGCCTGGTCCCTCAATATTCTCGGCCATGATCCCCCGGGCTTTTCTTGTGCGTTTAATGATTATGACCGCGGCCGCTAGCGCCATGATCAGCAACAGCGCCCCCACGGCGCCATAAAACGCCAACCGCGGCAGGCCAAAAATGGTCTTATCAGCGCCACGCGGCGCGTCCTGCTTCGGAGTCTGTCCTGGAGCAAGCGCCGCCGTCTTGGCCGGGGGCTTTTCCGGGAGGGACGCGCGAAAAATTACGGGTTTCGATCGCGCCTCGCCGGTCGCGCCTTGATACTCGATCTCAAGCGAGCGCTCCCTGCCGTCAGCCGGAACGCCGACTTCAAGCTCCAGAACCTGTTGGTCCCAGATCATGCCGGCCAAGCCGTGATAGGCGGCGATAATCTCTTCGGCGGTCTCGGCTTTTCGGTATTCCCCGGCGGTCATTTTGGCCAGGCGAACCATGTTGTCTAGATATTTCGGATCGGCCCTCCCCGAGAAGCCGATGGCGAAAACAGGAACATTCAGGCGTTTCGCCTTGTTGATCGAATCGTCCAGGGAAAAGCCCACGCCTTCATCATGACCATCCGACATGACCACCAGATAGCTAAGAAAAGAAGGAGAAGCCTTCTCCAGCATCTCCAAGCCTTGATACACCCCCTTGAACAGGACCGTAATCCGCCCACCGGTCTTCAAGGCTTTTAATTTTTCAATGAAAAGATTGGAGTCCGATGTGAAGTCCATGTCCTTGTAGACATCGTCATTGAAACTGATCAGGGCGGCTTGATCCTCTGGTGCTTTTTGAGCGACAAGATTCTCGATGGCCTGCTTGATCGCCCGAAGATGTCCCTGTTTCATGGAGCCACTAGTATCGACCGCTAGAACCAAGGTTATCTTTTCCTTGCTCTTCCTCAAGGAGGCGACGGATTTTATGGTCGCTTCACCTCCGCCATCCAATTTCGCCCTCACTTCCTCGCTTGTGACGGCTTCCACCGGGACGCCGTCCTTGTCAATGGTCGCGTAGACTTTTAAAACCGGAAATTTCGAGGCGTCCAGGCGGTGTATTTTGAGGTTCGTCTCGGCGGCGGCCCAGGATGGGCAAACCAGGATCAATATCACAAGGACCAAACGGAACATCCGGTTAGAGGCATTGGAACTGCTCATCGATGGACTCCTTTAAACCTTGCTGGGATGAAAAAAAGACGCTTAAAGCCGTCTTTTGCTTTAACATATTTAAACTATGACAAAAAAATGCTTTAAAAATTATGGCTGTCGAGCGACCGAAACCCTAAAAGCGGCCGTGGAAATTATGAAGCCCCCCAGCTAAAAAGACAAGGCAAAAGTCCCTGTTTTGGCAATTCTCAGTGACAGGGCTCAAAGAACCCTTCAGGCCTTTTGGGGCTACCTTGGAGCAAAAAAGTTTAAAACAGCCTGGAAATTCGAAGGAGTTATAAGTTTATAGAGGCAGATTCGCCTTGAAAGCCCTTATCTTTCCATCTGTAATGGGTGTTAGAGGCTTCGAGGACGTGGTTCACGAGAGTATTGAAGCCTTCGTTTTCGATCTTCCACCGCGCCCGGCCGCATTTGACCATTTCGGCCACGTTGGCTTCCACGACGGCAATATTCCCCACCCACCCGTTGTGGTCGGTGATGCGACCATCCTCGCTGCTCATGCTGTATTCCAAGAAATTAACATGGTCGGATTTGGACTGGGCGTTGAGCGGGACCTGGGCCGCCCATTCATAGCGATGAGTATATCCTTTGTGGTCTCGCCTCTCCGGAAGGCCTGTCTCCCCCGTCCGGCGAAGCGCTTCCACCCATTCGAAAAGCGCTGTGTGGTCAGTCATTTCGACCACAAGGATGTAGAACGTTCCGGCGGCCTCAAGCTCTTCCAAATAGGGTTGCTTGGAATACAACCCGTAGCCACCGATGACGATCCTCAGTTTGGGATGCGCGGCCCTGGCCCGCCAGAACGACGCCAAGGTCGCGCTGCTCCACGTGGTGCATTCCCACACCCTGGACCAGGACCGGGTCATGCGGGAAAAGGCGGAAGTTTGCCTGAAGCGGCATGGGGAAACCCTCGGACGGCAGGGGATCGAGACCGAGGTCCTGATCCGGAGCGGCGAGC
>JAZDGM010000104.1:0-11231 GCA_043806915.1 Pseudomonadota bacterium | reverse complement strand
GCATGGACGCCCGCCCTTTCCGCCCTCGAAACAGGACGTTTCGGGGCGTGAAACCGCCGCCAGGCGGGTTCTCTTAAAAGAGCCGGGGGTTGTCAGGGGCGCCGGCTCCGGCGCGCCCCTGACCCTGGGACGGGAAGGAGTCTCTCGAAGCACAACGCCAGGCGCGCGGGGGGCGGAGCAGCCCCGCCGCTAGGCGCCGGCCAACGTCTCCAATTTACCGCGGCAAGGCCCGCAAAATAGTAAAAGATGGTGCGCGTTGCACACCCTACAAACTCCAGACACCTATATGCTTCAACTTCTTTACAAACAGATCAAGTTTTTACTTGACGGTTTGAGGCGAAGCTTCTCCAGTATCCAGCCGTTAGGCATTTCAATTTTATCAATCTTTTCAACTACCTTGCCGCCGATACGCTCGCAGAGTTCCTTCCGCGCTTCGGGCGTGCCCGGATCGAGAAGAAGCGTAGCCAAAAGCGCGGCCCGGCAGGCAGCCAACGGACGCCGCGCCGGCCAAATGCGCAGGGTCGAAATATGCCGATGACGCACGTTCTTCTCATGGACCGAGTCCAGGGACGCCTGCTTCAAGGGAAACGCGCGCTCGATGAGACGGGGTTTGTCGGTCATTGCATTTTGATCCCAGAGCGTTTTGCAATAATTGAGGCAATCTTTTTAAAATCAGTAAAGCAGTCTTTTGCCGCCGATGTGTGGGCTCCAAGCGCGCCATCCGCCGGTTTCAGAAAAAACATCGGTTTGTGGGCCTCCCGTGACAGAGGCATAAGACTCCTATAGTCTTTTAGTCTTGCAATGCAGTTAGCGTCATTTTCCACCGAGATAGGGGATGATGTCGACTCTTCCAATACAGCCTCTCTGTAGGTGGAAGGGATTTTCGCCATCCAGCGCTCGTAGGCCTTGACGGGTCTATCCAGTCGTATGGAATGCCGAAGTATCGTATATCCAATTGGTTTGATACTACCGCTTGGTAAATTAATATCCCTGGCCGGATTCCTTTCAACACGTTCCTTCCACTGACTTCTCCAATCTCGAAGCGTAGGCCCCAAATTTCGAAGACCTTGCAAAGAGAAGAGATCAGGCCCAAGCGGAATTACAACAAAATCAGCGGCAATCAGCGCAGCCCGATTGATAGCCCCAAGATTAGGCCCAAGGTCAACCATTATTACGTTGGCGCCATTTTTTTTTGCGGCGGATTGAAGAATGCGCCAAAAGGCAGATGTTACGCGGAAGGCTCGTTCGTCTCGATCCATGCATTTGGGCCATACTTCCGACAGTTGATCCTCAAAGGTGGATAAGGCCATATCGCCGAGAATCAGCCCAAGGCGATTGCTTATAATTTCAACATGTGGGTCGCCAATATCGCCTGTACCTCGTTTAAGAGGCTGCAAACACCCGAACACGGTAAGTAAAGGGCTATCATCCGAAAAAACCTGCTCAAGGCGGTCTTCATCCAGGAAAGCAGAGGTTAGATTGCCTTGTGGATCCAGGTCCGCGGCAATAACTCGAACGCCTTGGTCAGCGAACATCCACGATAGGTGATAAACCATGGAAGTTTTGCCGACGCCACCCTTGTTGTTGAAAAATGTTATAACTGGTATGCTCATGGCCTGCTCCTTAGAATTACCGCAATATGCGCGTCTTCGACCAAGAATTCCGGTTGGGGATTGCCATTTTTCTCCATCGCCGAACGCGCGGTGGCAATACCAAAACCGAATCGTTGAACATAGCCAAGTTCCTTTAAGACCGCAGCCAAATTCGGATTTCTATAGTCATTGGCTCCTGCTCCTGGACCGAGTAAGAGCTTCCCGCGCCCGCCCGCCGACTTCACCATGGGACGACAGATGCTTGGCCAATTTCTCTCCGGTGAAAACCGGGTGTTTTCGGAAAAACTCATCATGTCTCATCGTCGGCATACTTGACTTTGTTTCACGTTACCCATGGCAATATTGTGGGTTTTGGGTTTAAATGTCAATTGAAACATCTTAGTCTGCATTACAAACAGACATCCGGAATTTGATATAACCATAGGCAAGACGTCGCCGGCGCCACGCGGGCGGGCTTGTCCGCCTCGGGAGGAGCTGCTCCGCCCCACGCGCGGCAAGGCTAGGGCTTCGAGGGGCTCCTTCCCGTCCCAGGGTCAGGGGCGCGCCGGAGCCGGCGCCCCCGGCAACCCCCGGCTCTTTTTCTGGAGAACCTGCCTGGCGGCGGTTTCACGCCCCGAAACGTCCTGTTTCGAGGGCGGAAAGGGCGGGCGTCCATGCCCGCCCGAAAACAGTCCGGGGCGTTTGGAATTGCTTGGCCGAGCTCGCCCCTACAGGTTAAAAAATTATGTGATTTACGTAGGTTGGGTTGAGCCGGAGGCGAAACTCAACATCTTGGCTGGTCCCGCCGGCCGGGTGAACCAAGGCCCCACTCGCCCCAACCCCGTCGGGGGCGAGGGAGACAATAGTCCGGCCCCGCCCACGCCCTTTCGGGTTGGGGCGAGGTGTTGTCTTGGGGAATAAAAGAAACAACCCCGAGGCGTTTTTTCCCCCTCTCCACCCATTTATGGGGGGAGAGGGCGGGGTGAGGGGGGGGGTTCAACCGGCCCCATCCATTACCACCCCTGGAGCATGGGGACCCGCCGGGGAGGCGGCCCTTGACGTTTTACGGCCCCGTCCGCCCGAAAAGGCTTGACTCGCGGCGCGTCTTTTAATCTACTCATCCTCGGGGAGGCGGGGTTCTGTATTCATGGCCGACTTTTCCCTTTCCCACAGTTGCGTTAGGGGGCGCGCCCATCGGCGGCGCGTGATCGACTTTTTAAGCAATTACAACGTAAAGGCGACAAATAACGGGGATTGGCTTTCAATTCGCTCAACTTCCGGGGGGGAAGATGAACAGGGAAGAATTTCGAAAGACCCACCTGGCCCATTCGGAAAACGACGCCGGCGCGACGGACCCGGTAGCGGAACATTCGCTCCGCACGGCCGAACTGGCGGAAAAATTCGCCTCCGTCTTCCGGGCCGGGCCCGAGGCCCGGGCCGCCGGATTGCTCCACGACCTGGGGAAATACGGCCCGCTTTTTCAACGGCGCCTGCAAGGCCTTGAAAAAGGCGTGGACCATTGGTCCCTAGGCGCCTGGCAATCCTTGATGAAATACAGGAATGACGGCCTGGCCGTCGCCCTGGCCATTCAAGGCCATCACCTGGGATTGAAGCGGGCCGGCAAGGATGACCTGCAAAACCTCAACCCGGACAAATTAAAGAACAACCATCCCCTGGGCCTCCGTCTTTCCGCCGCCGGCGTGGCCGAGGTCTTGGAACAATTCCATAAGGACGGGTTATCCCTGCCGACCTCGATCGGGCCGTCTCATTTTCCCGGTCTCGGCCGAAACCAGGCCGCCGCGATGGTGGACGTCAGGATGCTCTTTTCCGCCCTGGTGGATGCGGACTACCTAGACACCGAGGCTCATTTCCAGGGGAAGCCGCCCGACGGGGGGCGCGACTATCGGCCCTCCGGCCCCGCCCTGGACGCCGGGCGGCTGTTTTCCAGCCTAATGGACTATCTGGGGGGCTTGGCCGCGCATAAAAAGGCGTCCGGCCGGGTGCTGGACATCCGGCGGATGCTGCTCGACGACTGCCTGGCCGCCGCGGGCGACCAACCCGGGCTTTTCACCCTGACCGCGCCCACGGGCGCCGGCAAGACCCTGAGTCTGTTGGCTTTCGCCTTGAAACACGCCCAACTCCACGGGTTGAGGCGGATCGTGGTGGTCATTCCCTATCTGACGATCATCGAACAGACCGCCGATGAATACCGCCGGGTTCTGGCCCCCGCCTTGCCCCGGGACCGGCTCGACGCCCATATTTTGGAACACCACAGCCTGGCCGGTCTCCGGACCTCGCCGGGAAATGGTCGCGGCAACGACGAATATGGAGACGGAAAAAACAGTCGCTTGGTCCAGTGGTTGACGGAAAACTGGGACGCGCCCATTGTCCTGACCACCAGCGTCCAGTTTTTCGAGTCCCTGTTCGCCAACCGCCCCGGTCCCTGCCGGAAGCTGCACCGGTTGGCGGATGCAGTCATTCTCTTTGACGAAGCCCAGACCTTGCCGGCCCAACTGGCGGTCCCCACCCTGGCCGCCCTGGCCCGGCTCGCCGAAAAATACCGGACCACCGTGGTTTTTTCCACCGCCACTCAACCCGCCTTCGAGCACCTCGATTCGGAAGTGAAAAAAATTTCGTCGGTCGGCTGGTCCCCCCGGGAAATCACCGGCGACGCCGCGACCATGTTCGCCCTGTCCCGACGGGTCAGGGTCGAGTGGCGTAACGCCCGGGGGGCGACCACGCCCTTGTCCGAGCTGGCCCTGGAGTTGTCATCCCCGGAGAACCGACAGGTCCTTTGCATCCTCAACCTCAAGCGTCACGCCCTCGGCCTCCTCGACCTGCTGGAAAACCAGGGCGTCGAGGATGTTTTTCATCTGTCCACCAACATGTGCCCCGCCCACCGGCGCGTCGCCCTCGAGGAAGTCAGGGCCAGGTTGAATGACAACGTCCCCTGCCGCCTTATTTCGACTCAATGCGTGGAAGCCGGGGTGGACGTGGATTTTCCCGTGGTCTATCGCGCCCATGGGCCTCTCGAAGCCGCGGCCCAGGCCGCCGGGAGGTGCAACCGGCACGGCTTGCGCCCGGAAGGACGAGTGGTGGTTTTCGTCCCCGGGGAAAATGGCCGCTTGTACCCCGACCCCGGGTATGGGCAGGCCGCCGCGGTCGCCAACATGATGTTGAAAGAGGCGGGCGAGGCCGGGCTTGATATCGCCGACCCGGAACTCTTCCGGAAGTATTACCAGACCTTGTACGACTTCACCCGGCCTGGGTCCCTGAAAAAGGAACTGACCGACGCCGTCAAGATTCTCGATTTCGAGGAAACGGCCCGGCAATACAAGCTGATAGCCCAAAATTCGATCAACGTTCTCTGCCCCTGGGACCTCGCGGCTTACCGGGCCCTGGCCGATACCGTCCGGACCGAGGGACTGACCGGGCGATGGACCAGGGCGGCCCGGGCCCATTCCATCAGCCTGTTCCAGCCCCAAGGGGACGACCCGGTCCGTAAATGGCTGGAACCGGTCCCGGTGGGCCGGGGCCGCTATTCCGAGGAATGGTTCATTTACCTGAACGAAGGACATTACGACCGGGTGCGGGGCCTGACCCCGCCCTCCGCCGATGAAATTCTGATCGCCTGAACCAGCATGACCATGAAAGGAGGACCAATGAAACCGAAAAACCAGGCCCTGGACGTCTGGGGGGATTTTGCCTGTTTCACCCAACCGGCCTTCAAGGTGGAGCGCTTCAGCTACCCGGTAATCACTCCCTCGGCGGCCCGGGGCGTCTTCGACGCCATTTACTGCAAGCCCAAGGAGTTCCGCTGGCAGGTCACCCGGGTCGAAATCTTCTCGCCCCCGGCCTTCATCGCCTTGAAGCGGAACGAGGTCAAGGAAAAAATACCCTTGAATTCCGTATTCAGGTGGATGGAAGGCCGGGAGGCGCCCGCGCCCATATTCGCGGACGCGGACAAGGCCCTGACCGGGTCCGACGTCAAGGGCCGGACCCAGCGGCAGACCATGGCCCTCAAAAACGTCAAATACCGACTGCACGCGGAAATACGGCCCTGGCCGGGCTTCGAAAGCAAGCTTCAGGCGCTTGAGGGCCAGTTCCGCCGCCGGGCCGCCCAGGGCAAGTGCATCTATCAACCCTATTTCGGGTGCCGCGAATTCCCGGCCTATTTTGAACTGGCCCCGGTGGACGGCCCGGGACCGACCCCGGTCAAACTCGATATCGACGTCGGCTGGATGCTGTACGACGTCTTCGACCTTTCCCGCCCCGGGTCCGACGAGGACGCCCCGGCCGTCAGCCTGTTCCGGGCCAAGGTCAGGGACGGGGTCATGGACGTCCCGGACTTTGCCGGTCCGGACGTTTTTCATCCGGAAAGGGGGTAGGGCGGATGCTGGATCAATTGCTCAAGTATTCCCTCGACCGCGGCTTGCGGCCCGAGGCCGGCTTCAAGGCCAAGCAGGTCCGCTGGGTCGTGGTGTTCGGCGAGGATGGCCGGTATCTGGACGTCATCGAACTGGGGGACGTCGCCGACAAGAAAAACAAGGGGCGGCTGTTCGACAAATGCCCGGATTTAAGCCAACCGGAAATGAAGGCCGGTGGAGTGGCCAAGAGCCATTTTCTGGTCGATTCCGCCCTGACCGTGGTCCTGTTGGGGCTGGAAAAAGAAAAAGACAAAAAGAAAGCCGAGGCCAAGCACCGGTATTTCGTCGAACTGCTCCGCGGGGCGGGCGGGGACCGGCCGTTTCTGGCCCGAGCGGCCGAAGGCCTGGAAAACCCGGAAAATCTGGCCGCCATTCGCGAGCGCCTGGTTGAGTTGAAGGCCAAGTCCACGGACAAGGTCACCCTGAGCCTGGGTCCCCGGGCGGCCCTGGACATGGACGATTGGTGGGACTGGTGGCGGGACTTTCGCCGGGACTTGAACGCTCAGCCGGGCCCCCGCGAGAAGCACCCCGCTTCCTCGGGGGCGCTTGTCCGTTGCTTCGCCACCGGCGACCTGATAACCCCGGCCCCCACTCATCCGGTCAAGATTTCGCCCCTGGCCGATGTGGGCGGCCTGCCCGGCGGTGACGTCCTGATCGGCTTCAAGCAGGATTCATTTTGTTCATACGGTTTTTCCCAATCGGCCAACGCGGCGGTGTCGGAAGACGCGGCCGTGGCCTACGCCGAGGCCCTCAACAACCTGATCAAGGAAACCGGCCGGCGAATCGTCGGGACCAAGATAGTGCATTGGTTCAAAAAAAAGGTCGAGAAAGACGATAATCCGCTGCACTGGCTGGAGGAGCCTCCCGAGGCCGAGGAACTTCAAGCCCGGCAAAGAGCCCGGGAGCTGCTGTCCGCCATCAGGGACGGGCGGCGGCCCGACTTGTCCGAAAACCATTATCACGTCCTGACCCTTTCCGGGGCCGGCGGCCGGGTCGTGGTCCGGGACTGGATGGAAGGGCGATTTGAAAAACTGGTCCAAGCCATCGACGCCTGGTTTTCCGACCTGGGCATAATCAATCGGACGGGGACCGGGACGGCCCCGCCGCCCAAGTTCCTGGCCGTTCTGGGCGCCACGGTCAGGGATTTAAAGGACCTGGCGCCGCCCGTCGCGGCCGGGTTGTGGCGGACAGCCGTCCAAAACGGGCCAATCCCCCATGCGCTCATGGCCGGCGCCCTCAGGCGGGCCGCACTCGACATCATGAAGGACGCCCCCCTCAACCACGCCCGCATGGGACTGTTAAAAGCCTACCACATTCGCAAAAAGAGTTTATCCGGAGGTGACGTCATGGAAGATGAAATCAGGATCGCGTTGAACGAAAATCATCCCAGCCCGGCCTACCATTGCGGCCGGCTGATGGCCGTCCTGGCCGCCTTGCAACGACGCGCCCTGGGGGACGTGGGCGCCGGGGTCGTCCAGCGTTACTACGCCGCCGCCAGCGCCACTCCGGCCTTGGTGTTGGGCCGCCTGACTCGCTTGAGTCAATTCCACCTCAACAAACTGCGGACCCCCGGCCTGGTTTACTGGTTCGAAAACCGGCTGGCCTCCATCTGGGGAAAGATCGAAAACGCCCCGCCCAGAAACCTGAACCTGGAGGACCAAAGCCTTTTCGCCCTGGGCTATTACCAGGAACTGGCCGACTTGAGAACGAAAAAAACCGTCGTGGATGAAGACGCCGACCAAAGGGAGGAAAACAATGAGTAACATCGTCGCCCATCGCCATGAGTTCCTGTTCCTGTTCGATTGCGAAAACGGCAACCCCAACGGCGATCCGGACTCCGGAAACGCCCCCCGGGTGGACCCCCAGGACCTTCATGGCCTGGTTTCCGACGTGGCCCTGAAACGGCGCGTCAGGAATTACGTTCAGGCCGCCCGGGGCAATCAGGCCCCCTACTCCATCTTTATCGAACACGCCACCAACCTCAACCGGCCCATCGTGGTTTCCCACGAACAAACCGAGGGCGGCTTCACCCCCAATCAGAAAGCCCCCAAGCAGAAGGTCGAGGCGGCCCGCCGTTGGATGTGCGCCAATTTTTTCGACGTGCGGACCTTCGGGGCCGTGATGAGCACCGGCCCTAATTCCGGGCAGGTCCGGGGACCGGTGCAGTTCGCCTTCGCCCGTTCCGTCCAGCCCATTCTACCCTTGGATATCTCCATCACCCGCATGGCCGTGGCCGAGGACGTTAAAAGCGCCAAGTCGTCCAAGGAATACAAGGACTGGGAAGACCTACAGCCGGAGGACAGCCTTCGGACCATGGGCCGCAAGTCCATAATCCCCTACGGGCTTTACCTGGGCAAGGGCTTCATCAGCGCCCATTTGGCCCGGGACACGGGGTTCACCGAGGCTGACCTGGCCCTGTTCTGGGAAGCCTTGCTGCGTATGTACGAACACGACCGTTCCGCCAGCAAGGGCGTGATGACCGTGCAAACTCCGCTTTTTATCTTCAAGCACGCGGGCACTGATTCCAACGAGGAACAACGGGCCAGGCAGGCGATCCTGGGATGCGCCCCGGCGCACAAGCTGTTCAATCTTGTTTCCGTTGAACCCCGGCCCGGAATGGATGCGCCCCGCCGTTTCGAGGACTACCAGGTCGTTTTCAGGAAATCCGAGCTGCCCCAGGGCGTGGAAATCGGTTTCGGCGGGTTTGACGAACGCGGGGAGCCGGCGGTGTTCACCGACGACCTTGAAAAAAGATTCCCCCAAGTAAAGATACTGTGATCATGTTTGACGAGGATGACCTTCTTCCCATTTCGGCCTTGCAGCATCTGGCCTTCTGCGAACGGCAGTGGGGCCTGATCCATTTGGAGGGGTTGTGGGAAGAGAATCGGTTGACCGCGGAGGGCCGTATCCTGCACGACCACGTCCATGAAGCCGGGTCCGAATCGCGGCCCGATCTCCGGGTCGTCCGGGGCCTGAGGCTCCGGTCCCTGGAATTGGGCCTAACCGGCGTGGCCGACGTGGTCGAATTCCAGCGTGAACCGGGGGCCAAGCCAGGTGGACCGGATCGCCCCTTTCCCGTGGAATATAAAAGGGGGCGGCCCAAGCACGGGCGCTGCGACGAGATACAGCTCTGCGCCCAGGCCCTGTGCCTGGAAGAGATGCTCCGGGTGGACATTCCCGCCGGGGCCTTGTACTACGGCCGGCCCAGGAGAAGGACCGAAATCCTTTTCGACGCGGTCTTGAGGAGGGAAACCGAGGCGGCCGTCGAGAGGCTCCACGCCCTCTCTCGGGCCGCCCGGACCCCGCCCGGACGATTCGAGCCGAAATGCCGCCGCTGCTCCCTCCTGGACCAGTGCCTGCCTAAAACGGCCGGCCAAGGGAAGAGCGCGGCGGGCTATTTGTCGGGAATCCTAGACGCCCTGATCAAGGGGGACGATCCATGAAACGGCTTCTCAATACTCTCTACGTCACCACCCAGGGGACGTACCTGGCCCGGGAAGGCGAGACCGTGTTGGTGCGGGTGGAAAAACAGACCCGGCTCCGGGTCCCCATTCACACCCTGGGCGGAATTGTCTGCTTCGGCCGGGTCTCCATGAGCCCGGGGCTGATGGGGCTTTGCGGGGAAAGAAAAATCCTGGTTTCCTTTTTGAAGGAGAGCGGCCGGTTCCTCGCCCGGGTCCAAGGCCCTGTCTCCGGGAACGTCCTGTTGCGACGGGAACAATACCGGAAGGCGGACGACCTGGTTTTCACCGCCTCCATCGCCCGGGCCGCGGTCGCCGGCAAGATCGCCAATTGCCGGACGGTCTTGCTCCGGGTCCTCCGCGATCGCCCGGGCGGTCCGAACGAGGACGAAATGAAGGCGGCCGCGGACCAGTTGGCCCGCCTGGCCGAACCACTGCGGATCATAACTGATCTCGACGAGGTCCGGGGCTTGGAAGGGGAGGCCGCCAGGGTCTATTTCGGCGTTTTCGACCATCTCATCACCAGTGAAAAAGACCTGTTCTTTTTTCGCGGGAGAAGCCGTCGCCCGCCCCTGGACAACATGAACGCGTTATTGTCGTTCCTATACACCCTGCTGGCCCACGAAATGACCTCGGCCCTGGAAGGCGTGGGGCTGGACCCGGCCGTGGGCTTCCTTCACCGGGACCGGCCCGGGCGGCCCGGACTGGCCCTGGACCTGATGGAGGAATTCCGGCCCATTCTGGCCGACCGCCTGGCCCTGGCCCTGATCAACCGGAAGCAACTCAGGGGCAAGGACTTCGTCCAACAGGAAAACGGGGCCGTGCTCATGACCGACGCCGCCAGAAAGGAGGTTGTGACCGCTTATCAGAAAAGGAAACAAGAAGAATTGAACCACCCTTTTTTGGGGGAAAAGGTGTCGATCGGACTTCTCCCCCATGTCCAGGCCCTTCTCCTTTCTCGCCGCCTCAGGGGCGACCTGGACGATTACCCCCCGTTTGTCTGGAGGTGAGCGGACATGATGGTCCTGGTGGCCTACGACGTCAACACGGAAACCCCCGAGGGCCGAAAAAGACTGCGCCTGGTGGCCAAGGCCTGCGTGAACAAGGGCCAGCGGGTGCAGTATTCGGTTTTTGAATGCCTCCTCGATCCCGCTCAGTGGGCGGTCCTAAGGCGGGACTTGGTCGCGATAATCGACGAGGAAAAAGACAGCCTGCGGTTTTACTTCCTGGGCTCGAACTGGAAAAGACGAGTGGAGCATGTGGGGGCCAAGAAGGCCTATGACCCGGAAGGGCCGCTGATTATTTAGGAAAAAAACCCGCGCGCGAACCTGAAGCGAACGGGAAAACCCCGGGAGGTTCGCGGGGCCGGTAATGGCTTGAATTTTTGGTTTTTTTCGGAGATACTACCCTTGATGGGGTCCCGACCGACCTGTTTTTTTCAAGGTTCGCGCTGTTGGGCCGTAAAAGCCTTGTCTGGACAGGGGTTGGAGCCCCGGAGTCGCCCCCCCCGCGGGGGCGTGGATTGAAACAAACTCCTGCCTCCTTATACCTCGGGCAGCCCGGGTCGCCCCCCCCGCGGGGGCGTGGATTGAAACAGCGTGTCCATAGCCTTCTGGACAGACCCTGTATCGTCGCCCCCCCCGCGGGGGCGTGGATTGAAACTGGGCGAGTAACCTGCAACACGAAGGGGGGCAATAGTCGCCCCCCCCGCGGGGGCGTGGATTGAAACACATATTTCCCGTCCTCGCCCT
>JAZDGM010000103.1:0-33404 GCA_043806915.1 Pseudomonadota bacterium | reverse complement strand
GCGCGCGGGGGGCGGAGCAGCCCCGCCCGCAAGGCGCCGGCTAATGTCTCCAATTTACCGTGGCAAGGCCCGCAAAATAGTAAAAGATGGTGCCCGTGGCGCACCCTACAAACTATCGGTGGTTTCCAAGATAGAGATTGGGAACCAGCCTTACTCATTTTCATTTGGCCATTTTCCTTACATTTTCAACCGACCGCTAACAAATTGAGACTGAAGACGAATTGGGGCCAAGGCCGGCGTTTCACAACCGGTTGCGTATTTAGTGTTTTTCACGGAGTGACCGGAACAGGTGGTCGCTTTCACCGGAATACGCACACCGGCCGCTAAAATGCCGAACGACGCGATTAATGCAAACCGCCGGAAAAATTAAGGCGTCGTATTAATATGTTGAGAAGCAAGGCCTAGGAAAAAGCCCTTCGGCTGGCGGTCAGGCCCCGCAACCATCGCCGGCCCAGATCGCCCGCGGCGTCGCGCATGAGTTTCTCCCGGCCCGCCGCCCGATAAAAATCCCGGCCATAACCTTGCACAGTGTCGAGCCATCGACCGGAATCCACCCGCAACCGGTCCAGGATAGGCTCCAGCTCCGCGGGGATGCTTTTTTTGTTTGCCTCCCTTAACTGACGGCCGGTCCAATCAAGAACATCCAGATATTGGTCCAGGGTCAGGTCAAGCGGCCCTTGGCGGAGATTCTCCGATCCCTTCGCCAATGGACAAAGCCACCGGTCAACCGTTGACCACTCACCAATCCGCGCCGTTATATTCTTTTGCTCCAATGAAAGCCCATTATCGGTTCCCGCTGGGACGTTCTTCGCCATTTCCGCTGCCTGACGCGCCTGAATGCGCAGAAAAGCGCTGGTGTAAGGGCTCGCCTCCGGGCTGGTTGACATTCCGGCCCGGACCGGATTAAGGTCCACGTAGGTCATGCAGGTCAAAAGAGCGGACTCGTCGAGTATAACCTGGCATTTAAACCGCCCCTCCCAAAAACGCCCCTTGCAACCATCCTCACGGTTGGCTCGACGAGCGATGTTTTCATTCAGGCCGCGCATGAACCAACTGATGCTTAAAAGACGCCGCCTGATGGCCTCGATCCCGGGTCCGTTGGCGCAAACGCTCGTAAGCTCGGCGGGAGAAGGAGGGGGAGGCGTTCCGTTCGTGCTCTTTCTTTTCGGAAAAACCAACAGCCACCGTCGAGCCGTTTCCTCGTCCGACCAGCTTTCCGCCCAATCGGGCCGGGTCCGCAATACCACATGCAAATGGTTGGACATGATCGCGAAAGCAAATATTTCCAAGGCGAACGATCCAACCAATAGTTCCAAGCGCGCCTGAACCCATTTTTTTCTATGTTCGAAGGAACGGCCCGTGTAGGGATCATTTCCGCACAGAAAGGCCCGCCGGACGCATCTGGAAATACAATGGTAAATCCCCTCTCCCCCCTCGTTCACGGTTTCCCCTCTGGCAATGGTCATGGAACACCCCCGAAAATAGTTTTATTGCCGGACAAGGACATAATCCTTTATTTTAAAATGAATGTCAAGTATTAATGGATGTCCTTTAGATAGGTTGCGAAAATAACCAAACCATGTTTAATTATTGGTGACGGCGCCGTGCGACCCGCGGAGCGAAAAGGATGAACTCATGGGCTTGGACAGACGACGGAACCAGTGGCGGCGGAACCGGAGCGCCCTAAAAAAAGAAGGCGACGGCCCCTTTTACCAAAAAGGGCGGCGCTTGGCTCTCGGCGCGAGGGAAGAAGAACAACGAGCCATTCTGGCCGCTATCTTTAACGCCGCCGTGGACGGCCTGATCGCCATCGACGAACAAGGCGACATCATGCTCTTCAATCCTGGCGCGGAACGCCTTTTCGGCGTCAACGCGGCGGAGGTTGTAGGCCGAAACGTGAACCGGCTGATGCCCCAGCCCCTGGCGGAGCAGCACGATTATTTCATACAGCGGTATCTTGACGGCGGCCCCCCCCGGGTCCTCGGACTTGGACGAGAGGTCCAGGGCCTGGGAAGCGACGGCCGGCTGATTCCCCTGCATCTTTCGCTCGTGGAAATCCGGGCGCTTGGAAAACGCTTGTTCGTGGCTATTCTCCGGGATATTTCCGACATTAAGGAAGCCCAACGCCAACTGGAGCAGGCCAAGACCGCCTCGGAATTCCTGGCCGAGGAATTAACCCAGACCCTCCAGGTTTCCGAGGAATTACGGCAGGCCATGGATGAAGGACTACGCGCCGCCGCGGACCTCCAACAAGGCCTGCTGCCCAAGCATCCGCCCCGATTGAGTAACATCCAGTTCGCCTGGGAGTTCCTGCCCTCGGAAACCCTGGGCGGCGACCTGTTCAATTCCTTTTTTATCGACGACCGGCGCCTGGGGCTTTACATCACCGACGTCAGCGGACACGGGGTTCCGGCCGCCCTGGTCACCTTTTCCTTTGCCCAGACCCTGACCCCCCAGGCCGGCCTGGTGGTCGCCCGGGAAAGCGACCGCTCCGGCGGCCGGACCCTGGTCACTCCCCCGGCCCGGGTGCTGGAAGAGCTCGACCGGCAATTTCCGGTGGAACGGTTCGACAAAACATTTACCGCCATCTACATGGTCATCGACCTGGTCGAGGGCCGATTGACCTATTCCAACGCCGGACATCCGCCCGGCATTCTAATTCACAACTACGGCGGGATGGAGCACCTCGATTGCGGCGGCCCCCTGATCGGACTGGGGAGCGCTTCCTTCACGCAGGACGAACACTTGCTTCAGCCCGGAGACAGGGTTGTCTTATTGACCGATGGGGTGATAGACTATGAAAATGGTCGGGGAGAAGCGTTCGGGTTGGAAAGGCTGGAGGAAATCATCCTTGGTTCAAACGGAGAACCGCTGGCCGAGACTTTCCGGACCGTTCTCCAGGCCCTCGAGAATTTCGGGGAAGGGATGCCGCCCCGGGATGACGTCAGCCTGTTCGGATTCGAATGGCTGGGCGAACAATAACCCCAAGGTGAATCGACCCGGAGAAGGAAATGCAAACCGCGGAGAGGCTAAGGGAAAAAATTCTGGTGGTGGAGCCTTTGGAGCCGCGCTTGGATGTTGTTACAGCGCCTAGGTTCAAAAGCTACCTGGTTGACCGGATTAATGACGGGAATATTTTTTTGGTCCTGAACCTGGGGCGGTTGGAATTCGTCGACAGCAGCGGGCTAACGGCCATCGTCTCGACGCTCAAAACACTACGCCTGGGCGGCGGGGATATGACGGTCTGCCAGGTTCCCAAAAACATCTCGCAGCTTTTTAAGATCACCAAGTTGGATCGGGTCTTCGGTCTGTTCCAGACCGAGGAAGAGGCCGTGCGGGCCTTGAAGAACGGCCTCGAATAGAAACGGTCCGCCGGGGCGTCCGATGGGGGGACGCGCCGAAACACTACAACTTAAAACAAAAGGGTCGCACGGAGCCGGCCGGGGCGCTAGGCATGAACTGGTTGTGGGAACGCCGCCAACAATTTTTTTTCACCCTGCTTCTCGTCCTGACCGCCTTGGCTTCCGCCTGGGGGTATCAGCGTTTCCGGGGCGAATACATCTTGTACCACAAGGCCGAAAACCTTTTTATCAACCAGGATTATCGGGGGGCCATCGAGGTTTTTCAACAGGCCTTCGCGCTCGGGCTGGACTTGCCCCAGGCCCGACGACGCCTGGCGGACTCCTACCTGGCCACCCGGAATTTTTCCCCCGCCTTCGAACTCTATAAAAAAATAGCCCGGGACTACCCCGGCGACGCCGAGGTCGCCGCTAAGTTGGCTCAACTCCACAGCCAGTTCGGGCAGCCTCGCCAGGCCTTGGTCATATGGGCAAGACTCGCCCAGGAAAACCCCGGTCAAGCGCGCTACCTTTTCGAGGCCGGAAAAGCCCACCAGGACCTGTCCCAATATCCCGAGGCGGAAAGGCTCTTCAATGAGGTTTTACAAATGGATCCGAATTCCGCGGCCGCGAAAAGGGGCTTGGCGGATATCTATTCCTGGACCGGACGATATGACCAGGCCGTGGACCTGTTGCGTGATATTTTGACTCAAAGCCCTCGGGACCGCTCCGCTCGCATCAAGCTGGGCCGGGTTTTAAGCTGGCGGGGCGACCTTGGAGCGGCCATTATGGAGTACCAAAAAGCCTTGGAGGATGCGCCATGAAAAAATTTCGACGGCTCGGTTTACTGATCCTCGGTTTGGGTTTGGCCCTGCCGTTTTTTTATGGAACCCCGGCGGCGGCCCAGAAACAGGGCGTGGAAGGAGAAGTCGAAATTTCCAAGCCCACGCTGCCCTCCCCGGCTCCCGAAGCCGGCCCCGAGGCGACGGCCGAGCCGGGCGCCGAGATTCCGGCCTGGAAAGCCCGCTGGGAACTGGCCCGCTTGTTGGCCTACGACAAGAACTATACCGAATCGTTGGCCCAGTATGAAAAACTCTTGACGGAAAAGCCGGACCTGGACGAGGCCAGGGCCGAGATGGCCAAGGTTCTGTTTTGGGCCGGCCGGCGGGACGAGGCCTTGAAAGTTTTGGAGGGGCTCGGCCGGGAAGGCGGCGATCCCGAAATCCAGCTACTAAAAGCCGACTTGCTGACGACCCAGAAACGCTATGCCGAGGCGGAAAAGCTTTACCGGAATTATCTGGAGGCAAAATCGACGGACTGGGCGGCTAGGTTCAAACTGGCTCAAGTCTTGAGTTGGTCGAAAAAATACGATCAGGCCCTAAAAGAGTATGAAGCCATTCTGAAAGCCCGCCCGAACGACGTCCAGGTCCGGCGCAATTACGCCTTGGTGTTGAGTTGGGCCGGCCAACATGGCCGAGCGGCCGCGGAATTAAAAAAAACCCTCGGGGATTGATATGACCAAACCCCTCGCCGTCACGATACTGTTTTTGGTCCTGTTCCTGGCCGCGGCCGCGGCGGACGCCCAGATCGGGACCGTCGTTCCCGAGGGGAGCTTTATCAGCGACGACTCGGCCCGCCGGACCCTGGCGGACCTTTACCTGTTGACCGGAGATTTTCTTTCGGCTCGGGACGCCTTTACTCGCCTGACCCTGAAAAACCCGACCGACGCCTACCCGTGGTTGGGACTGTTGCGGGCCGAGACGGGCCTGCGGGAAGACGACCGGGCCTTGGTCGCCTTGAAGCGCCTGGCGGAATTGCGGCCGGACGATCCCGCGGTTTTACTGGAAATGGCCTGGACCGAGGCCCGTCTGGGACGGCCGCGAGCCAGCCTGGAATTGTACGAACGAGCCCGGAAGGTCAGTCCGAACCAGGATTCGGTTTATCCGGCCATGGCCGACGGAATGGCCCTGTGGGGAGACTATTACCGCGCCGAGGCGATACTGAGGAAATATTTGGCCGGCCGGCCGGGGGACTCGAACGCCTTGCTCCGACTGGCCAAACTTTATTTGTCTTCCCAGCGTTTCCAAGAAGCCGAGGCGGTTTTCCAGGAAGCCCTGGAAAAGGGTGCGTCCCCGGGGGAGGTCAACCTTGGCTTGGCGGAACTGAAATGGGAGGAAGAACACCTGGCGGAATCCCAGGAATTCAGCCTGAAAGTCCTCGAGACGGCGCCGGCGCAACCCGACGCGCTGCGACTCATGGGGCTGATAATGTCCCGACGGGGCGACTTTCCGGAAGCCCTGGCTTTTTTTCAGCGCCTGGAACGGGTCCCCGGCCGGGAGGCCGCGGGCCTGGTCGGACAGGGACGAGTCTTGTTGGCCCAGGGCGAGAGGAAACAAGCCCGGGAAAAATTCGCGGCGGCCCAAAAGGCCGACCCGCGAGACCCGGACGCCTGGATTTTCGACCTGGAGGGGAACGAAAAAAGCGCCGGAGAGTTGGCCGGCCGGTTGGCGGAAGACCAGGCGCAAACTTCGGTCCGTTTAACAGCCTGGGGGGAGGCCTTCAACAACCAGGGCCTTCATTCCGCGGCCTTGGCCTGTTTCCGGGCCGCCTGGGCGAGAAATCCCGACAACTTTCCGGCGCGCCTGGGCGAGGCCCAAGCCCTGGCCTTTTCCGGCCTCCACGACCAGGCGGTGAGCGCCTTCGACGCCCTGGCCCGGGACTATCCCGAGGTTCCCCGAATTATGCTGGCCCGGGCCAGGACCTTGGCCTGGGCTAGGCGTTATGACGAGGCCGTGGAAGCTTTCGCGGACCTAGGGCGACTCCAACCCATTGACCCCGTCCCGGCGTTGGAAGGCGCCCGCGCCGCGGCCTGGGGTAAGCAAATGGACCGGGCCTGGGCTATTTACGCCGGAATCTGGCGGGTCCCGGTCGATAAAAGGTTGGCCCTCCTCATCAGGCCCCTGCAATCCGAGAGCCTCGACCCGGGACTTCAAAACGCCTTTGCGGGGATCGAAAAACAAGGGGACGGGCGGCGGGTGTTCCGGGGATACGAGGATTTCGCCCAGGCCCTTGGCAGACTGGCCCCCGGAATGGAACCCGGACTCAGGGCCGATTGCGAACACGCCCTTCGCCGGCTCCGCGCCGAATACTCCATTCAAAAAGCCGCTTTTCTGGAGGCCGAGGCCAAGAAACTGACCTGGAACGGGCGTTTTATCCCAGCCCGGGAGCGGTACGAGGAGTTGATTTCCTTTCAACCCTGGAACCAGGAAGCCGCCTTTGATCTGGCCCAGGTTGAATGCGCCCTGGGGTTGTGCGACCGGGAGCCGATCCAATATCGACGCCTGCTGGAGATCGACCCCCGCCACACCCTGGCCGGCCTGGCCCTGGAAAGGCAAGAGACCCGGACCCACCCCGCGCTCATGGTTGCCTACGATTATTGGCGGGAAAAAGGCCGGGGAAACGCTTCCGGAATGACCAGGGAAAGGGCCGACCTCGAATTGGACGTCCCCGTTCCCAAGTTCAGCCGTTTTCACCTGCGGGCCAAGGGGCATTACTGGTGGGAGACGCCGCGCCGCTTCGGACGGCAAGTCCGGGCCAGGGGCTTTTCCCTGGAAGCAAGCGGTCCGGTGTCCGGTTACGTTTCCCTGGCGGCCGGATGGACCTGGAAGTATTACCGGCCGGACAGGTTGGGCCGCCAGGAAAACGGTTTCGCCGAGGCCTGGTTGAACCTTTGGGATTACGCCCGGATTGGCGGGGGGTGGACCAGGGAGCAAATGGCGGCCAACTATTTCGCCCTGGAAAAGGGCATCCAGGCCGATTCGGTCTGGGCCGGGATCGTCGCCGTGCCGGTCCGCGGAGTGGAGGCCGAGTTCAGATATGGCTATTGGGTCTACGAAGACCATAACCAGGAGGACCGTCAATCTTTTTCGCTAGGGTACGCCTTGACCGAACACCCCCGGGTTTTAAAGGCCATCGTGTCCGTGGAGCGCCGCGATGCGAGGAAGGAACTCCGGGAACGTTACCTGGAAGGCGTGCTGGTGGATATGGTCCATCCCTATTGGACGCCCCGGGAATGGTGGGGCGGCGATCTACTGCTGGAATGGCGGCATGATTTGTCCCGGTATTTTTTTTGCGGGGCCGAGCGGCATTACTACGACCTGAAAGCAGGAGTGGGGACGGACAATAAAAACAACCCGTCCTGGACCTTGGAAGCTGAATGGCGCTTGGACTTCTGGAAACACTGGACGGCCCAGGTCAAGGGCCGGATGGAACGGTCCCGGGAATGGGAAGGGACCGGCGCGTGGTTGAGCCTGGGGTACTTATTTTAATGAAAAAAACCAAAAAGACCATGGGGCTCTCGGTGGTGGTGCTCCTTCTTTTCCTGACCCTGCTGGCGGTGCTGGTCTATCTGTCCGCCCGGATCGCCTTTTTCTTTTTTTTCGACTACCACTGGTATGAAAAGGTCGCGGCCGGGGCCCTTCTCTTGGCCGAACTGTTTATCCTGACCCATAGCTTGGGGTATTTTCTCAATGTTTTGCTCTCTTTTCGAAAAAACAAGGAACCGGTCCAGACCTACAGCCTCCCGGTTCTGGATTCCTACCCTCCCACCGCCGTGGTCGTGGCTTCGTACCACGAACCCCTGGACATCCTAGAAGACACCCTGACCTGTTTTTTCAACTTGACCTACCCCAACAAGCATTTGGTGTTCCTGGACGACACCAGATACGACCTGGCCGGCGCCAATCCCGAGGAAATGTCCCGCTACCGCCAGGCCGTGGACGACCTTTGCCGAAACCTCGGCATCAACCTGTTCCGAAGACAGTGGCGGGGGGCCAAAGCCGGAATAATAAACGACTTCAATGATTTCCTGGCCAAGAGACCGAAAGGGGGCTTTGAGTTCACCGCGTATTCGGAAAAACCGCTGCCCGATGATGTCAAATATTTGATTGTATTCGACGCGGACCAGAACCCCTTTCCCGATTTCATCGAACCCCTGGCCGCGCGGATGGAAAGCGACCCAAAGCTGGCGTTTGTCCAAACTCCTCAATATTACAGCAATTTCGAACATAACCGCGTGGCCCGCGGCGCCGGTTTGCAGCAAGCGGTTTTCTACGAATACATCTGCGAGGGAAAAAGCATTTCCGACGCCATGTTCTGTTGCGGGACCAACGTTATTTTCCGCCGCCAGGCCCTGGAGGATGTCGGCGGCTTTGACGAGGATTCCGTCACCGAGGATATCGTCACCTCGTTCAAGTTCCACCAAAAAGGGTGGCGTTCGTCCTATATGAACAAAATCTGCGCCTTCGGCATGGGACCGGAGGACCTGGGGGGGTATTTCAAGCAACAATTCCGCTGGGCCCTGGGCACGGTCGGCCTGGCTCGCCGCATGCTCCTGGCCTTCCTCCACCGACCCCTAAGCCTTCCCTTCAGCAAGTGGTGGGAATATTTCCTGTCCGGCACGCATTACTTCGTCGGATGGGCGTTTTTCATCATGATATACTGTCCGGTCCTGTATCTGCTGCTGGGAGTGCCGTCCTATTTCGTCCAGCCCGAGATTTACTTCCTGGTTTTCGCCCCGTACATGGTGCTGTCGATTTCCTTGTTCATCTGGACCCTGGGAAGCCGGCGCTACGGGTTGCTGGAGCTGTTCATGGGGCAGATGTTGATCGGAGCTAGTTTTCCGGTGTTCATGAAGGCCTCCTTCCTGGGAATCATGGGCTTCAAGGGCAAGTTCAGGATTACTCCGAAAAGCGGCGGCGACAGCCTGCCCTTGCTCGATCTCTGGCCCCAGGTCCTGACGGCCATGCTCTGCCTGGCGGCCATGGTGGTGGGAGGGCTGAAGCTTTACTTCGAGCCCGTGGCGCCCCTGGCCGTGGCGGTCAATATATTCTGGTGCTCCTATCATCTGTTCATCGTCTCGACCGCGGTTTTTTATTTCAACCGACCAACCGAGGCCGCGAAAAAATGAGTCGGATTCCCGCCGCGGTCCTGGCCCTGGCCTTGATGTGGTGGGCCGTTCTTTACCCGGGGCGGGCGGAAGGGAAGGACTTCTTTTTCGGCCTGGCCCTGGACGGCGGCCCGGTGACCTCGGACATGATCGCTCGCGCCGCCTCGGAAACAAGCCTTGCTCCCCGGATGATCGTCTTTTTTTTACAGTGGCCCGGCCCCGGCGGGGCAGGCGAGTTTCCCCGGGCCGACCTGGAAGCTATCGAAAAAGCTCGCGCCAGGCCGTGCCTGACCTGGGAGCCCATGCGCATCGAGCCGGACGGTCGGGAGATAACGATTGATTATCGGGACATCCTGGCCGGAAAACACGACGCCTACCTGACCGGCTTCGCCCAGGCGGCTCGGAATTGGGGCCGACCCTTCGTTATGCGGTTCGGGCATGAAATGAATCTGGCCCGGTACCATTGGGGCACGGACCGGGAAGCATACGGACCCCGTAGCCCCGGGGTTTACCGCGCCATGTTTGTTTACCTGGTGGACCTTTTCCGCCGGGAAAAGGCCGATAACGTCCAGTGGGCTTTTTGTCCCAACGCGGAGTCGCAACCCCATCCGAATTGGGACGGAGCGGTCTGGAACCGGGCCGGCGCCTATTACCCCGGCGACGACTATGTCGATATCCTGGGGATGGACGGATACAACTGGGGAACGACCCAGGAGCTAGCCGTGAACGGCTGGGACAGCCGCTGGATGTCCTTTTCGGAAATTTTTTCCGACCTTCATTCCGAATTGTCCAACCTGTCCCCGGCCAAGCCCCTTATCGTCTTTGAAACCTCCTCGGCCCGGCCGGGCGGGGACCGGTCGGCCTGGGTCGCCGAGGCCTTGGCCGCGGCGACGGCGTGGGGACTCGAGGGCCTGGTCTGGTTTCAGGCGAACAAGGAAGTCGACTGGCGTCTTTTGCCGGACAAGGATGGTGAATCAATAGCGGCGATCCGGCGGCGCGCCGGAAATGACTAGACGGCCCCTGCCCCCGGCTAGGTCAGTTCCAGGGAACGAAGAAAAAGCATCACCACCAAGTTGAAGTTGAAATACAGACGTTCTTCCAATATTTTGATGGAGTTAACCTGCAGGTTGGCCAACTGGCTGTCAAAGGTGATTTCCAGTAAACCTTGATAAATCTCCGATTCGATCAGGGCGTGGAATTGCTCCAGGTCGAGCAGGGCCGCCAGGTTCCGTTCGTGAATGATTTTTTCACTGGCCTGATGGAATAGTGCTTCCAGCCCGTTTTTGTGCTCCGTCACCCTTTGAACGATATCATCCAGCAGCATTTCCCTTAGCACGGACAGGTCTTCCCGCGACAGCTCCCCAACCCGGGACAGGTATGGCGTCAAGTGCTTGAGGTAAATCAAGACGCCTTTTTTCAGGAGATAGGCTTCCTTGATCATTCTCACGAGGAGCCCTTCCTCGGTTTCGAATTCCTGCAGGTCCAACTCGATTTTATTTTTGGTCATGTCGATGAAGATGGGATAGACCAGGGGGGATGGCCGATCGAGTCGGAGACCGCAATACTGGGCGCCGCTGTCCGGGTCCCATTTGGCCCAGGCCGTCACGCCCTGGTCATAGGATTGATTTTCCAGGCGAAAGGGCATGTTCAAATTGACGCGGTCTCCGATGTTCAGTTTTTCCCTGGTCAGGACCCAATTGGGAATGGCCACCTGGGCGCCGCCGGGGCTCGAATCCATGAGAATATACTGAAACGGTTGCCGATCCGCTTCCCGCGAACCTAAAAAAGGCATGGTAACGGATTGGACCTGCAGTCGGTCTTCGCGCCTACGATTATCGCTCCCGGGGGTTTTCACTTGATCCATGGAAAAATTCCTTGCTGTTGTCACCGAGAATAGTCGACGAAAATCACAGCCCAGCGAGCCAATTGCATAACACGGGTATTTGGCCCAAATCAAGGAAGGCGAAAATTTTAACCCGGGAACATACCTAAGTATTTCGCGGGGTTAAAACTGCGACTGACGACGAATTGGATCAAAGGCCGAAGTCGTGTCACCGGCTCCAGTACAAGTTTATCTTGCTCCGGGAAAAAATGCCAATTCGGAATCTTTTAAGGACATCCAAATATAGCTCATTAATACTTAATATAGTACCTTATTACCTTACATGGACATCCAAGTAAAAAATCCACCTTCGAAGGCAGTTCCTTGACCAAATCGCAACACACGGATATTAGGTCCAAATCAAGAAAGGTGTAATGTCTCGCCCAGAGACGGGCTGAAGTATTTCGGGGAGCTAAAATTGATGTCGTCGACCATTTGATAATGCCAAAAACCTGCCATCTGAAAATGAATTGTTCCTTTTATTCTGAAAGAAAACACCTTGTTCCAAACGGAGGCGAGGGCCGGGCCGGACAATTATCTCCCTCGCCCCCACGGGGATGGGGCGAGGGGGGGAGTCCTTGGTTCACCCGGGCCGACGGGGCCGGCCAAGATGTTGGGTTTCGCCTTCGGCTCAACCCAACCTACGGAAATCACATCATTTTTTGACCTGTAGCGGCGCGCTCGGCCAAGCAATTCCAAACGCCCCGGGGGTCGTCGGGGGCGCCGGCCAACGTCTCCAATTTACCGCGGCCAGGCCCGCAAAATAGTAAAAGATGGTGCGCGTTGCGCACCCTACTAACTATCGCTGATTCCCAGGCTCTAGATTGGGAACCAGCCTTACTCATTTTCATTTGGCCATTTTCCTTACATTTTCAACCGGCCGCTAACAGCCCCTTGATAACCTCGGCTAGGGCGACGCCCAGTCGCGCCTCCAGCCTGGCCGTGATTTTTTGAGCCGCGGCCAGGCGGTCGTCGTAGGCTTTTTTCCGGACTTGGTCAAGCCCCCCCTTGTTCACGGCCGCCAGGAAGCGTTCCACCGGGGGGACGATTTCCTCTCCCATAAGCATTTTATCCGCTAAATAAATCACTTCCAGGGCGGTGACCTCGTCGGCAAGTTCCAGGACAGGGTCGGAATGGCTTTTCACCAGGGGCGCGATTTCGAAGAAACCCATTTCATCCAGCCGCGCGGCGCCCGCCTGGGCGTGGTTGGGCCGGCCCTTGCCCAGGTCGTGGAGCAGGGCCGCCGCGTGGATCAGGTCCAGGTCCAGGGTCGGGGGTCCGGTCCGGTTCAGGGCCAGGGCCAGCCCTTCCGCCAGGCGGGCGGTCGCCCGACAGTGGCCCAGGGCCGGGGGCGGCAAGCCCGCGGATTCCAGGATCATGGCGGCTTCCTCCCGGGTGGGGCGGCCGCGCCTGGACCAGCGGTCCAGCATGGCCTGGTACTCGTCCGGCTGGTCCATATCGAACAGGATGTTCCGGTCCGGCGTTTCCAGGTAAAGAGCTTCGTCCCGGAAAGAGGCGAGGGCGCCTTTCAAGCCGCCGTCTCCGTTCCAGGCCAGGATCGGGCCGGCCAGGTCAGCGGCGATCAGGGGCGGGTGCCCGGCTCGGCCGCGAAAAGTGGGGTAAATAAGCCTCGGGGCTTCTTCCTCGAATTTTTTCAAGAGCTTTCCGATGGTAAATGGTCGCGCCAGGGGGATGTCCACCGGGAGCACGAAAAAGGCCGCGGTCCCGCGGGGCAGGGCCTTGACCCCGGCCTTAACCGAGGAAAACATGCCGCGGTCGAACTCGGGGTTAAAAACTTCCCCCAGGCCGTTTCGTTTCAACACCGGCCGTAGCTCCCCGGCCCGGCATCCGGTCACGACCAGGGTCTCGATTTTATCGTCCAGGAGGAAAGGCCGGGCCGCCTGTTCCAATACCGTGGCGTCCCCCAGGGGCAGCAGGGGCTTGAAGGCCTTCATCCGGGAAGAGTAACCGGCGGCGAGGATCAGCGCCGCGAACTTCCGGGCGGTCACGTATCTTCCACCTTGGCCACGACCAGGGTGACGTCGTCCTCGAATTCCAGGGGGCGCCGGAAGGCCCCGACGGCGTCCATGACCGCCGCCACGATGCCGGGGGCGGTCAGGTCCCGGTTGCCGCGTATAACATCCTTGAGGGCCTCCTTGCCGAACATGCGGCCCTCGGGATGGTGGCATTCCCAGATGCCATCCGTGCCGATGACCACTATCTGCCCCGGCGCCAGGTCGGCCTGGCGGCCCTCGTACACGAAGCCGTCCATGATCCCCAGGGCCGGACCGGACCCGCCAAGCTCGAGGAAGGCGTCCCGTTTCCGGTCGTAGACCAAGGCCGGATCGTGCCCGGCGCTGGCCCAGGAAATTATTTTTTTCGGAACATTCACGTCGGCCAGGAACAGGGTGACGAACCGGCCCGAATCCTCGACGTCCCGGCAGATTTGGCGGTTGATCTCCGTCAGGATGACGGCGCTTTCCCGGGAAGTGGAAGCGCTTTGGCGGACCAGGGCCCGGGCCGAGGCCATCAGGAGGGCCGAGGGGGCCCCGTGCTCGGCCACGTCGCCGACCACGAGCCCGATCCGACCCGGGTCGGGGTGGTCCAGGTAATCGTAATAGTCGCCGCCTGTTTCGTCGCAGTACCGGCTGGTCCCGGCGACGTCCAGGCCCTTGACCCGGGGGGCCCGCTTGGGCAATAGGCTTTGCTGGACTTCCATGGCCAGGTCCAGGGACTGCTGCATGCGGTCCCGCTGTTTTTCCAGCGCGGCCATGGCCAGCTTCAGCGACAGGTGGGTCTTGACCCGCGCCTTGACTTCAACTATTTCGAACGGCTTGGTGATGTAATCCACGGCGCCGGCCTCGAACCCGGCGGCCTTGTTCTCCACCTCGTCCATGGAGGTGATGAAGAGGACCGGGATTTCCTTGGTGGCGGGGTCGGCCTTCAAGCGCCGGCAGACCTCGTAACCGTCCAGGCCCGGCATCATGATGTCCAACAGGATTATGTCCGGGGATTGGGCGCGGACGTATTTCAACGCCGCCTCGCCGTTCAGGGCGAAGCCGAGCTTGTAATCGTTTTTTAACGCCTCCACCAAGAGGTTGATGTTCCCCTTGACGTCATCCACCACCAAAACCTTGCAGTCGCCGAGCGTTTTCATGACTCAACTCCGTCGCCCCATTTTTTTTATCAGTTCCCCGGCCTGGAGGAGCGCTTCCTCGTACTGAAGATCCAGGGTCGACTTTTTCAAAATTGTCCAGTCCGGGGCCAAGTCGGAAGGCCAATCCAGGCCGTCCAGTTCCGCGCCGGTCTTGTCCACGCCCACCGGGTCGAAATCGTTAAGGTTTTTTTGGAGCATGCCCAGAAGGTCCAGGGCCAGGGGGGGCAGGAAGGGCGCCTTGTCGGGTTGGGCCGCGTTGGCGGGCGTTTCCCGGTCCAGGCTCCCGATCGAGTCCAGCACCTGGTCGAAGGCCTTTTCGACCGCCTCGAACAAGACGTCGAGGTCCCGGGGCGCTTCCGCGCCGGCGGCCCGCTCGAGATTCTTGGCCGCGGTCCAGAGGTCCCGGGCCGACATGTTCCCTCCGGCCCCGGCCAGGGAATGGGCCGAGAGCCTTATTTCGGCCAGGTCCCCTTCCCGCACGGCCCGGCCCAACTCGTCGCGGACCTTGGGTTGCTCGGAGGCGAAATTTTGGAGCATTTTGTGGAAGGCCTCCCACGAGAGCCCCAGCCTGGCCAGGGCGTCCTCCACATCCAGGCCGGGCAGGGTCGGGAGGCTCGGCCGGGCTTCCGGGACATCCTGGGGGGGCATGGTCCCGAGGCAGCCCCCGGGTATCCATTTTTTCAAGGTTCGGAAGAGTTCCAGCCGGTGGATCGGCTTGGAAACATAGTCATCCATTCCGGCTTCCAGGCATCTTTCCCGGTCGCCCTTCAGGGCGTTGGCGGTCATGGCGATAATGGGCAGGGCGCCTGGCCGGGCTTGTTCGGCTTGCAGCCTTCGAATCTCCCGCGCGGCCTCCAAGCCGTCCATCCGGGGCATTTGCAGGTCCATCAGCACCGCGGCGTAATCCTTTTGGAAGACCGTTTCCAGGGCTTCCACGCCGTCGCCGACCACGTCCACCCGGAAGCCGGCCAGGGTGAGCATTTCCCGGGCCACGATCTGGTTGGTTTCGTTGTCTTCCACGAGCAACAACCGGGCGCCTTGGAAGCAGACCGGCGCGGGAAAGGCCCCTTCCTTGGACGAGGACGCCTGCCTCAGGCCCAGGGATTCCATGATCGCGTCCAATAGCGACGACTGTTTTATGGGCTTGAACAGGAAGGAGCGGACGCCCAGGCTTTCGGCCCGGGCCGCCTCGCGGTCCCGGCCGTAGGCGCTGATCATGATGATCGGAATTTCCTTCAGGCCCTCGGTTTTCAATATCTCCTCGGCCGCGGCCAGCCCGTCCAGGCCCGGCAGTTTCCAGTCCATTATTATCAGGTCCACCCGTTCCGCCGGATCGTTATTCCGCAACTGTTCCAGGCCGTCCTCGGCGGTGGAGGCGGTCTTGGTTTTCATTCCGAAGTCCCCGAGCATCCTCTCGATCATCAGACGGCTCGAATGATTGTCCTCGACTATCAGGGCGGTCAGGTCCCGGATATCCGCCGGCAAGGGGCGTTCGGTCCGTTGGTCCGGGTCGGCCAGGTTCAGGCTGACGGCGAAGGAGAAGACGCTGCCTTGGCCGGGTTGGGTTTCCACCTCCAGGCCGGGCGACCCCATAAGTTGGACCAGTTTCTGGCTGATGGTCAGGCCCAGTCCGGTGCCGCCGTACCGGCGGGAAGTGGAACTGTCCGCCTGGGTTAAGGCCTCGAAAAGATATTCGACTTGGTCCGGCTCGATGCCTATGCCGGTGTCGGAAACCGAGAATATCAACCGCGCGGTTTGTCCTTCCCGCCCCGCCAATTCCACCCGGATTTTAATTTCGCCGCGGGAAGTGAACTTAAAGGCGTTTCCGGTCAGGTTGACCAGTATCTGCCGCAAGCGGAGCGGGTCGCCCTCCAGGGTGTTGGGAACATTCCAGTCGAGGTCGACGATCAGTTCAATTTCCTTTTCCAGGACCTTGTCCCGAAAATAGTCCGTGACTTCCTCCAGGACGTCCCGGAGGCGGAAGGGGACGCTCTCCAGGTCGAGCTGTCCCGCCTCGATTTTGGAAAAATCCAGGATTTCGTTGATCAGGCTCAGCAGGGACCGGGACGACGTCCGGATGACCCCGATATATTCCCGCTGCTTGGGGCTGAGCTTGGCCCCCATGAAGAGATCGCTCATGCCGATGATGGCGTTCATGGGGGTCCTGATTTCGTGGCTCATGTTGGCCAGGAATTCCGACTTGGCCCGGCTGGCCGCCTCGGCCTTGTCCCGGGCGGCGGCCAGTTTGACGTTGGCGTCCCCGAGCTTGACGTTGGCGTCGGCCAACTGGGCGGTCCTCTCGCTCACCAGCTCCCGCCGGGCCACGCTGGCCTTGCGCCAGGAAAAAATCAGGGCGGCCATGAGGATGAAAAAGGCGGCGGCGCCGTAGAGAATGCTGACCCACAGCTTTTGCAGGAGCATTTTCCACATTTCCGGCAAGGGGACCGGCCCCCAGACCACGAAGATGCAATCTCCCGGATGCGCGTCGTTAATGATCCCGCCGGAGTCGGACAGGGGCAGGCAGGCGGTCCCCACAAAGTGCTTGACCCCGTCCATGGGGGTTATGTGGGCGTTGCTATACTCCCGCAGCGCCCTTTTGAACTCCCGGGACCGGCATATTTTGCGGGGAAAGCGGTCGGTGGCCGTGTAGACGAGATAATCTCCCCCGCAAATTTCAGGGGGGACGGCCTGGGCTAGGCTGTCCGGCCAGGCCCTCCGCTCGAGGTGCTCCCGCCGCAGCAGCACGGCCCCGTTGAGCTTGACGTCGAGTTGTCCGAACAGGGCGTGAATTACCTCGGGTTGCAGAAAAAGAGACTTGAGTTCTTCCAGCACGGATTCAAACGGTTGGCCGATTTCCACCACGCCGATGGGCTCCGCCCGGCCGGAGGCGGGGTCGGGGGCCAGGATGGGGGCCGCGCCCCTGATTCCGGAATAATCGCGGCTGGTGCCCAGGCCCTTGACCGTGGTTCCGGTTTCAAAGGCTTTTTTCGCCAGGTGGTGGGCGTCGCCGGCAACGGGGCCGGGCTTGTCGGGCTGGGAGAGCTTGAGGAACGAATTGGAGGCCGGGCCGATAAAAAACTGCACGCGCAGGGCTTCCCGGCCTTCGAGCAGCCAGTTGCGGGAAACGTTCATCCGGTCGGCCAGGGTCCGCCTGACGATATCCGCCGTCGGACCGCCCGCGCCCCCGCCCTCGGCTTCCACCGCTTTTTGGCCCTGAATGAACAAATCCCTGATGTCGGGGTCCTCGGCGATGTCCCGGGCCAAGCGGGCCAGGGAATCGGCCTTGGCGTAAACCAGCGTGGGGAACCCGCCCTGGGCGATGCGCACGAATTCGGCGTCCGCGATCTCGTCGTGGACCAAGCCCACGTACGTCAATATCACCGCGCCCACCACCAGGCAGAAGATGATCAAGGTCAGCAGCAGGAACAGCCTGACCGGACCCTTGGGCTTTTCGGTAAAGAGACAGGGGTTGTCCTGGACCGTTTTCCCTCGGAAAAAAGGCGGGCGCGGGAACCCGCCGAGAGCCCTGGCCCGCTTGGCGGCCGCCTTTTCCTTGATTTTCTCAAAAAAGCGCTTTTTTTTCGACCGACGCTTCAAGCTGGTCATTTCACCACTCCCGGTAATCGGCTTGCTCCACGGATACTGTACCTTTTCCCGTCCGCCGGGTCAATCGGCCCGGCCCGGAAACGGCCGCCCGGCTTCCGGGTGATCAAGGTCGATTGGTTCAGCCCCCCGGAAATTCCGGGCCGGGAACCCGGGCCTCGACTTCGGCCAGGGCGCTCCGGACAGCCGACCGGCCGGGTCCTCGGGCAAGCAGGTTTTGCAAAACCCGGCGCATCTCTTCCCAACGGCCCAGTTCCCGGCCCGTCCTTAAAAAAAGATCGAGGCCCGGCCCGTTTACGGCGTCTTTTTCCAAGGCTTGTCCCAACCGGACGAAAGCCTGGTCCTTCCGGCCCCCGGCCAGAAACGTCCGGCCCAGCCCCAGGCAGGCCTTCGCGCTGGTGGAACTGAATCCGGCGGCGAGGGCGAAAAAATGCTCGGCCCGGGCCAAGTCCCCCAAGTGAAGACCGCTGTCGCCCAACCCCAGGAGCCCGGTCAGGACCAGCGGCTCGTACTCGAAAGGGTAGGGAAAGACTTCCGACTGTAAATAGTCTTCCCTGAACCCGGCGGCCTCCAGCCCGGCCCGGAAAGCCTCCCCGGCCTCTTCCCAGCGACCCCGCGCCGCCAGGACCCGGCCGAGGCGGACCAGGTTGTCGGGCCGATAGCCCCGGTCAATGGCCGCGCGAATATCCGCTTCCAGGCGTTCGGTCTCCCCGGTCTGGAGCCGCAGTTCCAGGCAGAGGTCCATCAGGGCCGGCAGTCGCCCTCCGCCGGATTTAATTTCCAGAAGACCCTGGAACGCGGCCCGGGCCCCCTTGACGTCGCCCTGGTCCAGCAACCGCCGGGTCCTGGCCAGGGCCACGTCGAATTCCAGGTGACGGGGAGGGCGTCCGACCCGGGGCAGGGTCGGGACGGCCCGCCGGTCGCCCAACAGTTCCGCCGGCGCCGCCAGTCCGAAAAGTCCTTTTTTAACCAGGCAGTTGAAGGCCGAGGCTTGCTCCCCTGGAACATCCCACCTGACTCCCCGGGCCGGGGTCGCTTGTAAATATTCCAACCCGGAAAAAAAGCGCTTGGTCACGGCCCCCGGCTGATAACCGGCGTCGGCCAGAAAAAGATAATCCGCGCCCGAGACCTCGGCCGCCTGGCGATAGGTCTCGAAAAGCGACCTCGGCCGGGGCGGGGTGATTACGGAAACGTTGCGATACCGGTCCAGGCGGGCCGGGACCGGACTCGCGCCCGGGACGGCGGGGCGGGGTGAGTGGTCGACGACCACGATCCGGGCCGGATAATCCAAGTGGTCCAGTATAAGCTCCACCATCGCGACCGTCGCCTCGGACAGGGCCGGCGCGGGCAGGACCACGGCCAGCCGGAGGGCGAAGGGCCATGGTTCCGGAGGGAGATCGGCCTTGATGAGCCGCACGCTGTCGCGGTGTTTTTCGCTGTCTTGCCGCTGGATCGAACTTATCCGTCCCGACCCGGCCAGGGAAACATGATATTCCCCGGTGGGGACCGGGACATGGACCAGGTCGCCGAAAAAGGCCAGTTTACGGTTGAGGTTCCAGTCGATCAGCACCGCGACCGATTCGTTGTACAGGCCGGCCCGAAACGCCGCTTCCTTTCGGTGCAGCAGCGAGACATGATGGACGTGATTGGTGTGAAACATCAATTCCCGGTTGAAATCACGGGACAGGGTCAGTATTTTTTCCACGGGGATTCGCCGGCCCGACGCCGGGTCGAGGATGAAGGGGACCAAGTAAAGGTCGGAAAAAGCGCCGACCGCGTCGGGGTTGTCTTCCAGGGTCCGGGACAGGATTTCCAGGTGGGAGGGGCGCCAAACGTCATCGTCATCCAGGTAGGCGATGAAATCCCCCCGGGCCCGGGCCAGGCCGTGGTTGCAGCACGCGGCCTTCCCCATGTTCCGGGGCCGGGAATGGTAAATAATTCGCGGGTCCCCAAAACCGGCGACGATATCCCCCACCTCGACGCCGCCGTCGTTGATCACCAGGAGCTCCCAGTCCGGCCTGGTCTGGCCTAGCACTCCGGCGATGGCCTCGGACAAAAACGCGGGCCGGTTGTAGGTGGGAGTCAATATGGTGATTTTGGGACGGTTTGGCAAAAGTCTTCCCCCTCGCGTCCGGTTGTGGTCGAAAACCCTCTTGGCTTCCATCCTAACCGGTCGGGGGGCGGAAAACAACCTTCGGGAACGAAAACCCGGACCGCGGCCGGGGAAGTCTCGGCTTCCCCACTCTTTTCCGGCGGCGGTGACTACAGGGTTTCCCGGGGGGGCGGAGGCGGTTTCGGACCGGGAACGGCTCGAAGGCGGGGGGATTAGTAAAAGTCCCGGGACCCGGACCTAGTGGACCTGGCCCGAAACCAGCCTTTCGGTCAGGAATTCAAGCTGGGCCTTGATTTTGTTGTCCTTCTTGATCTGGTTGTCGATATTGTTGACCGAATACAGCACCGTGGAATGGTTTCGTCCAAAACCCCGCCCGATTTCCTGAAGGGACATTTCGGTCAGGGACCGGCACAGGTACATGCCCAGGTTGCGGGGCAGGACGATGTTCTTCTTTCTGGAAGCCGACTTGATGTCCTCGAGCGAAAGCTGATACTGACGGCAGATCAGTTTCTGAATGTCTTCCAGGGTGCAGGCGCCGGAATCCTCCAGCAGGTCGGCCAGGGACTCCCGGGCCATCCGGAGGTCGATGGGTCGGCCCAGGAGGCGGCTTTTGGCGGACAGGCTGTTCAGGCAACTTTCCATCTGGCGGACGTCCTTCCTGACCCGGTCGGAAATATACTCGATGACTTCGGGGCAGGCGTTCAAGCTCATTTCCGCGGCCTTGCGCTCCACTATCTTCCGCCTGGTCTCGAAATCCGGGGCGCCGATGGCCGAGATCAGGCTGTTGTTCAATCTCGAGGCGAACTGGCGTCCCAACCGGGGAATGTCCTTGGGCAGGCGGGAAGAGGTCAGAATGATTTTTTTTCTGTTTCCGGCCAGGCAGTCCAGGGTGTAGGACAACTCGGTCTGGACCTTTTCCTTGCCGCTCAGAAAATGTATCTCCTCCAGGACCAGGACGTCGCACCCCCGCCGGTATTTGTCCTTGAAGTCCTCCACGCACCGGTTTTTGATGGAATACACCATTTCGTTGGTAAAATCCTCGGCCGTGAGGTAAAAAACCTTCTTCCTCCGGTCCTGGGCCAACACCTGATGCCCGATGGCCTGGGACAAATGGCTCTTGCCCAGACCCGGATCGGCCAGCAACAGCAAGGAATCCGTGTTCAGGTCCTGGCCCAGGGCCACGGCCTGGGCCGCGCTATAGGCGTACTGGTTCGTCGCCCCGACCACAAAACGGTCGAAGGTGAACTTTTGGTTGAACCTTAGGGGCGGGGCGTGGTGCAGGTCCAGGCTCGGCAGCTCCGGTTGCGACTGGGCCTGGACCCCCGCGGTTCGCCGGGGAGCCCGGACCGCCGGGGCGATTTCCAGGGAAATGTCGAAAATGGTCCGCCCTTCCCCCCGGGCGGTTTCCAGGGCCAACAGCAGCCGGGAAAAATAGTGTTCCTTGACCCATGACATGAAAAAACGATTCGGACAGCCGATGTAGAGGGTTTTTCCTTCCACCCTGACAGGGCCCAACGGGTCGATCCAGATTTTAAAATCGCTCTCGGAGATCGTCTCCGATAAAAACGCGCGCATTGAGGCCCAGACCGGCTCCATATTCAATTTCTCCTAAGCTCTGTCGGGTAATCCATGAAGATGAACGGAAGGTTAATTTAAAAGGTCGGGAAGGTCAAAGACGATGAGCCGGGGAAGCGCCCCTTTTCCGACCAAGGTATTTCACAGCGCCCTAACGCCTTTATATAAATGGATAAACTTTTTAGTTGCCAATAGAAACGGGGGGTTGCCGGATTGAAAATAACTCGGGGAAAAAAAGTGGGTTTTCACCTGTTCCCACTATCTGTCAACAATTGTGGAAGAATGAATTCACAATTCAAACCTCCTTATTGCTCGCGTTTTCTCGTTTAGGCTAAGGTTTCGAAAAACTTTTCCCGGAGGCCGCCAAATCTATAAACACCATAAAAAAAGCGGAAAATAGGTCCCGGGACCGGGGACGCCGCCGGCCGGGCCGCGGTCCGGGCCGGGGTTTTGATACGAGTTATTGTTTCACAAGGGAGCATAATCATGATTCAACAATAGCCCGGCCGGGCATGTTGATAATACGGGCGAAGTTCGCTTAAGTCCGATTTAAGCTTGAATGTTTTTATCCTTCCTGTCAGAATGGGACATGGACTTTCCACGGACAAACGGCTGGCCCACCGTCAGGGACTGCCTCGAATTGATGTCCAGGTTCGGCATGCCGCCCCACGTGGTGCGCCATTCCCAGGCGGTCTGCGGCGTGGCCTTGTACCTGGGCCGGGGACTGTTGATTCATGGGGTCCGGATGGACCTGGACTTGATCCGGGCCGGGGCCCTGCTGCACGACATTACCAAGGTCCATAGCTTCAAGCGCCCGCTGGACCACGCCTTGACCGGCGCCAAGTTGTTGCGGAAGCTCGGTTACCCCCGCCAGGTCGAGGCCATTGTGCGCCAGCATGTACGCCTCGGCCGGTCCCGGCCCCGGGGACGGATCACCGAAATCGAGATCGTCAATTACTCCGATAAAAGAATCGTCAACGACCAGGTGACCTCCCTGGCCGAGCGACTCGCCTACATCCGGGACCGGTACGCCCGGACCCCCGAGGCCGCGGCCAGGATCGAGGAATACGCCAAGGTCACCTTCAGGCTCGAGGAAGAGATTTTCGAGGTCCTTCCCGGGTCGGCGTCCCAGGTGCTCGCCGTGGACCCCTTCAAGGAGTTGGAAAAATGAAGGAAAAGCTCCGGGTAGCCCTCATTAGCGGCGGCAAGTCCGCCGAACGGGAGGTCTCCCTTAAAAGCGGGGCCCAGGTCCGCGCGGCCCTGGACCCCGAAAAATACCTGCCCTTCGACTACGATCCGAAAACCGACTTGCACCGCTTGATGGCCGACGCCCCCAACCTGGACGTGGCCCTCATCATCCTGCATGGTCGTTTCGGCGAGGATGGGACCCTGCAGGGGTTCCTGGATTTGGCCGGGCTCCCCTACCAGGGGTCCGGAGTCATGTCGTCGGCCTTGTGCATGGACAAGAGGGCGACCAAGCAGATGTACCGGTTCCACGGCCTGCCCGCGGCCCGGGATGTGGCCCTGGAGCGGGGAAAAAAATTCGACCCGGAAAACATTCTGGAACAACTGGGGCTTCCCCTGGCGGTCAAGCCCTGTTCGGAAGGCTCCTCCATCGGCATATCCCTGGTCAGGACGGCCGAGGGTCTCGCCCCGGCCCTGGCGAAAGCCTTTGAACTGGACCGGTTCGTCCTGGTGGAGGAATTCATCGAGGGCCGGGAGATCACGGCGTCGGTCCTGGGCAACGATGAACTCGAGGCCCTGGAACTGATCGAAATCATACCGGGCGGGAATTATGAATTTTTCGATTACGAAGCCAAGTATAAACCCGGCGCCTCCCGGGAAGTCTGCCCGGCGCTCCTGGACGCGACTTTGGCCCGCCAAGCCAAGGAACTGGGGTTGCGGGCCCACCAGGCCCTCTTCTGCCGGGGCTACAGCCGCACGGACATGATCGTCGCGCGGGACGGAGCTTTTTATCTCCTGGAAACAAACACCCTGCCCGGCATGACCGAGACCAGCCTGTTTCCCCAGGCGGCGGCCGCGTCCGGGCTGCCTTTCCCCCGACTCCTCGACCGCCTGATCGAACTCGCCCTGGCCGACGTCAACAAATGCGGGGGAGTTGCTCGCCGCTAGGCATGTCCACGATCCTGACCCCTCCGGCCGCGGTGTTCAGAAAGACCTGGCCCGGCCGGCGGGCCTCGACCCGGCCGATTATTTCCGCCCGCCGTCCCAGGGGATGGGACCTCATGGTTTCCAGGACCTTTTCCGCCGCCTCGGGACTCACGAAAGCCAGGAGCTTGCCCTCGTTGGCCGCGTAAAAGGGGTCCAGGCCCAAAATGTCGCAGGCGCCCCGGACCTCGGCGGTGACGGGCAGCCGTTCCTCGTCCAGGAACACCCCCACCCCGGAAGCGGCCGCCAGTTCGTTCAGGACCGCCCCAACGCCGCCGCGGGTGGGGTCCCGCAGCACATGGATAGCCTGGCCGCCCGCCGCGATCATGTCGGCCGCCAGGCCGGCCAGGGAGGCGGTGTCGCTTTTGATGATGGAGGCGAGAGCCAGGCCTTCCCTTTGGCAGAGGACCGCCAGGCCGTGGTCCCCCATGGTCCCGCTCAAAATCACCATGTCCCCGGCCCGGCCCTTGGTCGAGGAAATGTCGACTCCGTCCGGCACCACCCCGATGCCGCTGGTGTTGATGAAAATTTTGTCGGCCGCGCCCCGGGGGACAACCTTGGTGTCCCCGGCCGCTATCCTGACTCCCGCCGTCGCGGCGGCCCGGGCCATGGACCCGAGGATTCTTTCCAGGTCGGCCGCGGCCAGGCCCTCTTCCAAAATGAAGCCGGCGGATAGGAACAAGGGCTTGGCCCCGCGCATGGCTAGGTCATTGACCGTGCCGTTCACGGCTAGGTCCCCGATGTCGCCGCCGGGGAAAAATATGGGAGTCACCACAAAGGAATCCGTGGAAAAGGCCAGGCGGCCCGGCCCCGGTTCCAGTAGAGCGCAGTCCTCCAGGGCCCGGGGGTCCTGCCCTCCCAAAATGGGTAGAAAAATCTCGGTGGTCAGGGCGTGGGACGCCCGGCCTCCGGCGCCGTGATCGAGCAATATTTTTTTTATCATGGCAACCATTTTAAACCATCCCGAACAATTATGATAACCGCGGCGGCCGGTCCCGAGCCGCGGGACTACCGTCCATATTTGTAATACGCGGCGCAGGTCCCCTCCGAGGAAACCATGCAGGGCCCGACCGGACGGTCCGGTTGGCAGACCCGGTCGAACAAGGGGCATTCCCGGGGCGTGAGCACGCCCTTGAGCACTTGCCCGCAGCGGCAGCCGGGCGGATCCTGGGCGGGAGGGACTTCCAGGTCGAAACGCTTTCTGGCGTCGAATTTGGCGAAATCCGGCCGCGGGTCCAGCCCGCTGAGGGGAATCCGGCCCAAGCCCCGCCAGGGCGAGTCCACGGGTTCAAAAACCAGGTTCATGATTTCCCGGGCCTTGGGGTTGCCCTGTTCCGAGGCCCCGCGCTTGTACTGGATTAGCGCTTCCGCCCGCCCCGCTTCCAGCAGTTCGACCAGCATCAGGATGCCCTGAAGAATGTCCACGGGCTCGAAACCCGTCACCACGGACGGGACCTCGTGTTCCCGGGCGACCCGTTGGTACGCTTCCGTCCCGATGATGGTGGTGACGTGGCCCGGGCAGAGAAAACCGTCGATTTTCACTTCCCCGTCCGAGAGCAGGGCGTCCAGGGCGGGGGGGAGAAGCTTATGGGCCGAAAGGATGGAAAAATTTTCCAGACCCGCGCGGGCCGCGGTCAGCACGGCCGCGGCGGCGGTGGGGGCCGTGGTTTCGAAGCCGATCCCCAGAAAGACCACTTCCTCGTTCGGATGGCGACGCGCCAGGTCCAGGGCGTCCAGGCTGGAATAGACCACGGTCACCTTGGCCCCGTCGGCCATCTCCTCCTTGAGCGACGACTCCGAGCCCGGGACCTTGATCAGGTCCCCGTAGGCGGCCACCCTAACCCCCGGGGTCCGGGCCAGGCGAATGGCCCGGTCCATCTCCTCGGCCGCCGTCACGCAGACCGGGCAGCCCGGACCGGAAATCAGCTTGATCGTCTCGGGCAGAATCGAGCGCAGCCCGTGACGGAAAATGGCGACCGTGTGGGTGCCGCAGATTTCCATGAGGCGGACCGGCCTGGTGGATGCTTCCCGCAGTCGGGCGGCCAGTCGCCGGGCCAGGGCCCCGTCGCGAAATTCGTCCTGATATTTCACCGCGCTACTTCCTTTTCGCCATGATTTTGGCCGCGCAAGCGGCCTGGCCCAGGGACAGGCCGCCGTCGTTGACCGGGACCTGGTATCCGGTGTAAACCTTCAATCCGGATGATTCCAATGCCGTCATCAGCCCCTCGGACAACACCCTGTTCTGAAAACAACCCCCGGACAGGCAAACCGTTTTCAGTCCGGTTTTGCGGACGGCCCGCAGGACTGCTTCGTGGAAAATTCGACTGACTCCGGCGTGAAAACGCCCGCTGATCTCCTCCACCGCGAGGCCGGCCCCGACGTCCCGGACGACGGCCCTGACCAGGGGTTGATGCTTGATGATCGTCAGGCCGTTTTTTTCTTCCAGGTCAAAGGGATAAGGCTCGAATTCCCCAGCGGGCCGCCGCATCTCCAGCATCAGGGCCGCCTGGCCCTCGAACCCGACCCGGTCCCTCAACCCGGCCAGGGCCGCCACGGCGTCGAAGAGCCGGCCCAGGCTGGAAGTCAACGGGCTTTTTATCTTTTTTTTGATGACCTGTCGCAAGAGGCCAAGCTGTTCCACCGGTCGCCGGGACAGGAAGTCCAGGTCGAGATGGTCGATCTCGCCCCCGAAAGCCTCTTCCAGATAGGCGACCGCCATGCGCCAGGGCTCCCGGATGGCCGCCGCTCCGCCCGGCATGGCCACGTAATCCAAGTGTCCCAGGCGTTCAAAATTCTCGTACCGGACCAGAAGCGTCTCCCCGCCCCAGATGCAGCCGTCGGTCCCCAGGCCCGCGCCGTCGCAGGACACGCCGAGGACCGGCCCGGGAAGGTGGTTTTCGGCCATGACCCCCGCGATGTGGGCGTGGTGATGCTGGACCCCGATAAGTTCCAGCCCGGTTTGGTCCTCGGCCCACTTGGTGGACAGATAGTCCGGGTGAAGGTCGTGGGCCAGGGCCAGGGGGGTCGCATCCAGCAGGCGTTTCAAATTTTCGATGGTCCGCTCGAACAGGTCCAGGGTGATCAGATTTTCCAGGTCGCCGATATGTTGGCTGACAAAGGCCCGGTCGTCCTTGGTCAGGCAGACCGTGTTCTTCATCTCCCCGCCCGCGGCCAGCACGGACGGAAGGTTTTCCGGGAGGAAGACCGGGGCCGGGGCGAATCCCCGGGAACGCCGGATTTGACTCGCCCGGCCGCGACGCACCCGGACCACCGAGTCGTCCGCTCGCGCGAGAATATCCCGGTCGTGCATCAGGAAGAAATCCGCTATTCCGGACAGACGGTCCAGGGCCTCCCGGTTGTCCCGCGCGATGGGCTCCTCGGCAAGGTTGCCGCTGGTCATGACCAGGGCCGTGAACCCGGCTAAAAGCAGGTGGTGCAGCGGCGTGTAGGGCAGCATGGCCCCGATGAGCTTGTTGTCCGGAGCGACGGCCTCGGCCAGCGGAAAGGGCTGCTTTTTTTCCAGGAGCGTTATGGGGCGCTGAATGGCGGCGAGGGTCCGGGCCTCGTCCGGGGGAACCAGGGCGTAGGAGCAAATCCGGTGGAGGTCCGGGCTCATCACGGCCAGGGGCTTCTCCTCCCGCCTTTTTCTCGCCCGGAGACGACGCACCGCCGCTTCGTCACAAGCGTCCACCGCCAGGTGAAACCCGCCCAGGCCCTTGACCGCCACGATCTTTCCGGCCCCCAGCAGCCCGGCGGCGGACCGGATCGGGTCGGCCTCCTCCAGGACCAGGCCGCGGTCGTCGGTTAAATACACCCGGGGACCGCAGGCCGGGCAGGCGTTGGGTTGGGCGTGGAACCTCCGGTCAACGGGGTCCTCGTATTCCCTCCGGCAGTCCGGGCACATGGGAAAGACCCGCATGGATGTTTTGTCCCGATCGTAGGGCAGGTCGGCGATGATGGTGTAGCGGGGTCCGCAGTTGGTGCAGTTGATGAAGGGATAACGAAACCGGCGGTCGGACGGGTCAAGCAGCTCCCGCAGGCAGTCGTCGCAGACAGCCACGTCCGGGCTGATCAGGGCGGTCCGGTCCGCCTGGGCCTCGCTGTGGGTGATGACGAACTCCGCCTGGTCCAGGGTCGGTATTTCCACCCGGTCCACCCTGGTGATCCAGGCCAGGGGCGGCGCCTTGGCCTCCAGGTCGGAAAAAAAACGGTCCAGGCTTTCCACCGGGCCCTCGACTTCCAGCAGGGCGCCGAAGGAGGTATTCCGAACCAGGCCGCCCAGGGCCAGGGACCGGGCCAGGGAATAAACAAAGGGGCGGAATCCTACTCCCTGGACGATTCCCCGGACTTCCGCCCTTATTCTCGGTCGCGTCAATTCCGTCAGCCCCCCCGACGCCCAAGGGATGAACCAACGGCCGGGGGAGACGCGGTTCGGAACACGCCTAGCGGGCCTTGGCCCGGGACAGGAGCCAGTCGCACCACTGATCCACGCCTTGGCCGGTCCGGCAGGATATTTCGAAAATAGTGACGCCGGGGTTCAACTGCCGGGCTTCTTCCCGGATTTTTTCCACGCTGCAGTCAATATAGGGCAACAGGTCGATCTTGTTGATCAACAGGACAGTGGAAAGTTGAAAGATCAAGGGGTATTTCATGGGTTTGTCGTCGCCCTCGGTCGTGGAAAGAATCATGACCTTGTCGTCTTCCCCCACGTCGAACTCCGCCGGACAGACCAGGTTGCCCACGTTTTCGACCACCAGCAGGTCGAGGGCCGGGAGGTCAAGAGCGCCGGCCGCCTCCCTGACCATCTCGGCGTCCAGGTGACAACCGCCGGCGGTGTTGATCTGGACCGCCGGCACGCCCTTCCTGGCCACGCGCTCGGCGTCCCGGCTGGACTGAATGTCCCCCCCTCAATGACGCCGATGCGCAGTTGGTCCTTCAAAATATCGATGGTGCGCTCCAGCAGGCTGGTCTTGCCGGCGCCCGGACTGGACATGAGATTGATCACGTAAAGGCCGTTCTTCTTGAACAGCTTTTTGTTTTCCCCGGCCAAGCGATCATTGGCCTCCAACACGCTTCGCCCTACCGTAAGTTGCAAGGGGGCCTCCTCGATTATGTTATTCGCCGGCGGCCGCTTCGTCGTCGGCCACGATAATGTTTTCGATGGTCATGTCCCGGCCGGAAGTCAACATCGGTCCGTCCGCCTCGCAGTGGGGACACTTGAAGACCATTTCCTCCGCGGTAAAATCCCGCCCGCAGTCCACGCACCGGTATCCCAGCGGGATTTCCCTTATATTGAGCGCCGTTTCCGCCATGTCGGTCCCGTCGGTCAGGACTTTCCAGCAGAAGGACAGCGAAGAGGGGACAATGGCCGACAAGGCGCCCACCGCGATGCTGATGGCTTCCAGACGCGAAACCCGGTGCCGCTCCATTTCCTCCCGGACAATGTCCAGAATGCTTTGAGCGATCGACATTTCATGCATGTTAATCTGCCTCCGATATCAATAGTGCTAACACAGCCGCCGGGAGCGGTCAAACAAATAAACGCTCCCCGCGCGGGGTCCGGCGCTCGTCCACTTTTATGAATTCCGTCCACTTTTTGGGACAGGACAGTAACTTCACCTGATTATAATGGAAAATGGAATTTCCGCAACCGGACCCGCCCGGGCCGCGTCCGGAAAGGGGCAATCCGGCAACCGCAATGCCGCCTGGTAATGGTTCCCGGAAGCGGAAAGTCCCCGCGGCCCGGGGCCGGGTCGACGGAGCGGGGCCTTTGCGGGCGGTCGGCCCCGGGCGGGGGACGGACTCGGGGAAAATGGTTGCCGCGCGGCGGCCGTGGTCGCGATAAAGGGCGCTATCGGAAAGATAACGCGGATTCAAGGGGTTGCCTTACGATCCGCCTCACGCGGAAAACGGGCGTTCGAATACCGGGAGGGAAAACTTCCCCTTGTCGGCCTTGAAAAGCCGATATTTAGGGTTCGAGAAATTTTTTTGGCGACATAAGCAAAAACAGGCACGGCAATTGCTTATAGTATTGGGCAACAAGCAGGGACGACCACCAAGCGGCTTTCAGGGTCGGACAGGAAGATGAACAGGAAAATTCGCGGTCGCGGAAGGCTTGCTGACTTTGTCGGGGTGAGGGCGGCGCGGCCGGATAAACGCCGCACGGATCAGGCTCATGGTCTACCCCCTTGGCCCGCCGGACCGAATGGCTCCGGCCGCGCGACCCCTGCCCCGACCGCGGCTTGACTGTGAACGCCGATCCCGGCTCCAGTCCTGATCCGTTTGCAACAAATCTTTAGAAAACCCACCATTACCCGCTTCATTTGACGATCGGGACAACCGATCGCCCCCACGATCCCCCTTCCCCAGCCCGCCCTCCCCCCACCCGGGGGGAGGGCTCCTGCCTTTTTTCCAGGCAAAAGCGCCCGCGGCGCCTTTGGCCTCAGTTTTTTTTCATGTTTCTTGTCAACCAGGCGGCTAGGATGCCGGCGAGAAAACCGAAAACATGTCCGGTCCAGGATACTCCGGGGGTCGGAATGAAGTTGTACAGGATCATTCCCCCATAAAGAAAAAGGACCAGGAGCGCGGCCGGCGCGGCCAGGATGTCCCGCCGAAATACGCCGGAAAAAAGCAAATGTCCGATCAGGCCGAATATTAGGCCGCTGGCGCCGAGGTGAACCGTGCCCGGCGCCCCGAACAGCCAGACCGCGCCGCCCTCGAGGACCGTGATCAGGGCCAGGGAGATTAGGGTCAACCGGAAGCTGTACAGGAACGCAATGGTCAGCAGGACAAAAAGCGCCCCGGTGTTGGCGACCAGGTGGGCGGCGTCGGCGTGCAGGAACGGGGCCAGCGGAATGCCCCGGAGGCCGATCAGGCGGCGGGGTTGGACGCCGTGGACCCTGAGGTCGGTGGGCGTCAAAATATTCAGAAAAAAGACCAACCAGATAAGTCCCACCAAAAAGGCGGCGGCGGCCAGACTCCGTTTCAGATTCACTTCATGGCTCCCCCCGGGCGGCCGTGCGAGCGGGCGAAGGCCTCCCCGTCCCGTCGGCCCAGGTCAAAGGCTCTTTGCAGGCCTTGGGGATCGGTGTAATCCCATTTGGACGCGGCGATGGGCGTGGAAGGTTGGACATACCGACGTCCGGGGACCTTGGGGATGCTTTTTTCCGGAAAACGCCGGGTCAACAGAACGAGGGCCGGGGAGGCGTCGGGTTCCAGGACCGCGACCGGGACATTGTCGACCAAGCCCCCGTCCAGGGCCGCGCCGCCGTTCCATTTCATCACCGGAGTCAGGGGCGGGGTGCAGGATGACGCGATGAGCAGTTCGGCCAGGTCTTCCGGCGTTCGGCAGTCCCGGGCCCGCACCGCTTCGGCCGCGAAGCCGACCTTGCCGGCCAGACGGGGATGGACCGGGTATTTGATTTTTCTTTCCAGCAGATAGCACGAAAAACCCAGCGCGACTGCCAGGCGTGGTCCTAACCAGGCCGGGGGCCGGGATAGGACTATTTTCAGGTCCGGTCCTTGGTGGAGCCGAGCCAGGGCGGTCCGGTCGATGCAGTCGATCACGGCCCGTTTGTATATTTCGAAATGCGGAAAAATCGGCTTGCCGGACAAAACGTTAAGAGGATAAATGTTCCGGGAATTGGCCGCCATGGCTTTTTTCATGTATGAAAGCGCGAATTCGGCCCTCCCCGCCAGCAGCAGGGCCGCCATGGAGGCGCCGGCGCTCACTCCGACCACGGTTCGCGGCGCCAAATTCAAGGCCGGCGCCGCCTCGGTCCAGAAACCGACCTGCCAGGCGCAACGACTGCCCCCTCCGGCGAACACAACCGCTTTATATTCCGGCTCGGTCATACCCTCTCCCTGCTATCCATGCTAAAACACCCGCCAATAAAAATCAATTTTATTATTAAGGACACCCATTCTTATGTTATTATTATTATTTAGGACACTCACTCTTGTATTGACCAGCCGGTTCCGTTCCGGTATCCTTATATATATACCAGCCAGGGAGTCGGAATCATGACCACCGCCCGCCAGGAAATCGCTCCGGAAGGAGTTGAAGGGATTTACCACTGCATCTCCAGATGCGTCCGCCGCGCCTTCCTCTGCGGGGAGGACCCCTATACCGGGCGGTCCTTCGAACACCGCAAGCAATGGGTCCAGGACCGGCTGAAGCAGTTTGCCGAGGCCTTCGCCATAATATTATTGGGGACACTCATTCTTATATTGACCCGCCGGTTCAGTTTCGGTATCCTTATATATATGCCAGCCAGGGAGTCGGAATCATGACCACCGCCCGTCAGGAAATCGCTCCGGAAGGAGTTGAAGGGATTTACCACTGCATCTCCAGATGCGTCCGCCGCGCCTTCCTTTGCGGGGAGGACCCCTATACCGGGCGGTCATTCGAACACCGCAAGCAATGGGTCCAGGACCGGCTGAAGCAGTTTGCCGAGGCCTTCGCCATTGATATTTTCGCTTTCGCGGTAATGTCCAACCACCTCCATGTTGTTTTGCGGACTCGTCCCGATTTGGTGGAAAGCTGGGGGGACGAGGAAATAGCCTGGCGGTGGTTGTTGGTTTATCCAAAAAAAAACCGGGGAGGACGGAGTGAATCGCCCACCGAGGCCGAGATCGCGGCCCTGGCCGGGGACAAGCGGCGGGTCGAGCTCCTGCGGGGGCGATTGTGCAGCCTCGGTTGGTTCATGCGGCGGCTGAATGAAACCATTGCGCGTAGCGCCAACAAGGAAGACGGGTGCAAGGGGCGGTTTTGGGAAGGGCGGTTCAAGTGCCAGGTTTTGTTGGATGAAACCGCTGTGTTGACCTGCATGGCCTACGTCGACTTAAACCCTATTCGGTCAGGTTTGGCTGTTTCGCCGGAAACGAGTCTACACACCAGCGCCCAGGTCAGGATTACCGCCCGTCAAGCGCGGTTGAGGCTGGATATGGCGTCAGCGGGCGCCGTTGCCGGGCGAAAGCCCTTCCCGTCTCAACTCGTGGAACTGGAAGAGGAAAAAGCCAAAAGCGACTGGTGGCTCTTTCCCTTGTCTCACGAGTCGCCAGGCGCCGATAACGGCTCCCTGGAGTTCAGTCTGGATGAGTATCTGTCGTTGGTGGATTGGACGGGGCGGCAGATGAAGCGAGACCTTCCCGGGAAAATTCCCGAGGACTTAAAACCAATATTAGCCAGGCTGAAATTTGAGAACGAGAACTGGATCGGCGCCGTCCGAACCTATGGGCGCATGTTTTTCCGGGCCGCCGGCCGGGTTGAATCCCTGCGCCGCGCGGCGAGCTCGGCCGGCCGGTGCTGGTACCAAGGGGTGGGGCGCGGCCGCCTGCTTTTTTCCTAGGGGAGCCAAGCCGGATTCCCGGCGTCTGATTTAATCGGCCGGCGCCCACCTAATAAGACCAGGTATCGAATACCCAAGGTTAGGGTTTTACTCTCGTCGTTCGCTTTCGCGTTTTCGACATTCAGGTCGCTAGCTCAAGCGCGCCCCGACCATCCCGTGAAATCAGGAAGGTGAGAACCGATCCTGGATAAGGTTGTTTCCTGTCAACACTATCTTGAAAAGACCCACCGTGTTTAGCATCAATGTTGGACGTCCATACAATATGAATGG
>JAZDGM010000102.1:0-72466 GCA_043806915.1 Pseudomonadota bacterium | reverse complement strand
GCATCGCGCAGGTCCTCGTTACTGAAGACTTTGGACCAGAATGGATAACTGAAGGAGATGTAGCCGTCCCAAATCAGGTAGGATTGTTCATCCGAGGACGAACTGGTGATGATGATCCGGTTGGAGCCCTGCAGGGGGATGATAAAGCTGCCGGAAAAACAAGCTTCAATAATCACCGTGATCTTGATATCCGGATTGTCGGACTGAAGCTCGTCCAGCCATCCGTCCAGTTCGGCGGCGGTTAGGGATTCATTATTCTGCTTGTCCAGCCAGAATGTCCCGTTGCCGCCGTGGTCATGCAGGAAGAGCAGGAGTTCGTTCGCGTCGCCGGCCGCCGCGATCTGAGCCGCCAGATTCGTTTTCGTGGCCGCGCCGTCGCGTGAGGAGTTCTTGGAATCGCTGGTCAAATAGGCGATATCATCGTCTTCATAACCCCGGTATCCCAACACTATGAAGGCGTAATCGCAGGTGTTTTGAGTGCTCGACCACAGAGCGTCAGCGGAAGAGACCCGGCCGGCGACAATGATGGCCTTTCTAACCCAACCCTCGACAGTAAAAAAGAAGTAGTCGTCGCTCCAGACGGTCCAGTTGCCATACGCGTCCTGAGCCCTCACCCGCCAGTAGTAAAAACCGTTCTTGGTCAGCTTCTGGTCATCGGTCGGTGTATAGCTGGTAGCGCCGTCGCAGACTGTTTCGTCAACCAACGGTTTGAGATAGGACTGGTTGTCGGCTATCTGAATTTGATAACAGACCGCGCCCTCGAGAGCATTCCATTCAAAGGTATGGGTCTCATCCTCGGTTGTTTCGAACGTTGTAAGAATAACGAAGTAATCAAGTGTCTTAATAAAATATTTTTGGGCATAAATGGTTGTTGAATTACCAAATCCATCCCGTGCGAGATACCGCAGTTCATTACTGCTGGTTATGAAAATTTTGTCGATATATTTGGTTTGGGGCGTTTCGCCTGATACAGAATACTGTATTACAGCTTCATCGCCGTTACAGGTCAGGGTTACGCCAAGGCCGCCATAATATATCCCTCCCGGTGGAGAGGCGGAGACGGTCAGGGGCGTGATCTGGGCCAAGTCATGAACCACTTCGCTTATGTTTCCCGCGCGGTCCCTGGCTTGGACGTGGAGCCGCCAGATTTCGCTGGAGTCGCCGGGCTTTCCGGCCAGGAATTTCGAGGCGGTGGCGACGTCGACGAAGTTTTCGTTGCACGTCCAGGTCTCGCTCTGGTCGATTTGGTAACAGTAAGTCGCCTCCTCGTCCGCCTGCCAATTCCAGACGGCCAGGCCGACCACCTCGGATGAAGTATCATCAACCGTCACCACGGGCGGCGTGTTGTCCAAAATCACCGAGGCCGTGACGACTTCGCTTTCATTGCCCGCCTGGTCCCGGGCCTGGACGTGGATGAACCAGGTCCCGTCTGTATAACCAACCGAATCCTTGGTTATCCCGGCCGTGGTGATGGCGCCGAATACTCCCTCGGGATTCCAGGAGTAATTTTGGTCGATGGTGTAACGGAAGGTCGCCTCGGTATCGTCAGAACTCCAGGTCCAGGTTTTGGATTGGGTCGGAGCATCGTCGTTTGACATATCTTGCACCGTGGGCGGCGTCCCCTGCCCCGCGCCTTGAGCGGTCCCCGAGTTTTCGTTGATAACATTCCCGGCGATATCCGTGACATTGGCGACGGTAATGGTTATATCACCGCCGTTATACATTTCACCGACGTACCAGGTCAGGCGATAAGTGGTGGAACTCTCGTCAACGCCTTCATTCACGTTTTCGACATAGTCAGGATGCGAGGTCAGGGACCCGCGACCGCTTCCGCCGACTGTATAATTGGAAGGCTCGGTGATTCCATTACCCATGTTCTCGGTGAAAGCAACCTCCACGGATGTGGAATTCACAACAACGACATTGGTTACTCCTGGTTGGGTGTTATCCAATTCGACGGTAACGGTTGCCACCCCGCTAAGGTTATCGGCCGCGTCACGGGCCTGGACGTGGAGGCGCCAGATTCCGTCGGAATGGGTTTGTCCGGATATAGTCGTGGTAGTGACATCCAAAAATTCTCCCGTGGGATCGTTCCATTCCAAATTTTGGTCAATGATGAAGCGAAATTTCGCCTGGGGATCGTCAGAACTCCACTGCCAAATTTTACTCTGGACTTTGGCCTCTCCTTCCGGTTCTCCTGTTATCGTGATAGACGGTCCGGAAAAATCGAGGACTCCAGAGACGGTCGTCACTTCGCTTTCATTTCCGGCCAAATCGCGAGCTTTTACATGGAGGTACCAGGTTCCGTCCCAATAATCCGGATCGCTTATGGTCGCGGTCTTTATGTCGGAATAATCCCCCCAAGGCTCGCTGTTTTGCTCTTGATTAATAGAAAATAAAAAGGTGCAACTCTCGTCGGCGTCCCAGTTCCAGGTCACGGATGCAGCGCCCTGGGTTTGGTCGGACAAGCCGGAAATCACCGGTTTAGTATTATCCAATATCGCCGAGACGGTTATGACTTCGCTTTCGTTGCCGGCGTCGTCCCGGGTCTGCACGTGCAAGAACCACACCCCATCGGAATAATCGATTGTATCGGAGTTTATCGAGCAACCTTGGACGTGGTCGTAATCCCCTTCCGGAACTCCGTCTTGATTCCTGTCGAGCTTGTAACGGAACAGGTTGCCTTCGTTATTCGTCCATGACCAAGTCTTATCCCTGGTGGGATTGGGGTCATCGGCCAGACCTTGAATGGTCGGAGGCGTGTTGTCCAGCTCCACGGAAACGGTTCGAACTTGGCCCAAGTTTCCTAAAACATCGCTGCCTTGAACATGCAGGTACCAGGTCCCGTCGGCATAGTTCGGCAGGCTGCCTGAAGCCGCGGCCGTGGTCACGGAACCAAAGTCACCGACCGGAGTCCACGAGGAACTTCTATCAATGGCGAATCGATAAGTCGCCTGGGGATCATCCGAAGCCCAGGTCCAGGTCTTGCTCCTAACGGAGTCAACCTCCATGGAATCTTCCAACCCGGTGATGGTCGGTCCGGTGGCGTCAATAACGGCCGAAACGGTTTTCACCGCGCTTTCATTCCCGGCGACATCTCGTGCCTTGACATGAAGATACCAGGTTCCATCCCAACCTTCCATTTCGGATGGGGAGGCGGTTTTAATATCGGAATATTCACAACACGGCGGCGAACCATTGGGGTCCTGATCTATAGAATAAATAAAAACAGATGGTTCGTCGGCGTCCCAATTCCAGGTCACCGAAGTGGCGGGTTCGGGTTGATCGGACAGACCGATTATCGTCGGCGGCGTGTTATCGAATACAGCCGAGACGGTGACGATGGCGCTTTCGTTCCCAGCCTCGTCCCGGGACTGCACATGCAGATACCATTTTCCGTCCGAATAACCAGGCGTCGAGGAGTCGAGGGTTATATTCAGGTTGTATAAATAACCAGATACACTGTCCCACCAGGTATAACTGTTGACTTGTTCATAATCTTCCGTGGGGGTCCAGCCCGGGCTTCGGTCTAGTTTATAGCGAAAATAATTGGATTCCGTGGTCACGCAAGTCCAATTCGTTTCCCGGACGATATCGGCCTCATCGGCCAGACCCTGAATGGTCGGCGGCGTGTTATCCAAGTTAAAGGAAACGGTTCTGACATCGCCGAGATTGCCCAGAACGTCTTGCCCTTGAACATGCAGGTACCAGACGCCGTCGGAATACTCAGGCAGGTCCTTGGAAGCCGCGGCCGTGGTCACGGAACCAAAGTCACCGATCGGAGTCCACGATGAATTTCTATCAATGGCGAATCGGAAGACGGCTTGTGGATCATCGGCCCCCCAGGTCCAGGTCGTACTCCTTAAGGGGTACATCTCCATTGAGTCATCCAGACCAGTGATCGTCGGCCCGGTGGTGTCAATAACGGCCGAAACGGTTTTCACCGTGCTTTCATTCCCGGCGACATCCCGAGCCTTGACATGGAGATACCAGGTTGCATCCCAATTTTCCATTTCGGACCGGGTGGCGGTTTTAATATCGGAATAATCACAACACGGCGGCGAGCCATTGGGGTCCTGATCTATAGAATAAATAAACACAGATGGTTCGTCGGCGTCCCAATTCCAGGTCACCGAAGTGACGGGTTCGGGTTGATCGGACAGGCCGATTATCGTCGGCGGTGTGTTATCCAAGACGGCCGAGACGGTGACGATGGCGCTTTCGTTCCCAGCCTCGTCCCGGGACTGCACATGCAGATACCATTTCCCGTCAGAATAACCAGGCGTCGATGAGTTGAGGGTTACATTCAGACTGCTTAGATATCCATTAGCACTATCCCACCAGGCATAACTGCTTACTTGTTCATAATCTTCAGTGGGGGTCCAGTCCGGGCTTCGGTCCAGTTTATAGCGAAAATAATTGGATTCCGTGGTCACGCAGGTCCAATTCATTTCCCGGACGATATCAGGCTCGTCGGCCAAACCCAACAATTCCGGACGCGTCCCCAGGCCTCCGCCAATCACGGAAGCTGAATTTTTTCCCGCGATCAAATGACCAAGGGCATCCGCGGCGCCAGTTACGGTAATGGTCACATCCCCCCCGATGAACATTTCGCCGCCCCACCATGTAAGCCGATATGTATTACCACCCTGTAATTCCACATGATGGGGATTGACGGCCAGGGAGCCTTGACCGGTCCCACTCATGGCATAGTGTATGAACTCGTTCGCTCCGGCGCCCATGGCTTCGTTGAATGTCACGTCCACGGTGTTGGAACTTACGACTGATATATTAAGAACCTCCGGCGGGACGCCTTGGCCGCCCTGGAGGTGAATGGCCGAGTTGTCCTCGCCGATGAGATTGCCCAGAGCGTCGGCGACCTGGACCACGGCGATGGTCACATCTCCACCCTGAACCATTTCACCATTGGACCATATAAGGCGATAGGTCTTATCGTCTTGCTTGACCACCGAGTCCGGATTGATGGCCAAGGTTCCCTGACCGGACCCGGTAAGAGTATAATAAGCGGGCTCCAGAGCATCGCCGCCCATGGCTTCGCTGAAAGTTGCATCAACCGACGTCGGGCTGACCACGACCACTCCGGTTACCTCGGGAGCGACGCCGATTCCTCCGCCAATATTGGTTGCGCTGTTGCGCTCACCAATGGGAGTTCCGGAAAGGTCCGAGATATCCGCGACAGTGATGGTCACATCTCCGCCGCCGAGCATCTCCCCGGAATTCCATAACAGGCGGTAAACAGCCGCGCCCAGGCTTTCCACTTTGTCCGGATGATCGGCCAAGGACCCTTGGCCGGCGCCCGAGACCGTGTAATTGACCGGGTCGAGGGCTCCATCGCCCATGGACTTGCTGAACGTGACCTTGACGCGAAAGGAGTATTCGGCCTGGACTTGGTACAACCAAGCTTCGCCGGAGCCGACGTACCCGGGATAATATTCGTCCGCGCCGATGTCGACGGCGGGGCCGTTGGGCCGAGCTTCGCCGTCAAAATCCTTGGCCGGCGCCCCTACGTCCTTGCCGACGTCGATGGCCGGAGAACCAAACCCAAGGTGATAGTCGTAAACCCTATATACTCCACCCTCGGCGGCTGTTCCGGTCAAGTCGCCGTATACGGCGACGGTCGTGGCTGTATTGGATACAATGACCGAGTGAGTATATTGTCCGACCTTGGGATTGATCACGAATCCCTTGAGGCCGTCTGCTGTAAAATTACCATTCCCATCGGTCAAGGTCGTCAAATTGGTCGAGGAGTCGTAAACCGGCGGCGCGGTCCAGCGCCCCAAGGGGCCCATGACAAACCGGGGGTCGCCGTCGATGTTGTTGTTGGCCGTGGAAATATTGTCGTTGATATCCTCGGCGCCGGTATAGCAGTTTCCGTTTCCGTCGCAGACGTCCGCCTTCGAGTTGCCGTAAAACAAATTATTGTTCAAAACGCCGGATGAGGCAATAAAGTTAACCGCGCCGCCGGAATCGCTATTATTGATATTATCACTGATAACACAGTTAGCAATGTTTGGATTCGAGTCGGCTGCATACAGATAGACGCCGGCGTTGTAATTTGCTGAATTATTACTGATAGTGCAATTGACTATGGTCGGAGATGAATAATAATATAACCCAATTCCTCCTCCGCCACCGTCAGTCTTGTTCCCGCTAATGATGCAATTGGTCAAGGTCGGGGAGGAATTAAATACTGAAATTCCGGCGCCAAAGTGTGCGGTGTGGTTTCCGCTGACGACACAATCGGTCAGGATTGCGGAAGAGTCCCCAAAATGAATTCCGCCGCCCCAATTAGCATCGTTACCGAAAACGAAACAGTTGGCTATGGTATTGGTCTCGTTCAAATATAATGCGTAAATACCACCGCCATGTTGATTATCGCCGGCGTCTCCACCGGTAATTATGAATCCGTCCAGCCGCGTGTTGACGAGGCTTTCGATGATCACGACGTGATAGGCCGGCGAGCCTCCCCGGGCCGTGCTTCCGTCGATGATGGTCTGGTGTTTTTTCCAATCGCGCTCAGAGAGTTGGGTCTCGGTTCCGGTAAACCCGCCGTAAAGGGAAACATCGCTGACCATGGTCAGGGATTCCTGATACTGGCCTTCCGCCACCCAGATTTCGTTTATCGAATAGGCCTGGGCCAAGACCAGCGCGGCGCCTATATCATGACAAGCCTCCCCCCAGGACGAACCGGAGCCGCTTGTAGCAAGAGAACTGTTTACATACAGACGGGAGCCGGAAAAGCTTGTCGCCACCAGGGTCCGATCGTCGGCCTTGTTTTTCGGCGCTTCCTCAAAGCCGGAATTATCCACGGCCAGGGTGTAAAATTCATAAAAACCCTCGCCTCCCGTGGTGGAAGCGTCAAAGGATATGGGGCTGTCGGTGTATGTGTCGCCGTATTGAGTCCAGGCCCCGCCATCCTTACTGTAAAAGAGCCGGACGCTCGCCAGCCCCACGTCCCCGGTCGAAAAAGTGAACGGGACCTCGAAATCCAAGGTCGTCTGGGCGGGACCCATCTCTACTTGGGAAAGCGCGTCGCTCATGTTGACCGTAACCACGGCGCTGTCCGGACTTCCCAGGGCCGTTCCGCCGGCGTCCGTGACTCCGGCGACCGTTAGGGTGAGTTCCTGGTTGTTTTCCACTCGTCCCGACGTCCAGACGAGGCGATAGGTGTAGTCGTCAACCTTGAGAACGCTGTTTGGTTGAGAGGCCAGGGTCCCCTGCCCGGCTCCCGAAACAGTGTAATTGCTCGCCAGAAGGGCCGAGGCCCCCATGGCCTTGGTGAAGAACGCCTTGACCTTATTGGTGGATTCAATTTCCACTTTGTAAAGAGCCGGTGCGACATCGGCGTACCCTTTATAATATTCGTCCGTCCCGATGTCCCAACACGAACCGTTCGGTCTAGCTTGGCCGTCAAAGTCCGTGTTCGGGACCCCGGAGGCGGCGCCGGCGTCGATGGCCGGCGAACCGGCCGCCAAGTGGCAGTCGACGACCTGATAAGTATCGCCGGACGCGACCAAGGAGGTTTCGTCCGGGGACATGACGTCGGCTAGGTCGCTTTGCTCCAGGGACGTGACGATGGCGGTCGCGGTATTGTCGATGATTAAGACATGGTTGCGTAATCCGACCTCCGGCTTGAGCAGGCGCCCCTTCAAGGCGCCGGGAGAAAAGGAGGCCCTTGAGTCGGTGAAAGTGGTTCTTCCTGTGGTGGAATCATAGACCGGCGCCGATGTCCATTGTCCGTGAGGACCCATGACGAAAATGGGATCGCCGTCCAGGTTTCCCGAGGCGCTATTTACCAGCGTGTTTATTACCGCCGCGCTGGTGTAGGAATCCTGACTATCCTGGTTCCAATAATCATCGGGATCGTTGTCGTCAAATAAATTATTGGTGAGGATCGGCGCGGAACCTTGTTCACACCTAATGCCTCCGCCGGTGGAAGCATGGTTCCCGCTCACGATGCAATTGGTGATGGCGGGCGATGAATTATACAAAGCCAACCCGCCGCCGGAATTATCTCCGGAGGAAGCCAGGTTGTTGCTGATAGTGCAGTTGGCCAGGGTCGGCGAGGAGCCTTCGCTATAAATCCCGCCGCCTTTTCCGGCTTGGTTCCCGATGACAAGGCAGTTCGTCAAAGCCGGCGAGGCGCCGTTAACGCCCACGCCGCCGCCACGGGTGGCTTGATTGTCGTTGATCAGGCAATTATTAAGCGTAGGAGAGGAATCTTGAAAAAATACTCCCCCTCCGCCCTCGGAAGTGGACAGGTTTTGACTGATGACGCAATCAAATATCGTCGCCGAGGAATTTTCGAGGTATAAGCCGCCGCCAGAGCCCGAAGCGTTATTTTTCCTAACCAGGCAGTGAGTGATAACGATGGTTTTATCTCCGCCGCTTACCCAAATGCCTCCTCCACGCCCATTGGTATCGTACCAGGATCCGTCGGCTTTCCCTCCCGTAACGGTGAATCCGTCCAGGCGGGAATTCACCAAATTATCCATGACCACGACATGATAGGCCGGCAATCCGTCCCGGGCCGTGCTTCCGTCGATGATCGTCCGGTTGGCCTCCCAGTCCCGGGCGTCCAGGGTGGTTTCATTACCCGTGAATCCGCCGTACAAGGCCACCCCGCTTTTCATGTCGACGGACTCGGGGTACGTCCCTTGGGCGACCCATAATTCGTCGCCGGCCTCGGCCAGCAGCAGGGCCGAGGTTATGGTCCGCTTGGCCAGGGCCCAGTTAGACCCGTCGCCGCCGACGGCCGCCCCACGATTCACGAAAAACACCGCAGCCTGGGCCGACGGAAGGGAAAAAGCCGTGGTCGCAAGTGAGAACAGAATAAAAGCAACGAAAATTCGGAAAAACCTTTTCGAGCCTTTTTGACGCAACATGCCGCCCCCCATTCTTGAAGCCATAACCGGAATTTTCCCGGTCAGCCTCCGAATATCGCGGGATATGAAACCGCCACATTTAATGGCGACGACGTTAAAACACCCTCGTCGCCGGTAACCTCCAGGACCTCGTCCAAGAAATTCCCACTGGCGTCATATTTCAAAACGCGCTTGTACCCGTGATCAAAGATATATTTCTTTCCCGACCCGTCGCTGGCCAGGGTTGTGGGCGTATTAAAAAAACGGGGTTGGGACGTGGTCGGCCGCATGTGAAGAGAGCTATGGATTTCTTCCGCACGACGCACAGCGGAGGCGGCCAAGCCTGTCATTAATAGGCATACAACCATCCAGAGAGAAAACGTTGCCTTGCGCATTGATTTCCCTTTCCAATCAAGCGCCCTTCCCGATATCAAAACAAGGTCTTTGAACATTCGTCATGAAACAGGGCGCTTGGGCCGTCATGAAAAAAGCCGGAGCCATTTGGCGCTGAAGTCGTCAGGGTAATGGTCCGGCTTGGTGGTCATTTTTTTACGTTTCGAATATGCAGGCGAACGGGGCCCATGGCCCCGTTCGCCTGGTTGAAGCGTCTTAGTCGTTCATGGTCGAGATAAAGCAACCTTTTTTCTTATCGTCGCTGCCAGAGCTGGGCATTATGAAGAATGTCGACGCCTTTTGTCCGAGGCCCGAGTCCGTCTGGATCACGCCGTTTTCGGTTCCGTCCGCGTCGCCCGCGCCGCCGTCGGTCAGGGCCAGGGTGACTTGGGTCCGGTCCTCGTTAAAGGTCGCGTTGTCGCTGAAATCCTGGAAACCGTCCACATCGGTGTAAATGTACCAGACATAGTCGCTCGGCGCGGCCTCGTCCAGGTAGACAGTTACCACGGCGCCGTCGCCGCGGGTTTTCTGATCATTCAGCTTGATATTCATCCCGATTATACCGTAGAGCAGATTATTGGGCTTGCCGTTCTGGTTGGTCATGTCGTCGCCGTTCTTCGGATTCAAATCAACCAGATCGCCTTGGCCGTCGGTCATGAAGGCCAAGTTTTTCCCCGTGGCGGATTCGGTGCTGACCGAGCCCTCGGGAGCGTTGGGGATGGTAATCCCATTATCCGTCACTGTCACCGTGACGTCGTCCGTGGCCACTTCGTTATGTCCGTCCGTAACCGTCAATTCAAACTGAATGGCTTGGTCCTCGGTGGTATTGGGCGCCACGAAGGTTGTCTTGACCTGGGTCGGATCGGCCAAGGTGACGGACTGTCCTGACTTCACGGTCCATTGGTAGCCGGTCAGCGCCACGCCCTCGTAGTTCGAATGGGAAGCGGAGCCATCCAGGGTGACGGTGTCGCCTTCCTCAACCGTCTGGTCCACGCCCGCGTCGGCGGTGGGAGGATTCCAGGGGCAGACATTGACCGCCACCTCGTCGGTGGCCTGCAAGTCGCAATTGTCGGTCACGGTCAACTCAAACACCAGCGCCGCGCAGCCGCCGTCGGCAAGGCTGGGGGCGGTGAAGGTGGGATTGACGGCCGTCGCGTCCGACAAAGTGACGGCGGTCCCGCTCTTTTGGGTCCACAGGTACGACTTTATCCCTTCGTTGGCCGTGCTGCCCGAACCATCGAGGGTGACCTGCTCGGATTCGTTAACCGTCTGATCCGGCCCGGCGTTGGCGGTGGGCGCCTGGCAGACGTTGCTCACGTTGACCCCCACCTTGTCAGTGCTCTTCAACCCGCAGTTATCGGTAACCGTTACTTCGAAGGTCAGGGCGGCGCCTGCCTGGTCGACTTGGGGAGCGGTGAAGGTTGGCTTCGGACTTGAGGCGTTCGAAAGCTTCACGGCCGCGCCGCTCTTTTGTACCCAACCATAGACTGCTCCACCTTCGGGCACGACTGAATTGGTGGCGTCCAGGGTAACCGTCGCACCTTCGTTAACCGTCTGGTTCGGCCCGGCGTTGGCCGTGGGGGCCTGGCAGACGTTGGTGACATTGACGATCACGGTATCCTTGGCGGTATTGTCGCAGAGGTCGGTCACGGTAAGTTCGAACGTCAGGGAAACCCCTTGATAATCGACGTTCGGAGCCGTAAAGGTCGGCTTCGCGGCCGCGGCGTCGGAAAGCGTCGCCTCGGGGCCGCCGGTCTGAGTCCAGGCCCTGGATTTAAACCCTTCGGGAGTGGTGGAGTTGGAGCCGTTCAACGTAACCGTGGCGCCTTCGTTGACCGTCTGATCGGGCCCGGCGTTGGCCGTGGGAAGCGTAGGCACGTTGTTGACGGTGACCTGAACCGTATCGGTGGAGGTTCCGCCGCAGGTGTTGGCGACTTCCAATTGGAAGGTGAGGACAGCGCCCTCGCAGGCGGTGGAGGGGGCGGTGAAGGTCGGTTGGATGGCCGCGGAATCCGACAAAGTCACATCTGGTCCGCCGGTCTGGGTCCACTCGTATGAGGCAAGGCCGAAGGTGGCGTCCTGGGACCCGGAGCCGTCCAGGGTAACCGTCGCACCTTCGTTAACCGTCTGGTCCGGACCGGCGTTGGCGGTCGGCTGGCCGCAACTTATGGCTTCGATGTTGATCTGGGTGGTGGAGCCGGAAGCGCCGACCTGGAACTGCCCGTTCACCGGCGAGGTTACCTTTACCTCGACATCATCCTTGTAGGCGTGAATGACGGCTGTTTCTCCGGTGTTCGCGCCTTGTTGTTGATCCGTCGCATCAAAAAGCGGGATGTCGATTACATACCAGTTGTTGGACTTCAGGCTTGAGACAGAAGCCGGTACGCCGTTTACATCGACATAATCATTTCCGTCCGTATCGGTTACCGTGAATTTCCAACCAGTATCGGCTTGAAGAACCTGTGTTCCGTCATACGTGACCGTTCCGCCGATCCGAGCCGGCTGGGGGGGGACCCGAACCCCCGCGTCCACCAGGGACGGGATAACCGCTAGAGAGAAAAGAACCAACAATAACATGCATTTTCTTAGCATTTCGCTCCTCCAGTTCAAGGTTTCCAGTTGTTTACATACCAGGCGGCATGGGGGGAGTCTCAAGGCCGGAGACGGTGGCCGGCGGAGAGGGCGTAGGCTCGGATTCCTCGTTGGAACCCGAGGCCTTCGCCTGTTCCGGCGTCACGACTTCCGATGTTCCACCCCCCGAATAACTCGAAAGATTTTTGTTTGAACCGGTCCGTCCGGCAACGGAGGTCCGGGCGTTTTTTGACAGTCTATTGGGCTTGTCTTCTGAAAAATTGTTATTGGTTTGGTTTTCCTTGGTTTGTTCCACGGCGTGGGCTGGTTGACTCAAGGTTGACGCCGGATTGTACGTCTCCGGTCGAGATGCAGGCCGGCGTTCGAGCGAAGCGTGGGATTGGTCTTGATTTTCAGTGGCGCCGTATGAATTTGTCGTCTTGATGCTTCCCCCGCTAGCGGGACTCTCGTCAAAAAAAAGAACCTTCACCATGAAGACGCCCTCTCCGTTACGGTAATACAGCGCCGCGCGGCTCGTGCCGCGCAGTAGATCGGTAATGATATATTCCGCTGATTTATCCTGAAAACATCTTTTACCGGTCTCCTTTTCCGGCACATTGTTCACTTGTACGTCAATGCCCGTCAGGAGGGAAAATTCCGCCAACGAATCCTTGAGATTGCCGCCTTTCATCTGGAGGGAGTAAGTTTTTTCGAGCTGCCCCCCTTGTGATCGGCCGACTGGAAAATAAAGACAGACCGAGCACAGGGTCAAGAGAATCAGTCCTCTTCCCATCATTTTAATATTCATTACGCCCCCAAGGGAAAAGTAGACATGAACCAATATCTTGTATCTAATCCGCTAATTGACCCACATTCTGAATTATCGCTTAAAAATGTAAAAGTCGTCTTTCCTGGGTTTTCTTTGATCCCCCACGCCTAAAATTAGTGTCGGAAACTGTCCGTTCGTTATGCCGGCGCCGGAGGGATATTTTCTTTTTTAACAAATAAGAACCCCGTTAGGCGCTAACCGCAATAATTATCCGATGAAACCGATGTAAAAAAACAAATTGGAGTCGGCTAAAAACTTCGGTCCTTGCCCCAACTCATCGTCAGCTCAATTTTAACTCCTCGAAATACTAAAGTAGCTCGCGAGTTAAACCTATCGCCATCCCTGATTTGGGGCTAATCCCTAAATCTTGCAATTGAATCATCGGTTTATCCACAAAAAATCCGCATTCCCCCGAAATGGCGGTAATCGTCCACCTGCCGGTAAAATTACCGAAAGTTATATCGTTGGCCTGTATTTATCGATCAAATAAACAAGGCGCGTTATCAGGCTATCGATACAATTGGTTCGGGATAAGTTCGACGCCCCGCCCTCGTCACCTCCCGGTGTCTGAATAGTATTTCGTATCAAAATTATCGTCTGCAAACCCTTGAATTCCTACGTAACAATATTTTTTATAAATGTCAATACTTTTTCCATATTTTAGACACTTCTCCCGGTTTCTTATATTTTTTTTCCTATTGTCCCAAAATTCGGTGGGGTTAGGTCGTTTTAGGTATCCCTTGGAATGAGCAAAGAATTTTTTCGGGTAGGTTCTCGGTTCTTATGAGCGCTTGAAAACCTGTTGGCACGCGGTCGGCGTCAGGTTGCATTTCGGCGACGCCTTGTGGCGATGCCGCCTCCAGATCAGCGAATAGCTCTTTAAAATTAGCCTTGCCATGAAGGAGTAGCTCCAAATAATCCAGTTCTTCCAAGTTTTTAACCAAAGGGGTATCGGCCGGCATGGCCTGATGTACTGGTTCTCCGTGAATTGGAGTTTTCCCTGTCATGAGATATGACCTCAAAGCTGTCCCGTGGGAACTCTGTCCCCACACCCCTGGGGTTTAACGTTTTAAGGCCAATCCCGAGATAAAGTCGTGGGGCTTGGTTTGTTTTACTCAGTCTTGGCCACGGCCCGTCGCCCGGGTCGCTCTCCAGTGTAGCTCATCTTTACCCACACCTCCTTTTTGGTAACCGTTCACAGAGGCCAGGCGGGGAGTATTTTTTTTAATTGCTCTGGGTCTAATTTGATACACCGTAGCTTGCCGCGGGGTAGTTCATTGGGCGCCCTTCCGGCCAAAAAGCGGTCTACCCTGGATTTATTAAAGTTGATCTGTAATTTTGTGTAAATTACTTGCATTTGACCTCTACTTTACATACAATAGCCACACTTAGCCACGAACTACGACAAATTTCGCTCATTGCCAAGAATTGGCTCCTTCAAACAAGGAGTGGTGATGGTCAAGCAAACCAGGAATTGGCTAGTCGAGAAAGAAGAGCCTGGCCATAATTGCCGAATTGGAAGCCGAGCCGGCCAAAGCCCGAAAAAATTCCTCCAACTCTTCCAAACTGTCAGCGGCCATCTGAAATTGTATTGTCCCTTTCTTTTTCAGTTCAAAAAATTTGACTAATTAATTTTTCTTCTTTATGATTTCTTGCCGGCGTGACCCCTTGTATCCTAGTCATCGTTTTCAACCGGCCGCTAACAGGCCAAAAAGCCAACCCGCGCTGTTCAATTCGCACAATTTTGGATTTATCCACCCCCGGTTGACTGTTTCGCCTCGGCCTTGATTTTCCCTGGGCGATACTTTAAAGTCCTTCGCGTGGCCTAGTGGGGCGAATCGGAAAAATCGCGCGGCGGGTTTCCGGAAAAAGTTGGGCCGGTCAGGGCCCCTTCCGACCACCGTCCGGCGACTTGGGAGAAAAACATGAGCGATATTAAAGCAATGTATCGTCGGGTCATGGACGACCATTTCCCCGAGGAAATGAAAATAACGTTCGGCGACGTGACCTTGGTCTACCGTAAAGTTACCTGGAAAATCGAGGAACCCGACGGTTCGGTCATGGAAAAGGGCTTGCGCTACGGCGAGAATCCGGGCCAGGAAGCGGCCCTGTACCGCTTGGTCAACGGCAATCTGGCCCTGGGGGGCGTGGAATTCATTTCCCCGGGCCGAGGGTTGGTTTCCAGCCTGGATGAAGAGGCCATGGTTCGGTTCGGCAAGCATCCCAGCAAGACGAACCTGACGGACGTGGACGCCGGCCTGGGGATTCTGCGGTACCTGACCGAGCGGCCGGCCGCCGTCATCACCAAGCACAACAATCCTTGCGGCGTGGCTTGCGCGGACAGCCTGGCCCAGGCCTATCGCAAGGCCGACATGGCCGACCGGATCGCGGCCTTCGGCGGAACGGCGGTTTTTAACAGACCCCTGGACCAGGACACGGCCGAGCTTTTGGTCCGAAACTATCTCGAAGTGATAGCGGCGCCGGATTTCGAGGAGGGCGCCCTCGATATTCTTTCCCCCAAAAAGGACCTGCGCGTGGTTCGCCTTAAAAACATGGACCGCCTGAACGACTTCGCCTATTCCCGGTTCCTTGATTTCAAGTCGCTTCTGGACGGGGGTTTGATCGTGCAGCAATCGGCCCTGAACGCCGTCCTGAAAAAGGATGATTTCAAGCCGGCCGAATGCGTGTACCAGGGAAAAACCTACCGTCCCCTCCGGCCGCCCACGGACCGCGAACTCGACGACCTGCTCTTCGGTTGGGCCGTGGAACAGGGAGTGACGTCAAATTCGGTTCTGTACGTTAAGGACCAGGTCACGGTGGGCATCGGCACCGGGGAACAGGACCGGGTCGGGGTGGCGGAGATCGCCATTTACAAGGCCTATACCAAATACGCGGACGCGCTCTGCTTCGCCAGGCTCGGCAAGCCCTTCAAGGACTTGGTCCTCGAGGCGGCCCAGGGCCGGGCGGACCAGGCCCTGGTGGATGACATCGAGCGGGAGACCAAGGCGGCCCGGGCCGGCCTGCCGGGAGCGGCCATGATCTCGGACGCCTTCTTTCCTTTCCGGGACGGGGTCGACGTGGCCCTCAAGGAAGGCGTTTCCGCCATCGCCCACCCGGGCGGATCGGTCCGGGACCATGAGTCGATCACGGCCTGCAACGAGGCCGACCCTCCCGCCGCCATGGTCTTTACCGGACAAAGGGCCTTCAAACACTAGCACGAGCCGGTTCCAACGCCGGTTTGCACGAGGCTTTACTTGGAACTTAATCAAAACGCCGCGCCTATTCCCTTCGAGGACATGCTGACGGCGGTCAAGGAAGTCGGCGCCCTCGCGGGCCCGCGCGACATCGAAAAAATCGTCATCAGGCTTAACAAGCTCTTTCCCGGGGATTCCCAAAAAATCATGGGCATTCTTTTCCGGTTGAGGGCCCTGGAAAAATTGATCGACCATCCGGGGATGAGGGGGTGGGTACTGACCGGGGAAATCCCGGGCGACGCGGAGCCGATTCTTGTTTCCGCCCCGGTCTTGAAGGCGGCCGCCATCCATCCGTTGAATTCCTCGGAGGAGGACGCCGCCTTCGATCCGCAAACCTTCTTCTCCCTGGTCCTGCAATTGACCGAGGAGGAAGGGCGGGCCTGAATCCGGCCCGGCGACAATCCCGCCAATAAAAACCGCCGGCGTCCGGGACGAACCCCGGAAGCCGGCGGCGCTGGTTTTACGTCTATAATACTATCCGACGAAAAGCTCCCGGACATACTCGGGCAGCCGGATGACTTTTCCGTCCGGGGAAACGCAGGCGTGCAGGGTCCAGCCCTCGGCCAGCAATTCGAGGGCGTTTTCTTGCCGGTACAACTCGTACTCGAAGCGGATGCTGGCCCGTCGCACCAGGCCGACCGCGGTTTCGATCACAATCAGGTCGTCGTACCGAACGGGCCGGTGGTAATGGGCGTGGGCCTCGGTGACGGGCAAGGCCGCGCCTCGTTCCTCGATCTCCCGGTACGGCAGGCCCCGGTCGCGGATGTACTCGGACCGGCCCCGCTCGAACAACCGAAAAAAGTTCGCGTGATAAAGGACGCCCATCTGGTCCACGTCGCCGTACAGGACGCGGTAGGTCGTCCGTCCCACGAAGTCGTCGACGCCGGTCATTTTTCCTTCCCGAAGAGCAAATCCGCCAACATGAAGCCTTGCTCGAGGTGCAGCCCGGCCGCGGCGGCCTCGGCTTCCGTGTAGGGACGTCCCGAGGGCGGGGCGCCGGGATAGAGAATGAAGGGAACCGGTTCCCGGGAATGAGTCTTCAGCGCGATCGGGGTGAAATGATCGCACAACACCATGATCCTGAAGGGAACGCCCAGGTTTTCAAGTCCCCGCCGCATGGGGCCGACGATTTTTTCGTCGAAAAGCTCGACCGCCCGGACCTTGACGTCGGTGTCGCCCTGGTGTCCGGCCTCGTCCGGCGCCTCCACGTGAACCAGGACGTAATCCCCTGTTTCCAAGGATTTAAGGGCCGTCGCGACCTTGCCCTCGAAGTTGGTATCCACCAGCCCGGTGGCGCCCGGCACTTCCAGGGGTTCCAAGCCGGCGTAGACCCCCAGTCCCTTGATCAGGTCCACGGCCGAAACCACCGCGCCCGAGACGTTGAACCGTTCCCGGTACGTGGCCATGGCCGGAGGGCGGCCCTGGCCCCAGGGCCAGATGGAATTGGCGGGACGCTTCCCGTTCCTTTCCCGTTCCCGGTTGAGCGGATGGTCCTTCAAAAGAGGCCAGGACGCTCGAATGAGATCGAGCACCGGCTTGAAATCCGGGTCAGGGTCGTTCAGGTAAGCGGAAACGTCCCGATCCCGGTAATCGTGGGGCGGAATGGTCGGCAGTCCATCCCGCAGCCCGGGCCAGACCAGGAGGTGCCGGTAGCTGACCCCGGGGTGAAGCCTTTGCCGCGGGTCGACCAGCGGCAGGTTGCGCCCCAAATAGTCGATCAGCAAGGCGGCGTCCTCGGTGCCGATGTGACCGGCGCTATGGTCCCGCATGTAGACCCGGTCGCCCTCGAAGCCCAGGGTGACCAGATTGAGGCGGAAAGCCTGTTCGTCCCCGGCCAGTTTCACGCCCATGCTGCCCGCTTCCAGGGGGCCGCGGCCGGAATGGTTTCGGACCGGGTCGTAGCCCATGATGGACATGTTGGCGACGTCCGAGCCGGCTTCCTTGCCGTCCGGAATGGTCTGGGCCGTCCCCAGGAACCCGGCCCGGGCCAGGGAATCCATATTCGGGGTCCGGGCCGCTTCCAGGATGGTCCGGTTTCCCAATTCGGGGATGGGGTAATCCCCCATCCCGTCACCCACCAAAACCACGTATTTCATCTCAACCGGTCCTCCACCCTTATCACCACCGTTTGGTCGCAAACCACTTCCAGGCGGTCGATCTCGGCCAGGGCGGCCTTGACGTCCGCTTCCTTGGCTTCGTGGGTCAGCATGACCACCGGGACGGACCCGGCGGTTTCCCGGCCCTTTTGAATAACGGAGGCTATGCTGATGCCGTGGGCGCCGAGCACGCCGGAAATCTTGGACAAAACCCCCGGCTGGTCATAGGCGGAAAAGCGGAAATAATACTTGGTGATCACATCGTCCATGGAACGCAGCCGCAGCCCCGGGCCTTCCTCGGCCACTTCGGGCCAGGCCAGGTAGGGGACCCTTCGGGGCGCTTTTTGCCTGATGCTCCGGGCCAGTTCCAGCACGTCGCCGACCACCGCGCTGGCGGTCGGCATCATCCCGGCGCCCGCGCCGTAAAGCAGGATATCCCCCACGGAGCCGCCCTTGACGTTTATGGCGTTATAGGCCCCGCCCACGCCGGCCAGGAGGTGTTTCTTGGGCAGCATGGCCGGGTGGACCCGGGCCTCGACCTGGTCGCCTTCCCGCCCGGAAATGGCCAACAACTTGATCACGTAGCCGAACTCGGACGCAAAGCCGATGTCCAGGGGCGCGAGCCGGCTGACGCCTTCCACATGGACCCGGTCAAGGTCGACCCGCAGCCCGTAGGCCAGGGCGGTCAGCAGCACCAGCTTATGGGCCGTGTCCACGCCTTCCACGTCAAAGGTCGGATCAGCCTCGGCGAACCCCAAGTCCTGGGCCAGGGCCAGGGCCTGGCGGAAGTCCATGCCTTCCTCGGTCATTTGGGTCAGGATATAGTTGGCGGTCCCGTTCAGTATGCCAAACAGGTATTCCACGTTATTCGCCGCCAACCCCTCCTTGAGGGCCCGGATGACCGGAATGCCGCCACCGACGGCGGCCTCGAACAGCACGTCGACGCCGGCCCTGGCGGCGGCCTCGAATATTTCCCGGCCATGGACGGCCAACAAGGCCTTGTTGGCCGTCACGACGTGTTTTCCCGAGGCCAGGGCCTGGAGAATGAAACGCCGGGCCGGTTCGTACCCCCCGATCAATTCGATCACCACGTCGATTTCGGGGTCATCCAGGATATCCGCCGCGTTGACGGTTAAAAGACCGGGGTCCACCGGAAAGGGTCGGGGCGTGGTCAGGTCGAGATCGGCGATCCTGACCAGTTCCACGGGCCACCCCAACCTCTTTTCCAACAGGGCCCGGTCCTCGATCAGGACCCGGGCCGTTCCGGCCCCGACCGTTCCCCAACCGATCAGGCCCACCTTGGTGGGTTTCATGACTGAAAAACCTTTCTCAACCCGCGAATGGCCTGATTGATCCGGTGATTGTTCTCCACCAGGGCGAACCGGACGTAGCCCTCGCCGTACTGTCCGAATCCCAGTCCGGGGCTCACCGCCACCTTGGCTTCCTGGATGAGCATCTTGCAGAAATCGACCGATCCCAGGCGGGCGAAGCGCTCGGGAATCTTGGCCCAAAGAAACATGGTCCCCTTGGGCGATTCGACTTCCCAGCCGACCCGGTTGAGCCCGGTCACCAGGACGTCCCGCCGCTCCCGGTAAATTTCGGTTATCTCCTTGACGCAGGACTGGTCCTCGTTCAGGGCGATGATCGCCGCGATCTGAATGGGCTGGAACATTCCATAATCCAGGTAGCTTTTGATCCTGGTCAGGGCCTGGACCATTTCCCGGTTGCCCGAGACGAACCCGACGCGCCATCCGGCCATGCTGTAGCTTTTGGACATGGAAAAAATTTCCACGCCGATATCCTTGGCGCCCTTGACTTGCAGGAGGCTGGGGGCCTTGTAGCCATCAAAGGTGAGGTCGGCGTAGGCGAGGTCGTGAATCAGCAGCATCTGGTGGTCCTTGCAGAAGGCCACCACTTTTTCGAAAAAGTCCAGCTCCACCACTTCCCCGGTGGGGTTGTGGGGGTACGAAATGATCAGCATCTTGGGGGCCGGCCAGGTTTGATGGACGGCGACCTGGAGGTCCTCGAAAAAATCCCTGTCCCGGGCCACGGGGACGGAGCGCAGGTCCCCGCCGGCGATGATCACCGAGTAGGGATGGATCGGATAGGTCGGGTTGGGGGCCAGGACCACGTCGCCGGGGCTGATGGTGGCCAGGACCAGGTGGCTCAGGCCCTCCTTGGCGCCGATGGAAACGACGCACTCGGAATCCGGGTCCAGGTCGACGTCATAGCGCCGCCGGTACCAGGAAGCTATGGCGTGACGAAGCTTGGTGATGCCCTTGGAAGCCGAGTACCGGTGGTTGGTCCCCTTGTAGGCGGCCTCCACCAGTTTCTCCACAATATGTTGAGGCGTGGGCAAATCGGGATTGCCCATGCCAAGGTCCACAATGTCCTCTCCAGCTCGACGGGCGGAAGTTTTCAGCTCGTTGACCGTGGCGAAGACGTAGGGCGGAAGCCGCAACATCCTCCTGAATTCAAACATCGACATTTTGTAACCTCACCGCTCCATGATATCTCGCCCGAAAAGGCTAAAAACTCGATCTTAAGCCCAAGTCCCGCTGGTTGTCAATTTCCCCGGCGACCGGGTTCGCCTGATTTTTTAAAAAAAATGGGGCATAGGCCCCGGCCCGGGCGGATGAAATCAACCCACGTCGGCCAGGTCGGTTCGGATGCGGTCTTCCAGGATATCCAGCGCTTGCTTGACTAATTTGAACCCGGGGTCATCTAGTTCCGGGTCCGCGGCGACGATCTCGGCGGCCAGGTCCCGGGCCTGGAGCAACAGGGGTAAATCCCGCGGCAGGACCGCGAAGTCGAGGCGGGGCATCCCGGATTGCTTGAGCCCCGCCGCGTCGCCCGGCCCGCGAAGCCGCAGGTCTTCCTCGGCCAGCCAGAAGCCGTCGGTGGTCGCTTCCAGGAGCCCGAGCCTCTCGGGAATCCCGTCGGCCTCGCCGGTCGCTAGAAAACAGAACGCCGGCCGGTCCCCGCCCCGGCCGACCCGGCCCCGGAGCTGATGCAACTGGGCCAGTCCGAACCGTTCGGCGCCCTCCACCAGGATAACCGAGGCCGCGGGCACGTCCACGCCCACCTCGACGACCGTGGTGGCGGTCAGGACCCTGAGGCGGCCCAGGCGAAAATCATCCATCACCCGGTCCTGCTCCTCCGGTTTCATGCGGCCGTGCATCAGGCCGCACGGTATGCCGGGAAGGACCTCCCGGCTGACGAACCGGAACAAGTCCTCGACCGAGGACGAGTCCCCGCCGTCGTCGTCCCGGGATTCGATGCGCGGGGCCACCACAAAGGCCTGGGCGCCGGCCAGGACTTCCTCGGTCAATTTCCGATAGGCCTCCAACCGCTCGGACGGGTCGAACACCTGGGTGACCACCGGCTTCCGCCCGGGAGGCGCCTGGTCGATGATCGACACGTCGAGGTCTCCGTAAAGGGTCATGGCCAGGGATCGAGGAATGGGCGTGGCGGTCATGACGAGGATATCGGGATGGTCCGACTTGGCCCGCAAGGCCAGGCGCTGGGCCACGCCGAAACGGTGCTGCTCGTCGATCACGCCGAGCCCCAGGGATTGGTATTCCATGCCCGGGGAGATGAGGGACTGCGTCCCCACCAGGATATTGGTTCGCCCGGCGGCCGTGTCCGCCCTGATTCTGTTTTTCTCGGCTTCCGGCAAGGCCCCCACAAGCAATTCGACCCTCGCGCCCAGCCTTTCCCCGGCGGCCCGGAAGACGGAAAAATGTTGACGGGCCAGGATTTCCGTGGGCGCCATCACCGCGGCCTGCCGACCGCCGTCGACCGCGGCCAGGACCGCGGCCAGGGCCACCACGGTCTTGCCCGAGCCGACGTCTCCTTGCAGGAGTCGGTTCATGGGCCGGGGCGCGGCCATGTCTCGTTCTATTTCCGACCAGGCTTTTTTCTGGGCCGCGGTAAGGGAAAAGGGCAAGCCGGCGATGAAGCGGGCGGACAATTCCGACTGTTCGGGAAAGGACCAGCCGGAAGTCGCGGCTTGCCGGGCCCGGGACCTGGCCAGGGACAACTGCGGGAACAGCAGTTCGAACAGGGCCATGGACTTCCAGGCCCGGGACTCCTCCGGCCGGGGAATATCTCCGGGACGGTTGGCGGGAGGTCGATGGATGGTTTGCAGCGCCGCGGTCGGGTCGGTCAGGTCGTGACGACTCAGCCAGGACGGGGGAAATAATCCCGGAGCTCCTTTTAACCGTTCCAGGACCTCCTCGATAACCCGTCGCAGGGCGCCGGCCTTGACCTCCTCCATTTGGGGGTAAACCGGACGGACTTCCGGCGTCGGAATGGTCCGCCCGTCCCAAGGGGTGATTTCGGGATGAACCATCTGAAGCGAGTTCTTGTACTTCCCGACCTCGCCAAAAACCAGGACCTGGCTCCCCGGGCGGAGGGTCCGGCGAAGATGGACCGGAAAGCTGAACCAGACCGCGCCCAACTGTCCGGAGTCGTCGTCGATGATTATTTCAAAAAAACGCCGGCTGGATTCCGGGACCCGGCCCTCCCCGACTCTTTCGATCCGCCCGGCGGCCATGGCTTCAAGCCCCGGGATCATATTCCCGATGGAAACCAGGCCTCGGCGGTCCTGGTAGCGGACGGGAGTAAGGAAGAGAAGGTCTTCCAGGGTGTTGACGCCTCTTTTTCGAAGCGATTTCTCCAGTTGGGGTCCCACGCCCTTGACGGCGCGAATCCCCTGGCTCATGCCGGGAAAAAAAGAAAACGGAATCATAAATGGCTGACCACACGAAACAATATTTATTTCCCCAGGTTAACAAACGAATTGACAAATCCGCCTGGGAAGATTAATTATTATACTTAAGATTAAATGAAAAGACAGGCCAAAGGGGCTGTCTTTTTTTTGAGGGGATCAATGAATTCCACAGACGAGACGCCCAAAAAAACGGCTAGGGCCCGGGTAAAAGACAAAGACAAGACTCCCACGCCCGTTCCGAGAAAAAAAACCCAAACCTATAAGGAAGCGGGAGTCGACATCGAAGCCGGAGCCGAGGTGGTGCGCCGAATCACAACCCTGGTCAAGCAAACCCACACGTCCCGGGTTATCACCGATATCGGCGGTTTTTCCGGACTCTACAGCCTGGATGGGGCCAAGTACAACAACCCCGTCCTGGTTTCTTCCACCGACGGGGTGGGCAGCAAGCTGAAAGTGGCCTTCCTGGCCGGAAAACACGACACCATCGGCATCGACCTGGTGGCCATGTGCGTCAACGATATCCTGGCCCAGGGCGCGAAACCGCTTTTCTTCCTCGATTACCTGGCCATGAGCAAGGTCGAGCCCAATCTGGCCGAGGAAATAATGAAGGGCATCGTGGCCGGATGCGTCGAGGGCCGCTGTTCCCTGATCGGCGGCGAGACCGCCGAATTGCCTGAATTCCTTCATTCCGGGGAATACGACTTGGCTGGTTTCGTGGTCGGCGTGGTGGAACGGGACCAAATTATCGACGGGTCCGAAATAGCCGTGGGCGACCAAATTTTCGGCTTGGCCTCCAGCGGCCTCCACAGCAACGGATACACCTTGGTCCGCAGACTCATCTTCGACGACCTGGGGCTTAAACATTCCGATCCCCTCCTGGGCGGGACCGTCGCCGAGGAGTTGTTAAAACCCACCAGGATTTACGTCGACGTCATTCACGTGCTCCTGCGCGACTTCAAAATCCTGGGCATCGCCCACATAACCGGCGGCGGACTGCTCGATAACATTCCCAGAATACTTCCCCAGAGTTGTCAGGCCGTCATCAAGAAAAATTCGTGGACCACGCCTCCCATCTTCCGCTTCCTCCAGGAGACCGGCGATATAGACGAAATGGAAATGTTCCGGGCCTTCAACATGGGCGTCGGCTTGGTCTTCATGGTCCACGCGGCCCAGGCCGAGGAAGTGATGGACCGCCTTTTGGGCATGAACGAGCAGGTTTTCATAATCGGCGAGATCAGGGAGCGTCCACCCGAGGCGCCGCCCCTGATTCTGGTCTGAGTCGAACCGCCGGGGGATGACCATGAAACGAATCAAGTTGGGCGTGCTGGTTTCCGGAGGCGGCTCCAATCTCCAGTCCATCATCGACCACATTGAAGCGGGGAATATCCCGGCTTCCATCGCCGTGGTTATCTCGAACCAACCCGAGGCGCATGGGCTGGTGCGGGCGGAAAAACACGGCATCGAAAACCTGCTGGTCAATCACCGTAACTTTCCTTCCCGCGAGTCCTTCGACGCCCGCTTGGTGGAGATTTTACGGGAACGGGAGGTCGACCTGGTGGTCCTGGCCGGTTTCATGAGACTGTTGTCGCGGGAATTTCTCAAGGCCTTTCCCGACCGGGTCATGAACATCCACCCGGCCCTTTTGCCGTCCTTTCCCGGGACCCATGTCTGGGGCGACCAAATCCGGCACGGCGTCAAATTCTCCGGCTGCACCGTCCATTTCGTCGATGAAGGCATGGACACCGGACCGATCATCATCCAGGCGGTGGTTCCGGTCCTGGACGAAGACGACGACGAGGCCCTCGCGGCCCGCATCCTGAGGCAGGAACATCGCATCTACCCCCAGGCGGTGAAGCTGTTCGCCGAGGGGCGACTTACCGTCGAGGGTCGTAGAGTCAAAGTCTCGCCCCTGGACCGGTCCCTGGAAAACTTCGGACTCTCCAATCCGGCCATCGGCTAGCCCCATGATCCTGGTCAGCGCCTGCCTGGCGGGTCGCCCCTGCCGTTATGACGGGCGGTTGTCCCCCAGCCCGGAATTGATCTCCTTTCTCAAGGGCCGGCGCTGGTTCGCCGTCTGCCCGGAACAACTCGGCGGCCTGGCGACGCCCAGGCCTCCGGCCCGTTTATCGGGCGGCGACGGGCTGGACGTCCTCCGGGGCCGGGCCCTGGTTATCGACGCCAGGGGCGAAAATGTCACCCTCGCTTTTCAAACCGGGGCCGAAATCACCCTGGCCCTGGCCCGAAGGTTGGGCGCGACGGCGTGTTACCTGAAGGACCGGTCCCCTTCTTGCGGCGTCAACGCCTTTTTCGACGACGACGGCCGGCCCCGGGGGCAGGGAGTGACCGCCGCCTTGCTGCAACTGGCGGGCTTGGAGTTGCTGGAAGTCAAGGCCAAGAGCCTGGGAGTCAAAAGGTAGACCGGGACGGGACGCCCCCGGCCGGTTCATGATTCTTGTTTTTCCACAAGCTTTTTTCTTGCCTTTTTTGCCCAAATATGCCAAAAATATCGTTTTAGTGATGAACCAAAAGGGAGAATTCAGAAATGTCCAGAATTTGTGATATTTGCGGAAAACGGTCCCATGTCGGATACAATGTTTCCCATGCTCACAACAAAACCAAGCGCCGCTGGGTCCCGAATCTTCAGCCGGTGCGGCACCTGGAAAACGGGCGCGTCCGCCGGATCAAGGCCTGCACCCAGTGCCTTAAATCCGGGCGCGTCATCAAGCCCGGCCCCCGCGTCAAACCCCAGGCCGAAGGCCAGGCTTGATTACGCCGAGCAATCCCTTCCCCCGCGGCCGCTTTCAGCGGCCGCTTCTTTTTCCATTACCCTTTTTTCAACAAACCCGCCGCTGATTTCAACTCCCGCACCTCGGAAGGCTTAAGCCGCCTTATTGCCCCGGGTTCCAGGCGTCCCAGGGTCAAGGGGCCGAAGGAAATCCTTTTCAGTTTCAGCACCGGGAGGCCGGCCTGGGAGCACATGCGCTTGATCTGGTGATGGCGGCCCTCGATCACGGTGATATGCAGCCAGGCCCGATCCTGGTCGCTCTTGATCAGCTCCACTTCCGCCGGAGCGGCGGGGCGGTCCCCGAGCAAAATCGTTCCCGAGGCTAATAGCCTGATCGCGTCCCGGGACGGCAGCCCCTTCACCTTCACCCGGTAGGTCTTGGGGACGTGATGCCGGGGATGCATCAGCCGGGCGGCCAACTCTCCGTCATTGGTCAGAACCAGGAGGCCTTCCACGTCATTGTCCAAACGTCCCACCGGATAGACCCGGGCCCCGAGATTGGCCAGGAAGGGGGCGATGGTCGGCCGGCCCGCCGGATCGTTGAGCGTGGTGATAAACCCGACGGGCTTGTAAAAAATAAAATAAACCGTTTCTTCCGGTAGACGCAGGGGCTTTCCGTCCACTTCAATCAGGTCGGTCTCGGGGTCGGCCTTGGTTCCCGGACGGTCCACCACCCGGCCGTTGACCTTGACCAAGCCGGCCATAATCATTTTTTCGGCCCGGCGACGGGAAGCAAACCCGGCCGCGGCTAGAATCTTCTGTAAGCGCTCTTCCATAAAACCTTTCTAAACCGGCAGGTCCAGGGACAGGTGAATCAATTCCGGGAAATCCGCCATGGTCAATCCCAATTTTTTCAAGGCCCCCGGTATTTCCTTTCCATCAAAAAACTCCAGGTCCAACCCGTTTTGATACCGCAACATGATCAGGTCCGCCAAAAAAACGAGGTTGGTCAGAACAGGATTTAAAACGGCTTGACGAGGCTCGTGATGCCGCCGTATCACTTCCCGCAGGAAAGGGGGCAAATTCCAGGCCTTGGCCAGGATATCGCCGGCTTGGGGATGGGTGATCCCCAGGGCTTCCGACTCGACCTCGACCAGGGGGACGCCTTGCCCGCCGATCCGACGGTAAAAATAAGGTTGAATCCCGGCCACAAGGCGGTCCAGGACTACTTTCCCTATGTCATGGAGCAATCCGCCGGTGTAGGCCAGGTCCGGCGGGCAGCGCTTGGTCAGGACGGCCAGCCGTTCCGCCAGGGCCGCCGTCCTGACCGCATGGAGATACAGGCCGCCCCGGCAGAGGGAATACCCCTGGTCGTGCTGCAAGAAATAGTCCTCGCAAGCCGCCGAGATAATCAGGTGGAATAAATGCTTTTCCCCCAACAAGACCAAGGCCCGGTCGATGGCGTCGACTTTTTCCCTCAGGCCCGACATGGCCGAATTGCACAGGTGCAGAATCCTGGCGCCGATGACCTGGTCCTTTCGCACCTCGTCCCGAATCTCCCGCCAACTGTAGGACCCGTTGCCCAGAAGGCGGATTACGTTTAGGGCTATCTGGGGAATGGGACGAATTTGGCCGATGACCGCCATGATCTCTTCCTCGGTCGGCTTGGTCGCGAACAGAGGCTCCCCTTCCCCGACCTCCACCACGGGATTGATGGTCGTTTCCAGGTCCAGAAGGGAAAAATCCAGGCGTCGCCCGAGATATCCTCCCGTCTCGAACTGACGGATGGGAATTCCCTCCCCGGTCAAAAAACGCCCGACGCTCTCGACCGTTCGCCCGCCGGGGTCGAAACGCAGGTCGCGCTCGGTCAGGGGTCCAATCAACCCCCCGCCGGCCACGCAAGCTTCCAGGGACTCTTTCTCGGCCCCAAGCCCGATGACCCGTTCCAACAGCACCTTGAGCCCCGGGTCGGCGAACATTCCCGGTCGGAGGGGATCGAACCCGCCATTCCCCCGGGGAAGAAGCAGATGCGCCAGGCCTCCAACTCCGGCCTTTTTATCGCTGAGGGCGACCGCCACGCACGACCCGAGGACGGCGACCAGGGTTTTAGCTTCTCTTTTGGCCGTGACAATGCCTCCGGCGGGGACATACACCACGGGGGTCTCGACGATTCTTCCCATATCTCGGCTTTCAAATCCCGGATGGACGAGCCGCCCGGTCTCCTTCAATTTTTTCCAAAAAACAAGCGGCCTTCAGGTCCCGACCCAACAGGCCGCGGATGAATGACATCAAAAAGGGACCGGCTTCCCTCAGGACTTGTTCCCCGACCCGCGGGCGATCCATCTTGTCCGGCCCCAACGACTGGACCAGGGCCATCATCCTGATAGTCCCCGGCGAGGCCGTGAACCCTCCCGGAGAACAATCGTCGCAAACCAATCCGCCGGGTTCGCATTTCAGGGACCCCGGCCGCCCGGGCTCGACTTTCTTGCCGCACACCGGGCACGTGGAGACATTGGGTCCGAAACCGGACAACTGCAACATCTTGAGCAAAAAAAGAAACATGGCTTCTTCCGGCCGGGCGTGGCGGTCGAAACGGTCAAGGCCCCAATTCAACAATTGAAAAATATTCTCGGCGGGGTCCTGGGCCGCGCAAAAGGCCTCGGTCAGTTCCAGGGCGAGCCCGGCCCGGGCCAACAAGGTCACGTCCTGGGCGAGGTTCTCGAAGGCCCGCACCAGCTCCCCGGATTCCAGAATGACCAGCTCCCGTCCGGTCTTGACGGTGAAGGTCAGTTCGACCAGGGCCCCCGGCGAGATAACATTACCGAAACGTTTCCGGCTTTTGCGGCCGTGCTTGGCTATCCCGGATATTTTTCCCAGGTCCCTTGTCAAAAAACTGACAATCAGGTCGGCCTCGCCATAGTTCACCCGCCCCAATATGACCGCTCTCTGCTGATGCCTGCCGGATTTCACCTGTTTTCCGTCAACGGCCCCCGTCTCTTCCTGTCCTAGGAATAATCTCGTCCTCGCGTTTTTCCCGCCGAAAAAGCCGGCGGGCGCTCGCGATTGAAAACAAAGCCCTGTTAAATCGTCGTTTCAATCCGCTCAAAAGGAGGATGCGTCACCCAACCGACATGACCGCGGGTCATGTCGGTCACAACAACCAATGAAAATACCCTTCGGGCATTTTCATACAAACGAAAAATTTCCCGTGCCGCGCCGCCCCAAGAACCGGCCTTTCCGTCGCCATGTCCATCAACAACCCTATCACGCCTTCGGGGAAAATGGTATCCCCTTGGCGGCCGCCCGGGCCGCGCCCCATCTTCGTGAATCCGGGAACATGCCGCCTCCGGGATAATCGGGAGTCGCGAATCAGGTTGTCCGACCGGCCCTGATGAGGTATAATCCGTCCGATTTCCAAAAAACAGAAAAAATTCCCGGCAAGACCGGTTCCTCGCGGCGGGAGGACAGCCATTCGCGCGCGTGGTTCCCGGCTTGGTCGTGATGATTGGGGAGGTGCGTTGTTTGGCCTAGGCCAGCGAGTCTAACCAGAAAACATTACCTCGGCTTTTTCCCCCACACCAGAAAAGGAGCAATGAAATGAACGTTGGTGAATGGCCTCTCCGGTGGTCGGTGCGCGCCCCGCGGGCGATCTGCCTGAAATGCGGCGATCTGGAATTGACCCAACAAGAGTTCAACCTGAGGATTAACCGTCTATCCCATGCGCTCCTGGAACACGGAATCCGCAAGGGCGAAAGAATCGCGGCCCTCCTGGCCAACAGCCATGTTTTTCTGGAAATCCTTTTCGCCGCCTCGAAAATAGGGGCCGTGATGGTGCCGTTGAATTTCAGGCTGGCGGCCCCGGAGCTGGAGTACATTCTTAACGATTCCGAGCCGAGGATGTTGTTTTACTCGCCGGAATTCCTGCCCCTGGCCGAAGCCCTGAGGGGCAAGACCCCTGGCCTGGATTCCCTGATTTGCGAGACCGCGGGCGGCGCCCCCGGAGACCCGACCTATGACGCCTGGATCAAGGATCGGGACGATTCCGAGCCCCAACCCGAAGCGGAAGTGGGCCTGGAGGACCCGCATTTCATAATGTACACCTCCGGCACCACCGGCCGGCCCAAGGGGGCGGTGGTCCGCCAGGGCCAGACCCAGTGGAACGCCATTAACGGGATTCACACCTACAGCATCAACCAAACCGATGTTTCGATCTGCTGCGCTCCCCTTTTTCATATCGGCGCCCTGCACGCTTCGGCCACCCCCAACCTTTACGCCGGCTGCAAGCTAGTGATTCAACGCTTCTTCGATCCGGCCGGAGTGATCAAGCTGATCGAGACGGAAAAGGCCGCCTCGATGTTCGGCATCCCGGTAATGTTTCTGTTCATGTCTCACACGCCGGAGTTCGCGAACGCCGACTTTTCCTCGGTCAAATGGTTTGTGGCCGGCGGCTCTCCCTGCCCCAAGTCCCTGATCGAGACCTATCTCAATAAAGGCGTCACTTTTAATCAGGGGTATGGAATGACCGAAACGGCCACGGCCATCACCGCCCTACGGCCGGAAGACGCGCTCCGCAAACTCGGTTCCTGCGGAAAACCGGTATTCCACACGGACATCAGGATTGTCGACCTCCAGGGCCGCGACCTTCCCGCGGGAGAACTGGGGGAAGTCCTGGTCAAGGGCCCCAATGTAATCAAGGAATACTGGCGCAAGCCCAAGGAGACGGCCGAAACCATTGAAAACGGCTGGCTGCGCACGGGAGACATGGGGTATCTGGACGAGGAAGGATATCTATTTCTGGTCGACCGGCGCAAGGACATGTACATCAGCGGCGGCGAGAATGTCTATCCGGCCGAGGTCGAGGACGTGATCATGGGTTTTGAGGAAGTGGCGGATGTCGGGGTCATCGGCATTCCCGACGACAGGTGGGGGGAAGTTGGGCTGGCCGTGGTGGTCAAGGCTCCCGGAGTGGAAACCGACGAGGCGGCGATTATCGCCAAATGCCAAGGCCGGCTGGGTAAGTACAAAATACCCAAAAAGGTGGTCTTCACCACGGCCCTACCCCGGACCCTGACCGGTAAAATATTAAAAAAAGACCTCCGGCTTCAATACGGCGTCGCCAAATAGGCCCTCGCGCCAAGCCGGGGTCCGAAAAAACCGGGGCCGCGCGGTTGAATCACGGCGCGGCCCCCCTCGACGGAGTCGGTGGGTTCGGAGGAGTTTCATTCGGGTTTGGGCAGGACAATATTGACCACCTGACCTTGTTTGCCCGGGACGCCCAAGTCTTGGCCGTCAAAAAAGACCCTAACCCCGCCGGCGTTTCCGACGTTGAGTCGAAAATCGCTTTCCGCGTTCCAAGTTTCGCTCATGCCCGACTTATAAAGGCCGTGCCTGACGATTTTCCCGTCGATCAACAAGGAAACCCAGACTTCCTCGATGAATTCCAGTTTAAGCAGATGTTCCCTGGGGGTCCCTTCCGAGGCCTGGGCCGGCGCGGCCGTTTCCGGGGCGGGTGTTTCCGGAACCGGAATTGAAGCGGCCACCGTGCTTTCGGGGGCCGGCGGGGGGAGTTCCTCGGCCGGCTTTGTTGTCGGGCTCGGGGCTTCCGCGACCACTGCCGGTTCGATTGTTTCCTGTTCCGCGGCCGCGACTTCGGTCGGTTTCGATGGTTCCGCCACGTCCTTTTTAACTTCCTCCGCGGGAACCGGACTTGCGGGTGATTGGGCGACTTCGTCGGTTTGTTCCGGCGGCGCCTGTTGTTCCTCCAGCGCCGGCGGAGGCGTCGGCGCCGGTCCGAACAGGCCGCCGGATTTGAATTGGGGATAAAGCAGGTACGCGCCGCCCCCAACAATAACCGCGAGGACCAACACCAAAAGTCCAATCCAGTAGGACGGTCCTTGAAGGGCGTCCCGGCGGGCCGTCACCGGCACCACCGCCGGTTCGACTTGGTCCGGAGTCTGGAATTTATACTCCTGGATTACTTCTTCCGGAGACATCCCGATTTCCAGGGCGTACGACCTCAAAAAGCCCTTGATAAAAACGACGGCGGGAAGCCGGCTGGAATCACCGGCCTCGATAGCCTCGAGAACGGAAACGGGAATCTTTGTTGTTTCGGAAATCTCTCGTAGAGAGACCCCTTTTTCTTCCCGACGGGCTTTCAGTCGAAGGCCCAATCCTTCAAACGTTGGTTCATTCATTGGATCAATCCGCTTTTTTTATGGATAAATCCTATCCATAAGCCTAGGAAAGGGAATCGCTTCCCGTACGTGTTTCAAACCACAAAGCCAAGCCAGGGCCCGTTCCAAGCCCAAGCCGAAGCCGGCATGCGGCGTCGAGCCGTATCGTCTCAAATCAAGATACCAGGATAAGGGTTCAAGGGGAATTCCCTCGGCTTCCATGCGTCCGGTCAAGGCGTCCAAGTCGTCTTCCCTCTGGGACCCGCCGATGATTTCACCATAGCCTTCCGGCGCCAGGACGTCCAGACAGAGAACCACGCGAGGGTCTTCCGGGTCCTTCTTCATGTAAAAAGCCTTGGCTTCGGCCGGGTACCGATGCAGCAAAATAGGGCGGTCAACCTGCCCGGACAACAAGGTTTCCTCGGGAGCGCCCAAATCGTCTCCCCAAACGGGCGACGCGCCCAAGGCTTTGAGTTTTTCCAGGGCCTCGGTGTAGGACATTCGCACAAAGGGGCGGCGGAGTCGTTCCAGGGGCCCCAAATCCCGCTCCAAGGTTTTCAGCTCCTCCCGGCGGTTTTCCAAAACCCTGGTCGCCAGGAACATAATCAGTTCCTCGGAGAGAACCATTATGTCCTCGAGCTCGGCGAAGGCGATTTCCGGCTCCGCCATCCAAAATTCAGTCAAATGCCGTCTGGTTTTGGATTTTTCCGCCCGAAAGGTCGGCCCGAAAGTATAAACCTTGCCCAGGGCCATGGCTCCGGCCTCGGCGTAAAGCTGCCCGCTCTGCGTCATAAACGCCTTCCCCTGATCGAAATAATCCGTGGCAAACAGGGTGGTCGTGCCCTCGCAGGCGTTGGGCGTGAGAATTGGCGAGTCCAGCAGGATAAAGCCACGCTCGTCGAAAAAATCCCGGATGGCCCGGATCAGTTCCGCCCTGACGGCCATGAGGGCTCGTTGCCGAGGGGTTCTCAGCCATAGATGCCGGTGGCGAAGCAAAAAATCAGGGCCGTGCTCCTTGGGGGAAAGAGGATATTCCATCGCCAGGTTCACCAACTTCAAGTCCGTCAGGGCAAGCTCGCACCCTCCCGGCGCCCGGCTGTCCTGGCGAACCACGCCCGTGACGACGATGGAGGATTCCTGGGTCAAGCCGCCCGCCAGTTCGAAAACCTCGGGGGATACGTCCTTGCGCCCCATGACCGTCTGAATGAAGCCCGAGCCATCACGGAAGATGATAAAATGGATTTTTCCGCTAGACCTATGGTTGTAGACCCAGCCTTTCATCGTGACCTCGCGGTCGACGTATCCGCCGGCCTCGGCGATCCTTATCCACGGTTTTTCCATTTTCCGTTCCAACCTAAAATTTTATTTTGATAATGGCGTGTTCACGCAATTGTTTAAGCCATTCGCCCACCTTTTCCTCGACGATTTCATCGGCCAGGTTTTTTTTGATCCTGGTCAGTTCCTCTTCGGTAGCCCTGGCATCCTCGGTAACCCTGCTTACTAACTGAAAAAATTGAACAGCTTCCCCGACGACGAGGGGTTCGGTAAACTGGCCCGGTTCAATTTTTTCCAACGATTCACGGATGTTGGGAGCCATGTCGTCCCAGGATATCAGGCCCATTTCCCCGCCCTGGGCGGCGTTGGGTCCGTCCGAGTATTTTTCCGCGGCCTTGGTAAAGTCAAGGCCGTCCTTAATTTCCTGAATGATCTTTTCAGCCAGCGCGACGCGTGATTTTATCTCCTCCTGGCCGGCCTTCGGCCCCAACGAGAGAAGAATATTACGGATATGAGCCATTTCCGTAAGCTTGGCCTCTCCCTTTTGCGCGTGTAAAATCTCTTCCACCTTCTCGGGGGGAACTATCACCCGGGAACGAATTTCCTGGTTGATCACCCTGGCCCTCAGGATTTCCGCCTTGACATCATCCCTGACGCCGCCCAGGGTCCCGCCTTGACTGACGACCCTCGCCTCGAATTGCTCCTGGGTCATATTGCCGGCTTCCTTGAGCCTTTCAATGGCCCCCTCGACTTCGTCATCGCCGACCTTGATGTCCAGACGCCGCGCCTCCTGTTCCAGCAAGACCTGATCGATCAAGGCGTCCAGAATCTTTCTCCGGACGGCATTGATCTCAACCTCGTCGGTTATGCCGGAGGTCTGGACATAAGGTTCCAACCGTTGGTTGATCTCCTTCATGGTGATGATCTGACCGTTGACCGTGGCCACGATGCGGTCCACAATCTTGGCCTCGGCCTTGACCGGGCAAAAAAGCAGGGAAAAAATCATGGTCCCTAGAGCGACCCCTTGACCAAGTTTCATCTATTATCCACCTTCTTTTCATTCATTTCCCGAGTCGCGTCCCCATTCAAAAAAAACTGGTTGATGGAAATCCGGGAAGCGGCCCTCAACTCCTTGATCCAAACGGCATAGGCCTGGGCTTTTTGCCGGGCCAGAAACTCCTTGCGAGTCTCGATCAGAAAAAGTCGCGGGTCGATCCGCCGGTTTCTCTCGGATTCGACCACCTTGAAAATTGAATACCCCAATTTGGTTTCCAGGATCGTCGAGGCCTGGCCGTCGGACAATCCGGACAGGGTGTTCGCCAGGACCGACCCGCTCCGGCTGGGATCGATCCAGACCGGAGCGCCGATTACCACCGCGTGGTCCCTGGCGGTCATGTCCCGGGCGACCGCTTCCAGGTCATCTCCCGCTTTTATCCTGGTCAGGGCCTCAATCGCGTGTTCCCGCTTGGAAAAAGAAATATGAGCCACCTTGAGCCGGATTCTTCCGGTTTCCCGACGAAGACGGTCCTGAAAGAAAGCCTTCCATTCTCCGGCTTGGAGCGTTTCCCGCTCGCGCGTTCGGATTTCGGTGACTTTTCCGATCAATAGGTTTTCCCTCGCCCGTTCCCGCCATTCATCCGGATTGACATATTCCCGAATCATCATGTCGTCGAATTGCCGTCCGGAATAATCGGACTTGAAGTCCTTTAGACATTTTTCCAATTCCACGTCCGAGACCATCAGGCCCGAACGCTTGGCGTCCTCGAGAATCAGGGTTTCGTCAATCAACTGCTGAATCGCTTTCCTCCGGAAGAACAATTTCCTTTCATCGGACAAACTCAGCTCCGCCCAAGGCCTTTCCGCCCGCTCCAAGGCCGCTTTGTCGATAACCCGGCCATTGACCACCGCGACCGTATTGTCGTCCATGCGTCCGGAACACCCGAACAGAACCACGAGGCTCCATAACAGAAGCAGCCCCGGCAATCCGGTCCGCCGGGAACTTCCGTCCGAGGCCGCGGGTCTCGCGCCGTTCGAGCGCGACTTTCCCGCCGGCGGCGGGGAAGGTCGAAAGGCCGTTAACTTTTTCATATTATTCCGTCAAATCAAGCCTTGCAAGATGTTTTTCGCCCGGGTCAACCCTTTGGCTCCATCGAGTCCCTCGAGACGAAGGAAAAGACGGCCCTCGGGAGAAAGGCGGAAGCGATCGGGCTGGGATTTCAGAAGCTCCAGAATACGGTCCGGGTTGGGAGGCCCGGACTCGGCGAAGGTCAAGGTCATGCCGGCGCCCCCAATCTCCAGCTTCTTGACCCGCGCCTTTTTCAGCCAGTGCTTGATCTCCATGACCAGGAGCAGGTTGCTGACTTCCGTGGGAGGCGGGCCATAGCGGTCGACCAACTCGTCCGCCGCGTCCTCGATTTCGGCCGGACCCTTGATGGATGAAAGACGTCGGTAATGAACCAAGCGTTGTTCGGTGTCGGGGATATAGGATTCCGGAATATAGGCCGGCAGGCCCAGGACCATCTCCGGCTCGATCTCCTCGATGTATTTTTCTCCTTTTAGTTCCTGAATCGCCTTCTCCATGATCTGCACGTACATATCGTATCCCACGGCGGCGATCTGGCCCGATTGCGCCGCCCCCAGCAGGTTTCCGGCCCCTCTAATCTGCAGATCGTGCAGGGCGATCTTAAACCCGGCGCCCAGTTCGGAGAAGTCCAGCAAGGCCCGGAGACGCTTCCGGGCGTCCCGGGTCAGGTTTTCCGGTCCAGCCACCAGAAGATAGGCGAAGGCCTGGGCCGTGGACCGTCCCACCCGCCCCCGAAGCTGATAAATCTGGGCCAGTCCGAACCTGTCGGCGTTATTGATGATAATAGTGTTGGCGGAAGGAAAGTCGAGACCGGATTCAATAATGGTGGTGGTCACGAGCACGTCTATTTCCCGCCGCAAAAAGCCGAGCATGACCGCTTCCAGCTCCCGTTCCTTCATCTGTCCGTGCGCCACCCCGAAACGCACCAGGGGCATCAGCTTCCTGATCCGTCCGGCCAGCATTTCAATATCCTTGACCCGATTATGGACGAAAAACACTTGCCCGCCGCGGTCCAATTCCGCGGCTATGGCTTCGCAGATGGTCGCCTCGTCGTATTTGAGCAGGTGGGTCTTGATGGACCGCCGGTCCTGGGGAGGGGTTTCAATCACGGACAAGTCCCTGATGCCGGACAGGGACATGTGCAGGGTCCGGGGAATGGGCGTGGCGCTCAAGGTCAGCACATCCACCTCGGTCCGCATTTTCTTGATTTTTTCCTTGGCCGCCACGCCGAAACGATGTTCCTCGTCTATGACCAGCAACCCCAGGTCGCGAAAGGCCACGTCCTTCTGCAAGAGACGGTGCGTGCCGACGATCACATCCACCCGCCCCTCGGCCAGCCTGGCCAGGATTTCCTTCTGTTGGGACGGCTTTTTAAACCGGGACAAGACTTCGACTTCGATGGGGTAATTTTTCAGGCGATTGAAAAAGGTCTGATAGTGCTGCTCGGCCAGGATGGTGGTCGGAACGAGAACGGCGGCCTGCTTCCCGTCCCCGACCGCCCGGAACGCGGCGCGAAGGGCCACCTCGGTCTTGCCGTAGCCGACATCGCCGCAGACCAGGCGGTCCATGGGCTTGTCCGACAGCATGTCCTTGAGAACTTCATCGATGGCGGCCTGTTGGTCCGGGGTTTCCTCGTACTCGAACGACGCCTCGAACTCCCGGAGCAGACTGTCCCGACCGGAAAAGGTGAAGCCCTTCTTGACCTGTCGGGCCGCGTAAAGTTTCAGGAGTTCCTCGGCCATTTCCCTGATGGATTCCTTGATCCTGGCCTTGACCCGCTCCCAAGACGTTCCCCCGAGCTTGTCCAAGGCCGGGGGGCGGTCGTCCGACCCTATGTATTTGCCGACCGCTCCAAAGCGATCGACCGGGACGTAAAGCTTGTCCCCTCCCTTGTAGGACAAATGAAGATAATCGTTGGACTTTCCTCCGGCTTGCAAGGTCACGAGCCCCAGGTACTGGCCCACGCCATGATCGACATGGACCACGAAATCGCCCACCGATAAATCCTGGAAACTGGAAAGATGGATGCCCTTGACTTCCTCGACCGCCCGCCGGATCACCCGCCGCTTGGGCCCGAAAAGCTCGTCCTCGGTGACGAACACCCGGCCGGAGGGGGCCAGGCAAAAGCCCGAGGATAAAAAACCGACCACAATGGTCAGACGGGGCTTGCCGTCCAGGGGCGGAAGCCGTCTCTCGAAATCGAGGCCCGGCGCCAGTTGGTAATCCTCGAGGAGCTCGGCCATGCGGCGGGCTTGTTCCCGGGTGTGACAGGCCAGGGTCACATTCAAGTCCCGGCTCATCCAGGTCTTGATCCGGGCGGCCAGCGGGGCCAGGAGCCCGTCCCCACCACGGGCCCCGCCAATCATGGCCTGAATATCCCGATGGGTTTCCACGGGAAAATGAACGGTCTTTTCCGCTTCGCCGTCGAACGCCAATTCCTGAATTTCAATGACCGGGGAACCCGCCGGAACCGCGCGCAGGCTCAAGGGGTCAAGGAAGAGGCGCGCGAGGGGAAGATGAGGCCGCTCCTCGGCCAGTATTTTATCCATGTGGCTGTTGAGCCTGTCGTGAAAAGCCAGGCCGGCCTCGACCACGCGATCCGGTTCAAAAAACAGGTGGATCACTCCGGGGCCGGCGTAATCCCGGACCGAAGCCAATTGGTCGTAAAAAAGGGGCAAAAAGGAGTCCACGCCGGGGAAGAATTGACCGGAGGCGATTTTTTCCACCAGGGGCGCCCACAACAAATCCAGCCAGCCCTGGCCGCGGCAGAGTTCCTCCATTCCACCGGCCGCCTCGGCTTCCGTCCCGGGACGATAGATTATCTCGCTGGCGGGCAGAATGATCTGTTCGACCAGGTCCTCTTGGGAGCGCTGATCCAAGGTCCGGAACGACCTCAGGGACTCGACCGTATCCCCAAAAAACTCGGCCCGCACGGGTCGGGACGCCCCGGGCGGATAAAAGTCCAGTATGCCGCCGCGAACGGAAAAATCCCCCTGGGACTGCACCATGGCGGTGGAGTAATACCCCATGCGGGCCAGGTTGCCCAACAGGGCGTCCCGATCGACCTCCTGGCCGGATTCGAGATATTCCGTGTGGTCGGACAAGGCCTTTTTGGGTAGGGACAGTTGCATGGCGCCGGGAGCGGAGACCACGACCGCCAAGGGTTTGCGGCCGTTCATGAGGGCCGACAAGGCCGCGAGCCGGGCGAAAACCAGGTCCGGGGAGGGGGATTCGCCCGCGAACGGTTTTATCTCGTAGGCGGGGCAGGGCATCACCGCGCCGGACGAGGCGCCTTCGGGCCAGAAGAATTCGAGGTCGCGGACGAAATCCTCGGCCTCCAGGGGAGTCGGCAGGTAAATCAAGAAGGCTTCCGGCCGCCGCCGGAGCATCTCGGCCACGACGAAAGCCGCGGCCGAGGAATTCAGGCCGCAAAAGCAGGTCCTCCCCCTTGACGGGGGAATAAGAACCGCGGCGTCGCCGCTATATCTTATCGTCTCGTCCATGTTTTTTCCTAAAAAAACAAGGCCCGACCGCGCGGTCGCGACCTTTCGGGAAAGGATTATAATCCCATCCCCGATCCGGGGAAACCCCAAAAAACAAAAACAGGGAATTCGCCGGTCCCGGGCCGCGGCTAGCGCCTGGGCCGAGAGTCAAGGCCTCGACGCGGCCGCGGCGGAGCGAAACCGGCGTGGCCCGGGGACCGGAAAGGCCGAACGCTTCTGAAGACCCCCATTTTAACCCTTGCCCGGGCGGATGAATTAAGAGTAAGATTTAATACCTTGAACATGCAAGCGAGCGCATTCCCCGTAGCTTGCCGCGGGGAGCTTCAATGCTTTGCACGGCTCGATAATACACTTCCACACTCCGGGGACGCAACCAATGCCGGGATTCAAAACAAGCCTCGCCTTTAAAATGACGGTCCTGGTCCTGGGCGGAGTCATGTTGGTTTTCGCCTTGATACAAAGCAAATCCTACCTCGATCTGCGACGGGTAATTATCGAAAACGCCAATAGGGACGCCGGGCACCTGTCCGCTTCCCTGGCTAATCGCATTGAGCAGGAATTTCGAGCCGCGGCCAAGGTCCCCGAAAACCTGGCCGTCATGATCGAGATCGACTCGCCGGACCAGGACGAGCTTCTCGACCTTATCCGGGAATTCGTGGCCGTCAACCAAGAAGTCTACGGCTCGACCGTCGCCTTCGAACCCTTCGGCTTCCGCCCCGAATATCGAGCCTTTTCCCCTTATTATTACAAATCGCCCCTCGGAATTGAATACTCCCAACTGGGCCGCGCCGATTACAATTACTTCAAGTGGGACTGGTATAAAATCCCGGTTCGGGACAGGCGTCCCGTGTGGTCGGAACCTTATTACGACGAGGGCGGCGGCGAAACCCTGATGTGCACCTACTCCGTTCCCTTCTACAAAACCCAGGCAAATACCGGGCCGAGGCCGGTCCGGGGCGTCGTCACCGCCGATATCTCCCTGACGTGGCTCTCGGACCTGATCTCCGCCGTTAAGGTCGGCCCGGAAGGATACGCCTTTATTATTTCCCAAAAAGGCGCCATCGTCTCCCATCCCGACAACAGCCAGATCATGAAGACCTCCCTGCCGGAACTCGCCGAACAGAGCCGGGACCCCACCTTAGTATCCTTGGCCCGCAAAATGATGCGCGGCGAATCAGGCGTGGTTCGGTTGAACACCTTTTTCGGCGCCGGGCCGGTTTACCTGGCCTACACCCGCATCCCCTCCACGGGGTGGTCCCTGGCCGTCTTGTTTTCGGAAAAAAACCTGTTGACCGACCTCCATCAGCTCAACAAAAAACTGCTGGTCCTGGCCTCGGTGGGGCTGGTCATGCTTTTCCTGGTGATCCTCCTGATTTCCCGCTCCATAACCCGGCCTCTTCGCCTGATGGCCCAGGCCGCCGGGAGGGCCGCCGGCGGCGATCTGGACGTCGACCTTTCCCAACTCATCAGGGGCGACGAAGTCGGGCGGCTGGCCGAATCCTTTGACCGCATGGCCAAGGACCTCAAGCAATACATCCTGGACCTGACGCGGACCACCGCCATCAAGGAAAGAATCGAAAGCGAGCTGAACATCGCCTCGCAAATCCAAAAAAGCATGCTGCCCTGCATCTTCCCGCCCTTCCCCACGCTCGAGGACTTCGAGCTCTTCGCCGTCATGGAGCCGGCTCGGGAAGTCGGAGGCGATTTCTACGATTTTTTTCTGATCGACGACGATCACCTAGCCCTGGTCATGGCCGACGTCTCCGGAAAAGGCGTGCCCGCCGCCTTGTTCATGATGATCAGTCGCACCCTCATCAAGACCATCGCCAACCAGGGCAAGCCGCCGGACCGGGTCCTGTCCGAGGTGAACAACCTCCTCTGCCAAGGAAACGACGCCTCCATGTTTGTAACCGTTTTTCTGGCTTATTACGAAATTTCCACCGGCGAGTTGGTTTTCGCCAACGGCGGACACAACCCGGCCGTGATCGTTCATCCGGACGGAGAAACCCGGGAGTTCGGCGGCCGCCTGGGGACGGCCCTGGGTTATCTTCCGGATTTGCCGTATCGACTCGGCCGGGACCGCGTGGACCGCAAGGAAACAATGGTTCTCTACACCGACGGGGCCACGGAAGCCCAAACCGAAGCGGGAGACATGTTCGGCGAGGAACGATTCAAAAACATGCTGGCGGAAAACCGCGACCTGGACCTGAAGGTTTTAGGAAAAACGGCCGTCTCCACTCTCCAGGAATTCCAGGACTGGCGTCAGTTCGACGACATCACCCTGCTATTCTTGAAAAGAAAAAAATAAAACAAGCCTCGACGCGCCCGCCGGGTCAGGCCCGGCGCGCGGGGGCGTGGTCCAGCGCCTCGCGAACCTTGCCCGCCAGTTCCTGAACGGTAAACGGTTTTTGGATATAATCCAGCCCTTGCTCCAGAATTTCCCGACGCACGAGCAACGAGGAGGCGTGTCCGGACATAAACAGGCATTTCAAGCCGGGCCTGACCCGGTTCAACCTGTCGTTCAATTCCCTGCCGTTCATAACCGGCAGGATGACATCGGTGAGAAGAAGGTCAATCTTCTCCCCATAATCGGCCGCCGCGGCCAAGGCGCCCTCGGGGGAACGGGCGGTCAGCACTTTGTACCCCAACTGCGTCAGGATAATCCCGGCCAAGTCCAGAATCTGGGCCTCGTCTTCCACCAGCAAGACGGTTTCGTTTCCTCCGGGAAGAAGGCTTTCGATCGCTCGGGCGCCCTCCGGTTCCTCCGCCATATCCATCGCCCGAGGCAGGAAAATCCTGAAGGTCATTCCGCGGCCGACCTCGCCGGACGCGGTGATGAACCCATTATTTTGCTTGACGATTCCATAGACGATGGACAAGCCGAGCCCCACGCCCCGGCCTTCATCCTTGGTGGTGAAAAACGGCTCGAATATCCGGCTCAATGTTTCCCGGTCAACCCCCAGGCCGGTGTCGCGAACCTCTAGCTGGACGTACTCCCCGGGAGGAATCAGGACCGGCGACGCGGGCTCCCACCGGCTCAACGAAACATTGGAAGTCTGGATGAAGACCTCCCCGACGCCCTGAATGGCGTCCCGGGCGTTGACCACCAGGTTGGCCAGGACCTGATCGATCTGGGCGGGGTCGATCTCCACGGGCCAAAGGCCCTCTCCCGGCTCCCAATGGAGGGTGATGTCCTCCCTGACCAGGCGAGTCAATATCCCCTTCAGGGAAGAAACCACGTCATTTAGATGCAGGACCACCGGGCGCGCGGACTGCTTGCGGGCGAAGGTCAAGAGCTGTCGGGTTAGGTTGGCCGAACGCTCCGCGGCCAGCTTAATCTGCCCAAGCTTCTCCAGGATTGGCGCGGAAACATTCGGTTCCGCCAGGCATAATTGGGTGAACCCCAGTATGGCCTGCAGCATGTTGTTGAAATCGTGCGCCACCCCGCCGGCCAGCCGGCCCACGGATTCCATTTTCTGCGCGTGCATTAATTGAGCTTCCAGGGCCCGGCGCTCCGTCACGTCCCGGTTGTCCACCCTGGTTCCGAGCAATTGCCCCCGCCAGTCGACGACTTCGGCGCGGAACTGGCTCAACCACCGCGCGGCGCCATCCCGCCTGACGAGCCGAAATTCAAATTCGTTCGTTTTCGTATCACGCGCGGGACCGCAAGCCGCCGCATTTTTGAACGCTTGGAACGAGTCCCGGTCCTCGGGATGGATAAGTGAATCCATGAGCCCCGGATCGGCCATGAACTCATGCGGGGCATAACCGGTTATATCCAGGCACGAAGGAGATACAAAAAGGAAATCGCCCGCGGGGCCGATCCAGTAATCCCAGCCGGGAATTGAATCGGCGGCCATGCGGTTGTTTTCCCCCGCCTTTATTCCCCTTTCCTCCATCCACCGCCTGGCGGTGATATCCCGGCCGGTGCAAACCATGAACTCAACCCGGCCGGCGCCGTCAAGCTTGGGCGTCCTGGTAATGGACAAAAGCCGGGGCTCCTCGCCGGGAAAGTGAAACCATTCCGCGGCCTGGATGGCGGTCCCGGCTTCAAACACTTCCCGATTGATCCGCCGGCAACTTTCCGCCGCGTCCGGAGGAAGGAATTCGGACAATTTTTTGAATTCGACCTTTTCCCGGGGAGCGCCCAGGAAGCGGAGATAGGAAGAATTCACCACCCCCTGGGTCTCCTCGTCGATAAAAAAACAGACCTTGGTTTCCAAGGCCTCCAACAGCAGGCCCTGTTCTTCCGACTTTCGCCGCAAGGCGCTTTCGGCCTCCCGTTGCGCGGTTATGTCCCGCGAAATGTAGATGACCGCGGGGGTTTTCCCGGGACCGCGCCGCGCGGGAACAAGACGCCTGAGCGTCCGGCGCTCCCGGCCGTGAAACCTGATTTCGACTTCCCTTTCCCTGGGCTGGTTGGATTCAATCACCCCCTTGATATCATCAATTAAGGAATTAGCTTGATCAGGGGGCCAATAATCACGGATATTCCCGCCCGCCGCCGGCTCGCGGCCCCGGCGGCCAAAGTCGCGGGCGGCCTGGCGGTTGGAAAAACGGATGGCGCCCCGGATGTCAATGACGGCCGCCGCTTCCGTGATTTCTTCCATGACCGCCCGAAGCAGGGAATAGTTGTCGTCGCCGACGTTCCCGGGAACCTCCCGTCCGCCGTTTTCGCCAACGACCGCGACCACCACCGGCCGCTCCCATCCCCGCCACAACCGGCTTCGAATTATCACCGGGACCATTTTTCCCGAACGGGACCTTAAGGCCGTTTCAAAGCGCGTGATGTCCCGGGGTCCGGTTTTTTCCAATCTTTCCAGTCCGGGGCGGTCGAATATTTGGGCCGGGGAAAGGGCGAGCAATTCCTCCAGGGCGTATCCCAACCGCGCGCAAACCAAGTCGCCCGCGTCCAGGAATACGCTGGGCGCCCCAGGCTCGTCCGGGCCGGCGACCAGGATGAAATCACCCCTCGGGTCCAATAATAATTGCGAAAACGATTTTTCGTTCAAAAAGCCCTCAAAAAAAACATGCCCGGGCTGAGGAAAATTAAGGTTGGAAACAGACGGTTCATTCACGACATGACGTCTTTTGCGTGAAAAACGGCTGCCTCGCCAGGCTTTCCTATATCAAAAATAAATTATTTTGCCCACCCCCGGAAAAATTGACCGTTCTTTTTCTCGACGCCAACGCGACCAACGCCTGCCCACTACAGCAAGTAGGACCCGGTTGAAGGCGGTCCGGCCAGGATATCCGCCATGGTCCGCAAGGCCTTTTCCCAAGCCGCCGGATTTGGCGCCGCGCTGCTGGATATACGAACCGCGTTGGGGATCGGTCTCGGACCGGGGGCGAAGGACTCCGTGGGGGGCAACACCAGTCCGCGACGAAAGCATTCCTGGATGAAGCGGCCGCTTCGCCATGGGTCCGGAAGTTGCAACCACACGAAAAACCCGTTTTCATGCGCCATGAAGGAAAAAGGCTTGAGGATTTCCCGGGCCAAATTGCATCTGCTCGCGGCCTCCTTCCTCTTGCCCTGGATGATAATGTCCAGGGTCCCGTCCTCAATCCAGGTCGAGGCTATCTCCGCCGCCAGGGGGGTCGCCATGATCATGGTCGAGGCCACGTTCAACAGCACCGTCTTGAAATAACCGGGAGGGCAAACATTAAAGGCGATTCGCAAGCCGCCGGCCAGGCACTTGGAGACCCCGCCGATAAGAAAGGTGCGCTCGCGAGCGAATTCGGCCGTCAAGGGCGGCGGATCGGGGGCCAGGAGGCGATAGTTTTCGTCCTCGATCAGGGCGATGTCGAAATCACGGGCTATGGCCGCGATTTTCCGTTTTCTTTTCTCCGGTAAAATGGCCGTGGTCGGGTTATGCAGCGTGGGAATAAAGTACAAGGCCTTGACCCGGTCCTGGCGGCAGGCGGCGGCCAGCGCTTCCGGAATCAACCCGCGATCATCGATCTCCACTCCCTCCAATTTCAGGTGCATGACCGCGGCCAGGGCCTTGACGTTGGGAAAAGTCAGGGCTTCCGTCAGAATAACGTCTCCCGGACGGGCGATGGCGCTGAAAATGACATTAAGGGCGTGTTGTGACCCGCCGGTCACGATAATCTCGCCCGGGGAAACATCCAGCCCCAGCCGCCTCATCAGGCCGGCGCCGGCCGCGCGGTGGCGCGGCATGCCCTCGGAAGGTTGGTAGTACAATAAATTTTGAATATCGCCCCGCTCCGACAGTTTTCGCAGGGTCGCGGCCAAGTCCGGCTCCGAGCCGTAGAGGGGGTAGGCGCAGCTCAGATCGATGACTCCCTCGGGGTAATCGGCGCTGACCCGCAAGGGCGTGGGAACGGTTTTCGGCTCGGCCACGTAGGTCCCCCGCCCCACCTCGCCCTTCAGGAAGCCGTGGTCGATGGCTTCGCGGTACCCCCGGGTGATCGTGCCCAGGGTCACGCCCAGGAAGTCGGCCAGCTCCCGCTGCGGCGGCAAACGATCCCCGGGGCGCAGGAGGCCGGCCTCGATGTCTCCCGAAATCGCCTTGGCCAAGGCCAGGTATTTGGGGAGGGCGGGGTCCAATGAGCGGGGTTTCCAAATTGTCATGATGACAATAAATACATTGACAGACAGACCTTGTCAACAGATAATCGCTTCAAGGTGACAATGCGCTTTCACTAAACATAACCAATTGAAAATATACCTATAATTATTTAACACGCTGACCATGAACAATCGATGCAATTCATTTTCCGAGCCGGACGTCTCGTGCAACGGCCCGGAATGCCCGCGGGGTGGAACCATGAAGACCAGCGTTTTCATTGCCGACCATAACGATTCCCTTCCCCTCCGCCGCCGGGGTTCGACCAAGGCGTGGTCCGCGCCGGACAGGCGGCCCGCCTCGGTCCGACCGCGGCCCGCGGCCGCGAAAACAGCCGGCGTCCCGGAAAGCGGGATTTCCAGGCTGAAAATCGGACGAAACCTGGCGTCGCTCTTCCTTCCGCGGGACACGTCCCCGGAAAACGCCTTGACCGCAACGCCTCGACCGTCCCGGGAAGAGGCGCGGGCCTGGGGGATAATCAAGACCATCCTCTGGGTTGCCCTGGCGGTCATCGCTTCCCTGGGATTGGGACAATTAAGCTAATATCCCCGACCGGAAAGGCGTCGAGCCCCGGCGTCGTCCCGGCAAGCCCCTTGAAAGCGGACCAGTTACTTGCCTTTCAGTAGTTTTTCCAAGGCGGCGAAGGGTTTGCTGGAAAGGGAGGGTTTTTCCGACTTCGTTTCCTCCACCCCATATTCGCTTTCCATTTCCAGGCGGGAATGTTCGTTATCATGACAATAGATACACAGCAGCTCCCAATTGCCGCCATCGGGAGGATTGTTATTATGGTTATGGTCCTTGTGGTGAACAGTCAACTCCCGTAATTTTTTGCCGGCGAATTCCCGGCCGCAACGACCGCAAACCCAGGGAAAAAGCTTGAGGGCCTTTTCCCGGTACAAGTCCTCGGCCAGTTTTTTACGGCGGGCCTCGTCAACCATTTGGTTCAATTTTTCCGAATCGCCGGCGCCTTTTTTTGACGGCATCGCCCCTCCACGGGATAACATCTCGATGTTAAATATTTTTTTGAAATCGACCCGTTTGCCTTCCCGGACGCGGTTGCGGCCCTTCCGACGCGCGGGCCGATTTTTCTCGGTCTTTGAAAAAAGTGTAATTTTTTTCCCGATCGGAGTCCAGCCCTTTTCCCAAGCCCGGAAAAAAACATGGACCGCTTCAGCGGGCCGGTTAGGGCCTGTCGCCGCCAAGGGGGGTTGCGCGCAAGCCAAGGGGAACGGCGGGCGGCCTGCCCGGTTCGTTTGAAACGGGAAGAAAAGCCTTAACCAGGAAGTTGACGAGGAGAAGACGATAAGAAACTGGAGATCAAGGGACGTTGCATTCCGCCCTCGAAAAACACTCGACCCGAATTGACCGGATCGGGATGGCCGAAGCGAAAAAATGGAACTCGCCGCCTAGCTTTCCGGCCCCCGGCCTCCATTGAAAAAAGGGACGCGGTACGAACAAAGGCCATCGCCCGGCTTCGGGTCGCCGCCAAACCATCCGGATCGGGGCCGCATCGGGCCGGATCGGGGCCGAACGGGACCGTCCCGTCGGCGCGCCAATCCTTGCGGTCGGATGAAATCGGAAAGCCAAGCCGGGGCTTTTCCCCGCGGTCGTCTAAACGGTCATCTGGGCCCTGACGTTTTTGCTATCCGTCTTGGGAATGGCGTCCTGGGCCTCGGGTTGGGACACGGCGTAGTCCCAAGCCTCGCAAAGGGAAGTCATCATCTTCAAGACGTCGTCGATGTTCTTGGACTCCTTTTTGATCTTGCCCTGAATCAGGTGATCGGACCAGAACAAATACAGCTTGCGCAGATTGACCGAAATTTCCCCGCCGTCCTTCATATTGAGGGACTGATTCAATTCCGCGATAATATCCAGGGCCCGGTTGATGAAGCCCGCCTTTCCGGCGGCGTCCCCGGCCTCGGTGCATTCCTTGGCCTGCCGGAGGAACTTGATCGCCCCTTCGTAAAGAAGGACGATCAAGCGACCCTTGTCAACCGTCGTGACCTGCGTGCGTTTGTATTGACGTTGCCCGTATACGTTCATAAGACCTCCCGATTTCACCTGCCTGGTTAAACTTTACTTGACGCTGACGATATTGCTAAGCTGGGATTCAAGATAGCTGGATTGGCCTTCCAGCGTGCTGAGAGCGGTTTCCAGCCGGGCGAATTTTTCCTCCAACCTGGTCTGAACCGCGGCCACCCTCTTTTCCTCCCGTGCTATCTTTTCGTCGATCTGCTCCATGATGCCGTTATAATTGGTAATTAAAACATTGCCGATCCCGTTTACGGAGTCGGTGAATTTTTCCATTTTGACGCGCATTTTATTGGCAATGCCGTTGCTGCCCCTTTCCGGGTCCTGGACAAAAAGGCGGGCCACGCCTTCGAGGTCTTCGTTCAGGGCTTGCGTCAATAAATCGTCGTCAATTACCCACATGCCCTCGTTGTCCGGGTCCGAGGTGATCCCGATCTGGGACAAATGGGTATAGGCGTACGAATACTCGTCGCCGGCCTGGCGCACCAAGCTTTCGGCCATGAGGCGGTTGACGTCCGACTTTACGATGTCGTACGTGTAATTGCCGAGCATCACGCCCTTTTCCTTGGTTTCGGAATCGTACCTGGTCTCGACGTTGATATAGTTCTGCAAGTAATTGACATAGCTTATAAAATTATTAATCTTTTCCTCAATGGCGTCCACGTCGTCGCTGACCGTGACCACCGCGGTCCCGGAACCCTTCAGGTTGAGGGTCACCCCGGTGATGATGTCCGCGACCGTGTTGGAGGACCGCTGCAAGTAATACCCGGGCTCGCTCGGGTATCCGTCCACCTTGAACAAGGCGTTGGCCGCTTTCTGGGGGGTTGAGAAATCGGAGTCCGCGGCCTCGAAATTATCCATGGTCTCGCTGACGATATCGACGGAATACTGGGCGCCGGGTTTTTGACCGGTCAGGACCAGATGGTAGGACGTCGCGGTGCTCTGCCCGTCGTTGACGATGGAAGCCTTCACCCCGCGGTTGAGGGGGTCCATGTTGATGGCGTTGACCAAGTCCTGCAATTTAGCCCCCTCGGGGATTTCCACTGTTGTTTCGACCCCTTCGTAGCGATAGACGAATTCGGCCGACCCGGGCCCGGCATGCAGCTTGGTGATCATATCGGAAAAACCGGAATGGACCCGTTGTTCCGCCGCAGCCAGCCCCACGTCCTGGGCGGCTTGCAGCGTCGGATTGTAGGCGTCGATGGTAAAGGCGTTTTCCTGCAGGGCCAAGCCCTCGCCAAAAGTAATTTCGACGCCCTGGAATACCTCGAAAGCCTTGTTCGCCTGATCCACGGTGAGTTTGCCGCCATGTCCCTCGTTGTCGGCCCACTGGACGATCACCGCGCCGCTGGTTTCCGGATCGGAGGTGAGCGTGGCCGAATTGGTCACCCTGAAGGTGAAGGTTTTATTGGTGTTGCCGTTGTATGTTCCGCCCGAGGAAACGGTGGACGTTCCACCCCACTCCCCCTTGACATAAGCCTGGTCAAGGCTGTTTTCGTCCAGGCTCAAATTGGTCGGGTCGGAAATGGAGACGGCGTTGGCGCTACCCCCCAGGGCATTCTTGGCGTTTATGACCAAGCGCTTGTAAATGGTCCCGTCGCGGTCCTTGTCCTGGGCCGCGTAAACCTCTCCCAGTATCTGTTCGGCCGCGGCGTTGTCGGCGTCCTTTATAGCTTGGGCCAGGGCGTCGATATCCCCGTTGATATCGAATTCTCCGATCCCGGCCGCCCCGTCGACGGCGGTCAGCTCGAGCGTCTTGTCGCCGACGGTGATAATAAATTTTTCTCCAACCGTCCCGCCCACGCCCACTTCGTCCTCGTAACTGGTGGAAATCATCCGTCCGGGAATGTTTTCCCCCACCGTCACCGAATGCGATCCGGCCGAGGCGGTGCTGCTGTTGGTCACCGAGACCACCGAGGAATCAGTGGAAGTGGAAACCCTGGAATAGAACTCGGAAAAGGTATCCATGTCCTTGGACGCGGTCTTCAGGTCGGACATCCTGGTATTGAGCGTGGTAATGGAATCGACCTTGGCCGACCAGTCGGCCCTCCAGGTGGTCAGGTTGGTGATGGTCAATCTCTCCAACTCCACCAACTGGTCGACCACCGTGCCGAAATCGACGCCCGAGGCCAAACCCGACCATTTTATGCTCCCCGAAAGATACGAGGCGGTCCCTGAAGCCAGGGTCACATCCGCGGCCATGGGTCTCTCCTTATTATTAAGGTATTTCCTTTCCGGCCCGTTTCGGGACCAACCCCGTCCCGTTTCAGGCGTGGAGGGGCTGCGAAATGTTGTAGCAATTCACGCGCCAAAAAAGCCGACAAACACTAATCATTTTTTTCGTCAAAATTATCAACAAATTATTTGCCTCTACCCCATCGCGGGCCGGGAGGACTTTTTTTAAAAAAAAGGGACGAGGAAAATTTTTCCTCGTCCCGGTCGTATCACTGGTCAACCGTCATGGAGGCGCCGGGGGGCCTCCGCGCGACTAACCCATCAGGCTGAGGGCCAACTGGGCCAGGGAGTTGGCCTGGGCCAGCATCGAGGTGGAAGCCTGGGTCATGATGTTGGCCCGGGTGAATTCCGTCATCTCGGTGGCGATGTCCACGTCGGAAATCCGGGATTCAGCCGCTTGCAGGTTTTCCGCCTGTATGGACAAGTTGGTTATGGTGTTTTCCAGCCGGTTCTGCAAGGAACCCAGGCTGGCGCGGGTGGTATCTTTCTTGGTAATGGCCGAGTCCAGGGCCGCCAAGGCTTCCTGGGCCGCGGACTGGGTCCGGATGTGGGCGCCGGCGGAAGTCGCGGCCGCCGCGGAAGCGTTGCGCGTTTCCGACATTGCGAAGTCAATGGCGCCGAAGGAGATGCCGCCGCTGGTCGTGGTGATGGACGCGCTCGCGGCGCCGAACTGGAAGGCCTCAATGTCGAACCCGGCGCCGGCGCTGGCGCCTTCGACCCGCAGGGTGAACCCGGAAGTGGCATTGCCGCCCACCGAGGCGTTGACCCAATTAAGTCCGCCCAGGCTGAAGCTGGCGGTCCCGCTGGTGACGCCCGTGGAGACGTTGGTCCAGGTCAGGGCGCTGACCGCCGAATTGCCGCCTCCGGTGGTGGCTTGGGCCTGTTCGGTCACGGCCCAGGCGTTGGTCCCGGAAGACTTGGCGAAGAACCAGAGTTCATCGGAGTCCGCGCCGTAGACCGCGTAAACGTCGGCGGAAGCGTCGTTGTTGACCGCGCTGGCCAGGAAGTTCCGGACGCTCATGCCGCCGCTGCTGCCGCCGACATCGTAAACCACGTCGGCGCCGGCGGAGTTGAGGGCCCAGGCGCTGCCGTCGGTGTTGGCCACGAAGCCGTAGGTCCTGGCGCCGATGGTCAGGGCGAAGCTTTCGGTGGAGCCGGTAATGGCCAGGTCGTCGACCGTGGAGGCGCCGGAAACATTCATCACCACGCGAGACCTGGTGCCGCTGTTGATGTCGCTGACGACCTGGCTCAGGGTGGCGCCCGAAGCCGCCTCGTAGACGCCCGTCAGGTAGGACAGGGTTTGAGGGGCGCCCGCGGTGGCGGAATTGGCCTCGGTGTCGTAGAAAAATCCATAATAACCCGAGGTCCCGGTATGGACGGCGCTGGCCGAGCTGGTCCAATTGGTGGTCGAGGTCCAAACCTCGGTTTCGGCGAACTTGATGTCTCCGCCCACATGGAGACCCGTGGCGCAAGTGGCCCGGGAATCCGAGATGTTGACGAAGTAATAGTCTTCCGCCGCCAGGTTTCCGGTGCCGAAATGAATCTTGAGACCGGCGCCGCCGGACCCGTTGCTCACTTGGCTGGCCGTCTGATGCAGGGCGCTCATGCTGCCGTCAAGCAGCTTGATGCCGTTGAAGTCCGTGGCGTTGGCGATCCGGTCGATTTCAGCCGCCATGGCCTGGTACTCGGAGTTCATGATTTCGCGCTGAACCGTGGTGTAGGTGCCGGTGGCCGCCTGTTCGGCCAACTCCTTCATCCGGATCAGCTTCTCGTCGATTACCTGCAACGCCCCCTCGGCCGTCTGGATCAAGCTGATGGCGTCGGACGCGTTGCGCAAGCCCTGGTTCATGACGGCGATGTCGGCCCGCATGAACTCGCGGATGGCCAGACCGGCGGCGTCGTCGGCCGCGGAATTGATCCGGAGGCCCGATGACAGTCGGTTGGTGGATTCGCTCAACGCGGAATAGTTTTGATTCAGATACCTGGCCGCCTGGGAAGCCAGAATATTATGATTGGTATAAATCGCCATGACAAAAATCCTCCTTGAATTTTTCGCCCCGATTCTTCCCTGGGGCGCTTTCGGCATCCATGCCTTAGGTTACTTTTTTTCGGCCGGCAGTCCGTTATACTTATTGACAAAACCCTCCTTCCGTCGGGATTTGCCGCGCCAAAATCACTTTCAAACTGCTTATCGGAAAACGGGGGCTGGAACTTTACGTTTCAGATTAGAAAAAAAAAGCCTCAAGTGAACTTTGAGAAAAACCGATAAATGGAATGAAACCGTTAGTGGGTTGTAAACAACCAAACTACTCTCACAAGGACGTGAGTCATGGAAGAGATAAAAAAAGCCGCCGAAGTCAGCCTTTACGCTCAATTAGCCGCCCGGGTCGCCGTCCCCAGGGTCGACGCCCAGCCAACCGAGCCCCAACCCGAAACCGAGTCCCTCTCCCCGACCAAGAAAGCGGACCAAGCCGACCTGGACGCCGCCATCGAACAGGTCAAGGACATGGCCGCCGAACACCAGATCAGCCTCGAATTCACCGTGCACGAGGCCACCGGCCGAACCGTCATTAAGGTGATCGATCCGGAAACCCATAAGGTTTTGAGGCAGCTTCCCCCCGAGGCGATACTGGAAGCCGCCGCGAACCTGGAAGAGTTTTCCGGCGCCCTCTTCAATTCGGAGGCCTAGGGCCGAAAAGCCAGGCGCCGAAACGACCAGGCTCTTCGGCGCCTTTTCATCCCCTTACGGCCGTGGGTCATCCCAGGCTCTTTATCCCCCGGCTCTCGTCCGGGGGGAACGCCGTTTTTCGCCCTTTTCCCGTCCCAGTCCCATTTTCTTGCCTTTAGGCAATATTATTGCAAAAATAACAGCGTCAACCGGCCCGAATCCGGCCCGACGACGTTGCGTCGGCCCGGTCAAGGGCGGCCGGCCCGGCGTTAGTCAAGAATTTGACCGCTGGTCCGTCAAGGATAGGGCCGCCCCCGTGACTCGACCAGGTATTTCCAGGTCGAGGGACGGGTCTCGAAACCGCGGCCGGTTTAACTAATAAGGGTTTGTGCGACCCTGAAGAGGTGATGCAGTCAAGCCGTTTGTTTTTCAAGGGCTGCGCAAACCTCGAACTCACGGGATTGGAAACCAGGCCGACCCGGTCGGGAAAGGAACAACCCAGGGAAACAATGACGCCAACATCCCACCCGAACGGAAAGGGACCGGGGCCGCGACCGGGGACCTGCCTTGGTTGCGGAACGGCCCTGGAAAAGGACCCGTCCGGCGCCGGCCGCCTGTCCGCCTGCCCCTCCTGCGGCTTGGTCCAGGTTTCGCCGCGGCCCGCGGCGCCCTGCCGGCCTCCAAGCCCCGCCGACCCGCCGGGGTCCTATCCAGCCCTGGAAGCAAGGGTTTCCGCCGTCCGGGCCAGGGAAATTTCCAGGTACATATCGGAAGGGAAATGGTTGGATATTTTCCCCGGGCCAGGAACCATGCTCCTTGAAGCCCGCCAGGCCGGCTTCGCGCCCCGGGGCCTCGAGACCGATCAAATTACCTCCTTGTTGGCCGACAAGCCCCATCAATTGGACCTTCCACCCGGGCTTGCCCCGGCCCAGCCCGCGGATTGGGAACGTTTTGACGTCGTTTCCTGGGTCCGGGATATTGAATACCATCCCAACCCCCTGGAAATACTGGCTCTCATGGAAAGGCTGCTGACCCGGGACGGCGTTGTGTGTCTCGAAGCCCTGGACCGCGAAGACGTCGACGCGGGCTCGACCTTTTCGGGCGAACCGCCCTTATTTCTTTTCAACCCCGACGCCCTGGCGGCCCTGGCCGGACGCATCGGCCTGGAACCGGCCTGGGTGGGATATTACGGCGGCCTGCCCAGGTTTCTCATGATCCTGAGGCGGAAGGGAACGAACCGGCCGCATGAAAAACGGGACCGCACCGTCCTGCTGATCAGGCCGGGCATGCTGGGAGACGTTCTGTGGGCCGAACCGGTCATCAGGGAGCTTAAGCAGCGGGACCCGGCGGCGCGGCTCCATTTTTTGACCTCCCCCCCCACCACCTGTTGCTGGCGGGTCATCCCGATTTGACCGGCGTCAACGACCTGCCGCCGGAATACCTCCACGACCGAAAAATCCGATTGTTCTACGAATTCCGACCCGACCGGCACATCCTGGACGGGTACCTGGAATCGGCCGGCCTGCCCCCAAGGCAGCTCACTCCGGCGCTTTGGTTGACTCCCGACGAAGAGGCCCGAGGCGGCCGCATCCTGGCGGAACTCAACCTCGGCCCCGGCCCGGTCATCGGTCTGCACCCTGGAGCGACCTGGCCGGAAAGGACCTGGGACTGGTACAACTGGGACCGCCTAGCCCGGGAACTGGCCGTCGAAAAGGGGGCCAATATCCTGGTTTTAGGCAAGACCCCGGATTTCGCCCCGTCTCCCTGGCCGAACCTGCATAACCTGATCGATCGACTTTCGCTCCGGGACTTAGCGGCGGTCATAAATCGCCTGGATGTCTTTGTAGGCTTGGACTCCGGCCTGATGCACCTGGCCGCCGCCCGCCGCAAGCCGGTCGTGGCCCTTTTCGGGTGCATCCGGCCGGAATGGAGAAAACCGTTCGACGGCCTTTTCGAGCCGGTAACGGCCGACGTCCCCTGCCTGGGCTGCCAGGCCAGGCGACCGATCCCAAGTTACACCGGCAAGTGCGAGGACGGCTCCCTGCGTTGCATGAAGGAAATTAAAGTCGCGGACGTCCGGGCAGCGGTCCTCCGGGTCCTAGACGCCGCCGGCCGCTCCCGGCCCGGGCCGGGGAGACGCCGCGAACCGGCGTCCCCGGTCGCGGGGAAAGGAAAAAATTGGGGGATATTTCCCTCGGCCGCCGGGTTTCCGACGCTTCGAGTCAATAAAGAAGGCCGGCTGGTCACCCTGCACAGTTCCCGGGACCCGCGAGAGGAAGCCCGGGCCTGGGCGGCGGACATTCCCCGGGACAAGGACGTCCTGGTCCTGGGCCTGGGCTTGGGCTATCACGTCCAGGCCCTGCTGGAACACCCGGGTCGCACCGGGCGGGTCGTGGTGGTGGAAGCGGCCCCGGACCTTTTCCAGGCCGCCTTGGCCGGAAAGGTTTTAGACGACCATTGGGACGACCCCAGGCTGTTTTTAATCGTGGGGCAGGCGCCGGGACTGGCGGTCATGAGAATCAAGACCCTGGCGCCCGGCGGGGACGTCCAGGCGTTCCCCCTCCGGCCCGCCCTGCGTCTCGCGCCAAGCTACTACGGCGCCATCGCCGACCGGTTTTTGAAAAAGGAAAACCCCGATGAAAAATGAAGCCGATATTCGGCTCGATGCTAATTTGAAAATACTGGCCGAGCGGAATCCGGCCTTGGTCGAAAAGCTGAAGAACACGCCTCCGGCGCCCGATCTGGAGTTAGTCCTTTCCAAAACCGGCCGGCCGGTCTTGGTCAGAAAGGGTCTCAGCCTGCATTCCCGCCATGACCCCCTCGGCGAGGCCGAGAAGTTCGCGGCCTCCCGGGCCGTGGAAAAGGCCCGGGAAATAGACCAAGACGTGGTCGTTTTCGGGCTCGGCCTCGGATACCACATCAGGGCCCTGGCCGCTAAATTCAGGAATATCCACGTGGTGGAACCCAGTCTCGCGGTCTTGAAACTGGCCCTTTCCCTTGGCGAGTGGCAAGACATCCTATGCCGGGTTTTTTTTATAACCGACCAGGATGACTTCCCCCTCATCCCGATCGGCCCGACCCTGCTCGTTCATCGCCCCGCGGAAAGGCTGGAACCGGGGTTCTGCTCCAAAATAAACCTCTTCCTCCAGGAACGAAGCGTCCCTCGCCTCAAAACGGATTCAGCCAGGAAAATACTTGTGGTGGGGCCGTTTTTTGGAGGGTCACTGCCGGTGGCCCGCCATACGGTCAGGGCCCTCAATCTCATGGGACACCACGTGATCGACCTGGACCTCGCCGCCTTGGACCCTTTTTATCAAACCCTGCGCCGTCTCGAGGCGTCGACGGATAAAAAAAATGACGCTTTTAAACGATTGATCCATTTTATTAGCGATTATCTCACCCTCTTGGTCGAAACGGAGAAACCGGACCTAGTCCTGGCCCTGGCCCAGGCCCCCCTGGACCCGCACACCCTGGCCAGAATCAGGAACCTCGGGTGTCCCAGCGCCTTCTGGTTTGTCGAGGACGGACGATTCCTGACCTATTACCGCGAATTCGCCGGGGGCTACGATTACTTTTTTCATATCCAGGGCGCGGAAATGGAAGCGGAGTTGAAAAAATTGGGCGTGAAGAATTTTCTCAACCTCCCCCTGGCGGCCGATCCCGAGGTCTTTCAACCCATCGCGGACCAGAGACTCCTGGCCCCCTTTCGCGCCGACCTCTCCTTCATGGGCGCCGGGTACCCTAACCGGAGGGCCGTCTTTCCCGAACTTCTCGATTTCGATTTTAAAATCTGGGGGACGGAGTGGGACCTGGAATCAGACCTCGGCCGCCGGGTCCAGAAAAACGGGGCCCGGGTTTCAACCGCGGAAACCGTGCTGATCTATAACGCCGGAAGGATCAACCTCAACCTGCACTCCTCCATTTTCACCGCGGGACTGGACGCGGCGGGAGGCTTCATCAATCCCAGGACTTTTGAAATCGCCGCCTGCGGGGCCTTCCAGTTGGTCGATCGACGCCACCCGCTGCAACAATTCTTCGAGCCGGAAAAGGAATTGTCCACCTTCGAAAACGTCGCCGAACTTAGGGACAAAATCGCCTTTTTTCTGCAACGACCGGAACTGCGGGAAGAAATGGGGCGGGCGGCCCGAAAAAGAGTGCTGGCCGAACACACTTACCAGCATCGCCTGAAGGTCCTGCTGGATTTTGTCGAGAATAAAAGCTAACGCGGACCCAACAGCGAGCCGTCAAGCCCAAGTAGTCCTGTTTTTCGCTGGGTGAAGCGACCGAAAAAAAAGGCCTCCTCTGGCGCCGTGAAGAACTGGCGGCGCAAAACCCGACCAACAAAATTGATTGCGGGATTAGCCGTTCAGACCGGGCACGCGCACCCAAGAAGCCTTTGATAAAAAAATTGACAAATCTCATTATTTTTGTCAAGCAATTTTTATCAGTTTAAGTATATTTTTAAAAAATTATGACTATTTAGCCAATTGCAGAACTTCGGTCCTGGACCCAACTCGTCGTCAAACTCATTTTTAACTCATCGAAATACTTCAGTATGTCCGCGGGCAAATTTTTGCCGTCCTTGCTTCAGGTCATTTTCGGCCAAGCCTTATATGACCAACCGCCAGGCTTTTGAAGGCCGAATATCCGTGTTTCGCCATTGGCCGTATTGGCGCCAACTACTTAATTTTCAATTAATTTTGCAAAAACACCCTGGCCCTGGCCGACCCCGCCAGTCAGTCGCGGGCGGTATGGTTTGTTCCGCAAATCCGCGCGACGGCCCCGGGATTTCTGGGGCCGCTTTTCATCACCTGGCCGGGTAGGGTTCGCCCCAGGATTTTTTCCAACAACCGGGCGGCCTCGATAATTTTCAAAAGATCGACGCCGGAGTCGTATCCCAGTTCCTCCAGCAGATAGACCACGTCCTCGGTCGGGAGGTTTCCGGCGGCCTGGGGGACGTTGGGGCAGCCGCCGACGCCTCCCAGGGCGGCGTCGAAGGTCTCGGCGCCGGCCCTGAGCCCGGCGTATAGATTGGTCATGGCCGTGCCCCGGTTATTGTGGAAATGAAGGGAATACGGCAGGCCGGGGAAGCGTTCCATGAAGCGGCGCACCAGCGTTTCAACCCGGGGCGGGGTGGCCATGCCGGTGGTGTCCGCCAGGATGACGCTGGCGGCGCCGCCCTCGGCGAAGGCGTCGGCCAGTCGGAACACCTCGTCCTCGGAGATGTCGCCCTGAAAGGGGCAGCCGAAGGAGACGGCCAGGGCCCCGATCACGGGAATTTTCCCGCCCGCGGCCAGATCGAAAATCGCCCGGAGGTCTTCCAAAGACTGGGCGATGGTGCGGCGGATATTGGCCAGATTATGGGCCTCGCCGGCCGATATCACCACCACCAGGCCTTGGGCCCCGGCTTCCAGGGCCATCCGGGCGCCCTGGAGGTTGGGAACGAGGGCCTCGTGCCGGCAGCCCGACCGGGGGACCGCCCGCATGACCTCCGCGGCGTCCCTCATTTGGGGGATCGCCTTGGGGCTGACAAAGGACGTGGTTTCCATTTCCGCGACCCCGGCCGCCATGATCGCCGTGATGACCTCGATCTTTTTTTCGGTCGGCACGAAATCCGGCCAGGACTGAAACCCGTCGCGCGGGGCGACTTCCCTGATGAAGACTTTTTTAGGGTCCGGCATGAAGGGCCTTTCCTCGGGCCGTCCGGGAACGACCCCGGACGGCCGTTCATTCAAAAAATCAGGACGAGGCGATATGCCCGGCCACCAGATCGCCGACCTGTTGCGTGGTATATCCCATTTTCCCGGAGGCCAGGCTTGTGACGTCCCGGGCCACCACCTTGCGAATGGCCGCTTCCACCCTGGCCGCCGCGGCTTTTTCGCCGAGATGTTCCAACATCATCTGCACGGCCCCGATGCAGGCCAGGGGATTGATGACGTTCAACCCCGTGTATTTGGGCGCCGAGCCGCCGATCGGTTCGAACATGGACACTCCCCGGGGGTTGATATTGCCGCCGGCCGCGATCCCGAGCCCCCCCTGGATAATGGCCCCGATATCCGTGATGATGTCCCCGAACATGTTGTCCGTGACAATAACGTCGAACCATTCCGGGTTCTTGATCATCCACATGCTGACCGCGTCCACGTGACCGTAGTCGGTTTCCACGTCGGGATATTCCTGGGCCACTTCGCGGAAGGTCCTTTCCCAGAGGTCGAAGGCGAAGGTCAGGACATTGGTCTTGCCGCACAGGGTCAGTTTTTTCCTTCTATTCCGGTTGCGGCAATAATCGAAGGCGTAGCGCAGGCAGCGTTCCACGCCGAAGCGGGTGTTGATGGATTCCTGAATCGCGACTTCCTGGGGGGTCCCCTTTTTCAGGAACCCGCCGCTCCCGGTGTACAAGCCCTCGGTGTTCTCCCGGATCACCACGAAGTCGATATCCCGGGGACCCTTGTTTTTCAACGGGGTTTCCGCCCCCTCGAAGAGGGTCACCGGCCGGAGGTTGATGTATTGGTCCAGCTTGAACCTAAGTTCCAGGAGCAGTCCCTTTTCCAGAATCCCGGGTTTGACGTCCGGGTGACCGATAGCCCCCAGCAGTATGGCCGAATAGGTTTTCAATTTTTGAAATTCATCATCCGGCAGAATGTCGCCGGTTTTCAGGTACCGCTCGCCGCCGAGGTCGAAGTAGTCGAGTTCAAAGGCCAGGTTTTCCCGGTCGGCCGCGGCCGCGAGGGCTTTCACGCCCTCCCGGATCACTTCCGGGCCGGTCCCGTCGCCGGGCAGCACCGCTATCCTATATATTTTTTTTTCCGTCATGAGTAGAGCCTCCTTGGCCGCTCGGGCCGTCAACCGACTTGGACCAACCGCCGGCGGACATAGGGGACCAGCCCCCCCGCTTCCAGCAACTCCATCATGAAGGGAGGAGTCGATTGGGCCTGGTAGGTTTTTGTTTTGGTATGATTGGTAATGGTCCCGGTTTTCAGGTCTATGGACACCTCGTCGCCTTCCGAAATATCGGCGGACGCTTCCGGGCATTCCAGGATCAGAAGCCCCGTGTTGAAAGCGTTCCGGTAAAAAATACGGGCGAAGGACTCGGCGATGACGGCGCCGATGCGGGCGCCCTTGATGGCGATGGGGGCGTGCTCGCGAGACGATCCGCAGCCGAAATTCTTCCCGGCCACGATAATGTCGCCGGCCGAGATTTTTTTGGTAAAGTCGGGGTCCGCGTCCTCCATGCAGTGAGCGGCCAGTTCATCGACGTCGGACGTATTGAGATACCGAGCGGGGATGATGGCGTCGGTATCCACGTCGTTTCCGAATTTCCAGATTTTTCCGGTTATGGTCATGATATTCCTCACTTTCCGACGACATCCCGCGGATGGGTGATGACGCCGGTCACGGCGCTGGCCGCGGCGACCGCGGGCGACGAAAGAAAGACCTCGCTCTTGACATGGCCCATCCGGCCGACAAAGTTGCGGTTGGTGGTGGAAATGGCTCGTTCGCCCTCGGCCAGGATGCCCATGTAACCGCCGAGACAGGGGCCGCAGGTCGGAGTCGAGATGGCGGCCTCGGCCTCGGTGAAAATTTCGAACAATCCCTCGGCCAGGGCCTGCCTATACACGGCCTGGGAACCGGGAATGATGATGCAGCGGACCCCGGGAGCGACTTTTCGCCCCTTCAGAATCTCGGCGGCCGTCCTCAAGTCCTCGATCCGGCCGTTGGTGCAGGACCCGATGACCGCCTGATCGATGACCACGTCCCTCAGTTCGCTGACGGGCCTGACGTTTTCCGGCAGATGGGGGCAAGCCGCCTGGGGCTCCATGCCGGTGACGTCATAGACGTGGACCGCCTCGTACGCGGCGCCTTCATCGGAGACCTGGACCTGGAAGGGCCGCCTGGCCCGCTCCTTTACATAGGCCAGGGTGGTCTCGTCCGGAGCGATGATCCCGACCTTGGCCCCGGCTTCGATGGCCATGTTGCTCATGGTCAACCGGCCGCTCAGGGGCAGGGCGTCGATGACCGGCCCGGTGAACTCCATGGCCTTGTACCGGGCGCCGTCCACGCCGATGCGGCCGATGGTGTAAAGAATCAGGTCCTTGCCCGACAGCCACGGCCCCATTTCCCCGGTGAAGACGAACTTGATCGATTCCGGGACCTTCAGCCAAACCCGGCCCGAGGCCATGGCCGCGCCCAGGTCCGTGGACCCGACGCCCGTGGCGAAGGCGCCCAAGGCGCCGTAAGTGCAGGTGTGACTGTCGGCCCCGATGATCAGATCACCGGGCAACACCAGGCCCAGCTCGGGCAGCATGACGTGCTCGATGCCCATGCGCCCGACCTCGAAAAAATGGGGGCAGTGATGCTTGCGGGCGAAATCACGCAGTATTTTGACCTGCATGGCCGACTTGATGTCCTTGTTGGGCACGAAATGGTCGGGAATCAAGGCCACCCTCTCGGGATCGAACAGGCGGTCGGCCCCGCACTCCTCGAACACCTTGATGGCCAGGGGCGCCGTGATATCGTTGCTGAAGACAAAATCGAGTCGGGCGTCGATCAATTGACCGGGTTCCACCGAATCGACGTCGGCGTGGGCGGCCAGGATTTTCTGGCTGATTGTAAGCGGCATGGGGTCGCCTCCGAAAGTATGCGGACGATCGCGGGGCTGCCGGGCCCCGCTCGTCACTCGCTTGATGTTAAAGGAAAATCGGCTCTGTAAACATAGCGGTCCCCCCGGTAGAACATGTGAGTGACCACCACCGGACGAGGGCCCGCGGCAAAATAGGTATTCTCGATAAAAAAAAGGGGCGCTCCGAATTCGACGCCAAGAACGTCGGCCAAGTCCAGGTCCGCCATGCTCGCCTCCACGCGCTGAACCAGCCTAGTGAAACGAATCTTGTTGGTTTCCTGAAAGACCTCGATGAAGCTCCGCTCCTCCACGGCCCGGGGGTCGATGTTCTCGCGCAACCCGGACGGAAAATAGTTACGAAAAAACGAGACCGGAGTTTTTTCCAGTCGCCGCAGGCGGAGCATCCGCCAGACTTCCGTCTCGGGCGGCAGACCCAGGAGGACCCGGACCCGCTCCGGGGGCCTGATTTTTTCGCAAGCCAAAATGTCGGCCGTAAGTTTCGGCCTCCGGCCCGAGGCCGAGTCGAACCAATCGTTGAAATTCCCGGTCAACCTGATTTCCAGCAAGTCCCTGGAGTTTTCGGCGACCATGGTCCCCCATCCCTGGCGGGGAACCAGGAAACCCTCACTGGTCAGGACCTCCATGGCCTTGCGGATGGTGATATTGCTGACCTCGAATTCATCCGCCAACTCCCGGGCCGGCGGGATGAGGCCTCCGGCGGCGTACTGATTGTTCAATATCCGCTGCTTAACCGTTTCCGCGACTTTCCGGTATAAAGGGATGGATTTGGGCGGGTCCATGCGACTCAGGCCTCCCCTCGGGAAGTTTCCCGACATGGCCCGCGGTCATGTCGGTTGGTATGAAAATGCCCGAAGGGCATGTTCATTGGTTGTTATGACCGACATGGCTTGCGGCCGTGTCAGTTGGTATATATGTATACAGACATTACCAACCGCGGCCCCGCCAGTCAAGAAAAAACATCACCGCCAAGGCAAAAAACGACTCCCCCCCAACCTCCGCCCAGGTCGCCCCTCCCGCCCCGAAGCCGCCCGGGAAAGAGGCGGGGCGACGGGAGATCGGCCTTGCCTTTGCCCATCATTTCACTTATTATCCCTTGCATATAAGTTAGTTCGTCGGGCCTCGCCCATAACCGAACCACCTCCCGGCGAGATAAGCAGGGACGAAGGAGCTACCGTGGCTGCCTGGGAAGTTGTTGTCATAGCCTTCTTTTGTCTCGTGGGGATCGGGTTCGCGACAGTCGGAACAGTCGCCTTGTACCGCGTCTCCGGGAAATACGGAAATTGGTCCGGACTTCGGGTCAACCCGAAACGATTCGCCCTCCACGGCCAAGCCGCGGTCGGGGGCCTGGTCATCATTCAGGTCATGATCCTGGCGACCTTGTGGTCGGGACACCGGACCTTGACCATGATCCTGGTCTCCGCCCTGATCGCGCTGCCGACCCTGTTCGTGTTTTTGTTGACCAAAAAAACCCTGGAAACCCAGGGCGCCGAGGCCGGGACTTTTGCCGGCGCCCCTGCCGGGGCAAGGCGGGACGGGGTTTTTCAAAACAGCCTCCTAGGCGTTCTCCTGGCCTCTCCGGAAGGACTCTGCCTGGACGCCAATTCCCGCCTGGCGGAACTGCTCGGCCACGAGTCCCGGGAAAATTTTATCGAGACGATTCGAGACCTCCAGACGAACCTTTTCGCGGTCCCCGGGGCCTTTGACGATCTTTCGAATAAAATGAAGAACCAGGGGCGGGTGGAAGAATTTGAAACCGCGTTTCTCCGCAAGCAAGACGAACCCCTCCGGGTGTGGCTTTCGGCCGAGGCGAGGAGCGACGCCTTTTCCGAAATGGATTATTGGGTCGTCTTCCTGACGGACTTCAATAGGAGCCAAGTCAAGGAAAAAGCCTTGCTGGAAAGGGAGGAAGGGTTTCGATTCCTGGTGGAGGAAGCGCCGTTCGGGATTTCCTTGATCGACCGCAACGGCGTTTATCGCTACCTCAACCCCAAATTCACGGAGATGCTGGGTTATGGCCCCCGGGATTTTTCCACCGGCCGGGAATGGATAAACCTGGCCTATCCCGACCCGGGTTACCGCCAAGAAGTCGCCCGGGCCTGGAAAGCCCAGATGGGGCGCCTGCGGCCGGGTGAAGCCAGTTCCAGGGCCTTTCTGACCAGATGCGGGGATGGGACCGACAAGACGATCCACTACCGGCCGGTCATGCTTAAAAATGGCGATTTTTTCATCATTTACGAGGATGTCACCCTGAACGCCCAGGCCGGCGAGGCCTTGCGGCGGAGCGAGGCCCAGTACCGGGAACTGGTGGAAACGGCCAACAGCATCGTCCTGCGTCTCGACCCGGAAGGACGGATTACCTTCATCAACGACCATGGCCTGCGACTCCTGGGCTTTGAAAAAGGGGAACTGAACGGTCGCTCCCTGCTGGGGACCCTGGTCCCCCTGGTGGAATCATCGGGCCGCGACCTGGCTTCCTTTATAGAGGAATTGAAAAAAAACCCGGACTCCTTCGCCTACAACGAAAACGAAAACCTGCGCAAGGACGGAAGCAAGGTTTGGGTGGCCTGGAGCAATAAGGGGATCAGGGACAAAAACGGCCGGCTGACGGAAATTCTGGCCATCGGGCAGGACATCACCGTCCGGCGAAGGACCGAGGAAGCCCTCCGGGAAAGCGAGGAACGCTACCGCACTATCTTGGAAAGCATGGACGAGGGGTACTACGAGGTCGACCTTGACGGCGAAATGGTATTCTTCAACGAGGCCCAAGCCCAAATCCTGGGGCGAACGTCCCGGGAACTGCGGGGGCTCAACTACCGCGACTTCATGGAACCGGACGTGGCGCGGGAAGTGTCCCGGGTGTTCAACCAGGTCTACGAAACCGGCCGCGGCGCCAGGGGGTTCGACTGGATAATCAAAAGAAAGGACGGCGCGGTCCGGCGGCTGGAAGCCTCGATCTCCCTGGTCAAGGACAAGAGCGGCCGCAAGCTGGGGTTTCGCGGCATCAGCCGGGACGTCACCGAATCCAAGCAGGCGGAAAACGCCCTGCGGGCCAGCGAGGAAAAATACCGCGGCATCCTGGACGGCATCGAGGAAGGTTATTTCGAGTGCGACCTGTCGGGACGCCTGACTTTTGTCTCGGATTCCTGCTGCAGGATACTGGGGCACCCCCGGGAAGAACTGCTGGACATGGCCGCCGACGAGATATTGATTCCGGAAACGGCGGGCAAGGTGATCGACGGGTTGAAAAGGGTTTTCCGATCGGGACGTCCCGCCGCCATCACCGGCTTCGAAATCCTGGCGGCCGGCGGATTGATCAAGGCCCTGGAAATGTCCGCCTCGCTGACGCGGGACCCGGCCGGACGGCCCCTGGGCTTTCGGGGCGTCCTGCGGGACATCACGGAACGCAAGGCCGCCGAGGACGCCCTGCGGGCCAGCGAGGAAAGATACCGCAATATCCTGGAAAACATCGGGGACGGGTACTACGAGGTGGACCTGGTCGGAGACCTGAATTTCTTCAACCGGGCCTTCCGGGACCTGACCGGATACGACGCGGATGAACTTTCCATGATGAATCAGGGCGATCTCATGCCCCCGAACGAGGCCGACCTGATGCAGGAAACCCTGAAGGAGGCCCTGCTCACCGAGCAACCCGTGTCCGAGTATGTCTGGACCATGATCAGCCGGGACGGGACCCCGCGGTCCATTGAAACCTCCATCACCCTGATCCGCAATTCCGACGGGTTCGCCGTCGGGTACCGGGGGATCGGACGCGACATCACGGAACGCCGCAAATCCGAGGAGGAACTCGCCCGCCACCGCTTTCACCTGGAACAACTGGTCGAGGAACGAACCTCCAAGCTGACCGAGACCAACCGGGCCCTGTCCGAGGAAGTCGAGGAAAGGGTCCAGGCCGAAAAAGCGCTTCGGGAAAGCGAGGAAAGGACCCGCGCCATCATCGATTCCGCTCCCAACCCCATGCTGGTTTATGACAACGAGGGCCGGGTCAATTATCTCAACTCCAGGTTCATCGAGCTGTTCGGCTGGACCCTGGACGAGTTGTCCAGCGGCGGCGCCGCCTACATTCCGGAAGATATCATCGAGGAAAACGACCTCATGCTCCAGCGACTTCAGGCCGGCGAAAGGGTCTTGGGCGTGGAGACCAAGCGCCTGACCAAGCTTGGCCAGGTCCTGGATGTCAGCATGGGCGCCGCCTTCTTCGGCGACAAGGACGGCCGCCGAATAGGCCATATCACCATTCTGCAGGACATCACGGAACGGAAAAAAGCCGAGCAGGCGGTCAAGGAAAGCGAACGCCGCATCCGCTCCATCATGGAATCCGCGCCCGACCCCATGGTGGTCTACGACAACGAAGGCCTGCCCGATTACATCAACCCGGCCTTTACCCGGGTTTTCGGTTGGACCCTGGATGAATTGAAGGGCCGGCGCATCGACTACGTTCCGCCCGACTGCCGGGCCGAGACCGAGAGGATGATCGGGCGGCTCGGAAAAGGCGAAACCCTGCACGGGCTCGAAACCAAGCGCCTGACCAAGTCCGGCCTGGTCCTGGATATCAGCATCAGCGCCTCGGTCTTCCGGGATGGCGACGGCCGCCTGATGGGCAACGTCACCACCCTGCAAAACATCACCCAAAGGAAGCAAGCCGAGGAAGCCCTGCGCCAAGCCAAGGAAAAAGCCGAGGAAGCGACCCGGGCCAAGGGCGAATTCCTGGCCAACATGAGCCACGAAATCCGCACGCCCATGAACGCCATTATCGGCTTGACCAGCCTGGCCTTGAAGATGGACCTGCCGCCCAAGCCGCGGGATTACCTGGCCCGGATCGAAAGCTCCTCCAGGTCCCTGCTGGGCATCATCAACGACATCCTGGACTTCTCCAAGATCGAGGCCGGCAAGCTGGACCTGGAAAAAACGGAATTTTCCCTGGCCGGGGTCCTGGACCGCGTTTCCGACATGTTTGGGGAGCGGTCCGTGGAAAAAATGATTGAATTCAATATTTTTTCCTCGCCGGACATTCCCCTGGCCCTGGTGGGCGATTCCCTGCGCCTGGAACAGGTGCTGATCAACCTGACCACCAACGCCTTCAAGTTCACCGAAAAAGGGGAAGTGGCCATCAGCGTCAACCCGGCCCCGGCGACGGCGGGAAAGGTCCGGCTCCAGTTCACGGTGCGGGACACGGGCATCGGCATCAACCAGGAAAAAATCCCCCTGCTCTTCGAGGCCTTCACCCAGGAAGACGGGTCCACCACCCGCAAATACGGCGGGACCGGGCTGGGTTTGACCATCAGCCGGCGCCTGGCCGAGATGATGGGGGGAGAGATAACCGTCACAAGCGAGCAGGGCCGGGGCAGCGCCTTTACCTTCGACGCGGTCTTCGACCGGGCCGAGGCGCCGACGGTCCCGCCGCCCGCCAGGGACCTCCAGGGCTTGAGGGTCCTGGTGGTCGATGACAACAACACGGCCCGGGAAATACTGGAAGCCTATCTCCAGTCCCTGGGCGCCGAGCCGGTTTCGGCCGCCTCCGGCGCCGAGGCCCTCGACAAGTTGATGTCCCGGCGGGAAAAAATCGACATGGTGATCCTGGACTGGAAAATGCCCCCTCCGGACGGCCTGGAAACCTTGAAAACCATCAGGTCCGAACCGACCCTGGCCGATCTGCCGGTTATAATGATGACGGCTTTCGGGAGGGACGATATCTGCCCGAAATCCCGGGAAGCCGGAGCCAATTCGTTCCTGACCAAGCCGATCAAGCTCTCGACCCTGCTGGACGCGGCCTTGACGGCCCTGGGCCGGGCCGAGCCCGACCACGGGGAAGACGCCGCCGGGTGGAGCGGAGAAGAGTTGATCAGGCGTCGGTTGGCCGGCGCCAGGGTCCTTCTGGTCGAGGATAACCCCATCAATCAGGAAGTGGCCCGGGAAATCCTGGAAAGCGTCGGCATTGTCGCGGAAACCGCCGGAAACGGCCGGGAGGCCCTGGACGCCCTGGTCCGCGCGGCCCCCGACGCGGTGCTCATGGACGTCCAAATGCCCGTGATGGACGGACTGGAAGCGTCCCGCCGGATAAGGACAATGGAGGGCCTGGCCGGCCTGCCCCTCATCGCCATGACCGCCTACGCCATGAAGGGCGACCGGGAAAAATGCCTGGAAGCCGGCATGAACGATTACGTGACCAAGCCCATCGACCCCGAAAAGCTCTTCGCCGCCCTGTCCCGCTGGATCGGACCGCTCGATCGGGAAGAACGTCCCCTACCCGTCGGCAGAAAGGATGACGCCGATCGGGCCGCTGTTCTGCCGGATTCCCTACCCGGAATTGACGTCCGGAGCGGGTTGCAACGGTTGCGCGGAAACAAGCGTCTCTTTCGGAAGCTGCTTCTGGACTTTTCCAGGGATTTCCGGAACGCCGGACAGGAAATTCAAGCGGCCCTGGACCGGGACGACTTGACCGGGGCGCACGGCCTGAGCCACACCCTCAAGGGCGTGGCCGGCAACATCTCCGCCGGAAACCTCCGGGAAGCGGCCCAGGAATTTGAAATCGCCCTGAAAAACGGAACGAGGGAAGAACGGGAAGCCCGACTGGCCGGCGTGACCCAAGCCCTGGGAACGGTCTTGACCTCCCTGTCGAGCCTGGAAAAACCCGAGGCCAAAGGGCGCCCGGGGGCCGAAACCGCGCCGAACGCTTTCGCGATCCTGGATTTGGAAAAAGCCCGGACGCTTATCGACAACCTAAACGGGATGCTCCGGGAAAACGACCTCGAAGCCGAGGACTGCCTGAAATCGCTCCAAAGCCTGTTCCAGGGGACTAGGCCGCCCGACCTCCTGGACATCCTGGAAAAACAGATCGAACGCCTGGATTTCCGGGCCGCGGCCCTGACTTTGTCCCGGCTTTCAGATATGATCCCGGGGCCCGGGAAGGAATGACCCGGGAAACAGGCCTCTTGGCGGGCGCGGGCCGACAGGCCCCTCGTGAACGACCATATTGTCAAACTCTTCGCCGCCGGCGCCCCGAGGCGTGGATGAGCCGGGGATTAACGGGGATAACCGGCCGCGGCCGGTCCGGAAAGGATTAGGGCCATGTCGGAGGAAAACCTTAAGCCGAGAGTCCTGGTGGTTGACGACGTCCCGACCAACATCAAGGTGCTCAAGGAAGTCCTGGCTTCGGAATATAGGATCAGTTTCGCGGTCAATGGACCGGACGCGCTCAAGATCGTTTTCGGGGATGCGCCGCCGGACCTCGTTCTCCTGGACGTGATGATGCCCGGGATGGACGGATACCAGGTCATCCGGGCCCTCAAGGCCGATTTTCGCGCCCGGAACATTCCCGTCATCTTCGTGACGGCCAAGACCGAGGAGGAAGACGAAGCCAAGGGGTTCGACCTGGGCGCGGTCGATTACATCACCAAGCCCTTCAGTCCCGCCATTGTCCAGGCCCGGGTCAGGACCCACCTGGAACTCAAAAGACACCGGGACCACCTGGAAGACCTGGTTCGGGAACGGACCAGGGAGTTGCGGGACGCCCAATTCGAGATCGTCAACCGGCTGGCCATGGCCGCGGAGTTCCGCGACAACGAAACCGGCCAGCATGTCCGGCGCATCAGCCATTTCTGCGTTCTGTTCGCCCAGGCCCTGGGCCTGGACGACAAGGACCGGGAACTCCTGTTTCACGCCGCGACCATGCACGACGTCGGCAAGATCGGCATTCCCGACCACATTCTTCTGAAACCGGACCGCTTGGACGAGGATGAATTCCGGATCATGAAAACCCATGCCGACCTTGGCGCCGAGCTTCTGAACGGGCCGAGTTCAGCCCTGATGACCCTGGCCCGAGTCATCGCCTGGACCCACCACGAAAAATGGGACGGCTCCGGCTACCCCCGCGGCCTGAAAGGCGAGGAAATCCCCCTGGAAGGCCGGATCACGGCTATTTGCGACGTGTTCGACGCCCTGACCTCGTCCCGGCCCTATAAAAAAGCCTGGAGCCTCGAAGACGCCGTCGAGGAGATCAAAAAAGGCCGGGGCCGTCATTTCGACCCCGCGTTGGTGGATATTTTCCTGGAAAATCTGGAAGAATTCCTAACGGTCAAAAAAACCTATTCCGACGGCCATCATTCGGTCCAACGGTCGGAACGCCCATGAACGACTCCGAAAAATGGACGATAGTCCTGATCGACGACGAAGAGGACATCCGGGAAGTGCTCGCCCTGACCCTAATGGACGCCGGGTATCTGGTCTTCACCGCCCCGGACGGGGAGACGGGCCTTCGGGTTTGCGCGGAGCAAAACCCGCAAATAGTGGTGACGGATATCCGCATGCCCCGGATGGATGGGCTGCGGGTCCTCGAACTATTGAAAAAAAGCCGGCCCGAAACGGAAGTCATCGTGGCCACCGCTTTCGGTGAAATGGACCTGGCCATCCAGGCCCTGCGGTTGGACGCCTCGGACTTCATCGCCAAGCCCATCGGCGACGAAGCCCTGCATCTCGCCCTGAAGCGGGCCCGGGAAAGGTATTCGTCCCGCAAGCAACTGGCCGACTACACCGTCCTCCTGGAAGAGGAAAACGTCCGGACCACCAGGGAACTGGTCCGCACCCTCGCCTTTCAACGCAATCTGATCGAAAGCTCCATGGACGGCATCCTGGGCTGCGACCGGTCCGGAAAGGCGGTCGCCTTCAACAAAGCCCTGGAAGCGCTCCTGGGTTTCTCCAAGGAAGAAGTCCTCGGCCGCAAGGCCTTGTCCGATTTTTTTTCCCCGGAAGACCTCCAGGCCCTCAAGGACGCCCTCGCGTCGGAAAAATTCGGTAAAAAAGGCCGGCTCTTCATCTACGAAACCAGGGCCGGGACCAAGGACGGCGGCGAGGTCCCGGTGCAGGTTTCCGCCGCGGAAATCCTGGACCATGGGGAAAAAGACGGGCTGGTGCTGTTCATTCGGGACCTCGGGGAAATCCGGCGGCTGGAACGGGAAACGGCGGACCAGGTTAAAATCCTGCACCAGGACAAGATGATGTCCCTGGGCCGCCTGGCGGCCGGCGTGGTCCACGAGATCAACAACCCCCTGGCGGGGATACTTAACTATTCCCGCCTGATGCTGAAAATACTGGAAAAAGGGGCGCCGGCCGGGGACCGGCTGGAAAAATTCAAGGACTACCTGACTCTGATCGAAAGCGAAACCGGCCGTTGCAGCCGGATCGTGTCGAGTCTCCTCTCCTTTTCCCGACGCTCCGAACCCCTCCTGGCCGAGGTCGACCTCAACAAGCTGCTGGAAACCTCGATTATTCTGAGCGGCCACAAACTCATCCTCCAGAATATCGCGGTCCACCTGAACCTGTGCCCCGCGCCCCTCCAGGTCGTCGGCGACGCCAACCAACTCCAGCAGTGCCTGATCAACCTGATCTTCAACGCCATTGACGCCATGCCGGAAGGTGGAATGATAATTCTCGAGGCCGGACCCAACCCCGCGACCGGCGGAGCGACCATCTCGGTGAAGGACACGGGCGCCGGAATATCGCCCCAAGACCTGCCCCATATCTTCGAGCCTTTTTTCACCACCAAGAAACAGGGGTTCGGCGTGGGCCTGGGCCTGTCCACGGTGTACGGCATCATCGAGGACCACCATGGAACCGTGGAAGTTAAAACCGCCCCCGGAAAAGGCACGGCCTTTATCATCAACCTGCCGGAAAAGCAGCCCGGGTAGAAAAAAAAGAAAACAAGCGCGCTTCCTTGCTCCCGGTCGGAAACGAAAACTTCACCCGCGGATTTGGCCTGGATTTACTGAAACCCCTCAAAACACGGCTGACCGCCCTTCTCCGCCAGGAACCCTTGAACGAAAAGGAAAGCCATTCTCGAGGCTGTTTCCTGTTAACGGACGAGACTTCCTTGCCTCTTTCCCGTCTAATAGTGCCGGCGGCCATCTGATAATGCCTAAAACCTGGCCACCAGAAATTGTATTATTCCGAGGTAATTGCAAAACCCAGATTTTACGTTCACAATATCACAATCAAGGGCGTAATTAATGATTATTTGATTACAGTTAGTCCACATAATATATCAAGCTAAAATAATGCTCGTTTTTAGGCATAGACATTCCTTAACCCAGTAGGGTGTTGCCGCAGCCGGTCAAATTTTAAAAAAACCGCTGGTTCCCAAGCTCTAGCTTGGGAACCCGAGAAGGGGAAGCTCTAGCTTCCCCACTTTATCCGAAAAGCAACCACGGGGAATCAACGCGACGTTTCCATTCCGTGGTCGTATCGCGGCGGTGAAGGTATTGATATTAGTCGGTTTGAAATTTTATCCGTCTCGTTGAACCCATGCCTGAAGGCGCGCCGGGCAAGGTCTATCCCCTGGCCGGCGATTATGGGCGGAGGCGGGGCGCTACATCTCTAGAGTGAGGAAGCTGGAGCTTCCCTGGCCGAGGTTCCCAAGCTAGAGCTTGGGAACCAGCCATACTCATTTTCATTTGGCCATTTTCTTTACATTTTCAACCGGCCGCTAACAGGGCCTGGTAACCAGAGCGATTCGAAATGAATCATAGGCGTCCTGTCGAGTACCACAAGCCACAATTCGAGGCATGCGTCCCGCCATTCCGGCTTTACGCAAAAATTCCGAAAATCCATGCCTACAGGCTGTTCTCATTAGATTGGAATCACCGCCGCCTTCCACATAAATCTTGACCCCTACCATCTCACGCCTCCGATTTCCCCGCGAGTCCACAACTCGCCCAGGCGGTATTTTTCAAGCCACGGCTTGAGGTCCTCGGCATTCAAACGACGCAGCCGCGTCCCCTCTTCTCCCTTCTCGCAGATTAAAACCGCTTCGGGTTTATCGGTCATAGCGTCAACCATCACATCCGAATGGGTTATGACAATGAGTTAAGTACGCTCCGAGGCCTCCTTGAATAAATCGGCCAACGTCGGTAAAACGTCCGGATGCAAACCGAGTTCGGGTTCTTCAATGCAAATTAGCGGCGGCGGCGCGGGATGACACAAAATGGCCAAGAGACAAAGATATCGCAACGTCCCATCCGAAAGACGGGTCGCGGGAACGGTGAACCGCCCTTCCTGAAAAAAAACCTGGACTGTTCCCCCTTCGATTTGCACGTCATAGTCGTCAATGCCGTCGTATAGGGCGCCTAGGGCTTTAAGCAGGCGTTGCTTCACCACTGGGTCCCGACGCAGGCGGTTCAGGACCAAGCCGAGATTGCCCGCGTCTTCCGCCAGCATATCGTTGGGTAGGTCCGCCTTTTGCGGTAACCGGGGAATGGTATAGCGGCCGAAGCTCCATTCCCGATACAGCCTGATCTTGGCCAAGGTATTCCCTAAATAGGTCAATTCCGGATATTGATCGGGGTCCTTGCGTTGCGCCAGGATGGACTGGGTGGGGGTCAATTTCCTCGCGTCGTAAGCCACGCGGCTGCCCCTTGACGTTCAAGACAGGATTGCCGTGTTGGAATCGATAATAGAAATATGGCTGGTCATGTCCCGGGGCGGGGGCCTCATTTTCAATTCTTTCATCAACAATCTCAAATCGTTGTGAATTTTCCGCAAAACCCAGCCGGTAGCGAATATTGTCGGGGCCGAGGGGATTGACGAAGACGGCGTCCAGGGAGGCGATGGGGTTCCCGGCGCCGCCTTTCCACAGCCAATCCCTGACTCCGCCGCCGTCCCGAATAGGGGTTAGGAAGTCCTTGGGCGCGGCTTTAATCAGCTCCATCGCTTCAATAAGATTCGACTTCCCTGAACCATTCGGTCCAATGACAAGGTTCAGCGGCCCGAG